>JAXLTW010000009.1:0-116221 GCA_046329865.1 Chitinophagales bacterium | reverse complement strand
AATTTGTGTAAAGGCATCTTTTTTGCATCTTTGATTTATATAGCAGGTATGCTTTTTATTAAGTTTATACCCTAAGCCAACTGTCTTCTATTTCTGGTAATTATGAAGTATTACATTATAGCAGGTGAAGTATCTGGTGATTTACAGGGCAGTAATGTGGTAAGAGAGATTTCCAAACTGGATAATGACGCTGTTTTCAGAGGTATAGGCGGGGATAAGCTTCAGGAGGCGGGTGTTAAATTGCTGTTTGGATTGGACCGCTTATCATTTATGGGGTTTTATGAAGTGCTGCGGCATCTTCGAACTATCCGGCTTAATTTTTCCGAAGTAAAAACGGATATTCTTTCTTTTAAGCCGGATGTTGTTATCCTGGTTGATTATCCGGGATTTAATCTGAGGATGGCTAAATGGTGTAAAAAGCATGATTTTAAAGTAGTCTATTATATTTCACCAAAAATATGGGCATGGAATGAAGGCCGTGTTGAGCAGATCAAACGATATGTCGATATGATGTTATGCATATTGCCGTTCGAGGTTTTGTTTTATAAAAAGCACCGGTACTTTCATGCACAGTATGTTGGGCATCCTTTGCTCGATTTCATTGATCCGTCTGCTGTGTCTAAATACGATAAATCTGTCATCGCATTATTGCCGGGCAGCAGACAACAGGAGTTAAAAAACCTGCTTCCGGTGCTGCTGGATACTGCCATCAGTTTTCCGAACGAACAGTTTGTTATCACAGGCATTTCGAGGTTAAAGGATTTATATCCGACGGAACTTCCCTCCAACGTGAAAATTATTTTTGATAAAACGTATGAGGTCTTGCAACATTCAAAAGCGGCCATTGTATGCAGCGGAACAGCCACTCTGGAAACCGCTTTGTTTAGAGTGCCTCAGGTCGTTATTTATAAAACCTCCTGGCTGAATTACCAAATCGGAAAACGGCTGGCAAAAGTGCATTTTATATCTTTGCCTAATCTGATTGCAGAAGAAAAAATCGTAGAAGAGTTGATTCAGCAAGATTGTTCCACAGAAAAAATTGCAGAACAACTCACCCGTTTATTGAATATGAACCCGGTAGACTATAATAAATTGATGGAAAAGATAGGGGAGAGTGGCGCGGCACAACGAGCTGCGAAACTGATAACGGCACATACCTGATTAAACGCAGGGATATTCCACTATATTTTTTTCCGTTTCCCAAAGTTTGATAAACAACTCGTACCGGTTATCCAGTTTTGCCCGGATGAGGTCATATATGACCACCACTATATTTTCAGCCGTCGGATTCAGATGCTTAAATTCTTCCGTATCCAGATTCAGATTCTTATGATCAAATCGCTCTTCGATTTCATGCTTAATGATGTCTTTAATGATTTTCAGGTCGATAACATAGCCTGTTTCCGGGTCAATTTCACCTGTTACTTTCACTTCCAGTATATAATTATGTCCATGAAAATGCTCATTGGCACATAACCCGAATACCGCCTTGTTTTTCTCCGGATTCCACTGGTTGTTCCAGAGCTTATGAGCGGCATTAAAACTGGCACGACGGATAACGGCTACTTTTTTATTCATTTTATAAAGTTAAATTTTATTTGTCATAACTAAACTGTTGATAAACGTAAAATGTTCAAACTTAAAGACACACATCATATTTATCATTCATCTTTAATCCTTATTTTCGGGCATGCTTTTTTCTGAAGTAATTGGTCAGCAGTCTGTCAAACAACATTTAATGGAAATTGCCCGTTCGGGACATATTCCGCATGCTCAATTGTTTTTAGCCCATCCGGGAGCAGGTGGTCTGGCAATGGCGCTTGCCTTTTCACAATATATCGTCTGTGAGCATAAAGGAGAGGACAGTTGCGGTACCTGTAATGCATGTGTAAAAGCTCAAAAACTTATTCATCCGGACATACATTATTCCTATCCGGTTGTCAATAAAAATCCTTCACATAAACCGCCACAAACCAGTATTGATTATTTAAAGGAATTTAGAGAAGTGGCTATCAGTCAGCCATATATAGATGAACTGGAATGGCTGCAATATATTGGTGCGGAGAATAAGCAGGGGAATATTTCGGCAGATGAAGCACGCAATATCATCAAAGCACTAAGCCTGACAACGTTTGAAGCGGAATATAAAATCCAGATTATCTGGATGGCGGAGGCACTGGCAAAAGAAGGCAATATATTGCTTAAGCTGCTGGAAGAGCCACCTCCCAAAACCGTATTGATTCTTATTGCCGAAAATCAGGAGGAGATTTTACCTACCATTTTATCCAGATGCCAATTGGTAAAAATCAATAAAATTGATGACAAGGCTATTGCGAATGCTTTACTGAGAAAAGGTATTCCGGGAGAAAATGCCACACATATCGCCTATCTGGCGGACGGCAATTACAATGAAGCCATTAAGCTGACAGAAGCAACTTCCTCCATAGACACCATTCGACTGACCCACTTTTTTAAATATGCCATCCGAATGCAGGAAGGTACCAATGCCGGTTCATTATTGAAATGGACGGAAGAGATGTCCAAAATTGGAAGGGAAAATTTAAAATCATTTTTAGAGTACCTGTTGCACATTATCAGAGAAACGGTTCAGGCAAAATATGTATCCCCGTCAAGCGCTAAATTAACCGAGGAAGAGGTGGTGATTTCCAAAGCCCTGGATAAATATATCAGCCTGAATAAACTTTCCAGGTTGATGGAGTTGATTAATCAAAAACATTATGAAATAGAGCGAAATGTTAGCCCAAAATTTGTTTTAATGGATATGTCGTTGAAAATGAATCAGATACTTTGGGCGAAAGATTAACATTTGCGTATAATTAGCTGCTGAATATCCCGTTTTTTACTGTATTTTTGTCACAACTACTTTTCTCAGATTGCAGAATCATAAGAAAAGTAACGGAATTAATTGTTCATATTCAGTTATTGTTAAGTGGTTTTTAAGGCTGCTGGAAGATAACTACTCAATATTAGGTAAAAATGAGTTGTAATAGTTGCGGAACCGTAGGTGGTATGCCTACAGGTTGTAAAAATAACGGACACTGTGCTACGGGCGGATGTTCAAAGTTAGAAGTACATGACTGGCTCAGCGATATCACTGCTGATCCATTTGCCAAATACAATATTTATGAAGTGAGTTTTAAGAATGGCTCACGCAAAGGATTTTACCGGAATGATAAGCGGTTTGACTTGTATACCGGCGACTATGTGATTGTAGAAGCGGTTCAGGGCTATGATTTGGGGCAAATTACATTAAGTGGAGAGTTGGTACGCCTGCAAATGAAAAAAAAGCGGGTGAAAGAATCCTCCGAAGATATTCGTTCCATTTTGCGTATCGCAAAAGATAATGAACTGCATCTGATGGAGCAGGCACGAGCCAAAGAAAAACAAACCATGCTGAAAGCACGGGTATTGGCACGCAATCTCGGGCTGGATATGAAACTGGGAGATGTTCAATACCAGGCGGACGGAAGGAAGGCCACTTTCTATTATACGGCGGATGGCAGGGTGGATTTCAGGGAACTGATAAAGGTGCTCGCGGCAGAATTCAAGGTTAAAATTGAAATGCGCCAGATTGGGGCACGTCAGGAGGCCGGAATAGTAGGTGGAATCGGTTCCTGCGGAAGGGAATTATGTTGTTCTACGTGGCTGACCAGTTTCAAAACGGTGAATACAACCGCTGCCCGATATCAAAATCTATCCATCAATCAGACTAAATTAAGCGGGCAATGCGGCAGGTTAAAGTGCTGTTTGAATTATGAACTGGATACCTACCTTGATGCATTGAGAGATGTTCCGGAAAAGGCAGAAACCTTACAATTGGAAACAGGCGAAGCCCGCCTGATGAAAACCGATATTCTGAAAGGACTAATGTTTTATACGGTGAAAGGTTCCAGCACATTTTACCCTATTTCGCTTGAAAATGTGAAAATGATTCTGGATATGAATGCGAACGGTAAAAAACCGGCGGATATCACCGAGTTAGTGGAAGTGGAAGAGAAAGCCGGTGTGGAAGAAGTGCTCGAATTTGCAGATGTGGTTGGCCATATCTCACTGGCTAGTCTGGACAGGAAAGACAAAAAACATCACCACAAAAATAAATCTAAAGGTCAGCAGCGTAATCAGCAAAACAGACCACAGAATAACCAGCAGCAAGGCCAGCAGAATAAACCGGCGAACCAGCAACAACGGCAGCAAAATAATCCAAACAGGCAACAAAATCGCCCGCCACGACCAAATAATCAGGGAAATGCGAACAATAATCCAAAAAGAAATCAGCCGCCTAAAAAATCATAAGTTAGTAGGCATTTTCTTATTGTTTCTTTTGTGTTTGAATAAGGTTAGTGTGGTTTATTCCTCAGATAAGCCTTTTTTGGCAATAACTTCCATGCCTTCTGACTTTCAGAAACAGCTTAAAACAGTAAACAGTGAATGTAAGGTGGCGTATGGTATGCGAAAAGATAATGCGTTGGACGAAATAGCCAATTACAAGCCGGATGAGAT
Organism: Chitinophagales bacterium; assembly: GCA_046329865.1. Lineage (GTDB taxonomy): Bacteria > Bacteroidota > Bacteroidia > Chitinophagales > JADIYW01 > JADJSS01. The sequence continues at coordinate 111,700 of JAXLTW010000009.1, read as the reverse complement.
ACGGCGCTTTATTTTTAAGGAACCGGATTATGAAAAATTATTTCGCTGTCCGTTTTGGATGGCAATGGATAGCGCACGTTATTGTGCGTTTCTTCCGGAATTAATTAAAGCACTGACCGATACAACGTATGTTGGGTTAACCAATGCATTTGACGTCACTATTTGGTGCAGGGTGAAGACAGGGCAGTTAAAAGAAAATACGTATAACTATCAGATCGATGATGATGTCTTCAAAGTTTGTGGAAGAGCGAATTGGATTTTAAAACGGCTCACAAAAAAAGAATTCGGCAATATACGCTGTGATACAAAACAGGAAAGTATCCAGCTTATTCAGGATAAATGGATTAAATGGCTGAATACATTAAAGGGGAAATAATTCACGGTCATTCCTTTAAAAATTCAATCGTTTTCTGTACTGCTTTTTGGCTGTCAGCCGGTAAATCCAATGCGTCCCAGGGGTGTTTACCTCCGAATGTATGGTCTGCATTCTCTATCAAAATCCACGTGCTAGTGGGATTCCATTGAAGTAATTGTTGCCCAACAGCAAACGGCACGGATGTATCGTTGCTGCCATGAATAATCAGCCAGGGGATATGCAGGTTTGCTGCTGCTTTCGGAATGTCTAAGCATTCTTTATTGGCCTGATAGTTTTCATAAAGCTGATAATTTAAAGGCATATTTTGTTGTGTGCGTGCATTGAACGTAAATACCTGTCCATTTTCTTTCCATAAGCCAATATTTTGCGTGGAGAAGAAATCGGCAGCATCTTTTACACTAGCCCAGGTGACTAATTTCTGGATGCGCTTATCTTCATATGCTTTCAGTATTGCAATTCCGCCACCTCGGCTGTGGCCCATCAGATAGATTTGATGATGGTTTCCTTCAAACAAGGAGGCATTCATTTCCATGTAATCTATCACTATGCCCAGGTCGTCAAGTTCTATGGAGAAATTATTATTGCCAAAGGCTTCTAAATCAGCGAAGTCGGTAAGATGTTCTGTCGTTGTCCCGTTGTAGGAGAAATTGAATTTTACATATACGAAATCATTTTGTGCAAAGGTTTTTGCTATTAGATCGAAATGCCCCCAGTCCTTAAATCCTTTAAATCCATGACAAAAAATAAGTATCGGTTTTATTTTCCCGTTTTGGGTATAGCTGATATCTAGTGTGATTGGTTTTTCTTTTGAGCCGTTTATAACCCGTTCTGTTTTTTGCATCTGTTAAAGTTTGTATATTGCGTTACGAATTAAACTTTTACCTTTAACAAAAATAAACAATCGTTGAGTAACCCAGTAGATAATTTAAAGGCTCCGATTGACAGAGAATTGGAATTATTTGAACAGAAGTTTCGCGATGTAATGCGAAGCCATGTGGCGCTGTTGGATAAGGTCAATTATTATATTTATCAGCGAAAGGGCAAACAGGTACGCCCCATGTTCATTTTTCTGGCTGCCAAGATGTGCGGAGAAGTGACGGAATCCACGTATATCGGCGCTTCGCTGGTGGAACTTTTGCATACAGCCACCCTTGTTCATGATGATGTGGTGGATGATGCTTATGAGCGTCGTGGTTTTTTTTCTATCAATGCCTTATGGAAAAATAAGATTGCCGTGTTGGTCGGTGATTATTTCTTATCCAAAGGATTACTATTGGCATTGGATACGCATAATTATAATTTATTGCATATTACTTCCACGGCGGTAAAAAGAATGAGTGAGGGAGAGTTGATGCAAATGGAAAAAGCCCGCAAACTGGATATTGACGAAAGTGTCTATTTTGAAATCATAAAGAATAAGACAGCGTCCCTGATTGCGGCAGCCTGTGAAGTGGGTGCAGCATCTACAACAAAGGATGTTGAGCTGATAGAAAAGATGCGGCAGATAGGAGAAAACATCGGGATTGCCTTTCAAATAAAAGATGACTTATTTGATTACGGCGAGGCAGATATCGGCAAACCCAGAGGAATTGATATCAAAGAACGCAAGATGACACTGCCGCTCATTTATACCTTGAATAACTCAAGTGCATCCGAAAAAAAGTGGATAATCAATACCGTTAAAAATCACAATGAAGATAAAGAAAGAGTGAATGAGCTTATTCGCTTCATTCATAAAAAAGGTGGAATCCAGTATTCGGAAAAAATGATGTATGCATACAAGCAGCGTGCTTTTGACATCATTGCCACCATTGATGCATCCGAATCAAAGACAGGTCTGATTAATCTGGTCAATTATATTACGGAAAGAAATTACTAACGTACGATTTTATGTCTAATAAGAAGTTTTCCGGCAATAGCAACAACAAAATAGCCTTACAGGCATTTACGCTCGTAGTGGGTCTGTTATTGCTGTGTCTGAAATTCTTTGCATTTTTTAAAACCAATTCCAATGCGATACTTACAGATGCCATAGAAAGTATTATCAATATCGTTGCCGGAGGGTTTGGATTGTATAGTTTATACCTTGCTTCAAAGCCACATGATGATGATCATCCGTATGGGCATGGCAAAATTGAATTTATCTCTGCCAGCATAGAAGGCAGTCTGATTCTCTCTGCAGGTATAAGTATGATTATAAAAGCGACCTACAATTTTTTTGTCCCTATAAAAATCGGGAGTCTGGATATCGGTATTGTGTTAATCGGAATTTCCGGTGTAGTCAATTATTTAATGGGTTGGATGGCTCAAAAAAGCGGAGAACGCAATAGTTCGTTGACACTTGTAGCCAGCGGGGAACATTTGAAATCCGATGCCTATTCCTCTGCTGGCTTGCTAATCGGTTTGGGATTGATTTTGCTGACAAAGATTCTATGGCTGGATAATATCGTTGCTATTCTGATGGGGGTGGTAATCATTTACAGCGGGTATAAAATTCTAAAACATTCTGTAGCCGGAATTATGGATGAGGCCGATTTTGGTTTGCTGCGTAAAGTCATTACTCACCTGAACATCAATCGTCGCGAAAACTGGATTGATATTCATAACTTCAGGATAATTAAGTTTGGTGAAAAGATTCATATTGACTGCCATACCACTATTCCCTGGTATTTTAACGCCAATGAAGTACACGATGAGCTAAAACTCGTGGAAGAAAATATAAAACAAACAATACCCAATAATTTGGAAACCTTTATACATGCAGACCCATGTCTCCCGCAATCCTGTAAAAGCTGTTATAAATCGGACTGTTTATACAGAAAAGACGCTTTTGTCAGAAAAATAGACTGGACTTTAGAGAATGTAATGAAAAACGAGAAGCATTTTGTGGATTAAAAATTGCATTTCACGACAAAATGTATTATTTTTGTGACAAATGTCGTGAGATGAAACGAAAAACGAAACCGGCAGTCACCTATAAGCTTCCAAAAGAGAAGGTCGTGAGTGTAATGGAAAGAGAAGCCATATATGATGCACCTTCTGTTATTGCTGCAATATTATCAGATGATTCCAGTCGCTTGATACACAAATCAAGAGCAGGTGTCAGTATGTCCCAAATCAACCGGCTGGCAAAAAGATATGATCTGTCACTCAAAGAAATCGCTTCCATTCTGCATTTATCAGAAAGAACCCTGCAGCGATATACCCCATCTGATTTGCTCAGCTCTGAATCATCTGAACGCGCCTTGAGATTACAACGTTTATACGAAAGAGGAGCAGCTGTCTTTGGTACATTAGATAATTTCACCAACTGGATGAAATCACAGGTGCTTATTTTCAAAAACGAAAAACCGATCTCATTCTTAGATACTATTTTCGGTTTTGAACTTTTAGAAGATGAATTAGGACGAATTGAACACGGTATTTTTGCATAATTCTATAGCTTTTACATGGTAGTTTTCAGAATATGCAATTCCCTTTATTCAAATGATTTAAGCGGTCTGGGGGCAAAGATGTATGGTGGCAGGTGGAACAGTAAGGGATTTCCGATGTTATATACTTCTTCCACAAGAGCCCTGGCTGCTTTAGAAGTGTTGGTACATATGCCGGTTAATAATGTACAACAAATGGATTTTTCAATTGTGTCTATAAGTTTACCGGAAAACAGTCTGGAAGAAGTAAAATATAACGCAATAAAAAAGGAAATTGAAGCAAATGGCTTGAACAGTAGTTTTAAGTCGATAGGAGACGATTGGATTAAAAGAAATTCATCCTTGTTATTAAAAGTGCCATCAGTAGTAATAAATGAAGAGTTTAATTTTTTGGTTAATCCCGCCCATAAAGATTTTACTAAAGTAAAGATTTTATCGAGACAACCCTTTAGTTTTGATGAACGATTATTGAGATAGTTACTTCTTTCTCAATTCAAAATTCTGCCCTAAGTATACTTTTCTAACCTGTTCGTCTGAGGCTAGTTCTTCGGCAGTACCTTGTTTTAATATTCTCCCTTCAAACAACAGATAAGCCCTGTCTGTAATGGAGAGTGTTTCCTGTACATTGTGGTCAGTGATGAGTATTCCTATGTTTTTAAATTTCAGTTTTTCAACAATATGCTGAATATCTTCCACCGCAATAGGATCTATACCTGCAAACGGTTCATCCAACAGGATGAACTTGGGGTCGGAGGCGAGTGCGCGGGCAATTTCCGTTCGCCTGCGTTCTCCACCGGAAAGCAGTTTGCCTTTTGTTTTGCGTACATGTTTCAGTCCGAATTCATCCAAAAGGCTTTCCAGCTTTTCTTTTTGCTGTTCTTTGGATAAGTTGGTAAATTCCAAAATAGCCCGGATGTTGTCTTCAACGCTTAAGGTGCGAAATACGGAGTTTTCCTGTGGCAGATACCCCACTCCAAGCTTGGCGCGTTTATACATGGCCACTTTTGAGATGTCTTTGTCATCCAGAAATACTTTCCCTTCGTCTGGTGTTACCAATCCAACGGTGATATAAAAGGTAGTGGTCTTTCCTGCGCCGTTTGGTCCTAATAAACCAACGATTTCTCCCTGGTTCACTTCAATAGAAACATTGTCAACTACTTTTCGTTTGCTGTATGTTTTCACTAAGTGTTCGGCACGTAAAATCATTATCGTAGGTCTTTCAGTTTGAATTCTATCTTGGTCTGTCCGTTCCAGATATTCGCATACAACTGATAACAGATATCAAAAGTTTCTTTTGACTGCATGATTTTCATGTAATTGCCCATGCCAAATCCAATTCCGTTTCTCGGGTCTTGTCCGTCTTTAAGTATATTCAGCTTTAAGTGATTACCATTCAATACTTTACTGTATCCGGTATCATAAACATCTTTTGTGACGAAATTTGGGCGCATATTACCCGGTCCGAAAGGTCCCATCTGTTCGACAATATTGAAAAATTTCTCATTGATGTCGGTCAGTTCAATCTCCGCATCCACTTCTATCTGTGGAATCAATTGTTCATCCAGAATTCGTTCGCTCACCACCTTGTCAAATTGAACAGAAAAGTCGTTTATCTTGTCCAGTTCTATCGTTAATCCCGCGGCATATTTATGCCCGCCAAACTGAACAAGGTGTTCACTGCACGCTTCGATGGCATCATGTAAATCAAAACCGGGAACTGAGCGGCCTGAACCAACCGCTTTCCCGTTCGATGCCGCCAGTACAATGGTTGGACGGTGGTATTTTTCGATTAATCGGGAAGCAACAATACCAATCACTCCTTTATGCCAGTGTTCCTGATACAAAACGGTTGACTTACGCGCTATCATGACTTCATCGTTGTCAATCAGTGCAAAAGCTTCTTCTGTAATATCTTTATCGAGCGTTTTTCGGTCGGTGTTGTTTTGTTGTACCTTCTTGGTTTTTTCTATAGCCTTGTCGTAATCGTCTTCAATTAATAATGTAACGGCTTCAGAGCCGTGTGCTATCCTTCCTGCAGCATTGATTCTTGGTCCGATGATAAAGACCAAATCGGTGATGTCTAAACTCCGTTCGAGTTTCAATTCACTCATAAGTGCTTTGATGCCTGCCCGCGGATTCGTGTTGATTCTGTCTGTACCAAATTTAGCCAGTATCCTGTTTTCGCCTGTAATAGGAACTAAATCTGAGGCAATACTGATGGCTACCAAATCCAGGTGGTCGTATATTTTTTCGGATAGGATATTGTTTTTTTCGGCATAGGCCTGAATGAGTTTAAATCCAATTCCGCAACCACTCAGCTCATCAAAAGGGTAGGTGCAGTCTTTTCTTTTCGGATCTAATATTGCCACTGCATCCGGAAGTGTTTCACCGGGTAAATGATGGTCGCAGATAATAAAATCAATATTTTTTGCCTTGGCATACTCCACTTTGTCAAGTGCCTTGATGCCGCAGTCTAACGCAATAATCAGGCTGTAATTATTTTCTCCGGCAAAATCAATGCCTTGAAATGATATTCCGTAACCTTCTGAATATCTGTCGGGTATGTAATATCCGACCTGCTGGTAGATTTCTTTAAAAAATGAATACACCAATGATACCGCAGTAGTGCCATCCACGTCATAATCTCCATAAATTAAAATCGATTCGTTGCGTTGGATGGCCTTTTCAATTCGATCTACAGCAACATCCATATCCTTCATGAGGAAAGGATTATGCAGCTTTGACAAACTGGGTCTGAAAAACTCTTTTGCATCTTCAAAATTGGTTATGCCTCTCAATACCAATAATTTACAAATCACCGGATGGATTTTTAATTGCTTTTGCAATTCAGCGACGAGTGTTTCGTCAGCTTCGAGATATGTCCATCGTTTTTGTATAAGCATATAGTTTATCAGAACCCCAAATTTATTGAATAGTTGGGGAATTCAATAATTTTTACACATAAATTGGTTAAGACAATAGTAATTGAGTCTTAATATGTTTTTCTTTCCGAAACAGGATAAGTTTATAAATTTGTAGATAATTGGGTAACATCTATGAAAGAATTACTAAAAAAGTCGGTTTACATTTCGATAGGAACTGCATCTGTTACGAATGATAAAATAAAGGAACTGTTGGAAGACCTCATCCAAAATAATCACTATACGGAAGAAGAAGGAAAAAGAATAGTCGATACATTTTTATATGATTTGCGCCAACAACTGGATACCATGAATGCATCTGTAATCGCCCGGATAGATGAGATATTTCAGAAATTGGGCATACCCAATTTCCTTACGGTCAAAGAGGATATTGAACGTTATGTCAAAGACGTAAAAGAAGATCCAACCCTCCTGTTAAAACTGCCTGCGAAGAAATAAGGAGATTAGGTTTCTTTTTTCTACATTTACAGATAGAAACAACCTATTCTGCTTTGAATATCCTGATTTTAAATTATGAATACCCGCCATTAGGCGGAGGTGCGGGTATGGTTACCCAGCATCTGGCAACTGAATTTATAAAAAAAGGACATTCCGTTACCATTCTTACAACCTGGTTTCCGGGAGAGCCGGAATACCTCGTTGAAAATAATTTAACCATTATTCGTTTACTCTCCAGAAGGAAATATGCACATCAGTCTAACCCGCTGGAGATGCACGACTGGGTGAAGAAAAGCAGGCAATATGCCAGCAAGCATTTTCAATCAGGTCAGTATGATGTATGTCTGGCAAATTTTACGTTGCCCGGTGGAGCTGTTGCCCGGTATTTATTAAAACGGTTTCAACTACCCTATATCATCTTGTCACATGGCCATGATATACCATGGTTTAGTCCGAGACAAATGTTTGTCTGGCATTTGTTGTGTTATCCGGTTATTAAATCCATCATGTTGCACTCGAGTTATAATGTGGTGCTGACAAAGCAATTAAAGAAGAGTGCGGATAAATTTTTGGGGGATAAATATGCGGAAAAGAATAAAGTAATACCAAACGGTCTTTTGTCGTTTGATGTCAGGGACGGGTTTGATGCCAATGATAAAGTTGTACAGGCACTATTTGTAGGGAGGCTTGTTGAGCAGAAAGATCCCATGTCTGTCGTAAGGGCATTTAAACGGCTAAAAGCAGATCATATCCCGATTCACCTGAAAATAATAGGAGACGGGAGTTTAAAAGGTGCGATAGAGGATTATATTGTCCGCAATAATCTGGAAGATATAGAATTAATGGGTAAAATAAGTCAGAGCCAGGTGATGGAAGAGTACACGAAAGCACACCTGCTGATTGCACCCAGCCGGGAAGAAGCGATGTCACTGTGTGTATTGGAAGCGGTATCGTGTGGCTTGTATATATGCGCAACTGACGTAAGCGGAAACAAAGAATTGATTTCAGAGGGACTCAATGGCAATTTTGTACAGTATGGCAATCCTGCTGATATTGCGGATAAAATCCGGGCATTTTATAATGAGAAATTTTTGAAAAATTACCGTTATCCGGAGTATTTGGCGCAATATATGCAGCAAAATTATTCATGGGATAATGCTGCCGGCATGTATCTTGATTTATTTACTTCGGTAGCAAATACCAGCTCAACGTAGATTTTATATTTTTCAGTAGATACCAATAACGACTTAGCACTATTTTATTTTTCAGACTTGCAGTTCCCTCATAGGTTTGGTGAGTGATGGAATAGTTGGTTAATAACTGATGGATAACAGTTTTTTTCAGAAAAATGGTTTTCGAAATATGCAATCTTCGGAATTCCTCATTCATCCAGTGTATAATCTTCCATTCATTCGGTATGGCCGGCTTACCAGAGAGCAGGCGCATGACCTCCGGAAAGCTGTCATTGTTGGATATTTTATGTATGTAAGAAGTTAGTTTGTATTGTATAATACCCTGATTCAATATTTCAATGGGTAGCATCCAATCCTTATTTTCAGAGGTGACTTTCTGAACAGCCTGTTCGTAACACCATTTCATCAGGTCGCTGTGAACAGGGCATTTCATGAAGTTTCCAACTGCGCCAACTTTATGATGATAACGGAAGAAATATTCAGCAGGAATATCAAATGGTTTTAGACAGGTTATATCCATATCCGTCCAGATGCCTCCATTTTCATAGAGTAGTTTATATCGGAAGATGTCTGAGAACCCTGCATAGCTGCCTTTCCCGTGTCCATATTTGTTGGTATCCGTATAGGAAAAAACGCGGTCTTTGGGGATGATGTCACCTGCAAATTTAACAATGGCATCAGCAGGAGCATTAATGGTATCTGGTGTGTAAGTCCATAAATGAAAAATAAAGCCGTTGTGGATATAGGAATGTATGGTCAGTAATTCAATGGGAGATAACTCGCCCTCTATCCATAATCCGTTTACAATTTCTTTCATCTTAGAACGGTTCCGGGCTTAGAAATCTTTTTTGAAAATAGAAAACATATACAAATCAGATAGAAGGAAAGCATAAAAGAAGAGGTAAGCGAAATAATCAACTGATCTGCCAGAAAACCATCCTCTTGCAGCTGAAAGATATAGAATTTTAATATGCTGATACCCACCGCCACGAGGATTACCCATACCCAAAACATAAGTTGTTTTTTTGTCATGCTAAAATCGGTGATTGTTGTGTTTTCATCAGTCAGGTATTTCCAAAGCAGGTAAAAACCATAGAGTGAAAACAGTATTGGCAATGCATAAATGGCGAGTTCATAGAAAATATTGGCCGTTTTTATGCTTCTTGTAAGGGTCAATACCAGCATTTTTACACTCCATGCATCCAGGAAATGACAAAGCATATCGAGCAATAAGTGTAAAAAAATCGCAAAAAAAATGGAAAAGGAGATCTTTATAAAATGCTTTTTCAACTCGTCAAATATATCCAGTGATAAAAATGAAGATATCTTACGACGAACAAAAAATGGCAGGTTTTCTGATAAGATTGACTGGCAGCATAAATGAAAAAATACGATGCTGACAAGTGCCAGCGGATAAATATAAAACAGAATGGAAAACAAATCATACTGAAAAAGGTGGAATCTGTTTTCAGAGAATCTGAATAGTATGTCGTAATCCGGCGCCAGACTGCCAAATACAAGTCCGGAGGTTGAAAAATAGGGTGTCCATTTCTTTTTTACAGGCAGAATGTACCCGGTATGTGCAAATGTGAAAGGCATTTTACCAAAGATACTACGTTTGATTCATATTTTGTATCCTGTCGTAGTATCCGGAGGTTAGAGGTTTAAAAGAATCTGTTAAATGTGGCATAAAAATTGTTAACAGGTTACAATAAATTAGTATTTTTGACGACTTTTAATAAAAATCTGTTTATGAGAATTATTACCTTGTTTTTCCTTGTTGCTTTGTCCTGGTTGTCTGTAAAAGCGGAAGAATCTGTTTCCTCTTACAAACCAAATGTTATTCAATTTAACAGACTAACGGACGATACGTTAGATCTATTCATTCAAAAATACGGAAAGGATTCCCTGCTGCGACAAATGGATAAACGCATTAATAAATCAATAGAATTGCTTAAAGCCTATAATCGGTATAACAGCGATGTTGAACTTGCGTTGAAATTTAATGGTATAAATAATCATTTTAAGCTTGGTATAGATTCATTTATCGCAATCGATGAGAAAGATATTAAAGGCAATTATTCCAGATCATACGGAAAAATAGTAGGTGATACCGCATTTGTGAGAGAGAGTGTTTCTAAAGTCGATAAAAAACAAGTGTATGATCTATTTCTTCAAAGCATGTACACCAAGCAAGGTCGTGCCGGCTTAGCTATCTTTTGCAATGAATTCAATATTTCGAAAAAAATGCTGGATACACTCAGCAAATCTTTTGATTACTACTCAAAATCTATTCAGTTGGAATATTACTGGACATTCACTGAGTTTGACAGGAATTGCGGCAATAACGATAATAACTCAGCCACCTATAAAAATGAAATATTTAAAAAGCTATACAAGACATACAGCCTGAATAAAATCGCCACTGATACATCTACCATCACACCTAAAAATATGATCGAGCATTCCCTGTCCAACTCCCTGGAACTATTTGCACTTGGTCTTTACGGAAAAGATATCACACTAAAGAATAATGCGAAGGATATTGTCTATTTTCTTACACTTCAACTGAACGACGGAGGCTGGCAGGAATATAATGTAAACGGACAGTACGCAAAATTCAAACCTACCTTTTACGGCCTCTGGGCATTACTCGAGCTGAGAGAGGAAATTAGAAAATTGTAATCAATTCCCGTAAATTGCATGATGAAGTCATGCTTCCATAAACTCGGATACCTGCGTTTAGACGGACGTTCGGTTTCTTTGTTTCGCATCCTGTTAGGTGTCAGCATCCTGTACAATCTGCTTTTTATAAAACTTCCCTACACGTCACAGTTTTGGGGTGAACATACGATAATACCGGTTTCTGTGATGCAGTTAATGAATGGTAAAGATGCTTTTTCCATCTTTGATTACGTCAGAAATGATTTTTTTGCATACGGCTGGATGGCCGTTTCCATTTTATTGGCAATTCTTTTTACAATTGGTTTCTATACCCAGCTGGTTTCATTTTTGCTCCTTTTTTTCTACTTTAATATTTTACAGGCATTCTCCAGATACAATCCCGGATTTGATAAATATACATTTCAGTTGCTTACCTGGTCCTGTTTTTTGCCATTGGGCAATTTTTTTACCATTTCCAAAACTGATATCAGGAAGCAAATACCTTTATCGGTGTCTGTAATTTTGATTGTGCAGTTATGCTGGATTTATTTCTGTACAGGCTTGGCGAAATATGGTGATTCCTGGCTGAATGGATACGCTGTAAAGATTATGGCTTCAGATGCATGGAATGCGAGTTCCCTGGCTGCTTTCTTTTCTGATAACAGTTGGGTATATAAGCCGTTGACCTATCTCACTTTATTTCTTGAAGTGGCATTTCCTTTTTTAATTCTGATTCCGTCACACAAGGATATATTGAAATATATAGCTGTTGTTTTTCTGATGATCTTTCATGGAAGCATATTCTTACTGACGGATGTAGGGAATTTCTCCATCACAGGGATAGCGGCAGCAGCAGTATTGTTACCCGCATCCTTCTGGGATAGGGTAGGTTATAAGCGAAGTGTAAGCTATTTCATTCCAAAGTATTCAAAAATAAAAATAGCCATATTGACTGTTTTGACTGCATTTGTCGTGTACGTAATTAGCGAAAAGAATATTCTTTTTCTAACTAAAAATTCAGCCTGGAGGAATTCAGCATCTGCGAATATAACTTCCGCTATTTTGCAAAAAACTGATATACCTGTATTTATTGAAAATTCATTTTTATTTCAAAATTGGAAAATGTTTGCACCCAATCCTATTATGGATGCAGGTTGGATAAGTATAGAGTATAAGGGGGAAGATGGTTTATTGTATGATTTGTTTACGGATGAAATCGTCCCGGTAAGCAGGTATAAGATTAATTTTCAGCCCAAAGGAATGGAAATGCATCTGTTGTCGTATGCGAGAGCCATGCACAATTCGGATAAATGGTACACAAGGGTATTTGTAAAGTATTGGTATTTTTATCAACTTGACATCCGGAAAATACCACGCAATAAATATGATAATTATTTTCTGGCTGAGTACAGATATGTCATTCAGCCGGCAGAAAAAAGTTCAGTTAAAAATATTACCAAACAATTGTACGGTTATAAGGCATTGGAATCCATTGCCACATCTCTACCAGCTGATTTTGTTAAGCCTGTCGAGTAAGGGTTGTAGCTTTTTTTGAACCAACAGATCTTTCGTCGCATCAAATGTACCTTTGTTTCTAAGGCCTTTTTCAAAAGATACAACGAGATATTTCAATCCCAATAGGGTGTCTCCCTGATTAAAGTAGAGATAACTGACACTTTCGTAAGGGGTGTACCAGTTAGGATATTCTTTCGCCAATTGTATCAGAAAATTGAAAGCACTATCCTTTTGTCCAGCCAGTTGCAGTGAATTCGGATATTTATAATAGGCAGAATTGTTGTCAGGAGCTACACGAAGCACATTGCCGTAGCAAAGAGCAGCTGAATCATATTTTCCCCTCTTAAACTTGATATCGCCGAGTAGATCCCAGCTTACCGTTGAAGTATCGAATTGTGTAATGGTTTTCGAGAATTGCTTTTCTGCTTCCGGAATTTTCCCCAATCCGTAATAGGATATTCCAATCGTTTCATTAACTAAAATATTTTTATTGTAAACCTTATTGGCTTGTTTGGAGTATTGCAGCGCTTTTAGAAAAAGTTCAGTCTGTTCTGATGGTATTGGAGCAACCATTGCACGTTTTGCATAGGTAGAGGATGCTATACGGTTGGCTTCGAATGAGTTTTTCAGGTGCGGAAGGTCTGTTTCAAAAAGCGTCAATATATCTTTCCACGCTTTATTTCTGCTGTGTACAAAGGGCAAACACCCCAAAACTAAAAATGCAGTAATGAATAATGCAATTGTATCAGGTGTAAGCTTCTTTAGTTTTACTTTACGAAAGTAGTGCAAAAAAGTATCTGTGTGTACCAATTGTATCAGGATTGCAGCCATGCTGATAAATATGCCAAGGGATGCAATGAAAACATACCGGTCTGCTACAATGCCTTGTACTGGAGTGATTAAGTTAGAACAATATATCAGATTGGTGTAAAAGAACAGTATGCCAAACGTAAACACTTTGTTTTTTTTATATAAATAGATAGCGAGGAATAATGGCAATAAGACAACGATGAGCTCCAATAGAACGATTGGATGATAAACTGGTCTTAATGGAATTTCATTGTATCCGAAATAAAAATAATACCCCTTTGGAATGAACATAAATTTCAGGTAATAAAAATAAGTGCTGACAGCCTGTCCCAGCGTATTCATCAGGGTATTGTCATAGAAGACTGGGTTCTCGGTAAACAGGTTTGCATTGCTTAAGAAATTTTTATCTGCAGGAACAAACCGGTTAATGAGCATATCTCTGAAGACGAATTGAGCAAGGGATAATAGGAATAGTAAAAGGAGGGAGTTTTTCCAGTTTTTTTGATAGAGGATGCTGTTTGCTAACGGGATAATAAAAATTAAACTGAGTGCATCTAACTTGGAGCTAAGTGCCAGTAAGTAGTAAATCAGACCAAAGAATATATGGCTGGTTTTTTTCTTTTGCTGGTATAAAATATATTGCCTGAATGACAATGTCAGGAATAACATGCTGAACAGGCCATCCCTGCTTTTTAAGCTGCATACTACTCCGTTATGTACCGGATGGGCAATAAATAGTAAGGTGGCGATGACAGCAATGGAATCGATGTGTTTAAAGGGTAGTTTTTTTAAGCTTGAATACACGGCAAAAGCTATGATTACCAGCAGTATAATATTGATAAAGTGAGAAACAACGGGGTTTATCTCACCGAGAATCTGTTGTTCGAGCGCAAAGGTGAACATTGCTACAGGCCGGTAGTCAACATTATTAAATCGTTTGGCAAAGACTGAAAAAGTTTCTTTGAATCTACTCTCTTTCGGTGGAATATTTTCAAAAATATACCTGTCATCAAGGTTGAAATCGCTTTGTATGGCGTTGCCATAAAAAACAAATACTGTAATAATAAATAGAAAGTAAAATTTTAATTTATTAAAAAGTGAAATCATATCGCTTAATTAAAGTACAAATGTATTCAGAATGCGACGTTAATATACATATTTTTTTACTTTAGGAATCATCCTCAGGTATATTGTTGTTGGCAACTAAGGGTTACTTTTATCCGAACAATCATTTTTCGGTATATTTAGTTACATTTATCCTTATGATTTCAGTTTTTTTAGCACACTTTTTGCAGCAACTAATATATGACATCCTTCCTTAGATTATATTTTTACGCGTGGGTGTTTATTCTTCCCGTTGTTGCCTTCGGGCAGGGTGAGGATGGGGTCTACTACAACCTGAATATGGCGCTTAAGAATCCTTCTCAGGTGCGGAAGCTTTATTTAAGCAATCAGCATTTGAAAGAGGTTCCTGAGGACATACTGTCCTTTTCAAATTTAGAAATGCTGGATTTGTCCAATAATGAACTCTCCGGTTTGCCGGTTTGGTTTAATGAACTCAGTTCACTGAATTCATTGAATTTGAATTACAATAAATTTACTACCATTCCACAGCCAGTCTTCTTTTTGCCGGATTTACGGATATTGGCTATTAATAACAATTGCCTTGATACGATTTCCGATTTACTGAAATTGCTTTCCAACTTAGAATATTTAGATATTTCCCAGTTTACATTTCATGCCATACCTCCATCCGTTTTTGAATTGAGTCATCTGAGAAAACTCATCATGTTTGAAGGGAATCTGTCTGAAATCCCGGACGAAATATCAAAATTAAAAAATCTGGATAAAGTGATTTTTCATTTTAATAGATTGAAAACTATTCCGGATGCACTGCTGCAACTACCGAATATAAACTACATAGGATATGCAAATAATCTGTTAGAAGAAATTAATCCATCTATCTGCAACACCTCTAAATTGTATTATCTGGCAGTTTTAGGGAACAGGTTGAAAACTCTGCCCGATTGCATTTTTTCACTTCCTAAAATGGAGTTCATCAATGCAGGAGACAACCTGTATGATGAGCAGACATTGAAACATTTTGACCAAAATTGCAGGGAATATGGATTGACGAAAACAGCTTTTAACAAAGAGCAAAACATCCTGACTTACCACTGAGTAAAGCATTATTGTAATTTGTTCAATTCAAGTAATTTTCGGTTCAGTCATTTGTCTTCCGGATTACGCCGTTTCATATCATATAAAATACTGTCTGCAGCATTTCTTCTGTTGTTGGCAACCAACATGTCTACCATATTATTCGCGGAATAGCCAAAAAAATGTTCTCGCTCCATTACATATCTAAAATAATATGCGGCGGAATCAATATTGTTCAGCTTCCAATAGGTGAAGCCAATGTAATTGATGCCACCCAGATAGTTGGAGTCGGTATCTTTGCATTTCAGGAAATAGTGTAAGGCAGTACGGAAATCTTTTTTATAAAAGGAACATAATCCTCTGATTTCCCATAATTCAACCACGGGTTCATATATTTCCTGTCCTTTTGTAGCGTATTCTTCAGCTTTTTTTATCATTTGGTCAGTATATGTTCTGTCATAGTTGGCTTTCATCTCTTCCGCTAAAGCTTCGTTGCAATAGGTTGCAGCAGCAATTCTGTATGCATTTACAGACTCCGTCAGGTAGGGCAGGTCGTGTTCTATTAAGGTGAAGTTGTTTTTCCAGTCCTTTGTCCGGTAAACGGTGAAAAATGTATAAACTAACATAAGCAGGACTAATACCGGTTTTTTGAAGATGACTAAACTATCCGTTTTGTAAACGTCTATCAGAAGTGCGGATAATGTGAGTCAGAACGCAATAGATGGTATAAAATTGTGCCTGTCTGTAATAATTACTACAGGCAACCAGTTGAATATGGAAATTCAGTCAATTGATACCTATAACACTACCATCAGTGTATATGATATCTTAGGTAAAGTGGTTTTGGAAAAACCGCTATCACTCCGAAAAGGATTAAGCATGCTTCAGCTGGATTGTACAAACTTTGCTAAAGGAACTTATTTACTCCGTTATGCGGATATAGAAGGCAGGTTGCATACCACTAAGTTTGTTAAAGATTAATAATCAAAATGATGCGAAAAGCCCCGCTGAAGCGGGGCTTTTCGCATATAAATGTCACGGTCTGAAAAAATACCTACCTTTGATTGGAAACTTTTATCCGTATGCTTTACGTTTAACTAAGATAAGTACTATTCGTCTAGTGGGAAAGATAGCCATCAATAAGTTTATATATTATCCTATGCTTCTTGTAGCAGCAGGAATCCTGCTATTGCTTTGTTCCTTCAGGAAAGAAGATGAAATCCGTAAGGATAAACTGACATTAGTGGTTTTTATTTCACCCACCTGCCCTATATGCCAGTATTATTGTTATGATTTAAATAAGATTCAGGATTCGATAGGACTCTCTGTTGTGGGCATAATTCCTGTTAATTCTTATGTCAAGAAGAGTGAGATAACGGCGTTTTACAAGAATTATAAACCTGAATTCCCGTTGTTTATGGATAAAAAGAATCGATACGTAAAGAAGTACGATCCGGATATAACCCCTGAGTTTTATCTTGTAAGAAATGATTCTGTATTATACAGAGGGGCTTTCAATGATAAGTTTCTGGATATTGGTAAGAAGAAAACGGTCGTGCAACATCACTACATCTACGAGGCTATTTATTCGTTAGAAAGAAAGTTGCCGTATGAAATCAGAACCCAGCCGGCCGGTTGCATCATTCCCAAATAATAATGTTTAGTTGCCCTTAATGGGGGTTTCTTTGTCTCTGTAAGAATCATAAATGGTTCTGTACTGAGGATCAAATAATGTATTTAGATAGTCTATGATTTGTTTTTTTTCCGCTTTATTCAGGTTTAAGCGGATAGCTTCCTGTTTACCTTTCACTTTCAATAAATTATCGAGTGAATCATTGTATTTGATGCCCGAATTATAATGTTCTACCACTTCTTCTAATGTTTTAAACCGCCCGTCGTGCATGTAGGGTCCGGAGAGTTGAAGGTTTTTGGTGCCCGGTATTCGATATTTATGCTGACTGTTCGCATCCAGTCCGGTGTTGGACATTGCTTCACCTCCGAATGCAAGTCCTGAATGGCATTTAAAACACAAATCCAATGCATACTTCAAACGGGGAGACATGGTCTTGAATAGAGCCTTAAATATTATTGAATCTGACTTGGAAATCAACCCTTCATTCCATAACCTGGACTCAAATTTTGTGTTGATAGCAACAATAGTTCTTAAGTATTGAGCCAGGGTGTTAATGACTAAAGCAGAATCAATAGTAGTAATCTTTAACGTCTTTTTTATGTAATTCGAATAGGTAGTGTCCTCTGTCAGTCTTTGGGCTATGGATTGTGCATTCATATTCATGATAGCTGTATCACTCAAATGATAGGAAATGTAGTTTTCGAGTGTTTCAAATTTCCCATCCCAACCATAATTTTTGCAGTAGGCAAGGTTTACCAGACTCAGTGTATTGTAGTCAAGTTTCTCCTTCGTAAGAAAACTGGTACTGAAAGCAACGGTGTCGCTAAATGCAAACTGAGGCAGATGGCAACCGGAGCAGGTAAAAGATTTTGAGCTAGATAAAAGGGTGTCGTAAAAAAGCTTTTTGCCAATTTTTACATATTTTTCGTTGTATTTGTTGGTCGTTAAAAAGGGGATTTCTCTTCTCAAAATATACAAACCGCCTTTTCCTTTTCCTTTATCATACGCAGAAAGAATAAGGATTAAGAACAAACCAATTACGGGTAAAAGTATTTTAAAGCGCTTTGTTGCCATGCAATGAAACATTGTGCCATAAAAGTAATAGATAATTTTATTTTTTTACGGGTAACAGTGTGTTTATATTTTGCCCAATGATGATTCCCTTGTTATACCCGAGGTTGCATGAAAATCTGTAGTGTACACCACCATATAAACGGGAAATGGCGGCTTCCTGCGCAAATGCATGAACGGTATTGAAACTTCTGGCAGGCAACGGCACATCATCTTTAGTATTGTCTGTGTATGAGGTGTTTTCACCGAACAAATTACTTAATATCTCGGCGCTTGCACCTGATTGCGTAGAATGGCAGGATGCATATTCAGGGAAAGGTGGAGAGCCAATGTATGTATTCCAGCCGGCATCTATATGTTGTTGGATATAGGTAACCGGCCTTAATAAGTTATAGGTGTACTTTGTTTTGAAGCAATTGATAAATGCATCGTTTACGGCAATTCCCACTTTCAATAATGCTTCCGTTGCAAGTTCCAGATGGGCGTTTTTTACCGCCATAATTTTACCGCAGATAGCCAGACTATGACCGGGAGGAGAGTAGCTTCCCAGTTCGTCCGACCAGAATTTCGCAATCGCTTTTTGCTCAGTTGTCAGTGATAAACTTACGTCATAAACGTCCTTTGCTGCTTTATACATTTCTGAGGCGGTGTCCGTAGAAAAAGCTACAGGTGGCGGCAGTAAAGCAACGCCGGAGATATTCTCCATCATAAATGCCCTTTTATTTCCCCAATAAGGCTGTAGTGCCGGTTTGAAATTAAAAGACGGATTCATGGGTGCGGGCGTTGGAATCCATTTGTCGGGTCCTGTAGGCGGTATATATTCAGCGGGGTAGTTGTTCAGATTGGCAAGATAGCCTCCGTCCGATTTTGACCACTCAAAAATCGAGTCTGCAACGGCTTTCCCAAACGCGATGGAGGCTGTCATCGCGTTGGAATCAATTTCAGTGGCAAACTGATGATAAAAGTTTGTCTCAATGGAGTCAATCGTGTTTTTGTCTGCTGCACCGGCATTATAAAATAGCAACCTTAAGAATTCGGCTAATCCAGCATTGGCGGCTGCAGGCCAATGGTAGATGGTATTGCTATCTGGCTTGGGAAGAGCAGGGGATATATTCAGATAGTTTTGCAGCGATTGATAGGCAGGCATGCCATATACCAGACATTCATAATTTACTAGAAATGTATAACCGATGGCTCTGGAACTTACAGGAGGTGAATATCCTGAAGTGTGCTTGATTAAGGATAGTACGACTCCAATCCATGGTTGTTCGAAATCACTGGGATATGCAGCCACCTTTTGGGATAAATCTATGGGGTGTTTGATGACATCAGATTCTTTCTTGCAGCTATACATCATTAGTATAAGTACTATCAGAAAAATGGAAAGAGCGGTGTCTGGTCGTTTCATACATTTAGTTGGAGAGCAGAATGAATTTTCCTGTATAAGAATAGCCTTTTTCGTCGTAAATGGTAATCATATAACACCCGGAGGTCATGGCTGGCGACGATGAATAGATTTCAGGATGGATAATAATGTCGTTTCCGGGATTAATTTTTCCCATCTCTTTACTTTTACCATATACATCTGTAATGAGGAAAGAATAAGATCCGCCTTTCGCCACTGGTAAGACAATAGATAGTTCGTGCAAATCACGGACAATTGTTGGAAAGACGGATAAACCGTAAATAGCTGCTGAATGGGATGATACTGCTGTCGGGTAGGATGCGTTTTCATGAATGGTGATGGTCTGGTTGACTGCAACTTGCTTTAGTGGCTGTATTTTTCCTCTAAGCCAGTAAATTTTTATGGAGTCAATGACAGCTGCGTCACCGATACCAAAATGATTGTAGGAAGAATTTTGAGATGCATGGCTTCCGCCGCCTTCCACCTCCCTGCAATAGGTATGGCCTCCTGCATATACAACTATCCGGGAGCCAAATCCATCGCGGTTGCAGGTTGCACCCTCCAGTTTTATTTTAATCCAATGGTTATCATTGTCGTCGTTATTTTCAAAAAGAAATGAATGCTGAAGTGAATCTGCCACCGGAGCCGGATACTGCATTTTAGTGGTTAAGGCAACTAAGTCCATTTTGCCGTCATTGTTATAGTCGATGATAGCGGAGCCTTTATTTGAAAGAGGACTGTCGATGCCTGCTGTTTCGCTTACATCCGTAAAAGTGAGCCCGTTGCCATCGTTTTTATACAGTTTGTTTTTTTCTTTAGAATCAGTGTTTGGGAATGTAATGTTTGACCAACCACAAGCGACAAACAAATCCTGAAATCCGTCATTGTCATAATCCAGAAAATTACAACCCCAGCTTGTCTGACAAGTGCTGTCACGCTTCACCCATTCGTTCTCGACACCGGCGGCGGCAGCTATATTTTCAAATGTATTATCGCCTTTGTTTCTAAGCAATACATTTTTACCGATGTTGGTAAAATAATAATCCAGATGATTGTCATTGTCGATATCGCCTACCGCAATACCCATGCAGTACATTTCTTTTTCTAAACTTTCGGGTTAGGAGACGAATGCCAAAATTAATGCAGGGTAGTTGTTTTTATATAACGCATTCGTTGGTGTATTCCGTTCCTAAAGTCATTGCCAATCACTAAGTCAACATCGTGATCAAAATCAACATCTGTTGCGACGGAAGCCAGGTGCAACCTGCATCATTTGCATTGTAAGCGGAAGTCTGATCGGTAAGAATTGTTGTTTTTGTTGTTTGAAAGAATGGATTGTTGTAACAGTCGAGACGTATCCGTTTATGTTTCGGGAATCATATAGATTCTGCATACGCGTTCATATACCCCGATATGTATATGTCCAGGAATCCATCCAAGGTTAATGTAATAAATGTGATTGCCTGATTCCAGATGGGAACATTGATGCCCGAACTGTTGGTGATGTCGGTAAAGTATCCGTTGTTATTTTTCAGCAGCGTGATGTTGCACAATCCGGTCCTGCAAAAATATTTTGTTACCAGCAAATCCCTGTACCCATCATTGTCTATATCACCACTGCAAACAGAGACCGTATTGGATTTGCTGCTATTTAATATATCCAGTCCGGATGGTGTTGTATAATCTATGAAGTTTCCATTGGAATTTTTGTACAGAATAGTCCTGGTGTTGTCAAACAACCCGCTGGTGAATATAATGTCGTCCCAGCCGTCGTTGTCAAAATCAACCACGCATACACCGGATGGAAGAGAGGAAGACTTGTGGTTGATGCCCTTTTTCAGTGAAACTTCTTTAAATAATTGCCCATGTGCAACCATAGGTATAACTATAGCTAAAGCCATTATAACTGCGGTTTTATAACGAAAGTGGACGTTCATTTTATGGTTTACTTAAACAATATACAAAATAAAATGGATTATTACAATACTTAATTTATTAATACTGTAATTTATAATACAATTTGTTGTATCCGTTTTAGTGTTATCTTTAGATGTGAAAATGAATATAACCCGTTTAGCCTGTTTCTGTACAATTCGAAGTGTTCGAATTGTTGGCGGTTTGATTTTTCTGTTGTTTGCCGATTCCTTGATTGCTGCAAACCCCAATTATTACTCCCACATACAACCCATCATTGTCAAACATTGTATATCCTGTCATAAGGTAGGGGAGAATGCACCATTTGTATTTGCAGATTATAATGATGTGGTGAAACGCATTCCCACTATCTTGAAGGTGGTTAACGAAAATATTATGCCGCCCTGGCCGGCAGATACGGCTTATGTGAAATTTCATAATCAGAATGTGCTGAGTGCCAATGAAAAGATGCTGCTGAAAAAGTGGGCATCGGCAGGAATGCCGAAAGGTAAAAAAACAACCGGTAAAGGAACGTCCCTAAAACCGGCTGCAAGAGCAGATATTCAGTTGAATATTGCTCCCGCTGATTCAGCCGGCAATACCAACAATGACATTTATACCTATGGGATTCTGGATTGGTATTTTAAAGAACCGGTATATATCAAAGACTATACCTTTAAGATTAAGACACCGTATTTACATCATGCTGAGATTTTGTCTGTTAAAATTGATTCGTTGGTCAAGCCGGATTCTTATGGATATATCAAGACCAATAATTATGAGTATAAACAGGTAAATATTGATAAGTATCTTCTAGGCTGGTTTCCGGGAAGCAGTTGCGGTATTTTTCCTGTTGGTACCAAAATGACACTGCAACCCGATGAAAAGTTTATGGTCATACTGCATTATGTTGCTACAGCCCAAAAATTTGTGGATACAAGTAAATTGCTGATACAAACCACCACCAAAGGTGACGGACGGGAGGTGTACGAATTTCCGGTTCACGGCACCTATAAACATTTGTCTGCCACTCAGCAAGGTGTTTTTATACCTGCCAATACGGTTCAGACATTTCATTTTACAGAAACGGTTCCGTATGATATGTCCGTTTTTGGGGTGTATGGACATGCACATCATTTGTGTAAAAATATGCTTGCCTATGCCATAACCCCTTCGGGCGATACTATCCGATTGCTGAAAATTAATAACTGGAAATTCAACTGGCAGCTTACTTATCGTTTTGATAAATACAGAAAAATTCCGCAGGGATCTGAAATTCATTTTATCTCCACATTTGATAATACTTCCGATAACCCGGAAAATCAGCACAACCCGCCCAAAGATGTTTACGCCTCTTTTATGGCAGACGATGAAATGATGGAGTTGTTTCTGCTGCATCTTAAATACCAACAAAACGATGAAAAAAAGGTGATTCAATATAATGATGAACAGTGATCGTATTTTTTCAAATCAACCGGTAGATTTTTTTTATAATTTTAAACACAGTATGTGAATGTGTTGTTATGTCTGAAATGTTTAACTCATTATTTTTGCCTGCATCATGAAAAAAATTCTAACCCTAAATAAAATCTTTTCAGCTGCACATGTTAAACTTTGCTTTCTCTCCGTTTTGTTTGTTTTTACGGTATTTCCTCTCGTTGCCGGTTCTGTATGGAAGTCCGGTTATACGATGCATGGCCGTGGTATCAATACACTAAAATTCCTGGACGCGAATACCGTTGTGGTGGCCGGAGGAGCAGAGACCAATGATTCACTCAATTCAGTCATTAAATATACAGACAGGGGAGAAACATTGATTCAGTATTATGATTTTAATGAAATACACCCCTGGTTCACGGACATGAGTTTCCCATCACACGATACCGGGTATCTTGTGGGTTGGAATGGGCAGATGCTCAAAACAACAACAGCTGCTGACAGCTGGCAATACAGATCATTGCCCGCCGCAGTTGCACATCGCCATTATAACGGTGTTTATTTTACCTCCAACCTGACCGGCTATATGGTAGGGGGTAATCGGGAAAATGATACGATTCAAACAATCTTAAAAACCACTAATGGTGCAGATACATGGACTGTTATAAGGGATATTCCGGGGCAGTGGCTGAATGCCGTTTTTTTTATTTCTCCATCTGTCGGTTTTTGTGTAGGCGCCAAAGGAACTGTGTTAAAAACAACCAACGCCGGTAATACCTGGAGCCGTATTACCATTAGCGGGATTGCAGGTAACAGAAATCTTACGAGGATTTATTTTACTGGTAGTACGACCGGATTTATCATTGGCGGGAGTGAGAGAGACAGCAATGTACAGACTATTCTGAAAACAACCAACGGCGGTAATAACTGGTCGGTAGTAATAGATAGTATCGGCGGTCAGATGCTGAATGGAATAGGATTTATGAACGCGGATACAGGGTTTGCGGTGGGTAATCTCGGTGTCATCAAGAAG
Organism: Chitinophagales bacterium; assembly: GCA_046329865.1. GTDB lineage: Bacteria > Bacteroidota > Bacteroidia > Chitinophagales > JADIYW01 > JADJSS01. Next base: position 87,678 of record JAXLTW010000009.1, on the reverse strand, counting down.
ACAACCAACGGAGGCGCCACATGGCTGGATTTTTATCTGCCCGATACTATCAATGACGCCTTTCGCGATTTGAAATCCGTTGACTTTTTTAAAACGTATTCAGGAGGCTTTGGCGGTGAAACGGGCAAATTTATTTTGTATCAGGATAGTATTCCACTGGGGGCGACCGTACGGATAGACAGTATCCGTAAAAATACGGACAAGAGTGTGAGATTATTTGGCCATGTAAATCCAAACGGAAATCCTACACATGTTTTTTTTGAATACGGAACTACCCCTGAAATGGGAAACAGAATACCGGTAATACCCGATTCAATAGTTGGAAATAACAATGTATCTGTTTCTGCCGTGACCCCCCCGTTGCTTCCGGGCACATATTATTGCAGGCTCAGAGGTATAAATAAATATGGAGATTCTTCCGGAAATATACTGGTGTTTAAGACAAATGTTCCGGGGGTATTCACCGGAAGCGCCATCGTCAATACGAACAATTCCGCCAAACTACAGGGTATTGTCAACCCTATAGGTTATGGTACGCATGTTGTGTTTGAATACGGTGATTCGGAGAATTTGGGAAATAGTATTGCTGTCTCACCCGATTCCTTATACGGCACCGTCGATCAGGATGTCTCTGTCACTACACCCATCCTGCCTGTCGGTCTTTATTATTACCGGATCAGAGCGTTCAACAGTGGCGGAGATTCTGCGGGAATCATCTTGCAGTTCAGGGTAGGAGTGCCGGACGTCGTTACCGGAAATGTGACAACCGGAGACATTGTCATTTATCCGGATAATAAAGTGAAACTGACAGGTTGGGTGAATCCCAAGGGAAATAGGGTGCATCCATACTTTGAATATGGAACAACACCATCACTGGGGAGTAGCATTCAAGCCATTCCGGATTCCATCGAAGGCAATACATTCAGAAGTGTTTACACCCTTACGCCAGTGCTGAGTCCAGGTATCTATTACTATCGCTTGCATATCAGTTTTGATGCCGGAGATACAAGCGGCGGCATAAGACAGTTTTACATTGGTGCAAATCCTATTCCTAATTTCGGCTTTGAACACTGGAGTACCATCACGGATACCGTTCTCGCCGGAGGGTGGCAGACCAATAATTCATTTAATAATCACCCTGTGCACAAGGGTATTTCTTATGATGGTTCAGCTTCCATCGTGCTCACCGGCGATAATACAAAAGATGGGTTCAGTATACTGATGTTGGGTATTGTACAAGAGCCGGAAGGCGGATTATACGGAGGCGCAACACTGAATGCACGGCCTGACAGTCTGGTTATATTTCAGGTATAATTTAAGACAAGGGCATCCGCAGCTGGGGAGTATGTCTTGAAAGAATGGCGATTACACCTGACACCGACTTTACCTATGCCTCCCTACCTGTTTACCATACCCATTGACAGTTCCGGTCCTTATACGACCAATGGGGAGTTTGTACGGCTGGCTTTTCCGTTTATATACCCCGATGCTACTGTGCCGGATACCATTATCCTGGGATTCCTGTCAAATGATTTGAATATCATGTTCAATAATACCGGAGAAGTGGCGCCTGAAAATATCCTGGAATTAGACAACTTGTTTTATACCGGTACCACTCAACAGATACCGAACAGCGGATTTGAAGATTGGATAATAAAGTCATTTGATTATCCTGTTTCCTGGGTAACAACAGAGATGGAAAGTGCATCTTTTGATAATGTTTCAGGACAGGTTTTAAAAACTACCGATGCGAGAAACGGTCAATATGCCGTCCTGATAAAAGATAATGCCCGCTTGCCATTTGCCAGGGTGCTGTTAGCCGGTGCGACGGACCCTCTGATTAAACCTGCTTTTCCTGTAGCGCACCGATTCAGAGGGTTGTATGGCTATTACAAGCTGACACCGGATTTAAACACAACAGACACGGCAGTTGTCTATGTGGCAATGTATAAAGATGGGCAGCAGATTGGCAGTGGTACGTTGAATATTACGAATGAAGCATCCGGCTATCGTCCATTTTATGATTCAATTGCATACAGCGTGGACGACAGCATACAACCGGACAGCGCCAATATCGGTTTTTATTTTATGAATAGGTCAGCAAATGGAAACGGGAATGCTGTTCTGTATCTGGATGAATTAAGCTTTGACGGTTTGCAGGATACCGCTTTTGTGGTTTCAGGTATGAAAAACCCGGAAGTTTCGGTTCAAGTATTAAAAATTTATCCCAACCCCACTGCTCAATTCGTAGCCTTTACATTGCCACAAAGTGAACATATTCAGGCGATAGTATGCTTTGATATCAACGGTAATATCGTGAAGATGACAGCTATCGCCCATTCTTTCAAAGATTTGTATATGTTTGATGTAATGGATTTGCAGAACGCGATTTATTTTCTAAGAATTCAGACGGATAATCACGTTTATGCCGGTAAGTTTTTGAAATTTTCAAATTAATTGCAATTATAATAGTTTAGGTTTTTTTATAGCCTATATTTAATTATTTGTTGATTTAAGTCAATAAATAATTTCACGACAGACATTAATTTATTTTCTGTTGCTTTTAACTTTATTTTTTCATTTAAAATGTTTAATTTTAATTGCCGAATTATATCTAAAATTAACACACGCAACCTGAAAAGTACTCTATGGGAATAAGATGTTACAATCAAGGTATTTGTTTTTTTCAATTTATCAGGGAAAGAAATACTGTTTCCGTTGGAATCTCATCGTTGCAACCATCTAATTTATAAGCTTTGGCAACAAATGAAAATAGTATTGTTATTACCCAATAAATGTTCACAGATGAATTTATTCTACCAACCAGTACAATTAATTAAAACGCTTTTTTCATACCAGATACTGAAGGGTATATATAATACCGCGTTTTTATTAGTTGTTTTGGCCTTTCTGTTTCTTTTACCGACACAGCTAAAAGCACAAATGCCATTTAGTTATCCTACTGCTTTTGGAACGGCACATACCAGTGGTTCCACAACAACAGTAGCAGGGGGATCATTAGGTACAAATGTTTTGACATATACCATTACACCATCTACATCAGGGTGTTGGGGATGGGGTATAAGATATAAAAATACTGAAAATGGATTTGAAGTGAAAGCAGGATGTACAGCAACTTCGACGAACCCTTTTTCTGCTTCAACACCGGTGCTTTCAAACGGAAATAAAACAGTTACTCTGACAGCAGCCAACCAATCTGTTTCAGGTTGTGTTAACTTGGCAACTTTAGGTACAGCCAGAACATGGAGTAATATTACTCTCACAATGACCATTGCTTCAAACCTTCCTAATCAGGTTTGGACGGTCAATACTACCACTGGAGATATTTCCTGTCCAATAACAAACAGAGCGGGTAGTCCGGGAAACCTTACGGTCACAGTAAGTGAAACTGCAACATGGTCTCAAACAGGTGGTTCTGCTGCTACTCAGACAAATGTGCAGGCAAATATACCGGCATTGCCTAATATATTTCAAGGGTGCGGAACGGGTACATTATTATCTTGTTCTCACCTTGTAACAGGATATTTTCAATATACACCTACTACATTAGCTGCCAGTGCAGCAGCAGCCATTTGTACAGGAGGTACAATCAATTTGAATGTAACCACTTCAGGAGCAGTCCCGGCTAATTCTAATGGTACTACAGAAACCTGGCTTTGGTCATCCCCTTCATCTGGTTCGTATTCTGCTACCAACATTCAAAATCCTACTGTTACCGGCGCTGCAGTTGGTTCACCAACTTATAAAGTAGACTATACAGATGATAATAATTGTGTAAGTACACAAGCTACGGCAACTGCAACAGTAGCCAATAAACCTGTTGCACCTGCTGCTCCCACTGCGGTGGCAAATATACTTTGTAATGGTACTTCCACTACGCTTACCGTTGCAGCCCCTTCACAAGGTGTTGCGGGTACATATACCTATCAATGGCAGAAAATGGCCACCAACTGTACAACACCACCTTCTAACAGAGGTACCAATTCGACCTCATATGTGACTCCTAATATGACGAATGGTACTTCAGCACCGTTAGATAGTTTTTATAACGTTTACATTACTTCCTCTGCATCCGGATGCGATGCTGTTTCATCTCCTTGTAAAGCCATAACTGTTAATCCAGTAGCAACAGTTACACCATCACCGACATCTCAAAGTAAATGCCCAGGTATCGCTACGACTGCAATCACCTTTACGTGCGGTAATTGTACCGGTGGTACTGTCGCCTATAACTGGACAAACACTAATACAGCCATAAATTTGGCAGCTTCTGGAACAGGAACAATTGCATCTTTTTCGCCTACGAATACCGGAAATGCCAACATAGCGGGCACCATAGCCACTACACCTGCATATACCAATTCATCCGGAGGACCTGTATGTAATGGTACTCCAACTAATGCAACCATTACAGTTTATCCGAAGCCAACAGTAGCTATGACACCTTCGTCACAAGGCCCGAGTTGTTCACCCGATTTACTCACTACCATTGTGTTTACAAATCCGAATGGCGTTCCAGGAACGACTAATTATACCTGGAGCAGGGACAAAACAACGGAATTGACTGGCATAGCAGCCTCACAGGGGCTAGGAGTTTTACCGGGCATTAACATTTCAGGAACTCTGACCAATACAACTAACGCGACACAAACTACAACCTTTACAGGCTATGCTACGTCTGCGAATGGCTGTCTTTCAACCAATGCAACATCGACGGTTACGGTTTATCCCAAACCTGATACACCAATGGTAAACGGTTCAAGCACGGATTTTACCATTTCATTCTGTGGTACAGGTCAATTAGTAAGTACGATTGTCAGAAATGACACAACTGTCAAATATTTTGATTCTGTCGCTACCACTTTGCTTGGAACGGGTAGTGTATACAATGTCACCACGCCTGGATTGTACAAAGTAATGACTTATAATAATACAACAGGGTGTTATAGTGATACCGTCAGAGTAAGGGTCTTTTTAACGCCACCTTTTTCCACCACGGTAACCAAAAGCAACTTTAACGGCTACGGGGTCAGTTGTAACGGGGGGAGTAATGGCTCTATTACCGTCGCAGCCTCTACAACAGCTTATCCGGTTATATACACCTGGTCTACCGGCCGAACTCGTACAATCAATTCTGGTGCTGTAAGGGACTCTATAATTGGTACACTTGCTGCCGGAACGTATTATATCTCCATGTCTGATGCCAGTGGTTGTGGTAAGGTGGATACGGTCGTTCTTACCGCCCCTCCGGCTTTGGCACTGTCATTAACCCCTTCCAGTTTTAACGGATTTGGAACCAGTTGTAATGGCAGTAGCACAGGCTCTATAACAGCTACCCCTTCCGGCGGTTATGGTACCTATGGATATTCGTGGACATCTACACCACCTGTTTATACATCTACCAGTGGTAATATCTCCGGTTTAGCTCAAAAAACGTATAACCTGACTGTTACAGATGGGAATTCCTGTACGATAACAGGTAGTGCCTCTATTACAGATCCGTCCGTCATCACGTTTACTTACTCCATCGGTTATGCCTGTTCGGGTTCTACCTATACTTCCGCTGCAGTTACCATCAACGCATCAGGGGGAGCATCCGGAAATTATGAATACAAAATGGATGCGGGCGCATGGCAATCTTCGAATCTGTTTTCCGGGTTGGCTAACAGCTCCAATCATACTTTTCAGGTCAGGGATGCATCCTACACTTCTTGTTTGAGCGCTACACAGAATTTTACCATCACTTTTCCGGCCAACGGAACATCCGTCGGGGATTGTAACTTTATATACGTAACTACCGGTGGTGACCCTTCAGGTACGTTAGGCTCCAAAGCTTGTCCGGTTACCTTGAGAGCTGCATTCAGTATTTACGCGGGCAATAATGTCCGTAATCATATATTAATGGAATCAGGTGCTTATACCAGTGACTCCATTACCATACCCGGCGGTGTGGTCATTGATGGTGGTTATAACTCTTCTACCTGGATAAAAAGTACTGCCACCGCCACTACTATCAATATCACAAATCCGGCATTAATTGCCAATGCCGGGGAAGGGCATTATACCGGTATTATTTTAGGGGGCAATAATATCACATTAAAGGATTTAACCATAAATGTAAAGACAGGCGGTGCCTCCGGTACCACAGCCAGCAGAGGCAGGTCTATATACGGTATTTATTCCAATGGTCGTACAGGTTTTCTGATAAGCCGATGTGCCATCTCTACCGGGGCGGCCAGCGCCGGTGCTAACGGTGCTACACACACCGGAAGCGGCGGTGGCGGTGCCGGTGGTTTAGGTGGCAGAAATGCAAATGGTTATGCATATGGCTGTAGTTCTTGCGGAACTAACGGTGACAACGGTGATAATGCACCCGGATACGGAGGAGGCTATGGCGCCGGAGGCGCCGGAGGCGCAAGGTGCTGTGCCAGTGGTTGTAACTGGTACGGTTGTGATGCTAATGGCTGTAATAATGGAAATACCGGTGGAAACGGACAACCCGGAGCTCCGGGAGCAAATGGTGCAGTAGCTGCTGCAAACACTACAGGATTAGGCGTGTTTTATACCCCTGTGGATGGTAATGATGGAACAGACGGTAAAGGCGGCGGCGGCGGCGGTCGTGGCGGAGAAGGTGCCAGCGGTACTTGTTGTACTTGTACCTGCGGTCCTAATTTTGGTACCGGTGGAAGAGGCGGTGACGGTGGAAACGGAGGTTTAGGAGGTTATAAAGGATATGGCGGTGGAAGTTCTTTTGACATATATGTATATGGTGGTAGCGGTACAGTAACGGATTGTTTTGGATCAGCAGGTGCATTTGGTGGCGGTGGTAGTGGTTCTAATGGGCAACAACCTACCAATGGTAGTGGTGGTGGAGCTCCGGGAGATAATTCAGGATGGTGTGACGGCGGTAGAGGTGCATGGGGCGGTGCCGGTGGAAACGGCGGTATCGGTGGTAATGGTACGGGTGGTGCTAACGGTATCAGCGCAAGATTGCAAACGGTAAACGGAGCAAGTGTAACTGGTAGCGGTATTAGCGCTTCAGCAGTTCCGGTTGACGGAACCGTTACTGTAGACTGGAAAAGAGGTTGCACCAATTCACAAATTGATATTACAAAGAGTTCCGGTTCTGCCTGGACCGGTATTTCTTCCAATCCGGCATTTGTATTAAACAAAGATTCTGCTTCTACCAGTTTTGGAACAGCCAGTCCTGCTCCTTCCATTTATTACACTACAACAGGAGTGAAAAACTTGTCTTTAGGCAGTACGACATTATCCAATTATATTACCATTTACGATACGCGTTTGGTGACTCCGGCTACCTCTGTGATGAATGCTATTTCCCCGAATATGATTTGCCCGACAGCGTCTATCTCACTAGGTACCAGTTTGACAGCCCCACAGATTGCAAATATCACGGAATGGAGCTGGGAGATTTCCAAAGTCAACGATCCATTTACTAATGTATATACATCCACATCCTCAGCGCCGGGTACGGTTACAGCACCCAGTGGTGGCTGGGAACCGGGAGAGTTATATCAAATCAGGTTAGAAATGAAGGAATTATGCTGCGGATGGTCTATACCTATTTACAGGACTTTCAGAATTTATCCTGTACTGGCACAACCTACTATAACAGCTGTTCCTTCCGGAACGGTATGTCAGAACAGTACTATAAAATATTATACAGCCGTTTCCGGGGCTACTACGTATTCCTGGACGGTTACAGGAGGTACCGTAGTGCCGGGCGTTACTTCAGATACGATTTATGTCACCTGGCCAACAGCGACTACGGGAACAGTTTCCGTTGTCCCTAAAAATGCCTGTACACCGAATACGGATGGACCGGTCAGAACCATCAATGTGCCTGTCATTTCGATACCAAGTGTATCGGTTACAAATTCCAATCCGGATATCTGTCGTCCGGGCAGCACCACTTTGACGGCTCTTGCCGGCTCCGGCGGTGGTAATGGTTCATTTACCTATTTATGGTCACCGGGTAGTTCTACGGCTAACCCGTTAACAGTTACACCAAGTGCAGCTGGAACTTATACCTATACGGTTCAGGTTACTGAAGGCGGAAGCGGTTGTAAGGTGGTTTCACCGGTGATTACCATCACGGCAGATGATGCACCTGATGCAACGCCGGCATTAACCAAGTTATATGCTTGTGACCCGTCGGCTGTATTAACCGCCAGTTCCATTACCTCCGGCGCCAGCATATTTTGGCATTTGTTATCGGGTACCGGTACGCCAAGTTCTTCTACTTCGAATCCTGTGACTATTACGGGTTTGACTTCCGGTGCAACGACTGTATATGAATTGCTGATATCAAAAGGAAATTGCGATAGCCTAAATACCGGAAATGTTTCCATTACGGCTCCATCTGCAGGTACTACCACCATTGCAACCACTTCCAGTTGCGATTATTGTGTTATATCAGACGGTAGCACCAAATCTTTTTATAACAACCTTGGTCATATCTTAGCAACCATAACGGATGATCCTGCTACAACACCTGCGAAGCTGGATACCACTGAAGTTTGTGTGGGCATGATGGCTTATACTGCCACTACAGTTCCGACAGTTTACACATCATTTGGGGATTATCAGCCTTATCTGCCAAGAAGATGGTCTGTAAAACCGGTCAATAATACCAAATCACATGTAATCTTATATTTTAAAGCAGCTGAGGTAAATGCCCTGCAAACGGCAGCTATCGGCACGGATTACCAGTTTTCAAATCCGACATCCGATTTAGTGATTACTAAATTCAACGGAGGAACAGCTGGAACGTTTACGAATCCTCCTGTTTTCCCTGCAACGAATAACTCTGCTGTTCTTATATTCCCGGTTGTCAAGAAATATCCGAATATTACCACCGGACCAGACTATTCCGTCGAATTTGATGTCACCAATTTCTCAACGTTTTATCTGCACCCCAACCAGTTCCCGTTCGCACCGTTGCCGGTCGAACTTATTTCATTTACCGGTTGGAATCAGGGTCGTGTAAATCAGTTGCAATGGAGTACGGCATCCGAACAGAATACACTCCGTTTTGAAGTCGAAAAAAGTACCAATGCCGTTTCATGGGTGATGATTGGCTCCAAGCCGGCAGCCGGAAACTCCAGTCAGGTAATCACGTATGATTTCACGGACAATAATCCTGTGGTTGGTTTTAACTATTACCGATTGAAGATTATTGACATTGATGGTAAAATCTCTTACAGTAAAATTATAGATATCAATCTGACGGATGTCGTTATAAACGGATTTGTAAATATCTATCCGAACCCGACAACAGGCAATTTAAACGTGGATATCCAATCTACCGGAACCTATACAACAACAATTTTGGTGTACGATGTTTTGGGCAGCGTACTGTCTGAACAACCTATACTACTGAAAAGAGGATTGAATTCACTGCAACTCGACTTTTCCTCTTTATCCAATGGTACTTATATGCTTAAATACACAGATACTAACGGAAAAACACATACGGATCAGTTTGTGAAAAACTAATCTTACGATACTTCAGATTTCTTAATAAATAAACCCTGCATCGCAGGGTTTATTTATTAAAGTAGTATGATCTTCATTATTTTCCTTCCACACCGAAATAGGTAACTTCAAAAGATACCGGACTGGTCAAACTGATATTATTGGATTCTTTGGTGGGTAAGAACGCGTATTCACCAATCGGCAAATTGGAAGGCAGGATAATTTCAAAAAGTTCGTTTTTAATCTTTCTGAAATCTATCTTGACAACAACATTACTGATATTTTTGGGTGTTCCGCCTATTTTTTTACCCGTCGGAATAATTCTGGATGTTTTGGTAGATTCCACACTCATTAACGTAAATAATTCTGAAGGACTTTCATTGCTTTTGACTCTGATGATCACTTGCGGAAGATTTTTTTCTTTTAACTGACAAGGGGATTCCATTTTATCGGTAACAAACGTGATATAACCATTCTTGTCTATTTCAAGACTGGTGGCAGATCTTTCCATATCAGTAAGTTCATCGCCTTTGATAAAATAAGGTCGGTTGTAGGTAGTTGGCAGCGGAATATCCGCATCTTCCAAGGGAATGAATGTCTTTTGTTTTGAACCGGAACTGGTGGTAGTAGTGGTACTTTTAACCGTGCTGCTGATAGTTGTTCCGGCATCTTTATTTTCTTCGATACCAAAAAAGGTTACGTCAAAATCTATTGGATTCGAAATATTCAGATTGCCGGATTCTCTAAGAGGCAGAAATGCATATTCGCCGACAGGTAAATCCGCCGGTAACAGGATTTCATAGATATTTCCTTTGATTTTTTTGAATTCGATATCAATGATGGATTTGCTGATATCTTTGGTTTTTCCTCCTACCATCTTTCCTGTTGGGATGATTCTGGAGTTCTTGGTGGTTTCTACCGTCAAGAGGGTAAATAATTCGGATGGTGTTTCGTCGCTTTTCAGCTTAATGATGATTCTCGGCAGGTTCTTTTCTTTCAGTTGACATGGTGATTCCATATTTTTTGCCTCAAAGGTGATATGGTTGTTCTTTTCCAATTTCAGGCTTACAGCAGACCTTTCCATTTCCTTTAAGGTGTTATTCTCCAGATAATACGGGATATCGTATTCATCTGGCTGAGGAATAGAAGCGGAGACGGCAGCTTTTTCGGTGGTGGTTTTGGAAGTTGATTTAGAAGCGCTTTCAGAAGAAATTTCTTTTTCTTTCTCCGCCAATTGTTTTTTCAGCTCTTCAATTTCTTTTAATTTTTTTAGTTTCTCCTGTTCCACTTTTTGTTTTTCTTCATCTGCCCGTTTTAGTTTTTCCTCTTTTGCTTTTTGTTCTTCCGCTTCTTTTTGCTTTTTGGCCGCTAATTGTTTTTGTAGCTCTTCTACCTGCTTCTGCAATTCATCGATATCATTACTGGTGGTAGTAGTGGATGAGTTCGTGGTTTTTGTCATCACCAGCTCCGATTCTTTTGTGCTGATGTAGGATGGCTTGTAACCAGAAGCAGCATCAGTCACTGCTTTTTGTCCCGGGTCAGCGGCGAACTCCATGAGGTATTTACCCTGACTGGACAAAATGAGCACTCCGCTTCTGATTTCATAATAATCCGCGCGTTGCAACGCGTCTAAAAACAAGTTTTCCAGTTTCTTATTGCTGCAACTGCTCAAACCTGCTGTCAGCTTGCTTGCTTCAAATTTGTTAGCTGGGTTGGTTCTTATGACGCCTTCAAAGGGATTGCAGGCGCCAATACCTTTGAGCTTGTCGTTGAAGGTGTTGATTTCCATCCAGACCACATTATCATCTGTGACCAGGCTGCTGCCGTCTTCGTCCTTAATTTTCCGCAGATACCATTTCTGATCTAAAGGAGAGGAGGTGTTGATGGAAGTGGGCTGAATGATTTTAGGGGCGTTGCTCACCGGTTTGTACACGGCTTTTTTTGTATTAATTTTTACCAGTACATATTTGAACAGCGACTCGCCAACTGCTATCGGCGGGTCTTTTAGTTGTTGTTTAACGACGATGGTGTAGGTATATCCTTTTTCATAGTCAAATCCTTCAATGGACTCATTGAAAATCTCAAATTCCTTTCTACCGGGCTGTTTGACCAGCAGACACTGGTTGTCAGAATTGTCGCACGCCGCTGTTTCCGCATCCACCACCCAAGTTTGCGGGGAAGGGTTGAAGGATTCGGCGTGAGAGGGTTTGAAGTGGAATACTATTGCAAGTATCATGTAAGCGTAGGAAATAGTTTTCATAAAATGGTATTTATATACCAAAATTAATAATACCACATTAATTTAGTATGAAGTATTGAAAATAAAATATTACCTGTTACCTGTAAATTACAGTTTAATTTTTCTGAACCTTAAAACCTTAAATATTTTAATTGGTTTTCAAATTAATGTTATATGTTATGGTGCTATGCCAAAACAGTTTATTTTTACACTTTTTGAAGTCATATAGTTGCTGTCTCCTTCAAGGATAGGCAGAAATCCATATTCTCCAACTTCTAATTTTTCCGGAATAATTATTTCATAAAGCGTATCATGGATTTTTTTAAACTCTAAAGAAATAATATTATCTCTTACATCTCTTGCGCCACCAAATAATTTACTGCTACCTATTTTAAATCTTCGTCTGTCTTTTTGGGTGATTGCCTTACATAATGAAATTACATCATAAGGGTCAATCGTTTTACTTTCTGTCGATAAGAACAAACGTGGTAGATTACCTTCTTTAAATTGGATGCGGGATTCTGGATCAAATGCTGTGAGAAATCTGTCATGACCTCCATAACCTGCTCCTTTTACTTTAATATCAACAGAAGATTCAGACCTCTCAAGTTGCTTTAAGCTATTGCCGTCTAGATAGTAAGGTCTGAGTGGGTATTCGGGCATTGGGATATTGTTACTTAAATTTACAGTGAATTGTACTATTTCATAACTATCTCTTAGGGTTGTCATTTCTGACTGTTCGATTGTTTTTGTGTTATTAGTTGGTTTGTAGCTATCGGTCGTATTTTTAGTTGTTGAGATAGAAGTGTTCGGTGTTGTATTAACAGTAGATGTACTGACTTCCTTTTCTTTCTCAGCAATCTGTCTTTTCAGTTCTTCTATTTCTTTTTGTTTTTGTAGTTTTTCCTGTTCCTGTTTTTGTCTTAATGCTTCTTCCTGCTTTTGTTTTTCTATCACTGCTAACTGTTGTTTTAGTTTTTCTGCTTCCTGTTGTTGCTGAAATTTCTCCTGTTCCTGTTTTTTTTGCGCTTCTGTAGCATCGGCTTGTTTTTTAGCTTCGAGCTGCCGTTTTAGTTCTTCTACCTGTTTCTGTAATTCATCCACTTCTTTGTTGTCTGTGGTACTCGCACCGGATGTATTTACCACGGTGGAATTGTTTTTATCCGCCGGAGCAGGTATTGGTTGAGTGGGTGTAACCTGAGCCGTACTCGTGCTTAACGGTGCAGGCTGGTAATTGGTAGAAGAGATTGTTTCTTCTTTCTGATTAGGATCGGAAGTAAGTTCCATCAGGTACTTCCATTGTTTGGAAAGGATAAGATTGCCGTTTCTGATTTCAAATCGGTCCTCCTGCTGCAAAACGGAATAAAACAAGTCTTCAATTTTCTTGTAACCGCAGTTCATAACCGGAAGTCAGTTTGCTTATCTGAAAGGAAGTGGTGAGGTCGGTTCGTACCACAGCTTCAAAGTTATTACAGGAGCCAAATCCTTTTAGTTTATCATTGAATGTGCTGATTTCAATCCACAGCACATTGTCATCAGTCGTAAAACTGCTGCCTTCCGATTCTTTCATTTTTCGCAGGTACCATTTTTTATCCAGGGGAGAGGTCGTCGGAATGCTGGTGGATGGCACATTTTTTATATTTGTTGTTGAAACGGGTGTACTCTCGGAATACTGATTCCGCTGGTTCACAGGATATCTTGGTTGGGTTATAAGCTACAAATTCTTCTTGATGACCTTTACAAAATCATAGTCATCTCCGTTTTTTCTTGCCTGTAAAACATACCGGTTTCCGGCTTCATAGGTAAATCCATAGATGCAGCCATTGAAAATTTCATATTCCTTTCTGCCTTTTTCTTTGACTAAAAAACATTGTTTCTCCGAACCGGACTCACAGGCGATGGTTTCGTAATCAATCTCCAGTTGTACGATAGCCCCGGCATTACCGCTAGAAACAGGTGTCGGTACCGGAGTATTATTATACTTCGCGTCTGATGAGGAGATGACTTTCACCAGCTCATATTTATAAATGGATTCATTGGCTTGTATCGGCGGTTGTTTTAATGTTTGCCTCACCTGCAGGGTGTAGGTATTCCCTTCGGTAAATTCAAGCCTTCAATTACATCTTCAAAAATCTCAAATTCTTTTTGACCGGCTTTTTTCACCAGCATACATTGACCGCTTATACAGGGTGTCGTTGATGCATCCACCCTCCAGATTTCCGTTCCGGCAGAAGGCTTGGGAGTGGTAGCCGGCGCTTTCGGTTTATTGACGGATGGCGATTTGGGCGGTACTACCGGTGTTGTGGGTATCACCACGCCTTTTTGAGCCATTGCGTTTAAAATTAATATAGAAAGTAAAAAGGGGATTATTTTTTTCATGGTTGTATTTATTTATTATTTTAAATATAGCATTGGCTTATGGATTAAGCTAATTTTCTTTTTGTCTTGATACAAAAAGAAACAAAAAAATCAAGGCAAAATAATCGTTCAGCGCTTCATAGCCTTGCTTTGCTACGTATTTTGCCATCCTATGCTTCATTTTTATAGTTCAAATTTAGTCATTCTGTCTTTTTATATTATCTTAACCCGTTGTGCAGTTTAATTTTGAATATAATTATCTTTCTGATTACCAATTACAAACTTTGTTACTTTTTTTCTTAGTCAAAAAAAGTAACCAAAAAAGACAAGGCAAAACCAATTGCTCCGCTGGTTTTGCCATCCCACGCTTCTTTATATAATAGGTTATTCAACATTTTTCTATTTTTTGTTTAATTTTTGCTACTTTAATCCGCATAACGCGTTATCTTATTTAGGCTGTTTATAATCTATTTTAGAGGTACATAAGTAAAATCAACCACCGCTTCGGTTTCACTTCCGGACTGTATAAAAATAGTTTCAGGATGGTTTAATAACTGTTCAGGGTGATCTGCCGTGGTGTTTAAAGACACCGATGGGCAGTTCTCACAGCCTTTTAACTTTATCGGATTGCCATTGGTATTGACAAAAATGTCACAATCTTTTAGCGGCGTGAAACTGAACCAGGCATTGGCCGGGGCCGTGTTTTTATAACTGATTTTATTGGTCGTGGCACTGGTTATGGTGTTGTTGCTGAATGTAATAAGCAAGTTCTGCTGCCGCTTTTGGTGCCGGAATTATCATCTAAATTTACTTCAACAGTATAGTCATTATTGCCATTTGCTTCTGACGATTTAGGATGGAAAGTTCCTTTACTTCATCCGTTTTTATAGGACCCCATGACATTACCTCTTTTCCCGTTAATGCTGTTTTAAGTTGTTCCGTCATCGCTGCATTGGAATCCGGATTGCTGTCAGCGGTTATCGTTTCAGCCGCCTCCACAGTGTTAGCAGGCATGCCTAAAACCGTTTTATCTTTTCGGGAAACAGGAGATAGGTAGTAGCGGCTAGTATGGTAACGGAAGGTAACAGCACATACAGCATAAATTTCTTAATGGTGCCTGATGAAGGCTGATTCCACTTCTTCCGTTTGCAGAGAAGGAACATTTGCAACTTCTTGTTCGGCGATGGCTGCCTTTCTTTTTCTTCTGCTTCTTTTTCCAGCGCCGCTTTTTCTTTTTCTGCAGCCTGCTTTAATTCCCGCTCTATCCGTTCGCGTTCCATCCGCTCTTTTAATTCCCGTTCGAGTCGTTCGCGTTCTTCCTGTTCCCGTTGTAGTTTTTCCCGGATTTCTTTTTCAATCTGTTCGCGTAGTTTACGTTCTTTCTCTTCCTGTTCACGTTGAAGTTGTAATGCTTTTTCGCGTTCAGCTCGTTCTGCTTCCTGTCTCTGTCTTTCCTGTTCTTCCTGGATGCGCCGGTTTCTGCGTCTTTTTGCTGCCGTTCCTGTTCTATGCGCTCTCTTTCCTGTTGTTCTTTGAGTTCTATGGCCTGTTTTTCACGGAGCAGTTGTTGTTGTCTTTCTTTTAGAATGCGTTTCCTGTTCCAGTAATGCTTGATGTTCCTTCTCTATACGTAATTTGTCAGACAACACATTTTCAACCGGTTTGACATTCGTTTTTAGATGATTTAATTTCTCATCAGCAAATACGAGCTCATTATTGTCATTTCTATACAATAGACTTCCACAGCTTCTGCAGAAGCGGCTTTTACCATTGTCAAGGGGAGTCACATCATATTCACTGCCACAAGTGTTACATAACATAGTTATTTATTTAAGTTTATTTCCACAGTTTTCACAAAATGCATCACCATCTAATAATGGATGATTGCATTTGGGGCAATTTGAGGACTTGATTATTGGAGGTATATATTTATTTGTATTATTTTCTTCATCTGTCTTCACATATAAATGGGGAGTGTATATGGTTGTCTGAAATTGAGTGGATTCATCAGAAGTAGTTTTAATACCTTTAAAATCATCGGTTTTGTCAAATTGATTATTATTTATATGTGAAAATGCATTAAGTTCTATAACTCTTCTGGTTAAACGAGGGTGAGTAGAAAATAGTTTGCTAACAAATCCCATTAATTCTGGAATTTCATTTTCTTGGGAAATAAAAGAATCAATATTTGTTTTATGTGACAATACTTTACTGCCATGTGCTAAATTAACTAAAGAATTTACACTTGCATTTAGATTGCCTGACAAGTACATTCCATATCTGTCAGCAGTTAGTTCACATGCCCTGGAGTAAGCTGCGCCTAAAAAAGGAATAAACTTTGATGGTGTAATAAATATAGATTTTAAAATATTTGTATGCCCGGCTGCATGGTGACCAATTTCATGTCCAATAATAAAGTTTAGTTCATCATGATTTGTATTTTTATAAGATATATCTACAATGGATGAAGTTAGCATAATAAACCGATTCATAAATAGTTTAATAGCAAATGCATTAAGTAACCCGTTGCTGTTGTAAACATATACTTCAGGAATATCAATTAATCCTGATTTATTGCTGTATTCAGTTACTATGTTATAGATTTCCGGGTATTGATTATTATTAACTTTTACACAGTCTCCTAAGATTTGTGCTTTGTAATATAGAGAAGACAACCAGGAAATAAATATAAATGGAATTGAAAAAACAAACCCTATTACAGCAAAGATAATCAGAGGAATCCAGATAATTCCGCTTATAATGTACATAATTGATTTATAGGCTGTTTCTTTTGGGTGAATTAAGTTGTTCATGGTTTTAAAATTATAGCTTATTCACTAAGTGTTTAAATGTACGAATATAAAATTAAAAGATAAAGTTTATATCGTTATAATTTTATATCACATCCCTTTCACCACCACCCAGCTATCTGCATTCCGTCCTTTATCGTCTGTGCATGAGATTTTGAGCTTGCCGGGTTTCGGAACAATGAATACCGGTTTGTTTTTATCAATGGTTTGTACAAAGGCGTCGTTGACATACCATGAAATGGTGGTCACATCATTACCGGCCTGTGCTGTCAGCATCAGTTCCTGCTTTTTGCCGGCCTCTATATAATAGGTGCTTCCATTCACAGGTTGCACAATGACCGGTAAGGTATTGTCAAATACTTTCTTGCAGTTGGGATAGTGCGCCGGTATTTTGATATAGGGCAGATGCATCGTTTCCAAATAGTGCAATAAATCCGGTGCGTAATTGGGATACCATTTTTCCAGATAATCTTCTGCCGGCAAACAGGAACTGCAATATGAAACGGAACTGTCAGTACTTACCCAGACTTTCTTCAGGTGGGTGCATTTTTTATTGCTGCTCACCCCCGGAATATAATATGCCTGAATTTTGTTCGTGCAAAAATCATCTGGTATATCGCCGCTTTCCGAACATACCCATCTGTACTGCAACTCCTTTGGTCGTTTAAACCAGTCTTTTTTACTGGTTTGGGTGATGGTATTGAAAATCTGGAGCAATAGCGGTGTCGCGATATCTGCACCAGAAAGTTCGGGTACGCCTTTGCCGTCAAAATTTCCCGTCCAGACACCCACCGTATACTGGTTGTTGAATCCCACGCTCCAGGCATCGCGGCGGCCATAAGAAGTACCTGTCTTCCACGCTATTTTTGGGATGTTCAGTACATTCTCTGCCCCGTTGGGTAGGTCCGTCCTTCGCAGCATCGTCAGGATTTGCGCCACCATGTAGTTGGCTTCAGCAGAAAGTATGCTCGTTCCTTTTCCGGCATCGGAATAGCGGGAAAAAACAGGCGGGAAGTAGACGCCGTTATTCGCAAACACGGAATACATACCGGCCAGCTCCTCCAGTCGCACGCCACAGCCGCCGAGGGCAACGGATAACCCCAGTTTTTCTTTATCTTTTTCCATCTGAGAGAAATGCAGTTTGTCTAGATTTTCCAAAAATGTTTTTAATGTGATGGCATGTAATATTTTTACAGCCGGAATATTCAGCGATTGTGCCAGCGCATCGGATAACGCAATATTTCCGTGAAAACTTTCATCATAATTTTCGGGTGTATATCCGTCAAAATTAACGGGTACGTCTGCAATCATCGAACGTGGCGTATACAGCCCCTTGTCAAATGCCAGTCCGTAGATGAGTGGTTTTAAGGTGCTGCCGGGAGATCGTATTGCCTTTACGCCGTCTACCTGTCCCTGAGTTGCAGCGCTGTAAAAATCCGGGGAGCCTACATAAGCAACCACACCATGTGTCCGGTTGTCAAGAATGATGACCGCCGCGTTTTTAATATCTTTGAATTGCAGCACTTTGGAATAATTGCGTACGATTTCTTCCGCATCCAGCTGCATCGTATAGTTCAGGTGCGATTCGATAATAGGCTTTGTCGGATACATTTTTTTGAGTCGTATGCAAAAATGCGGAGCATGTCTGGGAGGTGTCCGCCGGTATGCGTTCAATGGTTCTTCCAGCGCATCTTCAATGCTTGCTTTTGGGAATGCTTTTTTTTGCAGAAACCTGTTCAGCCACTTATTCCGTTCACTTTGTATGTAGGCATTGTTGCGTCCCAACTGCAAACTGTTTGGCCGGTTGGGGATAATCGTTAAGGTAGTGACTTCCGCCAGGCTCAGTTGTGCCGGTGATTTTCCGAAATAGATAAATGCCGCTGATTTCACACCTTCCAGATTACCACCATAAGGCACTAAGTTCAGGTACAGTTGCAGGATTTCCTTTTTGCTGAAATTCCATTCCAGTTGCAAAGCCCTGAATAGTTCCAGCAGCTTGGATGACATCGTTCTTTCTTTAGGCTCCAGCATACGTGCCACCTGCATGGTGATGGTAGATGCACCCGAAGTTCGTTTGTGTTGGATGGAGTTGTTAATGAATGCCCGGATTACCGCCACCGGATTGACACCAAAATGCCAGTAAAACCAGCGGTCCTCTTTTTGAATAAATGCACGCTGCAACGTTGGGGTGATTTCACTCAGTTTGGTATACATTCGCCATTTGTCGTCATTGGATAAGAAGGAATACAAAACAGTGCCGTCTTCCGCCTCAATGATGGTGGAATAATTTCTGCCGGTTTGCAACGGGAAAAGAAGATCTGTCAGATTGAACAACAACAGGAAGACAAACAGGTAAAAAAAACTGTTCGGATGTTTCAATAAGAATACTTTAATGGCGTTCATTTTTCAATCAGCATCTTTTTAATTTTTTCAGCGATTTCATCGGCATAAAATTGGGGAGCGCAGATATGGCATTTTTTCACTTCGAACAATTCTTTAGGCTCGTTGGCAGTATCGAATATTTTTTTGCCCATGTAGAAAGGAATCATCTCATCTTCGGTGCTGTGAATGACCAGTACAGGCTTATGGAAGTCTTTGATGGATTTAACCGCGCTATAGCCTTGTTTGACAAATATTTTACCCAATACCGGCACCATGTGTCCGCCTATGTCTTTGTGGGATGAAAAAGCGCCTTCTACGACAAGTCCGCTGATATCGTTGGAACGTAAAGCGGCCACCACGGCCGCCAGATGTCCGCCCAGGGATTGTCCGTACAACAGGAGTTGGGTGTTGTTTACATCCGGCCGGGTTTTTAAGAAGTCGAGAGTGGAAAGGGCATCGGTCAGCACATTCTTTCGGGTGGATTTCCCCTGAGAGAAGCCGAACCCGCTATAGTCAAACATGAATACCTGAAATCCTTTTTCCACGAGAGGGGAAATGGCTTTGAGTTGACTGAGCAGACAACCGCCATTGCCATGCAGGTGGAGCAGGGTGGTGGTGGCTGTTATATGCGCTGGTTTTAAAAGCCAGCCGTTCAGCAAATTCCCGTTGGTGCTTTTATACAGTACGCTTTCTATAGTAAAATTATATGCTATGGTATCGGTTCCGTTTTTAAGAAACACCGGTTGATGTGCAGAGCCTGAAAATAAAACCGATGTTGTATCGGTGGTGGATTGCATGTTGAGCTTTTGCGTGGCAGCGGGTATTCGGGTGGGTTGTAAGAATAACTTGTTGAAACTACAGGAAGTCAGTAGTAAAACAGGGATCAATAATATAAACTTGTGCTTGATATGCATGTGTGGCAGCCGGTTAATTCTGACACAATATAACTTTTTTAGAATTATACCTATATTAGTTTCGTAAACAGGTTTTAATAAAATCACGATGCCTGAAAAACAAGCAAATAACCCTCTGCACGGCGTCACCCTCGAAAAGATGCTTCGCTACCTGCTGGTGTATTACAGCTGGGAAGGGTTGTACGATCAGGTGCCGGTCAATTGTTTTAAAATCAATCCTTCCATCAAATCCAGCCTGACATTCCTGCGCAGAACTCCCTGGGCACGCCAACGGCTGGAAACCATTTTTATCTATATTACACGGGATGGTGTAAAGTAAGAGTGGTTTGATTTTAAAGAGTGATCAAGTGCACTATTCAGCCGTTGTCGGGTCAATAACGTAGGATACCTGACTGACGGAATTTGCGGGAAACCCGCCTTGCCGGGCATGTTCGCGCAGCATCTCTTCGTTAGGTGCATTATAGATACAGTAGATTTTGTCGGCGGTTACATAACTTTGTACCCATTGGATTTGCGGTCCTAAATTCTTTAATACTCCGCAGGAGGTTTGTGAGATTCCTTTAAGTTGTTCCGGGGTTAAACTGCCCGCACCTGGAATATTCCTTTCTATGACATACTTAGGCATAGTTTTTCATTTTAGTTTTTGATAAAAATTAAAGTTACATCTTATTCTGATGTGTCACCGTATTCAGGAACGTATTTTTTCTTTCTTCGTCCAGATGATTAGAAGCCACACGATGGTAATGACACAAATGATGCGAAATATCCATAGATATTGGATCAGGTATTCATGGAAATACAGACCTATCAACAAGTAGCAGGAGCCAACTCCTAATTTAAGTAACCCTAATTCCCAATTAGACCAGGTCGTTTTTGTTTTTAAAAAATTCATGGTAACTCTTTATACATAAAGTTACATACTTCCTAAGATATTAGGGGAGGTGAATTGAGGCCGATTCCAAACTTAATTTAAGGAATAAGTATTATGCCTTTCTCAGATATTTGGTGAGGATGACAATCGTCTGTCCTTCTATCTTGCCTTCTATTTGTTCGGTGTTGTCGTGTACGAGCCGGATGTTTTTAACAACGGTTCCCATTCGGGCGTTCAGGTTAGAGCCTTTTACATCCAAAGATTTGGTCAATACCACCGTGTCGCCGTTCTGCAGGATATTACCGTTACTATCTTTATGTAGGTCCACTTCGGAAGAGTTTTCATGGTCGCCGGTAGATTTTGCCCAGGCCATCGTGGCGTTGTCAAAGAAGAGCATATCAACGGCATCTACCGCCCAGCTTTCATTACGCAAACGGCTGAGCATCCTCCAGGCAACGACCTGTACCGCCGGTACTTCGCTCCACATACTGTCCAAAAGGCATTTCCAGTGTGCGCTATCCATCGGTTCTTTCCGGTTTAGCTGGTTGCCGCACGTCTCGCACACCAGCAAACTGTCTTCTATGCGTTGCTGCGGATGGGGTGGTACATCGTAAACGCTTAAATTATTGGTGGATGTGCATAATTCACATTGATTGTTGCTGCGCACTCTTAAGTCTGATTCTACACTCATGGTTTGGAAATGTGCCCAAAAGTACGGAAATATATTTATTTAATTTTGGTGAGTAAACGTGTTCTTTACAGCAATATTCATCATTTGTTTCTTTCAGCATGGTTTTTGATCTAATAAGCCATTATGGACAGAAAGATTCCCTCTTCATTTCATATAATACACAGCTTCTGAGGCGGTCGTTATGTTGGAATAAGGGGAAATCAAAAGTTTTGAGCCTTTTCATGTTTATCTTTTTCATGACATTTTCGGAACGGCTATTGATTTCGGGCGTAAAGGAGTATATCTTCTGAAGGTTTAATATTGTAAACCCATAGGCTAAAACTCTTTTTGCCCCTTCTGTTGCAAAACCCTGATTCCAGGCGTTTCTTTTGAGTCTCCAGCCAATATCTATAAATGGAGTGAAATCTGCTTCAAAGGTTTGCTCATGAATGCCTATGAAACCAATCAATTCAACCGTATCCAGTCGATCTGCAGCAAAATAGCAAAACCCTTTTTCTGCAAATTCCTTTTGCATACGTTCGATGAAAAGGAGTGTCTGTTCTTTCGTCTGTATCGCCGGAAAGAATTCCATCACTTCCGCATCTGCATTGAGGTCCGCCATTATTTCCACATCATCTTTAGCCCAGTTTCTAAATCCAAGCCGTTCCGAAGTAAACAGGTATTCTTTATTTGCAGACATGGTTGTAGTTATGAAGGTAATGTCAGGAATATAAATTCAATTAATTCAGGTTTATGGAATTATAACGCTATTGGGTGTGTATACAGGATAACATGAAGTATGCATCAATTATACCTTAAATACTTTTGCAATCACTTTGTGGTAAGTGTTGGGGAACATGCGTACAATCCAGTCCAGCGCTTTGGCGTCATTGCCGATTAAGATGCGCGGTTCATCCTTCTCTATACCGTTTATAATTACGGCGGCGGCTTTTTCGGGAGGCATTTTCAATGCTTCCTTTTCAAATTTTGCCATCAGTGCTTTTGCCGCTTTCACATCCTGCGTAGCGGAAATCCTTGAATTGCGGGCAATATTGGTTTTGATCCCGCCGGGATGAACGGAGGAAACTTTTACATTTGTCCGTATCAGTTCTGCTTTCAGCACATCCGAAAAACCTTTTACACCGAATTTTGCCGTACAGTAAGCGGAATTCGTAGGCATGCCTGCAATTCCAAACACACTGGAGATATTGACGATATGGCCTTTATTTTGCTGAAGCAGGTGAGGCAGAAAGGCTTTTGTCATCCGTACCACTCCCCAGAGATTGATGTTCATCAGCCATTCAAAATCTTCCAGCGGAGTTTCTGCAAACGTACCGGATGCCAAACCAACGCCTGCGTTGTTAATTAGAATTATCGCTTCGTTCGGGTACTTTTGTATTAGTTCGTCTGCAAAATGAGTAATTTGATTCGCGTCGGCTACATCCAGTACATATTTTTCAGGTTTGCCTTGAGCCAGTTTAATTGTTTCATCCAGACTGCTCTCGTTTACATCACATGCAACTACCTTTGCGCCTTTTGCGGCTGTTTGCAGGGTAAGTGCCCGGCCAATGCCCGATCCTGCACCGGTTATAATTATAAGGCTGTTTTTTATTTGGCTCATAGCGGCTGTGTTTATACAAACATACAAAATCCATGTGAATGCGGAAGTGCTTCTATTGATGGCTTTTTAACACATCAACCAAAAGAACAAAAGACACCACAAACGGTGCCTTTTGTCCTTTTTTATTAAATACGGTTTGTTAAGCAGATTGCTTGTAACCCAGTACCCACGCAACAACGGCGCCAATGACGGCACCCATGACTGTATTTACCAGTACATCAGCAATGACAACCTGTCTGCCGTAAAGATTCATAGTCGACCACATGCCCAAATCAAGACTTAGGGCGATTAACAGAGAAATGGTAGCACCTGCAAGGGCGCCGTTTTTAAGGGTATTTATATTTGCCCAATTGCTAAAAATGATTGCGATCAATAAAGTAAAGGCAAAACCTGACACGAAAATACCGATGAAATTCGGCGGTGTTTTTTCCAATCCGGCATAATGAAGAGAGTGTGCCGCGTAGAAATCCGGTAATAACATACCATAAAAAAGCCATCCTAAGAGGAAGGAAGCTACTGCACCCGCTAAGGCTGCAATTAAAACTCTTGAATTCATAATTAATGATTTTAGTTGATTCAAATTAAACTATTTGCTAATGAATAGCAATTGATTTTTATTAACAACCACATCCTAAATACATGAATTAGTAAATCTGATAAACTTTATAACTGTTTGATTTTAACATAATGTATATAAAATACAATGTAATGGTTTATTCTATGGCTTGAAAGCAACAAGGAAGAGACAGGTGGAAAAGTTGGGTTTAAGGAATGAACTTATACCCAATACCTCGGACGGTTTCGATATGCTGTTTGCCCACTTTTTTGCGGATTTTTTTGATGTGGGTGTCTATGTTTCGGTCACCGACAATGATATCATCGCCCCAAACTTTTAGAAGGATATAGTTGCGTTTAAACACTTTTCCAGGCCGGGAGGTGAGGAGTACCACCAGCTGAAATTCTTTTTTGGAAAGTTTGAGCGGTTCGCCTTTTTTGTAAATCATCACTTGTTCTTCATCAATCTCCAGGTTGCCGAATTTCTTGATTTCTTTCGGGGTTTCTTCTTTGTCGTAGCTGCGGCGCAGTAATGCCTTTATTCGATGAGAAAATAATCTGGAACGGGATGTCTTGGATATGAACTCATCTGCACCTGCTTCAAAGGCGGTGATTTGTGTAAAGTCATCTGAACGGCTGGAAAAGAATACGATTGGAAGTTTGACTAAGGCAGTATCTGCACGGATATCCCAGCAGATTTCTATGCCGTCGGCTTCGTTCAAATCTACTTCCAGTATCACCAGGTCAGGCTTTTCTTTCTTAATGACACTGACGAGGTCTTTGGTTTTCAAAACCTCCGTGAACTTGTAATTATCAGATTTGAAAGATTTAATCGTCTGCTCTATACTTGCTTTGTCCTTATCTACAATAAGGATATGGTATTTTCTGGTTTCAGTGTTCTTTGACTCCATATATTGTTTGTCACTACTAATGTATTCCATAAATACGGTATAATAAGGTTATCTATATAAACAACGCACAAAATTCACACAAATTACAATAAAAATTGATACTAAAATGAAGCCTGCGTCTAAATATCTTGAATTGTTACGGAGGCTTATTTCCGGTTATCGGTAAAAAAATCCCTGTTTGGAATGATATTTGATTAACAATGATAAACAATGTCTTATAAAGTGATTTTTGTTAAAAAATAACCTACATTTGAACGAAACAACACAAATTATTGTTACAAGATTATGCTAAAAAATATGAAATACAAATCAGCCAAATTAACCGTTGTCGTAATGATGCTGCTCGCCGTTACAATCAGTTGTAATGCCACCGGCAGCACCAGGGCGGAAGCCAGTGTGGCGGGTGCCTTGTCGGGCAAGTCCGTACATGATTTTACCGTAAAAGACATTGACGGAAAAGAAGTTTCACTTTCACAATACAAAGGGAAAATTATAGTGATAGTGAATACCGCCAGCCAATGTGGATTGGTGGGGCAATTTTCCGAATTGGAGGCATTTTACAAGAAATATAAAGATAAAGGGGTGGTCGTTCTGGGCTTTCCTGAAAATAACTTTATGGGTCAGGAACCATTAGATGATGCTGAAATCAAAACATTCTGCACTAAAAATTACGGTGTTACCTTCCCGATGTTTTCCAAGATATCGGTGAAAGGAAAAGATATGGCGCCT
The DNA here is from genome assembly GCA_046329865.1 of Chitinophagales bacterium. Classification (GTDB taxonomy): domain Bacteria; phylum Bacteroidota; class Bacteroidia; order Chitinophagales; family JADIYW01; genus JADJSS01. The sequence continues at coordinate 62,099 of JAXLTW010000009.1, read as the reverse complement.
TTGTACCGATACCTGACCGATAAGAATGAAAATGGGGTGCTGGATGCTCCCATTAAATGGAATTACCAAAAATTCATCATTGACAGAAATGGGATGATCGTAGCTTCAGTAGCGCCGAGAACTTCTGTCAATGATCCTGAATTTATGCAGTATATAGAAGACTTATTAAAGTAACTAAGTCTGAACTAAGAATCTTGGGCTTGGATTTATCCAGGCCTTTTTTTATTTTTAGGAATGCTCCTTGCGCGAACAATCATCGTTCAGCCTAAACGTTGGCCGGCAAAATTTCAGTTTCAATCACAACATCCGCTGACAGAGTTTACGTTTGATTTCTCTTTAGATGAACACCAATACCATATTAACGCCGTGCACCTGAAGGCGACTGAGAGCAAAGGCCTGGTTTTTTTTCTGCATGGCACACTGAACCATATTCAATACCACCTTCCCAAAGCAGATATTTTTATACAGCACAATTATGATGTGGTTATCATGGATTACCCGACTTATGGGAAAAGCAAAGGGAGGCTGACAGAAGACTTACTGCACCGCGTTGTAGAAACCACCTACCATAAGTCACTGGAAGCACTCGGCTATTCCGGCAAGGTAATTCTTGTTGGCCGTTCGCTCGGCACCGCCTTAGCCAGTAATCTTGCAATTAAAATCCAACCCGAAAAACTCGTTCTGATTTCTCCTTATTACAACATGCCTGATTTATTTCAGCATAAAGTGAAATTGTTCCCTTTTAAACGTTTAAAATTTAAACTGGAAAATGACCGTTTTTTGAAGGATGTTACCTGTGAGACCTTTATTTTTCACGGCAGTAAGGATAAATTGATTCCAATTAAATTATCCAAACGCTTAATACCGCTTTTGAAGACAGAAAAGAACTTCATAGAAATACCGGATGCAGACCATTTTAATGTACATGAAACTGAACTGTACCAAAAAATGATAAAAAATATTCTTATCTAATTGTCTGTTTGTCATTGTTTTATAAATTATTTTTTAAAAATTTTCTAAAAATTTATGGAATCCGTTTGCTGTTTGTCTCTCAATGGGTGAAAGCAGCAAACAAGTAGAATGTACTTAATCGCGAAAACACCTTGTCAAATGCTTGAGTATAAATTGATTTTTTAACGTAATTAAATTTAAACAACATGTCAGCAATCAGAAATCAAGTACAGTTAATCGGAAACTTGGGGAAAAAACCGGAAATCAAAACCTTTGGACAGGACAAAAAAATGGCAACATTCAGTATCGCTACGTCCGACTATTATTATGACAATAAAGGCGATCGACAGCAGCAAACTCAATGGCATAACGTTGTGGTTTGGGGAAAGCAAGCGGAAACGGTTGAAAAGTACCTGGACAAAGGAAGTGAAATCGCTTTAAACGGAAAAATCACCTATCGTCAATATGATGATAAGAACGGCAACAAACGCTATCTCACGGAAATAGTGGCCAGTGATTTTCTTCTCCTGAGCAAGAAAAACTAAGTTCCAGCTTCAAACAGGCACTGCGGCGTATCTGCAGTGCCTGTTTTTTTTAGATTTTTATATTTCAGTTTAAGGAAATAGAATGGAAATGCTTGATAGCACATTAACACTTACAGGTTTGGAAAGTAACTCCAGAAACTCCGGTTGGATTTAAAATAATTGGAAAGTAAAACAAAATTCATTTTTTCATGTTTTATTGTTTTTGTATCTTTAAAACATGGATGATATGGTATTAAACAACGGAATGGTGATTACACCGAATCCCACACTGGAGAGTCATTACACAGAAATTCTGAAATTGATAGGAGAGGATCCTTCCCGAGAAGGATTATTAAAAACTCCTCACCGGGTGGGGAAGGCTATGCAATATATTACACACGGTTACAGCATTGACCCGAAATCCATTTTGCAATCAGCCCTTTTTCATGAAGACCAGAAAGAGATGGTAATAGTAAAGGATATTGAGTTGTACTCTATGTGTGAACATCACATGCTCCCATTTTTTGGAAAAGCGCATGTGGCTTATATCCCGAACGGGACGATTACCGGACTCAGTAAAATTGCACGAGTGGTGGATGCTTACGCACGCCGTCTGCAGGTGCAGGAACGTCTGACGACCCAAATTCGGGATTGCATACAAGAGGCCCTGAATCCATTGGGAGTGGCTGTGGTGATTGAAGCCAAACACATGTGTATGATGATGCGTGGGGTTCAAAAACAAAATTCCACTACCACCACTTCTGCATTCACCGGCGAATTTGAAAAGCAGGCTACGCGATCAGAATTTGTTAAATTAATCAGCGCCAGATTATCTTAAAGAATATCAATAACTTAAGATTTAAAATTGTATCCAGAAAACCTGACTGCATGTTAATACAGTCAGGTTTTTTTATGGTTTAGCAGGTTTAAAATTATATAACCTTCAAAATGATTAAAATCGCTGAAAGTGGCGTATTTTTGAAAGCTTTTAAACCAGAACTGAGTTTTATGAAACGTACACATATCATTGCCCTGCTTTTTATTGCTGTTTTAGTGGCTTCTCTGACGGTCATGCTGGGAAAAGGATTTAGCCGTTATGACAGCTTTGAATCTTCGTATGCTAAAAAAGGGAAAGAATTTACGGTAGTCGGATACCTTAATAAGGAAAAGGCCATTGAATATAATCCAACTGTAGACCCTAATAAATTTTCCATGTATGTCATAGATGAAAGAAAAGTGGAAAAAAAAGTGGTCGTCTTAAAAGCAAAACCAAGAGACATAGAAAGATCTGAAAAGATCGTTATTACAGGAAAAATGAAAGGTGATATTTTTGAAGCGAATGATATTCTGCTGAAATGCCCTTCTAAGTATAAAAACAGAGAAGCAGAGGCGAATAATGGAAAAAACATATAATCACCGATTGCTTATCGCTTACTACTCACTCTTCATCCCCGTTACGTTATGAATATTCACGCTTTAGGTCAACATGTATTGTTTGGGAAGGTCGGGCATTTTTTGGTCATACTTTCTTTTGTATCGTCACTGGCAGCCTGCATAGCGTATTACATGGCTACCATTAACCGGAATGATAGTGTCAAATCACATCCTTGGATCAGTTTTGGCAGAAAAATGTTTATACTGCACGCTGTTTCAGTATTGGGTGTTTTAGTCAGTTTGCTGCTCATTATCCATAATCATTTTTTTGAGTATAAGTATGTATGGGAACATACTTCAAAGACGTTGCCCACTTATTATCAGTTTTCAGCCATGTGGAGCGGACAGGAGGGCAGTACGCTGCTTTGGATGTTTTGGCATGGTATCCTGGGGTGTGTACTCATTTTTAAGGCCAGAGAATGGGAGAGCCCGGTATTGAGTATTGTCGCACTGGCACAGGTCATGCTCGGTTCTATGTTGCTGGGTATTTATATTTTCGGTTATAAGATGGGCTCCAGTCCTTTTGCGCTGATGAAGGATACCATGGATATTCCGATTTTTAAGATGAATCCGGAATGGGTACCTGAGGATGGAACCGGCCTTAATCCTTCTTTGCAAAATTACTGGATGGTCATTCACCCGCCTACTTTATTTTTAGGGTTTGCCGCCTGTACGATTCCGGCAGCGTTTGCACTTGCTTCTTTATGGCTACGCAATTTTACGGATTGGGTAAAACCTGTGCTGCCATGGAGTTTGTTTGCGCTGATGATATTGGGAACCGGAATATTAATGGGCGGTGCATGGGCCTATGAAGCCTTAAGCTTTGGAGGATTTTGGGCATGGGATCCGGTTGAGAATGCGTCTTTAGTGCCGTGGCTGGTATTGGCTGCCGGTATTCATACGCTCATGGCCTACAAGCATACCGGATATTCCCTGCATGCAACATATATCTTTTTTATCGGATGCTTTTTGTTGGTCTTATATTCTTCTTTCCTCACCAAAAGCGGCGTTTTGGGAGATGCATCCGTGCACTCCTTCACAGATATGGGAATGAGCGGACAATTGGTGGTCACACTACTGGTATTTATCCTGCCGGCTGTCTATTTGTTTGCAGAAAGAATGTATAAAAAGCAAATCCCGTCCAAGAACGAAGAAGAACAGTTATCATCAAGGGAATTTTGGCTCTTCATAGGTTCATTGGTTTTCATATTTGCATCTGTACATATTATCGTGCTAACTTCTTTCCCTGTAATCAATAAAGTCTTTCATACAAAATTAGCCCCTCCTTCAGATATTAAAAGCCATTACAACAATGTGCAGATCTGGATGGCTGTATTGGTGGCATTGGGTTCTGCCGTGACACAATTCTTTAAATATAAAAAATCCGATCCCTTAAAGATTATAAAGCAATTAGTAGCGGTAATCGTACTTTCAGTGGTGTTGACCATTGCAACATGTATTCCTTTTAAATTACACACTCCCGCATTTATATTACTTGTTTTTTGCAGTTTCTTTTCGATTCTCGCCAATGCGCAGTATATCTTTCAGGTGATAAAAGGAAAATGGAAGATTGCTGGAGGTGCTGTTTCTCATATCGGTTTTGCCGTTATGTTAATCGGTATCCTGATTTCTCAGGGCAGACAGGAGGTTTTGTCCGTCAATAAGTTTGGAATTGATTACGGAAAGGGTTTTTCCGATAAAGATATTGCGGAAAATGTACTGCTTTATCAGAATGAACCCGAGCAGATGGGCAAGTACCGTGTTACTTATCTGGGAGATTCCTCATCCACTCAGAATATTTATTTTAATGTCAGATACGAAGAGTTGGACAAAAAAGGAAATGTAACGAATGCTTTCGTGCTGCATCCTAATATTTTATTCAACAGTAAAATGGGAAACAATCCGGTGCCTTCAACGCGAAAAACGTTGTGGTCTGATTTGTATACACATATAACGTCCGCTCCATTGAGAGAAGACGGTTCAGAGGTGCCTTCTACCACCGAAGAAACGTATACCATTAGTGTGGGGGATACGATTACCGCTTCCCGTTGCATGGTAGTACTTGAAGGAATAAATCCGGATGCAGAAATAAAAGGATTTGAAAAGAAACCCAAAGATATAGCCATTGGCGCACGAATGAAATATATTTCGCTGGATACAACCTATTATATTGAACCTGTATATCTGGTAAGGGAAGTGGTTGCCACCAGCATTCCGGCAAAAGTGGAGGATAAGAATGTAAGCTTTTCATTAGTGAAAATACTCACCGAAGAAAATAAGCTGCAAATTCTGGTGCAACAGAAGCTCAACAAATACATCATCATGAAAGCTATCCGATTTCCGTTTATCAATGTCTTGTGGTTAGGCTGTTTTATCATGGTGTCCGGGATATTGATGAGCATCATAAGACGTAAGCGCGAGAATCAGTTGGATTAAAGATTCATTTTTGAAAAGTACCATTCAAAAAATATCATTTATCGGAAGCGGAAACGTTGCTACACATTTAGCAAAAGCATTTGCACAAAAGGGTATCGTTGTCCGACAGATATACAGCCAGACCTGCGACCATTCCGAAGTGCTGGCGTGGCAGTCCAATTCCATTTACAGTTGTGATTTGAACGAACTGGATTTGGACGTGGATCTGTTGATTTTTGCCGTCAAGGATGATGTCATTAAGGATTTGTCAAAAGTGATATTGTCGAAAAAACCGGAAATAAAAGTGGTGCACACTTCCGGTTCAGTTGGATTGGACGTATTTGACGGCGCCAAAAACGCCGGTATCTTTTATCCCTTACAATCCTTCTCTAAAACGAAAAAAATAGATATTTCACAGGTGCCTTTCCTGATTACCTCGGATAATGCTGAATTTAAAAAGGAATTAATGTCCCTGGCAAAAGTACTGAGCAATAAAGTGTATGAATACACCGATGAACAGCGGAAACATCTGCATATTGCGGCGGTATTTGTCAATAATTTTTCGAATCATTTGTTTGCCCTGGCGCAGGATTATTGTGAAAAACATCAGTTGGATTATCAATTGTTGTTGCCGCTGATTCACGAAACGATAACGAAAATTGATACCATTACACCTAAAAATGCTCAAACCGGCCCGGCAAAAAGAAATGATATTGAGATAATTGATAAGCACCTGCAAACTTTAAAAAAGGAAGATGAACATTTATTCCAGATTTACAGACTGTTAACGGATTCCATTTTAAAAATGTATAATCAGATTTAAATTGTTAGACAGGCTTTGTTTATACTATTATAACAGGCGGGCTGAAATAATCAATTAACAAGGTTATGAATATTTATCCAAAAAATGCACGGCAAAAATTAGACTTTCCTTTTATATTGAAGGAACTGGATAATCTATGTTCCGGCAGCCTTGGGAAGAATTTACTGCAACAACAGGATTTTATAAATAATATCACGGAGCTAAACCGCCAGCTACATTGTGTAAAAGAAGTAAAAGAAATCATTGAAAATGATGCACCCCTTCCGCAATATGGGTTTAATAACTTACCATTTCTTCAGAAACTATCCATCGACAACTATTACCTCGATGTCAGGGAATTGATGGAGTTGTATTACTCACTGAGTGCCGTTACGGAACTTTTCCGTTTCTTCACGCCGAAGGCTCGGCAGCAGTTGTATCCGCATCTCAGCGAAATGGTTTCCGCACATAATGTCGAAACAGGATTGATTGCAGCCATATCAAAGGTGATTGATATGGATAAAGAAACGGTGAAGGAAAATGCAACACCTGAATTGTCGAAAATCAGAAGAAATATTAATGATAAAATTCAGGAAATAAATGCTGTTTTCAGAAAGGCGGTCAATCATTACAAACAGCATAATTATTTGGCTGAAACAGAGGAAACGATCCGGGATGGCAGACGTGTTTTGTCCGTAAGGTCGGAATATAAACGAAGTATTAAAGGACTGATAACAGATGAAAGCGATAACGGTAATATCACCTATATTGAGCCCAATGAAACGGTTTATATCAATAATGAACTTGCACAGTTATACCTGGATGAACGAAGGGAAATACAGAAAATACTGATACAGTTAACCCGATACATTCAGCCGCACAAGGAGAATATAGAATCGTTACAGATACTGATGGGTGAATTGGATGTACTTCGCGCTAAAGCCTATTTTGCGGTTCATTACAAATGTTCCATGCCGGAACTTACCACCGATAAAAAAATATACCTGAAGGAATTTGTTCATCCCGTACTTTATTTTCATCATCAGAAGCAGCATAAACCGATAGTTGACAATTCTGTTTTTTTGGATGAAAATAGCAGAATGATTGTCATATCCGGTCCGAATGCAGGAGGCAAGTCGATTATTCTTAAATCAGTGGGACTGATACAATTGATGCTGCAGTTCGGCATGCTGATTCCTGCGAAGGAAAATTCTGTGATGACGGTCTTTGATCAATTGTTTGTTGATATAGGGGATGAGCAGTCCATTGAAAATGATTTGAGCACCTACAGCTCTCACCTGACAAATATGAATTATTTTCTGCAGCATGCAAATCCCAAAACATTGGTGTTGATTGACGAGATGGGCATGGGAACGGATCCGGCCTTGGGAGGTCCGATGGCGGAAGCTATTCTGGAACAGATACATCAGAAAAAAGTATTTGGTGTAGTAACGACCCATTTCAATAATTTAAAGGTATTTGCCGCCAACACGGAACATATGCAAAGTGGCGCCATGGCATTCGATACAAAACATCTGAAACCGCTTTATCAGTTACAGTCAGGTCAGCCGGGAAGTTCCTTTACGTTTGAGATTGCCAAAAAATCAGGCCTTCCCGATCAGATTATAAAAAATGCGGAACAAAAAACGGGAGGCAACAAGAAAGCGCTGGAGGATGTTTTGAATGATATCCAAACGGAGAAGCATTTTATCAAAGGACTCCGGAAAAATGTACAGGCGAAGGAAACTCAACTTGTATATCTTACAAAAAGTTACGAGCAACTGAACAAAGAACTTGAAAAGGAAAAAAAACGCCTGCTAAAACAGTATGAAGCACGCCTGCTGGACAGGTTCAATACAGAAAGCAGGAACCTGGAAAATGAAATGCGGATTTGGAAAGAACAGAAGAACGAGAAATCAAAATTTATTGAAGTCAGGAACTATATTGATGAACAAAGGGAACAGATTGAAAAAAAACTGGATGATGATGGGGCTAACAATGCGTTTCCGTCAGCTGCTGGTGTTGAAGTCGGGTCTCTGGTGAGATTGGAGGATGGCACAGAAACGGGTAAGGTGTTGGAGATAAAGAACAAAGTAGCCATGGTGGCTTTCGGTAATATACAGACAAAGGTCAGGATTCAGCAATTGGTACCGGTCGGTCAGTATAAAAAAATACCCGAGTCCAAGCGAAATTCCTATTCTTCCAGGATACTTTTGGAAAAAAGTGAGTTTGACTATAATCTGGATATACGAGGACTGATGAAAGACGAGGCTATCACAGCCCTGGACAACTTTATGGACAGAGCCATTATGTACGGAATCCATCATATTAAAATTATACACGGAAGAGGTACCGGGGCTTTAAAGCAGGCCGTTCATTTTTATTTGAAGAAATATCCCCATGTAGAGAAATTTTACTATGAAAAGGAGCAATTCGGAGGCGATGGAATCACAATTGTGGAAATGAAATGATTGGCTTTTAAGAACAAAAAATCCTATATTTATACTAAATCTTACACTCTATGACAAAGCGTTTCCCTTTGTTGCTCTTTTTTATTGCCGTCAGCGTACAGTTATTTTCAAAAACTAACTTTCAGCTTATTGATATCAACCCTGCAGGACTCAATAATACGCAGTCAAGATATAACTTCGATGCTTTCCGGTATGATAATACAGATTTCCTGGTAGTACTGCCCAAAATCAATTCATCCGAATATCTGTCCCAAAATAATATTCAGGTACAATCCTATCTGGGTGATGGGTATTACCAGATTGCAACAAAGAGCGAAAATACTGCCGTTATATTGCAAAATATAGCCTTTGACAGGATTGGCTATCTCACACCTGAGTCTAAGCTTCAGTTGTCACTCAAAGAATCCGGTACGGATGTTAATGCAGTAAATGTAATGGTTGCACCGGCAGTAAACAAACACGACCTCGAGGTTGCCGCACAAAAAATAGGATTCAGTATACTGGAATATGACGCAAAGAATAACCACTTTTCCGCCTATGTCAATAAACGACAGCTCATGCAGTTGGCGGAGTTGCCATTTGTCAGTTTTATTGGCCGTTATTATGAAAAGAAAAATATGCTCTACTACGAAGGGGGGCTGATGATGGGTGTAAATCAGGTACAGGAGCAGCAACCCTTTAATTTCAACCTGAAAGGGGAAGGCATCAAGGTAGGGGTTTGGGATGAAGGAGCAGTAGGCACAAATTTTGAATTGCCGCCAAACAGAAATTATGTGGTGGATAAGGAATACAGCTATTTGTCTGCCACGACGCACACCACTTATGTTGGAGGTGTTATCGGCGCTGGTGGCAATTATTTTCAGCATTACTCCATCGCCCCCAGATGTAACCTGTTTTACTGGGATGTAGCCAACGATATTGTGCAGGAAGTTATTGATGGAAAAACATCGTACTCTGTTGATATCTCTAATCACTCTTACAACTTTGCGCCAACGAATTGTTACGAATCCGGCTTATACATTCCCGAAGCATCTGACTTAGATAAGGCCGCCAACCAGCATCCGTCATTATTGCCGGTTGTTGCCGTTGGAAATACGGCTGTCGGTTGTGTAGTGTCAGATACCTTCAGTTCGGTTGATATTGGCTTTCAGGGTTGTAAGAACTCCATCACGGTGGGGTGGTTGTTTCCGGATGGACGTATAATCGAAAATAGCGGAAGAGGGCCTACGGCAGACGGAAGGCTAAAACCGGAGTTGGTGGCAAAAGGATTTCAGGTCGGGACGGTTGGCCCCAACAATGCAATTCCTGCTATCGCTTATGGTTCTTCCTTTGCAGCGCCTCAGGTGGCTGGCTTAGCGGCCTTGCTCCATCAAAAGTATAAACAACAATTCGGTACGTTTCCGAATGCCTCATTGGTGAAAGCATTGCTTTGCAACACCGCCAGAGATTTAGGAAAACCCGGCCCGGATTATATTTACGGGTTTGGAATACCGAATATTTTAAAAGCCGTGGTTGCTTTGGATAACAACCAGTTCTTTGAAGATAATGCCAGCCAGGGACAATTTAAAACGCATAATATTAATGTTCCGTCCGGTATAATGAAATTAAGTGTTACGATAGATTGGACGGATAAGGAAGGGAGCCCCATAGCATCAAAGGCGTTGGTGAATGACCTCGACTTAAAATTGGTGACACCTGCCGGTGATACGATACTGCCATGGAAATTGAATCCTCTGCAATATAAAAATACTGCGACAAGAGGCGTCGATAACCTGAATAATATTGAACAGGTAACAATTGATTTTCCGCAAGCAGGCAATTATACAATTGTTGTAAAAGGCAGCAATGTGCCATTTGGTCCGCAGGATTATTCGGTTACATACGCTACTCAAAAAAAGCAGATAGAGCTTACACATCCCAATGGCGGGGAGTTCCTGGATGCAGGTTCCTCTTCTTTTATCAAATGGAATAGTAACGGTATTGATTCCCTTTGTAAGATTCAGTTTTCCGCAGACAGCGGTGCAACCTGGCAGACAGTTGTAAATAATTATCAGTTGTCAAATCAAAGTTATAACTGGACCGTTCCATTGACTCTGAGTAAAAACTGTCTCGTGAAAATTACATCCGGTAATAACATCGATTCATCTGTCTCTTTTTTTTCCGTTGGCTCTCAGATTTATTATCCGTCAATTGGCCATACGGTATGTGACCGAACGGTAAAAATCAGCTGGCCGGCAGTAACGGGGGCAACGGGTTACAGAGTTTATCTATTTGTTGACAGCATTTGGGTGCTGGCAGGTGAAACAAGCTCGCTGGCATTTACCATAAATAATCTGACGAATGGAAAACTGTACATGTATTCCATTTCCACCATTAAAAACGGATTTGAAGGCAATCACAGCCTCGGAAAACCGTTTACACCACTTCCGAATGTTTGTACTACTTTGAACGATGTGGGAGTATTTTCGATATATAAACCCGGGATTGGCAGGAAATTTACCTCTACGGCTTTGACAACCACTCAGAAACTTTCTTTTATCATTAAAAATTATGGAACCGCCACGCAGAATTCCATGACGGTATACTACAAGATTAACAACGGAGCCGTTCGGAGTGCAGTTCTTACGGATGTCCTTACTGCCGGTGATACTTCTATCATGAGATTTAATGTCAGCGAAGACATGAGTGCCATCGGTACATATATCATTACCGCATGGACCAGTTTGGCAGGTGGTGATAACAATACGTTGAATGACACACTTGTTTACGCACTGAAACATATACCCAATCCACCTATCAGCCTTCCTTTCTCAGAATCATTTGAATCCACGAATACGACATTGTCCTACAATACCTATGGTGTAAGCGGTTTGGAATATGCGGATTATACTTCTGAAGTTGGAGGAAGATTCCGTTCTGATGAAGGAAATTTATTTGCCAGAACAGGTAACAGAGCTGTATCATTGGACAACTATATCGGAGCGGCTCCTTCCAAAAGAAATGAACTGATTTTTAATTACAATCTTTCCAATTATATCGATTCTATTATTTTCCTGGATTTCAATTATATGAGCCGTAATGAATCGGATGGAATCGACTCTGTTTACGCAAGAGGGGATGATACAAAGCCCTGGATATTATTATATGATTTGTATGCCAATAAGGAAGATCCGTCTATTTACAAGAATGTAAAGGAGTTGAATTTATATCAAAAATTAAAGCTGGAGCATAATCAGAAATTTTCAGCTTCTACCCAGTTGAAAATTGTACAATCCGGTTCAAAATCCGGTTCTACGCCATTTACGGATGGCGGATATTCTTTCGATGATTTTAGCTTGTATGTGGCCGGAAAAGATGTGGCTATGATTGATTTGTCTGTTCGAAAAATAAATTGTACCAAAAATCTGACGGGACAACCTATTACAGTGAAGATAAAAAACAACTCCGGACAGGTGATAAACAACCTGCCTGTTTTTTATAAGGTAGACAATAATCCAACGGTGAGCGAAGTCATCGCAGGACCTGTCAATACGAATGATACGGTAACTTATGTGTTTAATACACTGTTTAATTATACCACTCCCGGTACCTATTCTTTAAAAGTCTGGACGGCTAATCCCGGGGACAGGTATAAACAAAATGACTCTATCAATTCATTTTCTGTTATTGTGATGCCTACTATCGATGAGTTTCCTTATTACAATGATTTTGAGGCAAATAACGGCAATCTCTTTTCAGAAGGAAAACATAACTCCTGGGTTTGGGCGACTCCTTCCAAGTTTAATATCAGTAATGCTGCACAGGACAACAAGGCATGGACCACCAGTGCCGGCAAAGGATATAATTTTAATGAAGACTCCTACCTTTATCTGGGGTGTCTGGATTTCTCCGGCTTGACATCCGATCCGTTAATTTCATTCCATTTCATTTCAGTAATGCAGGCAGAATCCGATTCCGCGTATGTGGAATATTCTACTGACGGGAATACCTGGAACAGACTGGGGTGTTATAATTGCGGATTAAATTGGTATAACGGAAGTCATAATAAACCTTACTGGGATAATATTGTGTTCCCATGGCAAACGGCTAATGCAACCGTTCCGTTGAGCTTACTCGATGACAGCAGCAGCTTTGTGTACAGGATACATTTGCTGTCCGATAATTTTTCAGTTTCTGAAGGATTGGGAATTGATGACATACACATATTGAAAGATTATCAGAATATCGCAACAAAAGATTCTGCCTATGTTTCTCAGGTATCATCGGGGAATGGATGGGTCTCGTTTTTTAGGAATGGTAAATTAGTGGCCGAACTGTATGATGATAATAAAGTGCTGGGAAATATTTCGTTTGGTTACGAAGCCAGCAGTACCAAGCGTAAGGATTTTAACAATAAAAATATTTTGCCGCGCAACTGGGTTATTAAACCGCAAAATCAGGTGACGGGAAATTTCAAATTACGTTTATATGTTTTGAATGATGAATATACCAATTATACATTAGCGGAAGATTCCATCAATCGGATGGGCGATATTGGATTGTTGAGGTATGTTGGCCTCAATACCAATCTGGATATAGTGGATAATCACGTCAGATCTTTTTACAAATATTATTCTCCGGATGATATTCAGTTTTATCCTTATCTGGGCGGTTATTATGTGGAGTTTAATACAGATACGCTGGGTGAATTTTACCTGATTAGCACTAAACAGGATGCAGATGCCATTAAGAATATCAATCTCATTGATTTCTCTGCGCAAAAAATTAACGATGATGTGTACCTGGAGTGGAAAACAACCAAAGAAATAAACAGTAAAGAGTTCGTTGTGCAGTATTCTTTTGACGGGATTACCTTTATAGATATTGATACCGTTCCGGCGGGTGTTATTTCCTCCAATACTACTCTGTATAATTTCCTGCATGAATTGAATGCAACTGTGGGCGTATTTTATTACAGAATCAAGATGATAGAGTATAACAATACGGTAAATTACAGTCTGATAGATTCCGTTTCCTTTTCTTCTAATGTAGGTGTTTTGCAGAATAGTTCTTTTGTTAAGGCATATGTTTCCGGAGATGATATTGTCGTGGAATTTAAGAATAAGGTACCGATGAATTCGGTGGTAAGTATCTACAATGTTTCTGGTCAGTTGCAGTTTTCTGAAAAAATACTATTGTCCAGCGGACCTAATCCACTGGGAGTAAAAGATTTCGTAAAATGGAGCAGCGGGCCGTATTTTCTGCAGATACTGATAGGCGAACATAATTACTACTCGAAACTATTGAAACAGTAATGGTGCCTGAACTGGTTATTACAAAAGACGGAAGTGCCTCTCTTTATAGTAAAGAATTTGATGAGCACTATCATTCTATACATGGCGCGTTACAAGAGTCGATGCATGTATTCATCCGTGCCGGATTGCATTACAAGATTAATGAAGACAGATCAGCATCCATATCCATTTTGGAAATAGGCTTCGGCACCGGATTAAATGCTCTACTAACAGCCATTGAAGCCGAAAAAGAGAAGGTTCACGTTCATTTCACCGCCATTGAAAAATATCCCATTGAGGACGCATTATATACTCAACTGGATTACGGAACTGTTCTTGCTGAACGTGATAATAATTTGTTGTACATGGATATCTGTCAGTCTGAATGGGAAATAGATAAGGTTATTTCGCCTTACTTTACTCTTCGAAAATGTAAGACGAACATAGAAGATGTGCACTTTCTGAATCAGTTTGATTTGATTTATTTTGATGCATTTGCTCCTTCTTCTCAGCCTGAGTTATGGACAAAATCCGTTTTTGATAATATGTATACCGCGTTGAAACCCGGTGGTATATTGGTGACGTATTGTGCCAAAGGCGAGGTGAAACGAACAATGAGAAATGCCGGATTCATAGTAGAGCCGCTACCCGGTCCGATTGGGAAACGGGAAATGACAAGAGCAATAAAAAGTTTATGACACCATCTGAAGTTGATTATATCATAGTGGGGCAGGGGATTGCAGGTAGCATGGTCGCCCATTTCCTTTTGCAAGACAACAGAAAAATTTTGGTTATTGATGAACTCAATCTTCATTCTTCTTCTAATATTGCTGCCGGTGTTATTAATCCCATTACCGGCAGAAGAATGGTAAAATCGTGGATGATTGATGAGCTGTTGCCGTTCGCAAAATCAACGTACCGGTTTCTTGAGAAAGAATTAAATGTCTCGTTTTTCTTCGAAATGGAGATAACCAAACTCTTTTCATCAAAAGACGATGAAAGGATTTGGAGGTCCAAACAAAACAATGCTGAGTATCAGAAATATCTGGGCGAAATTATTGACATAACAGATCCATCTCTTCAGGCTCCTTTCCAGGCGGGTGTTATACATCAGGCCTGCTGGATGGATGTTCCTTTGTTTGTCCAGTCATTCAGAAACAGGCTGAAGATGAATCGGCAGCTGTTGGAAGAACGATTTGATTTACAGCAGTTGAAAATGGATAGCCGGATTCATTACAAAGAGCTTACAGCATCGGGGATTATCTTTTGTGAAGGATATCAGGCATCGCTGAATCCCTGGTTTGATTTCATACCGTTTACCGTTGCCAAAGGGGAGCATTTGGTGATTCATTCGGATAAACTGAATCTAAAAAATGTGTTAAATAAGAATGTATTTGTCATTCCGAAAGGAAATAATAACTATAATGTGGGCTCTACGTTTAGCTGGGACGATCTGACGGATAAAGTAACAGAAAATGGCAGAAAGGAATTAAAAGATAAATTAAACAAGATGATAAAATGTGATTATGAAATAATAGAAGAAAGAGCCGCCGTGAGGCCAACGATTAAAGATCGCAGACCGGTCATAGGCAGGCATCCGGTGTATGAAAATGTATATATCTTCAACGGGTTAGGTACAAAAGGAGTATCATTATCACCCTATTTTTCGAATCATTTTGTTCAGTATTTAGCAGGTAATGTTCATATTTTACCTGAAATTTCGGTCAATCGTTTTGTAGTTTGAGTATCAATCCATTATTTTTGTCAGAATTAAATAAGTATAAATTTTAAATTACCTTTAGGGTATGAAATTTAAGAGTTCACTTCTCAAAGCTATACCATTAACACTTCTTGTACTATTTCTGGTGCTCTATAAATACCGTTATCAGCTGAAGTTGTCAAAACATCAGATAGAAGTGGAAGAGGCCATTGATTCGAGTTACCTGAATAAGATTGTCAAAAAGGAGTTCGTTGCCTTTGGAAACGTAATGGGGCGTGATTTTAAAGGAATAGATGCAACCAAATATCCGATAGATCATGCTATGGATAGCGGGATGAATATGATTAATAATGACCAGTTCTATATCATTAAATTATACGATCCTGAAAAAAAGATTGAGGTGTATATTGCTATCAGGGATTTGGTTTTGCTGACAAAAGTTCCATTCTCCTATTCCTTTGAGAACGGAACTAAAGTGCTGGTAACTGCCTTTATCAAGAAAAAAGATGGTGTTAATGCCATGTACGGTGGTACCATTCACAATAACAGAGGTAAACTAAAATTATCCGGTTATAACAAAACAACCAATACTGTAATTGGAGAGCTGGACGCCGAACTGGATGCCGTTATTGAAAACGGTACGTGTGATATTATAGGTCTTAAGCTGAACAATGCCATCTTGATGCACAACAAAATAGAGTAATATCAGTTTAGTTGATATTGCAGTTTCAATAAGTTACTGTATAACCCTTCTTCCATCAGGCTTAACTGGTGGTGATTGCCTTCTTCCACAATCATACCGTGATTTAATACAAGTATCTTATCTACATTCCGGATGGTGGATAGCCGGTGGGCAATAATTATAGTGGTGCGCCCTTCCATCAGGCTGTCTAATGCACCCTGAACCAGCTTTTCTGATTCTGCATCCAATGCACTGGTAGCTTCATCTAATAGTAGGATGGCGGGATCTTTCAATATCGCCCTCGCAATGGCAATCCGCTGACGCTGGCCGCCCGATAATTTAACGCCACGTTCACCTACAACGGTCTCCAGTCCGTCAGGGAATTTTGAAATGAATTCCCATGCGTTCGCCTTTTTGGCGGCATATACCAGTTCTTCCTCAGTTGCGTCTAATTTTCCGTATAAAAGGTTCTCACGGATAGTACCGCCAAACAGTAATACCTCCTGAGGTACCAGTGCGATATTGGCACGGAGTTGTTGTACATTGTAACTATAAATACTCTCTCCATCAATCTGTATCTCTCCGTTGTTTGTTTGATAGAACCGTAATAACAATTGTAAGATGGTTGATTTTCCTGCTCCCGATGCACCGACCAGGGCAATTTTCTCGCCTTTGTTTATATTAAAAGAGACATTGTTCAATACCTCCATGTCCGGTCTGGAAGGGTAATGAAAATGTACATTTTTAAAGGTTACGATACCATTCATTTTCTTTGGCTGTATCCCCCTAGAGGTGGTTTCCTGGTCTATGGATAAGATACTGATCAGCCGGTCAGATGCTCCCAGTGATGAAATGATTTTTCCCAGTAATTCTCCCATACCTGCCAGCGATGCGGCGATGAATATCGTAAAGGTGATGAACTGCAGCAGTTCGCCTACGGTCATCAGTTTATCCTCCACTTGTCCGCTGGCTTTGTATAAGATTAATACCAGCACACCGAACATTCCCATAATCAGAAATGAGATAAATGCCGCACGGTAGGAGGCCGACCGTAAGGCGAGTTTCTTTACATGCTGGATTTTATTTAAATACCGGTTACTCTCAAAAAATTCATTGACATACGCTTTAACGATGTTGATGTTGTGGAATGTTTCTTCCACCACGACATTGGATTCTGCCAGGGCTTTTTGGGTGTCGTAGGCTATGTTTCGAATGATTCTTCCAAAAACGACCGCAGAAATTACGAGAATCGGAACAGTATACAGTATGAAAAAGGTGAGATTTTTGGATAAAATGAAAATAAAGGCAACGCCACCGATGAAGGTGATAATCTGCCGGAAAAATTCAGCCAGGTTGATGGAAAGCGCTTCCTGGATGGTGATGATATCTGTAGAAATCCGGCTAATCAGTTCACCGACCCTGTTTTTTTCAAAAAAATCAATTGGAAGACAGATAATCTTGTCGTATAATTTTCTTCGGATATCAAAGATGACACGCTCATTTACCTGAGCAAATATATACACCCTGAAAAAGGATAATACACTTTGTAATATCAATACGATAAAAAGCAGCTTTATCAGGTCATACCGGGTATAACAGTTGATCCAGAAGGTGCCGTCTGCTTTTGGGAAAATGTGCATGGGTATTCCCTGTGCGATGTCGGCAAGCTTAGGTAAAAAATAAGGGAATGCCAATACAGTGACACTTGATAAACCCAGTAGTAGCATGCCACTGAAGAAAAAATACTTATGAGGTTTTATAAATTCAAAAAGTCGTAAGCTGTTTTTTATACGTTCTTTGGTAATCTTCTTGTCTTGATCTTTGAATGCATCTACTACTACTGCCACGTTATTTTAAATTTAGACACAAAAATACGATGTAAAACTGTTAACATTTATACAAAAATCAAAATTTACAATTATTTATTTGCCTTTAAGGATTAAAGGGGTTTTTGCCTGAAAAAAGTATCAAAATGATTTAATTCAGATGCGCCTTTTCAGAAGGTTTCTTCTGATAAATTTTGTATTCCGTTCCTTTGGCGGCAGCCTTTCGCAACCGTCTTTCTATATCAATTTTTTCCCGTTCGCTGCCTTTGTAGACATAGCGCGTACCCATCACATAATCCCACAATGGAAACGTCACACACCAGTTCTTATCCTGATCGGGTGCCATGTGATGGTCATAATGCCATGGAAGGTATTTATAGCCCCATTCAGGGTCTAAATGAGATTTTTTATGTACACGATAGTAATTGTACTGGGAGAGCCACATAGCAATCGTAAATCCGGGTGCAATGGGCAAAAGCGGTGCTACCGCCGCCGCCGCCACACTTAGCGAAAGCACTTCATGGGTTTGTCCGTTGAACTCTTTAAAAATAGATTGCCTATAGTCGGAGTCCTCATAGTTTTCTTCCAGCACCTTGCGGTGATGGGTATGCCAGTGGTAGCTCCACATGCTTTTTTTGTTTTTCCCTTTTCCGTGCAGCCAGTATTTGTGTATGTACCACTCACTGGCATTGGCTGTTATTAGTCCTGTAATAAATCCGAGCATACGTATAATTTATACTTAAAAATAGTAATAAAAATTGAAAAGTTACTACTAAGGTTCAATAGTACAACAAATATTTAAATCGGTTGTTACCTTTGTTTGGATTATGCAGTCAGGCTTAACGATACCGGGAACGGATTATTCTTTACAGATTTTTGATACATTGTCGGATATAGACAGCGGTTTATGGGATTCCATCGACCCCGAAATGCCTTTCTATCAAAGCCATGCTTTTCTGAAGGTGATTGAAGATATCCATAATGAAATAGAATTCAGATATGCGCTGGTGGTTAAAGAAGGACAAGTCATCGCGGCGCTATATTCGCAGTTGCTTGATTTTTCCTTCCGAAACCTGGTTAATTATTCGGAGCAGTCTACAAATGCTGTAAAAATTGCTTTTAGAAAATACATGGCTGAAAAGAAAACAAAGCTGCTCAATTTAGGGAATGTTTTTTTTACAGGCGATAAGGGTATTATTTGTAAAAAAGATGTGTCCGTGATTCCTCATATTCCTCAGGTTTTTGATCAAATCAATCAGTCATTCCAGCAGAAAAAACCCAGTGCCTTTCTGATTGCAAATATCTATTTGTCAGATGAAAAAAAATGTTTGAGTTTTTATAACAGCGCATTTCATCCGTTTGTCACCGACCCTGACATATTTATGAGTATTGACGCGTCCTGGGGAGATTTTGACGGCTATATGGATGCATTGTCGTCCAAATACCGGGTCAGGGCAAAAAAAGTGCTGACGGTATCGTCGGAGATTACATCCAGAAATTTTTCGATGGAGGAGTTGCGTGCTCAGAAAAAAAATCTGTCAAAATTGTATAATAACGTGGTGAATCATGTCGCCTTTAATATGGCGATTCTGAATGTAGATTTCTTTGAACAGATGAAAGCGGCATACAGCGAAAGATGCAATATTATAGGGTATTATAAAGAAGATGAACTGGTTAGTTTTGTCTGTTTGTTTAACGTAGATTCCGACACGATGCATGTGCATTATATCGGATTGGATTATGATAAAAACAAAGAGTATAAAATCTACAATCGCATGTTGCTGGATTTTGTAAAGATTGCCATCGAAAACAGGAAAAAACAAATTCATTTCGGACGAACGGCAACGGAAATTAAAACAACTATTGGCGCTGTTCCCAATCCGTTACATGCTTACATTAAGATGAATAACGGCCTTATTAATGCATCCCTGCCTTATTTTCTGAAACGCATCAAACCTCCTGAGTATACCGTCAGGAATCCATTTAAATAGGTGTATTTCCATTTGTGTCCTTTTCTTTCAGGAAACGCTCAAATGTCTTTCTGCTTTGTATCCCTTCCTCCTCGTGAACCTCGATGAGGGTGTCTTTAAATTTATTTCGGTACAAAAAGGCCAGTAGCAGCCCGACTATCCCACCGAATAAGTGTGATTCCCAGGAGATGCCTCGCTCCAGCGGAAAAATCCCCCATACCATTCCGCCATAAACAAAGCGACTCCGCTTGAAACGGCGATGGATTTTATGTCCATCCTGAAAAAGCCACTGAACAACAAAAAGGAGGCTAAGCCGTATACGATTCCGCTGGCGCCAATATGGTAGGAATCCCTGGCAAACAACCATACCATTAATCCCGTTAAGAAGTAGTTGAACGTCCAAACCCAAATAGCTATACGTTCATAAGTGAAGAATAACAGCAGACCAAGTACCAGCAATGGAATTGAATTGGATAATAAATGTCCCCAGCTTCCGTGTATAATCGGAGAGGTGAAAATTCCGAACAGCGTCGTCGTATCTCTTGGATATATTCCCAGATAGCCAAAATCCAAGCGGTAGACGAATTGGAAAATATTCACCACCCAAATGGTGAAAAGGAACGACAAGGGTATGAATATCTGCTTTTTCATCACTTTACAACACGATTCCGGTTTTTATGATTCCAATGCACGCATTTTAATTTTAAGATAACCTGAATTTTTATTAACATTTTGAAATATAACGACTAACATCCGTATTTTAGCGCACAAAATTTTTGATATCAATGATCATTGCCGTTCCAAAAGAAACCAAATTTAAAGAAAATCGTGTGGCATTAGTGCCTGCGGTCGTAAAAGATTTAATCGCGAAAGGTTTTTCTGTGAATGTAGAAGCAGGTGCCGGTTTGAATTCTTTTTTTAATGATGAAGATTATAAAAATGCAGGGGCTTCCATTGTCAGTGATAAGAATGCTGTTTATGCTTCAGCCGATGTGGTCCTGAAAGTAAATGCACCATTGCCAGATGAAATTTCCCAGATGAAAAAAGGTGCGATTCTGATTTCGTTTATGTGGGCAGCCACTAATCCGGAGTTGGTGGCAGCCTGCGAGAAAGCAGGGATTTCTGCATTCTCGATGGATGCGGTTCCCCGTATTTCCAGAGCTCAGAAAATGGATGCTTTATCGTCCCAGGCTAACCTGGCAGGTTACAAAGCGGTGTTGATGTGTGCCAATCAGATTGGCAAGATATTACCGATGATGACCACAGCGGCAGGTACTATCAAACCATCGAAAGTCGTGATATTTGGTGCTGGGGTTGCCGGTTTGCAAGCCATAGCTACCGCCAAACGATTGGGCGCAATTGTAGAAGTATCGGATATCCGCCCTGAAACAAAAGAACAGGTACAGTCTCTGGGAGGAAAGTTTATTGAAGTCAAAGGGGATGATACCATTAAAATGGAAGGTGGATATGTTAAAGGTGTGTCGGAAGAGTTTTTGAAAAAACAACAGGAATTGGTGGGCAAACATGTGGCGGAAGCAGATATCGTCATCACTACCGCTTTGATCCCGGGTAGAAAGGCGCCTATACTGGTAACCGAAGACATGGTTAAATCTATGAAATTTGGTTCCGTGATCTTAGATATGGCCGTGGAGCAGGGAGGAAACGTGGTAGGCAGCAAATTAAACGAGACGATATCTGTAAACGGAGTCACTATCATCGGAGAGGGAAATATTCCGTCTTTACTTCCAATGAATGCCAGCGACCTGTATGCCAAGAATATTCAGACCTTGCTCTATCATCTCGCTTCCAAAGATGGATTCAAATGGGAGATGGAAGAGGAAATTACGAAAGGCAGCTTGATTGTTCATAGTGGCGTGAAAGTACACCCTTCCGTTACTCAATAATTCAACAATTCAATAATTATATCAACATGGAAATATTAGATTTTTTTGTTCAAAACCGCGAAATGATTTACTTCATCATCCTGGCAATATTTGTTGGAGTGGAAGTTATCGGCGGGGTACCGACAGTTTTACATACACCTTTGATGTCAGGCGCTAATGCCATTCACGGCGTAGTGATTGTAGGTGCGATTATCGTGATGCTGGATACGGACCCGGAAAATATTTTTGGACTCATATTGGGATTTCTGGCCGTCATTTTAGGCACCCTGAATGTGGTCGGTGGTTTTGTAGTGACAGACAGAATGTTGGAAATGTTTAAGAAAAAATAGAAACAGAAAGCATGAAAGGAATAGGAATATTGGAAATATGTTATCTTATTGGTTCGGTCACTTTTATAATCGGACTGAAAATGATGGGCAATGCAAAAACCGCCCGAAAAGGAAATTTGATTGGGGCTTTTGGGATGACCATAGCCATTTTAGGAACTATCTTTTTATTTGATAGTGACCATACTACCAGAAATACACTGAAACTTGTTTTAATTTTTGGTGCAATTGCCATCGGTTCTGCCATTGGTTGGCTTACCGCTAAACGGGTGGAGATGACAAAGATGCCGGAGCTTGTTTCTATGTTCAATGGTATGGGTGGCGCCTGTGCTGCACTCATCGGTTTGACGGAGTTTGAACACAATCTGGGCAATCCGGCTGCCTTAAGTTTTATAGTAGCCGGTATGGTGATTGGAACCGTTTCGTTTTCTGGATCTATTATCGCTTATTTGAAACTAGCGGGCAAAATGAATAAACCAATTCGTTTACCGCAGTATAATATTCTGAATAATGTTTTGCTGTTGTTTTTGCTGGCATTTGCAGTAGCTGTAGTATTGTTGCATCAGTCATTGCCGGTAAGTATCATTTGGGTGTTGTTTGTTGTTGCGGCCATATATGGTATTTTATTCACCGTTCCGATTGGTGGCGCCGATATGCCGGTGGTAATTTCTTTGTTAAACTCGTTTACAGGCTTGGCAGCAGCATTCGGCGGTTTTCTGTATGATAATAAACCCATGCTGACAGGTGGTATTTTAGTAGGATCTGCAGGTACATTACTGACTTTGGCAATGTGTAAAGCGATGAACCGACCGTTGAGCAATGTGATTTTCGGTGCGTTTGGTGGCGGCAGCGGTGCGGCAGCGGGAGGCGAGACGACCGGAACCATTAAAGATATTCAGGTAACAGATTTAGCGGTATTATTGAATTACTCCAAGAAAGTCGTTATCGTTCCGGGCTACGGATTGGCGGTGGCACAGGCTCAGCACATCATCCATGAATTGGAAAAAATATTGGAAGAAAGAGGCGTGGAAGTTAAATATGCAATACATCCGGTGGCAGGTCGTATGCCGGGCCACATGAACGTGTTACTGGCGGAGTCAAATGTGGAGTATGATAAACTGGTGGAAATGGAAGACATCAATCCGGAGTTTGAACAAACGGATGTGGTGTTGGTAGTAGGTGCAAACGACGTAGTGAACCCGGCAGCAAAAACAGACCCTTCTTCTCCGATATACGGCATGCCGATATTGGAAGTGGATAAAGCAAAACATGTGATAGTAAACAAACGTTCGATGAATGCAGGGTATGCCGGAATTGATAATTTATTGTTTTACGATCCAAAATGTTCCATGTTCTTCGGCGATGCCAAGAAAGCTTTGACGGAACTGGTGGCTGAAATCAAACAGTTGTAAGAACGATTTTATTAAATCCTGCTAAAATGACCGGGATTTTTATATATTTGCACTCGTTCTTTTTTTTATTGGGGAATTAGCTCATTTGGCTAGAGCGCTTCGCTGGCAGTGAAGAGGCGATCGGTTCGAATCCGATATTCTCCACTATCATTGTAATTTATTGATTATAACATACTTACATTGTATCATTTTGCTTGTATTCTGTATCAATTTTATGATATGGAACAAGAAAAAAAATTTTGATGTAAAAAATGCTGAAGAAATGATATATTAGACCATTATTAATCAATAAAAACAACAAACATGAAAAAAACAATTTTAGTAGTAATGGCAATCGCGGGCATCCTGGTAGCTTGCAAAAAAACGGACGGCGGCGGCCTAACGGTATCCGATCCGGCGGCAAAAATGGCGGGCAATTGGAAAATGTATGATACTGCAATGGTGGGGGGTAATGTTATATATAATTTTACGATTGAAAAAGTAACTAACCAAACTGTGAAATTGGTAGAATTTCCATCCGAATTTATGAATTTTACTATGTCGGCTACGGTACCTGGAGATACTACCATTGCAGCAATCGCAAATGTAATGTTTACGGCTAAAAATCTGAATATCCGTAAAATATCTACAACTGAGTTTACTTATAATTATACGCATTTTACCCCCTCCCTTGAATACTATGTAAAAGGGCGCGCCGTTAAATTATAATGATATATAACTTGATACAAACCAAAATGATATAAAAGTTATAAAGAATAATTATTACGTTATATAAAAATAAAATCTGATATTTTACACTTTATTTTTCTCCCTCTTTTAGTTCAACCTTTCTTTTAAAATGGTAATTTCAAGGTATGTTATCATTTTGGGAACGACAGACATTTTCCACCTGCGATTTTGTAGTAGTGGGCGCCGGTATTATGGGTTGCAGTGTAGCCTATGAATTGCGTCAGAAATATCCCGATGCCAGCATAATTGTTTTGGAGCGCGGCACATTTCCGAATGGCGCTTCTACCAAAAATGCAGGGTTTATGTGTTTTGGTTCTCCAACGGAGATTTTATACGATATGAATCTCATGGGAGAATTGCAGGCAGTGGAACTGGTCGCCCAACGCTATGAAGGGTACCGGATTCTGCATGAACGTCTGGGGAATGATCTAACGGATGCCACCGCTTTTGGCGGATACGAACTGATACTGAAGGAACAGCATTCCGTTCTTTCAACGGAAGAAATCAATCATCTCAATGAAAAACTACTGTCAGTTTTTAAGTACCCGGTTTTTTCGGATGCTTCAGACAAGATAAAGCTATTCGGGTTCTCTTCGGGGGTGTCACAACTCTTGTATTGTACACCTGAGATGCAGATTGATTCGGGTAAGACCATGCTGAATTACTGGAAGCTGTTAACCGAAAATAATATCCGGATACTTTCAGGTGCAAATGTGAAAAATATCTCCCTTAACAGGATAGAAATACAATCGGAAGTTAACGGCAACTTTGATCTGAAAGCGGATACTATTCTGGTATGTACGAATGCATTTATAAAAGAGTTATTTCCGGACGAGCAGGTGGTGCCGGGCAGGGGACAGATTCTTATTACCAACGAAATTGATCGGCTTCCTTTTAAAGGTAGTTTTCATTTTGAGGAAGGGTTTTATTATTTCAGAAATGTCGGAAACAGGGTATTGTTCGGTGGCGGCAGGAATCTGGATATTGAAACAGAGCAGACAACTACCTTTTCCATTAATCAGAAAATTGTGCAGGAACTGGAGTCGAAACTTCTGAATATTATTTTACCGGATATACCGTTTGAGATAGAACATACCTGGCAGGGGATTATGGGCTTCTCGCCCGACAAACGACCCGTAGTAAAAAAACGGAATGAGTACACGCACTATATCATGTCTTGCAATGGAATGGGAGTGGCACTGTCGCCGCTGATTGCTAAACAGGCGGTAAATGCCTTATGATTTGAGAGACTTTCTCCGCATCTTCCGGCGTGTCGACGCTGATGCTTTCAAATTGTGTAATACCGGTTTTAATGTGATAGCCTTTATCCAGCCAGCGATATTGTTCCAAATGTAAATTTTGTTCATTTTCCGTTGGGGCAAGCAGCGCTATTTTTCTGAGTGTAGCTGCCTTAAAACCATAAATACCAATATGTTTATAGAAAAATCCATCCTTATTGATGGTATGGAGTAAGTTTTCATCTGAGCTAACTCTCCAGAATGTGACAGCAAACGCATTTTTATCTAAAATCGCTTTTACAATATTTCTGTTGTTCAACAATGAAAGGTCTGTTTCTTTTTTTACTAAGGTGCCCAACTCAACGTCGTCTGTCCTGAAAAGGGAAGCTAACTCGTCCATCTGCTCGGGATGAATCATGGGTTCATCACCTTGAATATTGATAACCACATCAAAGCGTTCAGTGGTTTTGTAGTTTTCCAGCACTTCGGCACACCTGGATGTCCCATTCAGATGGTGTTCGGATGTCAGGATGGCATTTCCACCAAATTTTTCTACTGTAGCATAGATTCGTTTGTCATCGGTGGCTACAACTACATCATTCAGGCTGTTAGCTTTCAGGCATTGTTCATAAACGCGTTCTATCATGGGTTTTCCGGCAATGTCCGTTAGAGGCTTTCCCGGAAACCGGGAGGATGCATAACGGGCCGGGATGATGCCTAAGATCTTCAAAATGGTATAATATTTGTTCGTCAAAAGTAACGTTATATTGACGAAACCTTATATCCGCCTGCAAAATTAGGTGTGAACTTTTGTTGAAAAGTTTGAATGGTTTCAAGTGTTTAAAGCGTCATTTTTGTTGCCTAATAGATTGTTATGAGCAGATTTATCCTTTTTATTACCCTTTTCTGGATTACAACTATTTCTGTTCTTGGCCAGAATTCCAGTAAAACGACCTCCAAAAGTTCCACTTATCAGATGCATGTGGTGAAATTTGGTGAAACATTGACTAAAATCGCCCAGAAATACAATGTCTCTAAGGTAGATATCCTCAAGATAAACCCATCTTTAATAGAAAACAGCATCTCTCCGGACCAAATCATCCGGATTCCCAAAAATCCAAAAGATAAGAGTATAACCAATTCAAAAACAACGACTAATTACGACAATACTAAACCGGCCTCTGAAGGAAAAGCTATCGTGAAAAATGCTCAATACCATACCGTAGAAAAGGGGCAAACCCTGTTTTCTATTGCAAAGACGTATAATGTTTCAGTAGCAGACATCGTGAAATGGAATAATCTCCCGGATAACAGTGTGAAAATTGGCACACAGTTGCTGGTAAATCAGCCCTCAACGGCGGCGATAGCCACCAAAACAGTGACCGAGCCTTCTGTAGTTACTAATGCTAAACCGGATATTGATTTAAAGCCGGTATTAAAACAGACAGAAATAGCCGTGCCAAAAGGAGAAATAGTGAATGAACCGGAGGAGGCTCCGTCGGTTGCAGATGAAACAACTCCTGATATTCAGGCTTCCAATAATGAGAGCCAAAAAGAATTAGGGAAGACCTATAAACTAAAAGCAGCTACACAAACAATCCAGGTGCAGAAAGGAACCGGTGCGCCCATGACAACTACCTTAGGTGCAATGGAAACCACTTATTTTGCCATGCATAAGACATTGTCCATCGGTACCGTTATAAAGATAAAAAACCTGACCAACAGTAAGATTGTTTATGCCAAAGTAATCGGTAAATTGCCTGAAACAGATGAAAATAAACATGTCATCGTTCGCTATTCTATGGGTGTAAAGAAGGACTTGCAGTTGCAAAACGGGAAATGCTATCTGCAAATAGAATATCCTAATTAGTTATGTTAATGTTAGGTTAGCAAACATGATTTAAATCATTTTTTTATTAAGTATTATATTGCCATATTTGTAGTAGAAAAATAAAAGCAAGTGCAACGTTACAAAGTAGTAACTATTACTCATAAAACAGCTAAGGTCAACAGACTGAAAGATTATCTTCTCACAGATGAAGATACTTCTGACTTTCCGGTTAATCGTCTCAGAGAATTTAAAGAAAGTTTTGGTATAGATGAATTGTTATACCTCAATACATGCAACCGGGTCACCTTCTTGTTTACCAACGATAAAAAGATAGATAACAAGTTTCTAAAAGACCTGTTTCTGTTTATCAATCCTCATTTCAATAAAGAGTTGCTCAATCTTCACCTGACCAAAGCGCTTGTCTTTGAAGGCGAAGATGCCATTCGTCATTTCATGGGCGTTGCCGCTTCTTTAGACTCATTGGTTATTGGTGAACGTGAAATATTAGGCCAAATAAAGAACGCTTACATGAAATGTAAGAAGTTCAATTTGTGCGGCGATGAAATCCGTCTGGCATACCAGCAGGCTATCGTGTTTGCTAAAAAAATCCATTGTGATACGCGCATAGGTGAAAAACCGGTGTCTGTTGTTTCACTGGCATTCAGGAGCTTATTTGATAAGAACTTTTTTAAGTATTCGAAGATGCTCATTATTGGTGCCGGACAAACCAATAACTTAATGGCCAACTTGTTGGTGAAAAATGGTATTGAGAATGTGAGTGTTTACAACCGTACATTAAGCAAAGCGGAAGAACTGGCTGCCCGCTTTAAAAACGGAAAGGCATTGCCTCTTGAAAAACTTACGCAGCATACTGAAGATATAGATATTATCCTCACTTGTACAGGCGCTAATTATGCAGTACTTACAAAAGATATTTTTGATAAAATAATTCCGGTTAACAGAAAAGTGACCATCGTGGATTTAGCGGTTCCGCAGGATGTGGAGGACGAGATAATTGAGATGAAGAATGTAGATTACATTGATGTGGCGTCTTTGGAGAAGAAAGCAAAAGAGAATATGCAATTCAGAAAAGGCGAGTTGTATAAGGCGGAAGCGATGCTCGAAGAATTTATAATCACTTTCAGGGAATTACATAAAGAAAGAAGACTGGAGCTGGCGTTGTCAGAAATCCCGAATGAAGTGAAAACCATCAAAGACAGAGCGTTGAACCTCGCATTTAAAAAAGATATAGAAAGCCTTGATGCGGCTTCAAAAGAAGTTCTGGAAAAGGTAATGGCATATATGGAGGAAAAATACATCGCCTTACCGTTTAAAGCCTCCAAAAAATCACTACTGAATAAAAAATTCAGACCTTAAATAATAGGTTTGTATAATTGCACCTGCAAACTGTTTTATGAAAGGTAAATCATCTCCACTTATTATCGGAACGCGCGGCAGTGAGTTGGCACTGTGGCAGGCTAATTTTACTAAATCCGTTTTAGAATCGAATGGTTTTTTGGTAGAATTGAAAATAATTAAAACCAAAGGGGATGCTACGCAACAGTGGAATCTGAGCTTTGATAAAATTGAAGGAAAAGGTTTTTTTACCAAAGAGCTGGAAGATGCTTTGTTGGCCGGTGAGATAGATTTGGCGGTACATTCCTGCAAAGACTTACCGACAGAATTTCCGGAAGGTTTAACGATAGCAGCTTATTCTAAACGAGCCAATCCTTTTGACATCCTGCTGATTCGTAAGCAGTCAAAAGATGAAACAAAGGTTTTAAAATTAAAATCGCAGGCAAAAGTCGGTACATCCTCTGCAAGGCGTAAAGCCCAATTGCTGGCATTGCGACCGGATATTGAAGTAATGGATTTACGAGGGAATGTGCCGACGAGAGTGAATAAACTGAACGAAAGTCAGTACGATGCTATAGTGTTGGCTTTCGCCGGATTGGAGCGTTTAAATATCAATCTGGATGAATTTGAAAAAGTCTCTTTAAAGGCTCCGATGTTTATTCCTGCACCCGCGCAAGGTGTGCTGGCTTTTCAAATCAGGGAAGCAGATGGAGATATGCGCCAAATATGTACCCTGTTGAATGACGAAGAAAGTTCTTTATTGACTAATATAGAGCGTAAGTTGCTGCATGATTTTGAAGGCGGTTGTCAGATGCCATTAGGTGTTTATGCAGAAAGGAATGACAATATGGTAGATGTTTGGGTTTCACAGGCGGATTCATGGAATAGTGTACCCAAACGTATGCATAAAGCTATTCCGGCAGATGATCAGAATTATTCAACTGCCATCGTTTCTAAAATGAAAAATATCAAAACTTCCACCGTCTTTATTTCCTCCGAATTAAAAGAAGATGATTACCTGAAACGTGTATTGGAAGCACATCGTTATACTGTAAGCAGTGGATCGCTGATTGAATTTACACCGGTTGATTTTGATTTTCCAAATGATGCGAACTGGCTGTTTTTCAGCAGCAAAAACGGAGTGAAGTTTTTCTTTGAAAAGGCAGGTAGGGTGAAATTACCAAATACAAAACTGGCAGCAATAAATCAGGGCACGGCACAGGCAATATTTGAGCTCGGGTATGCTGTTGATTTTATAGGAACGGGGGGAGATTTGGCACAAATTGCCGCTGTATTTGAGGAGGTTGCCTCCGGTAAAATTGTATTCCCACAGGCAAAGCAATCCATGCAAAGTATTCAAAAAAAGCTGTCAAAGCATACAGATATAGAGGCTCTCGTAGTTTACGAAAACAAACCCCAAAAGATGGTGAAAGAGCGCGCAGAAGATATATTGGTTTTCACCAGTCCTATGAGCGCTCAGGCTTACTTCACCCTTTTCGGGAAAAAAGAAAATCAGACCGTGATTTCAATTGGTAAAACAACCACAAAAAAATTAAACGAATTCAATGTAAACGGCATTATTACTGCCTTTGAGCCCACTCCATGGGCGCTTATGGACGAGATTTTTGCGCAGATGGTCTAATAAAATCCACAATCTTAGTTTTTTATCTTGAAATTTGGATAAAGTTTTGATTTTTTAGTATTTTAGTACATCACAGTTTATATGAAAAAAATCTCTATTTTATTGCCCCTGTTTTTAGGGGTTCTGTCTGTTTTAGCGCAACCTGCCAATGATGCTTGTCCAAATGCTATTTTAATCAGTAATGTCAGCAATTATTGCTCTGCACCTGCTGCAGGAACAACGGTAAATTCCACGGATGATGTCGCTACTTCCGGAGGGTATTCTGCCGCAACATGTTGGGGCGGAACGGTCAACGATGTTTGGTACAAGTTTGTTGCAACAGCTTCAGATATTACAATTATTGTCAATGGAAATCAGGGAAGTCCGGTAGGCGGAACATTGACGCGACCTCAGGTTGCTCTTTACAGTGGTGTTTGTGGTGGCACATTAAGTGAATTGGTCTGTGGTTCGGCCCCCTCCGGTCAAAATATTATTCAGATTTACAAGGCGGGATTGACAATTGGACAAACTTATCTGATACGGGTAGATGGAGTAAATGCCAATTCAGGAACTTTCCAGATTTGTGTCAATAATTTTAATCCTGTGCCATTACCAATGAGTGATTGTAATACGGCTGTGGTATTATGTGATAAAAGTGGATTTACAGTTCCTGGTGTTACAGGCGCAGGATCCAATTCGAGCGAGATGAATGGGGCTGCTTGTTTGGGGTATGACCCCATTTTTAATCCATTTAATGTGGAAACAAATTCAGCATGGTATGTTTTTACATTTAAAACAGCCGGAACATTTACGTTTGTGCTGAGTCCGTCCAACCCGGATGATGATTTGGATTTTGTGGTATATAAGCTGCCTAGTGGGATAGGAAATTGCACCGGCAAAACCGTTCAACGATGCGAAGCCTCTCAATGTCCGCTAATAGGTTGGACAACTGGTCTGAATACGACTTCCACTGATGTATCAGAAGATGGTGGTTGTGATTTAGGACAAGATAATTTTCTGAAACAATTAACCGTAGCCGCCGGTGAAACCTATGCGTTGGGTATCAATAACTTCACTTCTACGGGAAACGGTTTTAATATCTCCTTTGGAGGAACTGCCGAAATTCAGGGGCCTACAGCCGTTATTAATGACAATGATGCAGATGATATTATTTGTGTTGCTGAAGCTATCACATTCTCAGATGCATCCACACCGCCACCGTCAGGTTCTATTACCAACTGGACTTGGAACTTTGGATTGGGTGCCACACCTGCTACATTTAACGGACAGAATCCGCCAGCCGTAACCTATTCATCTAACGGAACAAAAACAATCTCATTAATGGTAAGAAGTGACAGAGGGTGTTTGATTACAACCACTAAAACAATTACGGTTACCACACAGCCACCGACAGTAAGTATCGTTGGTGCACCGAATAATATTTGTCCGGGCACACCTGTTACGTTTACCGCAACGCCTACAAACGGAGGAACAGCACCCACTTATCAATGGTATTTAAATAATAGCCCGTTGGCATCACCAACAGGTCCGACTTATACATCTTCCACCCTGAACAATAATGACCAGGTAAAAGTACAGATAACCAGTAATTCGCCTTGTGCCATTCCTAATACATCCATGAGTAATATCGTTACCATGGTTGTTACCACCCCATCACCGGTGGATGTGACAATAACAGGAAATACACCTGTTTGTCCCGGTGCTCCGCTCACCTTAACAGCAAACCCGACAAATGGAGGAGCTACTCCCGTTTATCAATGGTATCTGAATGGGAATCCTGTTGGGGGTAATAGTAATACTTATTCCAGCAGCAGTTTTAATAATGGTGATGTTGTGACCGTTAAGCTCACCAGTAGCCTGGGTTGTGTTTCAAACAACCCTAAAACAAGTAATCCCGTTACTGTTACCATAAAACCGAATCCAACAGTAACTGTCAATAGTCCGACAATATGCAATAATCAGACAGCAACATTAACGGCAAATGGAGCAACCACATATTCCTGGACAGGAGGATTGAGTGGTAATCCTGCAACCACACCGGCATTAAGTTCAACTACTACTTATACGGTTACCGGTACATTAAATGGGTGTACAGGTACAGCTGTTGCTACCGTTACCGTAGCCCCAAGTCTTTCTGTTACCGTAAACAGCCCTTCTATTTGCAGTGGACAAACAGCCACACTAACGGCAAATGGAGCAACTTCATATACCTGGACAGGCGGATTGAGTGGCAATCCTGCAACCACACCGGCATTAAACACTACTACCACCTATACTGTCACCGGAACTACGAGTGGATGTACGGGGACGGCAGTGGCAACAGTAACCGTAAAACCGAATCCAACGGTAACAGTGAACAGTCCGAGTATCTGCGATGGGCAAACAACCACATTAACGGCAAATGGCGCAACGACTTACACTTGGACAGGTGGTTTAAGTGGTAACCCGGTTACCACCCCGGTGTTGAATACCACCACCACTTACACTGTTACCGGAACTACCAATGGATGTACCGGAACAGCAGTAGCAACAGTAACCATAAAGCCCAATCCGACTGTAACGGTGAACAGTCCTGGCATTTGTGACGGACAAACAGCTATACTGACGGCGAATGGTGCAACAACCTATAGTTGGACAGGAGGCTTAAGTGGTAATCCCGCAACCACCCCGGTATTGAATACCACCACCACTTATACGGTAACCGGAACTACCAATGGATGTACCGGAACAGCAGCAGCTACTGTAACGGTGAAACCGAATCCATCGGTGACCGTGAATAATCCATCTATTTGTAGCGGACAAACATCTACACTAACAGCGAATGGTGCGGCCACTTACAGTTGGACAGGCGGACTGAGTGGTAACCCTGCCACCACCCCTGCATTGAATACCACCACCACTTATACGGTAACCGGAACTACAAACGGTTGTACCGGAACCGCAGTATCTACTGTTACCGTTAAGCCCAATCCTACAGTAACAGTTAATAATCCAAGTATCTGTGACGGTCAGACAGCCACACTCACCGCGAATGGTGCAACCACATACAGTTGGACAGGCGGCCTGAGTGGCAATCCCGCAACCACCCCTGCATTAAACACTACCACTACTTATACGGTAACAGGAACAACGAACGGGTGTACCGGAACCGCTGCTGCTACTGTTACCGTAAAGCCCAATCCAATCGTAACGGTTAATAGTCCAGGTATCTGCGATGGCCAGACAGCTGCGTTAACCGCCAATGGAGCAACAACCTACAGCTGGACAGGTGGATTGAGTGGCAACCCGGTAACGACACCAACATTGAATTCCACTACAACTTATACTATAACCGGAACTACAAATGGTTGTTCTGGAACAGCAGTAGCAACCGTGTTTGTTACGCCTAATCCTGTCGTTACTGTAAACAGCCCCTCCATTTGTAATGGACAAACAGCAGTACTTACTGCTAATGGCGCCACCACGTATACCTGGACAAGTGGTTTAGGCAGTGGGGCGAGTGTAACCACGCCATCGCTTACCGGCACCCGGACTTATACCGTCACCGGCACTACAAATGGATGTACCGGCACTGCAGTAGCCACTGTTACCGTTAAGCCAAATCCAACGGTCACAGTTAACAGTCCTACAATATGCAATAATCAATCAGCTACTTTAACAGCAAACGGGGCCACTTCATATACCTGGTCTGGCGGTTTGAGCGGTAATCCTGCAACAACACCTTTATTAACCAGTACTCAGACTTATACGGTTACAGGTACGACTAATGGTTGCACAGGGACAGCAGTATCTACGGTAAGTGTCAGCACGAATCTGTTGATTACGGTAAATAATCCGAGTATTTGCGATGGACAGACAGCCACCCTAACAGCCGCTGGCGGAACGACCTATACCTGGACAGGTGGTCTGGATAGTGGAACAAGTGTAACAACACCTTCTTTATCTTCTACACAAACGTATACTGTGACCGGAACAACTTCGGGATGTACCGGGTCCGCGACTGCTACGGTTACTGTGATTCCTAATCCAACCATTACTGTTAACAGCCCGGCAATATGTAGCGGACAAACGGCAACACTAACGGCGAATGGTGCGACCACCTATAGTTGGACAGGTGGACTGAATGGTAACCCAACCACCACCCCGGCATTGAATACCACCACTACCTATACCGTCACGGGGACTACGAGTGGGTGTACAGGAACAGCCGTTGCTACTGTAACCGTAAAACCTAATCCTGTTGTTACCGTTAACAACCCAACCATTTGTAGCGGATTAACAGCAATATTGAATCCAAATGGGGCAACAACCTATACCTGGACAGGAGGCTTAAATGGAAATCCAGCCACCACACCGGTATTGAACAGTATGCAAACCTATACTGTTACCGGAACAACCAATGGCTGCACCGGAACTGCATCAGCAACCGTGAATGTTACACCTAATCCTACTGTTACCGTAAATTCACCCAGTATATGCAATGGGCAAACGGCTACAATTACTGCTGCCGGTGCCAATACTTATGTCTGGTCCGGTGGGTTGGGGAGTGGTTCAACTGTAACAACACCTGTATTACCAACTAATCAGACTTATACGGTTACTGGAACTGCAAATGGTTGTACAGGAACAGCAACGTCAAATGTATCAGTAAAACCGAATCCAACGGTCACTGCAAATAATCCGAGTATATGCAGTGGACAAACAGCCAACTTGACTGCCAATGGTGCAACAACGTATAGTTGGACCGGTGGATTAGGTAGCGGACCAAATGTAACGACACCTGTGCTTGCCGCTACTCAAACCTATACGGTTACCGGAACCACGAACGGTTGTACCGGTACTGCAAACTCTACTGTTTTGGTTAAACCCACGAAATCATCCACCGTCAATAAATCAATTTGTTCGGATGACAGTGTTCAAATAGGAACGCAAACATTCAATCAGACGGGAAATTTCACGGTAGTATTACAGACTTCTCAGGGATGTGATAGTACGGTTCGTTTAAACCTTACTGTTACCAATGTGCTGACACCTTCTGTAACTATTACGGCATCAAAAACAGATTTATGTCCCGGAGATGTAGTCACCTTTAAGGCGACTCCCGTGGATGCGGGTTCAAATCCAACCTATCAATGGTTGCTGAATTCCAATCCTGTTGGAACCAACAGTTCTCAATTTATATCACCTAATCTGAATGATAATGATGAAGTGAAGGTAATAGTCACCAGTAATGCGGCATGCGCCAGTCCTAAAACTGCCACCAGTAATTCAGTTATCGTAAATTTAAGCAAAGTTACGTATACAAAACCTGTCGTATCTTATTGCCAGAAGGATTCTCAGACTATTGATTTATTAGTAAATGCTTCCCCTGACCCTGATTTTACAGTTAAATGGACAAATGGAAGTACCGTAATAACCAATACCAATTCCTCGTTTACTTTCAACAACCTTTCAAATGCAAATGTACCGTTTGAAATCACGTACGGAAATAATTGCAAGGCCAATGATATGTTAAAAGTAACGGTGCATTCATTGCCGGTAATCAATGCAACTTCAGATATTGCCGATGCAAAATATGAGCAGGAGGTTCAGTTGAATGCCAATGGTTCAACTTCTTTAACATTTAACTGGATTCCATCTGATCAGGTAAGTAATGACAGTATACAAAATCCTACAACAATAATCAAAGCAACTACACTGTACAATGTCACCGTCAGAGATACCAATAATTGCGTTAATTCCGATACGGTTTTAGTCCGACTGATCGACGAGTGCATGGAAGATTTCATTTATATGCCCAATGCATTCTCGCCTAACAGAGACGGCGTAAATGATTGTTTTGGTGTCATGTCTCCGCCTAAGTTGACGAATTTCAAAATGACTATCTTTAACAGATGGGGAGAGAAAGTCTTTGAGGCATCGGATGAAAATGACTGCTGGGATGGATTGTATAAAGGTACGTCAGCATTATCGGATGCGTATGTTTATGTGGTAAGTTTTACCTGTTACAACGGCAAATTACTTACTAAGAAAGGAACGGTTACTATTATTAAGTAGCAGAGAAAACAAATACTACAATGCGCTGATCAGCAGTTGTATGATTCCGATTATAAAACCGAGGACACCACCGATTATTTCGATGAAACGGAATTCTCTGGATGTAATGTCTAAAAGCAATTGTTCCAAACGTTCGTCCGAGAAATTCGCCACTTTATTTTGTACAAGTTTTTGAATGTCTAATTTTTGCTCAATTTTAGTGATGGAAGAGTCGATTACGGTTGGAAGATTCCTTTCTATTTCAGTAACAATGGTTTTGTGCACGCTTTGTATAAGCTGGTCCGGCACAATGGCATCCAATAATGCACTTTTTTCAATTCTGTCCCGTATGGCGTTATCAACCCGTACCGCTATTTCTTCTTTGAAATGATTCAGGGCATCCGTATCCTGCATTCTTTCCTTGATATCAGAGAAATTGATTAAATCCCGTTCCACTATTGTTCCCAGCTTTTCTGCTATACGTGGTTTGTTTTTGGGAAATATACCGTGAAATGTGATGAATAATACCTTGACAGGTTTTCTCGGATGAAATAACATTTTAATGGCTACCCAGTTCGTAATCCAGCCAATGAAGGCGCCAATTAACGGAACCGCCCAGGTTTGCCAGCTTAGTAGATTAATGGATAATAACATATTATGGTAATTTATTGAGCTTGTTGTTGATTATGCCACCAATCCTGTGGATTGTTTTGCCAGGTATTTAAGGTTGTTAATTCATCATTGGAGATATAACCATCTTTGGCGGCAACCCGAATCAGGAATTCATAATTGGTGAGTGTTTTTAATACCACGCCTTCCGCATCGAATCGTTGTTTTGCAGATTCAAATCCGTATTTGTATATGGCAATCATTCCTATGACTTCGGCACCTGCCTCACGCAGGTCACTTACAGCTTTTAACGAACTTCCACCAGTAGAAATCGTATCTTCCACTACTAAAACGCGCTGTCCGTGTCGCAAATCTCCTTCAATGGTATTGGTCAGTCCATGCTCTTTTGGCTTCGAACGGACATAGATAAATGGAAGGTTCAATGCATCGGCAATAATGGCGCCATGCGGAATGCCGGCGGTAGCCACTCCGGCAACACAATCCGTGTGTGGGAAATATTCATTAACCAGGCTGATTAATCCGTCTTTTACAAAATTTCTCACTTCCGGATAGGAGAGCAGCTTTCGGTTGTCGCAATAGACCGGCGACTTCATGCCGCTCGCCCAGGTAAAAGGATTTTGTGTGTTCAGTTGAATTGCTTTTATTTGCAGCAGGTACTCTGCGAGTTTCTCTTTGTATGCGTTGTTTTCCATGCGTATAAGTGTGAGCAGAAAGATGAATAATAATCTCTAAATTAGATATCGTAAATGTATAAACTTTTTATCAATAACAAGGTAGTTTATTTATGTCAAAATCCGTCTTTTGTGGATAATTTAATGCATGAAGAATTTATCATAGAGGCTTACACTTCTAAAGAGAATTTTAAAAGCATTTTAAGAATTATTCTAAATATCAAGAATCAGAACAATATCATTTTGTTTCATAATGATACAGATAAGGTCTTTAAGGAAGTATGTTCTTTCTTCAAGTGCATTGAAGCAGCCGGCGGAGTCGTAGAAAATACAAAAGGAGAGGTGTTGCTGATACATCGAAGAGGTTTCTGGGATTTGCCGAAAGGAAAGATAGACAAGGGAGAAACAATTGAACAAGCTGCTGTAAGGGAAGTAATGGAAGAAACGGGTCTGAAGCAAGTACAAATTACACAACCGGTTCACTTCAGCCTGTTAAAAAACAAAGCGACTTATCATACTTATACAATCGATGATCAGTTGGCTTTAAAAGTTTCTTACTGGTTTAAGATGACTACTGATTTCGATGGTGTTTTAATTCCGCAACTGGAAGAAGATATTGAACTAGCCATTTGGGTTAAAAAATCAGATATCCCGAATTACTTTGATAACATGTACCTGTCCATTATAGATGTGTTGAAGGAAGTAATTGAACATTAGCCCAGGAGCCATTTCCAAAACAACAGTGTAGGAATTGAAACTAAAATACCCAGTGTAGGCAAGGCATTTGCCAGCTTTTCATCCAGTTCATATTCCGTAGCCATGATGGATGAAGTAATCATCGGAGGCATGGCGCATTCGAGCACTGAAACCGCGTGCAACTCAGTTCTTTTGTTCAGTATAAGATAGAACAGCACAAAAATAATCAGTGGTGCTAAAATTAATTTATAGAATACTCCGGCAAAAAAATTACGCCAGGCAATTTCTTTCAACTGCCATTTAAACTGAAGTCCAAGTGAAAGCATGGCTAATGGAATCATCCACATTCCCGCAAATTCCAGCGTTTTTAAGATATCGCCTTCAATAAATTTTTCAGGGATGAACAACGCGACGATAAACACCAGGAATGGCGGAAATTTCAACAGTCGTTTGAAGATGTCTTTGTGCGTATAATCGGAGGAACTGAAATACGCGGCAATCAATACACCCAATGTCGACATAATCAGGAAACTACCGGGCTGATCCACAAAAATGGCATATCGGATGCTTTCTGATCCGTAAAAATAACTCAAAATGGGGAAGCCGACAAAAGAGGTATTACCTAAACCACAACATAAAATGATACAGGCTACTGTCTTTTGGTCCCACTTAAGCAGTTTGCCTGCGGTAAATGCATAAAGGATACTCATGAAAAAAATAATCCAGGCAGACGCAATAGGGTAGATGACTTCCTGTGTGATGCTTAAGTGAGGAATTTTAGATAAGGTGATGGCGGGAAGCGGAATAAAAATGATAAACTTATTGATTTTCCGGAACAGGTCTTTCGGAATAAAACTAAAAAATTGAGCGATGATTCCCAATAAAAAAAGCCCGAAAAGAAAAAGGGGATGACTCATGCAACTGTATTAATGCAAAGGTGCAAAGAATACTTTTAATTACAGGGCAAAAAAAGATTAAATGAACGTCATTAATGCATGTTGAAATGCCGCTGGTATTTTGGTTTGAGCTGCTGGTTGTTGTCCTTTAACCATGTCATGGCCACTTTTTGGGAACTTTTACAATAGTAGGTTTTTGGAAAGTGCCGAATATTCTGTCCCAGAGTGCGGTAGTCACACCAGTAGTTTACATTCGGATTTCCAAAATGGTGGTAAAAATGATGTTTGCGCATTCTTAATCCGTAGCGGATGAGCGGCTCTCTGATATGAAACCGTCGGTGTGTAACCTCATAGATAAAATACATGCCGGCAAACCCGAGTGAAAAAATAAAGCCCATTTTGAAGGTGAATATAAGTCCGGTAAGCAAGGTTGTAAAAGAAAGGACAAGTGCGGCCAAAATCCGTTTTATGCCACCAGGGAGCAAAATAATGTGCTTCCGCATGATGGCGCTGGTGTTCTTTTTTTATGAGTTGTTTTCCTTTTTCTGATGTCCCAGAAAACGGTGGATGATATATTCCATCAGTGTCCAGAATGCAATGCCGGCTGCTAAAAAGGATATATTTTGTCATAGCAGAAAATTATAACGTTAAGTTAGATTTTATTTGCCATTCATGAAAGCAAGGGGCACTTAAGAGTTTGATCGCTTTATACCATTCTATTCTATCACTCTTTCCTGCAGGTTAAAAGGTTTTACCGCATCAATCCGAGAGTAGCTGGCAGCTTCGGGTACGAACAAAGTGGGATGATGTAATGCGCGCTCAGGAACCAGGCCGATTAATTCGCTTCCGTTCACTTCGACATTGTAATTCCCGGCAATTTTCCGGATGCAGTCAAACACTTCTATTAATGGACTGGCCGTAATATCTGTTATATTGGTGGAAATCTGTGTGCATTGAAATTCCTCCATCCACCAGCCGATGGCTTTCACATGCTGCAACAGGTTGCTTTCATATGAGCCATCATTTTTGGAGCGTATTGTGCGGATATCCTGTGCAATTTTTTTTGCAATACTCAGGTCTTTACTCTTCAGATTCACGTTATAGGCTATCAGAAAGTTGCGTGCTCCCAATGCCATCATGCCAAATTCTTCATTGAATATGGATGGGCCGAAATCCGGTTTCCATTGCGGCAATTTTATTTTTTCTTCAATAGATTCGTATTCTCCTTTGCGCAGATAAGCTAAGTTTTTTCTTTCTTCTGTGGCAGCAGAATACTCATATAAATAAACAGGAATGCCTGCCTCACCAATCCGTTTGCCAAGTTGTTTTGATAATTCAACCACTTCATCCATGCTGATGTTTTGCAGCGGTATCAGCGGGCATACGTCGCAGGCACCCATGCGCGGATGTTCTCCCTTTTGTTTACGCATGTCAATCAGTTCATAAGCGGTTTTAATGGCCTGGTAGGCAGCTTCCAAAAGAGCAGCGGGTTTTCCTGCAAACGTATAGACCGTTCGGTTGGCATCATAGCCAACATCCACATGCATCAACTTTACAGCTGCATTTTTTTTTATGGCTGCTGCAATTGCATCAATGGTCGCCTGATTTCTTCCTTCCGAAAAATTTGGCACACATTCTATAAGTTGGTCATCAGCTGAAAACATGAATAAGGCAAATTTAAGTAATTGCAAAAAACTCTTAGTAATTTATTTAATAGTATAATTACGAGGTAAAGATGGCATGATTAGTGTTTTTCAATAAACGACATCATTTTTTCGCTCCATTCTTCCGACTTTTCCAACATTGGGTAGTGTCCGCACTTATCAATCTTAGTATACACCGAATTTGGGATTTCTTTATGCAATTGTTCCGCAATGGCCGATACGGCTATGGGATCCTGCTGTGCCCAGAGAATATGCGTTGGTATATCTAACTGTGTCAGTGCCTGAATCCAGCGATGCCAGAATTTTACCCGTTCGTTGTTGTATTGGGAAACTTTATGGAGAACGTCTTTGCCTGCATTTAACATCAGCAAATCCCATAGTAGGTTCATTTCCTGCAAATCGCACAATTTTTTATCAAACCATATATCCTGCATGGTTTTGATGAACGCAGGTTTGTTCATCAGTGCGACTACATATTTACCCCAGAATGGGTGTTTTAGTAATTTTTGAATAAGTTTTAAATGTGCCAGTTCAATATGTATACTGCCGTTGCATAAGGTGACAGATTTGATTTTAACAGGCTCATAACCCTGTTGCTTTCGTACGATGATTTCATTGGCTACCGTTGTGCCGTAATCATGTGCTACCAGATGGATTTCTTTCAGTCCCAGCTTTTTCCATAATTCGAGGGCAATTTCAGCCTGTTCAATCAGAGAATAGGAATATTGGGTCGGTTTATGGGATAAGCCAAAACCTAAATGGTCGTGAATGACATAAGAATAATTTTTTTCTATGAAAGGGAGGACTTTGTAATAATCGAATGAAGCAGACGGGTAGCCATGTAAGAAGCATATCGTCGGTTGTTGGGTTTTCTGGTAAATATGAAAAACGGAATGTCCATAAACATCCAGATATGCACCCTTTGATTTCCACGACTCAATATCCATACTGGTAAAATTAGCGAATTTTTAGTTAAGTTTGATGCAGCAAATATGTCTGCAGAACTTAAGAAGTTTTTATCCGGTTATGTTCCGCTTCCGGATGCGGAACTGGAGGATATTGTCAGTAAATTCAGGTCGAAAAAAATCAAAAAAAACGAGTTTGTGCTGATGCAGGGTGAAATCTGCAAGGATTTGATTTTCGTTCAAAGCGGCTGTCTGCGTTTGTATTATTTAATGGATGATGTGGAAGTGTCCGTTTGGTTCGCGTTGAAACATTCTTCTGCCATCGAAATTTATAGTTTTATCAGTGAAACGCCGACGAATTATTTTCTGCAGGCTATAGAAGACAGTGAGGTGCTGTACCTGCCGAAAACGGAACTCAATAAATTATACAATACCCATCCGAAAATGCAGGAGATGATGCGCAAATTCTGGGAAGATGTGATTTTACATCTGTTGCAACGCTTTACTGCTTTGCAGCGAGATTCCGCCGAGCAACGCTATCTGGACCTGATGAATAAACCGGAGTTGCTGCAATCTATTCCGCAAAAATATTTAGCCTCTTTTATCGGTGTCACACCTACCTCTTTGAGCAGAATTAAGAAACAGTTGCGGTGATGAATTGCCTGAAATTTAGAAAATAAATCAGGTTCTGAGTTCCTGTCAGAGATCAATATTTAAAGAATACTAAAGCGGAACGGTGACTATTTGCTTCTTTTGATTTTCAACGGAACCTGATTTAATACTTTTTCTGAAGTCTTTCATATTCCAGACCAGTTTAATCTTTTCTTTCAGGCCCCACTGTCTGGTCTAGTAAGTAGTTCCTTTGGCGATGTCGTTTTGTTTTACATTGGAATGATTTCCTTTTAGTAAAAAACCGATAGCTTTTACATACAACTGATGTGCATGATCCATAACCTTCTTGTGAACATCCAGCAAGCTTTCGTTGCCCTCAAATGCGGTGAATTCAGTGGTGATGATATTGCCCGTATCAATGCCCAGATCTATCCACATGATGGTATTGCCGATGAGGTGGTACTGTTTGGTGGCGATACACCAGTTGGTGCAGTTGGGGCCTCCTTTCACATAGGGAGATAAACCTGTATGCAGATTTAGTATTCCTATATCCGGTTGTATAGACAACATCTTTTGTTTCAGCAATCGGGTGCCTGAAACAATGATTAAATCCGGTGCGATTTCTGTTGTAAAATCATAGGCTGCCTGTGAGTTGATATTTTCTACATCAAGCGTCTTTACGGGAGGGTAGTCAGGATAAATGTCGTTATAATAGCGTTTCATTCCCCACCAGGCATTGGCGATGGCTTTTAGAAATAGCTTTTCTATTACCTTTTCAATAATCTTAAAGAGGGTTATTTTAGTTTTAGTTTTCCTGCTTTCCAGAATAATACCGCTGATGGGGTATAATGCCTGTATCTTATTTGCCAGCGCCTTTTGGTTGGCTTCATTGCCTATCCAGAGAACAATTTTCATTTCTTATAACCGATTAATGTTTTTATATTTTCAAGGGTGTTTGTGATTCGCAGCCTTGTTTTCCACCAAGGTTCATTGTACAGCTCTATCCTCGGGATTTCGAATATATCGTCTTTTTGAGGATTATATGTATTCTGTTTGACCGCTAACCCAATTTCATAGCCGGCCTCTTTGCTTAGCCTTTTGGTGGTTTCATTGAAGCTTCCCACCGGATAGGATATGGTAATGGGGAAATATCCCAGATTTGTTTGAATCCTTTCTGCGGAATACTTTAGCTCATGGTTGATT
Source organism: Chitinophagales bacterium (assembly GCA_046329865.1). GTDB lineage: Bacteria > Bacteroidota > Bacteroidia > Chitinophagales > JADIYW01 > JADJSS01. The sequence goes on along the minus strand of JAXLTW010000009.1, from coordinate 18,280 downwards.
TCCTCAATATTATCCATTGTACCCAGCATGCAATGCGTAACGGTGTGTGAGCCAATATAATGGCCTGCATTGTGGAGTTGTTTCAAATCCTCCCAATTCATCATCAATTGGGGCAGTTCTGCATCTTTGAATGTATGGACGACGGTTTCCAGTACCATATTTCTGTTGTCGTGAGAAATGCCTTTTAAAAAGGGTTTCAGTTTCTTGACATAGGCTATTCGCGCCTCTTTGGTGGGCAATTCCGAAACCCGAAGTTCCGGGCTTAAGAACTCAAAGTTCAAATCTATCTTAGGAAATTGTGTATGCTGAAAAGTATGCTCCAGTACATGTGTCCAGGTCGGAACATTTTTATCAATACAATCGGTCACAACATAAAATGAAGCGTTACAGTGGTATTTTGCCAGGATGGGAGCAGCATATTCAATATTGTCTTTATATCCGTCATCAAAATTGATAGTGGCGTATTTATCTTTTCCCCCCATGTTTCCCGATTTTACCAGATCTTCAATGCGGACAACATCATAATTATTGGAAAGATGTTTAATGCATTTTTCAAACAATTTAATGTCCATGGGGTCCCACAAAATATCTCGTTCGGGAAAAACGCGATGAAAAAGAAAATTTCTGATCATATCTGATAATTCACTGAATAGGTGAAAATTGATTCCAAATCAAAATTAGAAGCATCTTCACATATTTCCAAATATTTAATCCAATTAAAATAGGATGTGTAGGCTGGCTGATAACTGTGTAAGTTTTAAAGAAAAAAATCCAATAAGTATTTTTGATTTTTTAATAGGATGCTAAAGTTTTATAATAACTATGATTTCTGTCATGTTTTTAGTTCTTTGGTTTGTATACATTTAACTACATCAAAATATGTTGATGGTAATGGAGTATTATGCGTCCACTGATTTTTGATATACAGCGGTTTTCTATACACGATGGTCCGGGTATCCGAACTGTCGTGTTTTTTAAAGGCTGTAATCTTGAATGTCCGTGGTGCCAGAATCCGGAATCTATCGCACTGTATCAGGAACTTGCATATTATCCTGAAAAATGTACCGGAAATCAGGATTGTGTTAAATCCTGTACACATCATGCCATTTCATATCAAAATGGTATTCAGATAAACCGTGATACCTGCAAAGAATGCGATGAATGTGTAGTACAATGTCAGGCAGGCGCTCTAAAAATAATCGGTAAAATCTATACTGCTGAAGCAGTCATGGAGGAAATACTGAAAGACTACGATTATTATGCTTCATCGGGCGGCGGCGTTACTTTTTCAGGAGGAGAACCAACGCTTCATATCAAGTTTTTGCGTGAGTTGCTGCTCTTGTGTAAACAGCACGGCTTGCATACCAACATAGAAACAAACGGATATTTTTCCTGGGAAAAATTTGAAACTATTCTGCCCCTGCTCGACCTTATTTATTTTGATATCAAAATTGCGGACGCGCACGATCATAAAAAATACCTTTCTGCCGGAAATGATAAGATACTGCATAACATTGAAAAACTGATTGAGGCCAACGCTCCGGTCGAGTTCAGGATTCCTTTAATTCCCGAATATACCGCCACTCCAGATAATCTGAAGGATATCCTTTCCTTATTGAAGGACAATAAGATTACCAAAATCCATTTACTTCCCTATCACAATATGGGAGAAAATAAAGCAGAAAAGACAGGCAGCTCATTGCGTAAACTGGGCTTCAGTCCTTTTTGTACTGAAGAAATTCAGTCTTTTAAGGAGTATTTTGAAAAAGAACAAATTGAAACACTTTTATACCGTTAAATTATAGCTTATGAAAACCTCTCCATCTACTTCAGAACGTTCTGCCGCTCAAACAGACAGGCTACATTTTTTAAAGGATCAGGTGACATCGAGTCCTTATGCCATTTGCATAGAACGGGCAATGTTGATAACGGATTATTTTAAAGATAAATCTAACCTTTCAAAGCCGGTGGTGATACAGAAAGCGGAAGCGTTAGCCAATGTGTTGACACATAAATCTGTTCGAATATATCCGGATGAACTGATAGTAGGGTCTACTACGTCCAAAAGAGTGGCTGGGCCTTTGTATCCTGAATTGCACGGATTGCCGGTAATGGAAGATCTGCTGAGCTTTACCAACCGCAAAGTCAACCCGCTTCAAATTTCCGGAGCTGAGAAATTAAAACTGGTGAAAGAGGTGATTCCATTCTGGCTGACTAAATTTTTGGCCTATAAATCATTTTCAGGAAAAGAGTTGATTTCCTTTATGTTGGATCAGTTAACACCTAAATTTTATCTCATCAATGAAACGGGTGGAATCGGGCATTTTATTCCGGATTATGAAATGCTGATTCATAAGGGTATAAATGGAATCATACAGAAGGCCAACAGACAAATGGCGGCTATACAGGATGCCACGGATGAACAATATGCATTCTATAAAGCGGTTAAAATCATTTGTGAGGCTGTGCTGAGGATGGCAGAAAATTACGCGGAAGAGGCAAAGAAATGTGCCGCCATCGAGCCTGATATTACCAGGAAAAATGAGTTGTTGAATATTGCTGACATGCTTGAACATGTTCCGGCTCGTCCGGCCCGTACTTTTTATGAGGCGCTGCAATCTATCTGGATGGTTCATACGGCACTCACGCTTGAAGGGTTGGACAATGGAATAAGCTTCGGCAGGATGGACCAATATCTGTACCCGTTTTACGAGCAAGATGTAAAGGCCGGTGTATTGACAAAAGAAAGTGCTAAAGAACTGCTGGGTTGTTTTACGATAAAATCAGCAGAAATCATTCCGGTATTTAGCAGTGATATCACGGAATATCACGGCGGATTTCTCAGCGGGCAGGCAGTCACCATTGGCGGTATGGATAAATCGGGTATCGATGTTACCAATGAACTCTCTTATGTTTTTCTCGAGCTGATGGATGAGATAAGAATGCGACAGCCAAACTATCATGCGCGCCTTCATCCGGGGTCTCCAAAGCCATATATTGATAAGATAATGACCAACCTTACCAAAGGGGTGAATTCTCCGGCAGTGTACAATGATGAGGTTATTGTCAGGTCATTGCTGAAATGCGGCTATTCGGAAGAAGATGCCAGGGCGTATTCCACCCTCGGTTGTGTGGAACTGAATGCAGCCGGAAAAACCTTCGGTTCTACGGATGCGGCTTTAGTGAATCTGCCGATATGTCTCGAAATGGCACTCAATAAAGGAAGGCTGTTCGGTGCTCTGATAAAGAGCGGCTGTGATACGCCTTCGCCGGAAACCTTTACAACCATAGAAGACGTCTGTGCCGCATTCAAGGAGCAACTGCATTACCAGATTGACCGATTGCATGCAGCATTGACTCACATAGAATTAGGCAACAGAAATTATCATCCTACGCCGTTAACATCGTCTATGATACAGGGTTGTCTCGACAAAGGAAAAGATGTGACTGCCGGTGGCGCCGTGTATAATTTCAGCGGTGTGCAGGGAAGGGGCGTGACAGATGCGGCGGACAGTCTGTATGCCATTAATGAACTATGTTTAAACAAAAAATATACCCTTTCGGAAGTGTGAAAGCACTGAAGGATAATTTATGAAAAATCCTAAAATCCGGCAGGAATTACTCAATGTTCCGAAATTTGGCAACGATGACAATGATGCGGATGGCTATAGCAAGTGGGTGACTGATACTTTTTATGATGCATTTAACGGAAAATACAATACGCGCGGAGGAATGTTTGTAGCAGGGTTCTATTCGACCACTACGCATTACAGTTTTGGATTACATACCGGAGCTTCTGCGAATGGAAGACAAAAAGGGACACCTTTTACTTCCGGTATAGCGCCTACCAACGGACTGGATGTAAAGGGTCCAACGGCATTGTTTAATTCGGTGGCAAAGATTGATTTTGAAAGAGCACACAACGGCGTGAATGTAAATGCCAAGTTTGACACTGCCACACTCAAAGGAGAGCATGGAAAAGAAATCCTTCAGGCGCTGCTGCTGACCTATTTTAAGAAAGGGGGGATGCAGGTGCAACTGAATGTGCTGGATACGGATATGCTGAAAGATGCGAAAGAACATCCGGAAAAATACCCGTCTTTGATTGTCAGGGTTTCGGGATATTCCGCCTATTTTAATGACCTTTCTCCGGCCATGAAAGATGAAATAATACAAAGGAGTTGTCTCTCAATTTGAAAAAATATGTTGAAAGTAATATTCTCTTACATTTATTGCTTTTGTTCTATTTCTAAAAGTGAGATAAGGATGATGTGGATAAATATCTGTATAATCCGGTGGATAAGTTTTATGAAAATAGAGCGGAAGAACTATTGACATATTCAGGAAGCTGGTGTAACTTTATTTTAAGTTATTTGAATACCGAATAAGTGAGAGAAGTGGGAGAAATAAGCATTGTAAAAGGTGTAAAACTTCCTGCTGTTGGATAGGGTTAAAGCTATTTTTTCAGACACGTAAGGTAACAAAGTAACGAAAAGAATGCAGAGATAATTACCGTAAAAAGTACGAAACTGCACATTTGGGAGACAAGGTTTATCTAATAGGCTTTGTCTTTTTTTATTTTATTTAGTCCAGAGTCCTTTCAGGAAACGCTGTTCAGGAATTAGTTTACGCTTATTATCATAGTACTCGATTCGCACACGCGCATTGCGTCATTTCGAACCAGCAAGAGCGGGAGAGAAATCTAACTAAAATGAAGAAATAATTGGTTGGGTAGTCTAAAAGTGAAAAGACCTGTCGAAAAAGGAGTCATTGTAATTCTTACTAAGATTTCTCACTTCGTTCGAAATGATTGTTTCCCAATTTCTTGCCCTATGACAACTTTTTTGGATGATTTCTGATGTAACTTTGCACCATAAATAAAACAATTTATTAAATATGTCAACTACAACATCATCTCAAATTGACTTTAGCTTGAAATACAAGGTTAAAGACATGTCCTTAGCAGAATGGGGACGCAAAGAAATCACTTTAGCAGAAGCGGAAATGCCGGGCTTAATGGCACTGCGCGAAGAATTCGGTCCGTCTCAGCCCTTGAAAGGTGCTCGTATCGCCGGTTGCTTACACATGACCATCCAAACGGCCGTTTTAATCGAAACGTTGGTGGCTTTAGGTGCTGAAGTGACCTGGTCTTCTTGTAACATCTTTTCTACACAAGATCATGCTGCTGCTGCCATCGCTGCTGCAGGCATTCCGGTATTTGCCTGGAAAGGCCTGAACGAAGAAGAATTCAACTGGTGTATCGAACAAACCTTGTTCTTCGGTTCTCCGGATCGTCCGTTAAACATGATTTTAGATGATGGCGGCGACTTGACCAATATGGTGTTTGATAACTATCCGGAACTGGCGAAAGGCATCAGAGGCTTGTCTGAAGAAACAACCACCGGTGTTCACCGTTTATACGAAAGAATGGAAAAAGGAACATTATTGATTCCTGCTATCAACATCAATGACTCTGTTACAAAATCTAAATTCGATAACAAATACGGTTGCCGTGAAAGTTGTGTAGATGCGATTCGTCGTGCTACAGATGTAATGATTGCCGGTAAAGTGGCAGTGGTTGCCGGTTATGGTGATGTGGGTAAAGGTTCCGCAGAATCATTACGTGGTGCCGGTGCGCGCGTGATTGTTACTGAAATCGACCCTATTTGCGCATTACAGGCAGCAATGGAAGGTTTTGAAGTGAAAAAAATGAAAGATGCGGTGAAAGAAGCGGATATCATCGTTACTACCACCGGTTGCCGCGACATCATCACTGGAGAACATTTCAAATCGATGAAAGACAAGGCGATTGTGGCAAATATCGGTCACTTCGATATCGAAATTGACGTGGCATGGTTGAACACAAACTACGGTCACACTAAAAATACTATCAAACCACAGGTAGACTTATATACTATCGACGGCAAAGATATCATCTTACTGGCAGAAGGCCGTTTGGTGAACTTAGGTTGTGCCACTGGTCATCCATCATTTGTAATGTCTAACTCTTTCTCCAATCAGGTGATTGCCCAGTTAGAGTTGTGGATGCATGCTGACAAATATGAAAACAAGGTGTATATGCTACCTAAACATTTAGATGAGAAAGTAGCGCGTTTACACTTGAAAAAAATTGGCGTGGAACTGGATGAATTAACTCCGGAACAAAGCGCTTATCTGAATATACCGGTGGCTGGGCCATACAAACCGGAGTACTACAGATATTAGTAGTAAACACTTAATGTTTAGTACCGATAAAAAAAATCCCGAAGCATTGCTTCGGGATTTTCATTTTAGCATAAATTTTTACTTCGTCGATTTCTTCACGGCAGTCTGATTGGCTTTGTAGCGCATATCCGGTGTGCCGTCTGCTTTTTTAGGGCCCGGCGCAGTTTTCGCTACTTTGTTTTCTTTGTAGCGCATGTCCGGAGTGCCATCAGCTTTAACTTTCGCAGATGTTGCTGTTACTTTCGGCTTTTCAGTTTTTGCTGTTGCCGGCGCCACATCCGATTTTACCTTAGGGGTGGTGCTGGTCACAACTACCTTGGATGTTGATTTAGCAGGTGCTGTGCCCGCTGCTTTTGCCATAGCAGCAATCATCATTACTGCTAAGAATGTCGAAAAAATCTTTCTCATTTTTGTGTTTTTAATTGGGTTAAATGTATACCGCCAAAATGTTAAGCATCACCACATATTCGTTAATATCTGTTATAAGATTTTTATTAACAAAGTTTTCACTTAAGGTCTGTTAAGTAAATACTATTTCTGTCCATACACATTCAAAAATGAACAGATTATTTTTTGGGTAACATTAAGAATAGTTTAATGGAGGATGAATTGCTGGGAATTTTTAAAAAAAAATCTATATTTGCACTCCGTTCTTAAATTTCATGGACATCGTAGCTCAGTTGGTTAGAGCATCGGATTGTGGTTCCGAGGGTCGTGGGTTCGAACCCCATCGTTGTCCCCATTTTTTTCTCCCTTATATTTTTTGAATAAATCTATGGTGTATGGCCCTTAAAGCCGGCAATATCAATTTATAATTAATGCCTGCCAATACACTTCCTGCTACAAAGCCTGCGATGATATCTGCCGGGTAGTGCAGCCCGACATAAACCTGAGCGAACCCAATAATTGCCGCCCAAAGTATCCAGCATAGTTGTATCCATTTGTTTGAAAAGATGCCGCTTAAAACGATACTGAGTGCCATTGCCATGTGATTGGACGCATGTGTGGATGGAAAACTCAATCTGCCGCCGCAATGGTCCACTAACAGCCTGACGGTAAGCAACTCATTGTAGCAGGGGCGTGAGCGGTCAAAAAGTGGCTTTAAGATGGTGTGTGTGATGGAATCGGCTAATGCAAAGGCTGCCAAAACATACAATACATAATACCAGGCCTCTTTTTTACGGGAATGAATAACATACGCAGCTAATATCAGATATAATGGAATCCAGGTGTATGCATTTCTCAATGGAGGCACCAGAAAGTCGAAGACAGAATTGGCTATCGTTTGATTAATGAATTGAAAACCTATGTAGTCAAAATTTTTCAGGCAATTTAAGAGTTCATCCATCCTCTATGCTTTCTTGGCTAAAATATATCCGGTTAAACTTTTCAGCGTCAATACATGGGTATAGTCCTGTTCAGGAATGTCCAGCTCAAATTTTTCGCTGACAGCGGTCATCAATTGCAGGAAATCAAAAGAGTCCATCCCGAGATCTGTCCGGAAATTGGTTTCATCGGTCATTGAAGCCGCATCCGCATCCGGCGCGATGTTCAGCAGAAGGGAGATTACTGTATCTTTTATCGTTTGTTCATTCATAAGGATTCCGGTTGTTGTAAATAATGATGGAATGCTGCTAAAAATTTGCTGCCGGTTAACCCGTCGGTAGCCCGGTGGTCACCCGCCAGTGTGGCATAAATATACGCTTGTTCCCGGTTTTCTCCGTTGGTAGCTGCTATTTCTTTTATAACACCGCCAATACCTATAATGGCAACCTGTGGCGGGTAGATAACTCCGTACACTTTGTCTGCGCCGCCTTCACCCAAACTGGTCATAGTAATGGTAGAGTCACTGAGTTCCGAACTTCGTAGTTTTAAAGCCCGTGCTCTTGGAATCAGATCGTTCAGCGATGCCATGATTTCATCCAAACTCTTTTTGTCCACGTCATGAATGGCCGGTACCATGATGCCGCCCCCTTTAAGGGAGACGACAAACCCGATATGAATGCCTTCTTTTTTAATCAATCCGTTTTCCCAAACTGCATTCAATTCCGGGACATCCTTAAGCGCTTTGGCGCCTGCCTTTATAAAGAGTACAACCTGTAACAGGCGTTGTTGTATAGGTCTCTGCGCATTTTGCTCCGTTAGCCATGCCAATGCCTTAGTAACGTCTACTTTTTTTTCCAGATAATAATGCGGTATCTCTCGATTGGATTTGCTCATGGCGGCTGCCACTGCAAGGCGTATGTTTTCTGCTGGTGTAAGATTCTTTGGCGGCACCTCTGAAGAAATACCTTCTTCAATTGCTTTTTCTACATCCTCTTTGGTAATCGCGCCTTCATCGCCGGTACCTTTCAGTGTACTTAAATCGATATGGTGTTCCGCGGCGATGCGCTTAGCCAAGGGCGTTGCTTTTATACCTGAAGTTGTAAATACCGGTGAACGTTCTGTTTGTTCAATAATAGCGGATAGTTGTGGTGCTTTGATTTCTTGCAGTGTCGATGGGGTTGTGTTGGTTTGAATGGTTGAAACCGGAGCAGTAACAGTGGTGGTGGCGGGTTCGTTAGCAGAACGTATCAGTGCCATAACTATGCCGACCGGTACTTTTTCGTTTTCTTTCACCAACAATGCTTCAATGATGCCATCATCGAAACATTCGATATCAATATTGCCTTTTTGCACTTCTACTTCAGCGATGATATCGCCGCGCTTGACCGTATCACCCGGTTTTACTCTCCATTCCCGAAGGATACCATCTTCCATGTCGGCGCCCAGACTGGGCATTTTAAACTCAATCATGATGCAACATCTTTTTTACCATTTGGACAATATCGTTCGTTTGCGGAACCGCCGCTTCTTCTAAATGTTTGGGATAGGGAATAGGTATCTCCAGACCGCACAGGCGTTGCACCGGCCCGTCGAGTTCGTAAAAGGCTTTCTCCATGATGCGTGTTGCTATTTCCGCAGAAATATTGATGGATTTCCAGGCATCTTCCACCAACAGTACTTTGTGCGTTTTGGCTACGGATGTCAGTATGGTTCCCTCATCCAGTGGACGCAGTACCCGGATATCGATCACCTCGGCGTCAATGCCCAAATTTTCCAGTTCTTTGGCGGCTTCGAGGCATTTGTGAACGCCCCCGCCATAGGTTACTATGCTTATATCACTGCCTTTACGCAAAACTTTTGCTTTGGTAATATCAACGGTTTCCGTATCGGACGGAATGTCCGCTTCCATATTCAACAGGAATGTGTATTCAAACAAGATCACCGGATTGGATTGTTGCAGCGCTGCGGGCAGCATACCGCGGGCGTCTTCGTGAGTACCGGCGGCCAGTACGATCAATCCCGGAACGTGCGCAAAGAACGGCTCCCAGCTGTGCGAGTGTTGTGCCGCCAACTGCCGGCCAATGCCACAACCTATGCGGATCACCACCGGCACATTTAATTGTCCGGCGGTCATGTGGCTGAACGTAGCTGCATTGTTGAAGATCTGGTCCAGGGCCAGTAAACTGAAATTCACCGTCATGATCTCCACGATCGGGCGCATGCCGGAGAGTGCCGCCCCGATGCCGGCGCCTACAAAGCCGGATTCAGACAGCGGAACATCCATGATGCGTTCTTCTCCAAACTCTTGCAATAACCCCTTGCTGATGGCAAAAGCGCCGCCATAATGCCCTACATCTTCTCCCATCAAAAAGACCTTCTCATCCTTTAGTAAAGCTGCTCTGATGCCTTGTTTTAAGGCTTCCCGGTACGTTACTTTTATTTTCTCAGCCATAATGCATTATTCACTGTATACAAATTGGGTTATTTGCTCTACCGGTTCCCAGGTGCCCGCTTCGGCATAGTCCACGGCGGCTTGTATCTCTTGCTCAATCTTGGCGGATAATGCCTGTAAGGTACTTTCTTCCAGCCACTCATTCTGCTGCATATAATTTTCGAGTAAGGTGATGGGGTCGCGGTGTTTCCAGGTTTCCACCTCGCTTTTGTCGCGGTACAGTTCGGCGTCGAACATGGAATGGGCACGAAAACGGTAGGTATTGCACACGAGGAAAAACGGTTGCCCTGTCGTTCTGACGTATTCTACTGCCTGCATGGCCTGTTGTCGCACTTGTAACACATCCATACCGTCTACGGCTGCTGAGCGGATCCCATAATCACTGCCGCGTTTTTCCAGCTCCTGGGAGGCATGCGTATAGCGGATCGCAGTCCCCATCGCGTACAAATTATTTTCACAGACAAACAATATCGGTACTTTCCATAAAGCTGCCAGATTCATCGCTTCATGAAATTCACCTTCTGCCATCGCGCCTTCCCCGAAAAAGCAGCACACGATGTTTTGCTGCCGTTGTTTTTTAGCGGCCAGCGCCATACCCACCGCCATCGGAATATGTCCGGCAACAATGGCGTTGCCGCCGAAGAAATTGCGCGTTTTGTCAAACAAGTGCATGGAGCCGCCTCGGCCGCCACTACATCCTTGTTGGCGTCCATACATTTCTGCCATGATCTTGTTGGCAGGCACATTACGTGCCAGCGCATGCCCGTGTTCGCGGTAAGTGGCCAATACCTTGTCGTTGTCTTCCAATGCTTCGGAAACGCCAACGGCAACGGCTTCTTCTCCGATGTACAGGTGCAAAAATCCACGGATGAGTGTTTTGGAATACATCTCCGCTGCCTTCTCTTCAAAGCGACGAATCAGCTTCATGCGATATAGCAGGTGCAATGCTTCTTCCTGTAAGAGTTCGTAATTGGTGGCAGGTGTTTCCATCAGGATTGTTCTAAGGTGGATAAATCGCCTTCCGGCAGTCCTAATTCACGTGCTTTCAGCAATCGTCTCAAAATTTTACCGCTCTTAGTTTTTGGTAAATTATCAATGAAAGCAATTTCTTTGGGGGCGATGGCAGGCCCCATGCGCTTGCGCGCAAACCCCATGATATCGAGTTTGGTGGCGTCATTGGCGGTGACTCCGTTTTTCAACACGATGAAGGCTTTCACCAGTTCACCGATAGCAGGATCAGGCTTGCCGATGATGGCGGCCTCTGCCACGGCAGGGTGTTCCATCAAGACACTTTCCACTTCGAATGGCCCTACCATATGCCCGGAGGTTTTGATGATGTCATCGGCTCTGCCAATGAACCAAAAATAGCCGTCTGCATCTTTTTTGGCTAAGTCGCCCGACAAATACCATTCGCCGCGGAAACATTTGTTATAGCGTTCTTCTTCATGCAGATAGGTCCGGAATAAAGAAGGGAATCCTTTTTTCAATACGAGGTGCCCGCTCTTTTCTGCTTCATCTATGAAAACCAATCCCTGCTCGGTCACTTCGGCAATGGCAGCAGTAACGCCCGGCAAAGGTTTGCCCATAGAGCCCGGCCTTACCGGCATGGAGCGGTAGTTGGCCACCATGATTCCGCCGGTTTCCGTTTGCCACCAGTTGTCTAAAATGGGAACGCCAAATGTTTCCTGCGCCCAGATCACAGCCTCGGGATTCAGTGGTTCTCCTACGCTGAGTATCAGGCGCAGTGCTTCCAGGTTATATTCTTTTGTAGGTTGTATGGCTAAGCGCATCAAGCGGCGAATGGCCGTGGGGGCCGTGTACCAGATATTGACTTTTTGGTTTTGCAGGATAGTGTACCAACGGACTGCATCGAATTCTTCTTCGTCGATGATATTCGTGACGCCGTTCACAAAAGGAGAGATGATGCCATACGAAGTGCCGGTCACCCAACCCGGATCGGCCGTACACCAATAGATATCTCCGGGATGGAAGTCGAGAACGTATTTTCCGGTGGTATAGTGCGTGAGCACGGCATTGTGCACATGCAGAGCGCCTTTAGGCATACCGGTAGTGCCACTGGTAAAATGCAGGAGCGCCGGGTCATTGGGGTCTGTAGGAGGAATGATGAAATGGTCAGAAGCCTCCTCCATGAGTTGCTGAAAGGAGAGGAGTTGGTCTGATAGATGCTTGTCGATATCCGTCAGCAAGATAAACTGCAGGGAAGGCAGCCTGTCAATGATGGTGCTGATCTTTTTGTCGTATTGCTGTTGTGTAGTCACCAATACCTTTGCGTTGCCTTTGCTGAGGCGCTGCCAGACCGGCTCGGGCCCAAATACCGAAAACAAAGGACAGTAGATCGCCGTTTTTTTCAAGGTACCCATAGCGGTAATATAGAGTTCGGGAATGCGGCCGGTAAAGGAAAATACGCGTTCGCCTTTTTCCACGCCTAACTTGGACAATACATTCGCAAACTTGGAGGTGAGCCGGTGTAATTCAGTATAGGTAAAATCCTTTACCGAGTTGTCTTTGCGGATCCAGCGCAATGCGACGGTATCTTTCAGGCTGTCAGAGGCGTGCCGTTCTATGGCTTCGTAGGCGATGTTCATGCCTTTATTTTCAGGCAACCCGTTGAGTTGGGCGCGTTCCGTTGCCCAGTCAAATTGCTGATACAGCGTATCGTAGTGGACAACATTGGGCGTTATTTCAGGATGCACGATAGAGGTATCTGACATAATAAAAGGTAGTTTTATACATTAAACAGATGATTAAATGTACAACAAATACCATTTCGTGAAACTGAGAAAAATCAGTTTTGCTGGTTTTGGGAAATCGGGTAAATAAACGAAGAATTAATTATCTTTATTTTATACTTATGTTGGTAGATGGTTTTTGTTCATAAAGTGGTTTGTTGCTTGCAAACCAACAAAGGCGAGGGTGATATGTAAATCTAAATTCTAATGTTAGTGAATTTAAAAAATACAACAGAAACATCTGTAAATAATATATGGATAAGATAATAAATGATTTAGAAGAAGTTTATAAAAAAAAAGGAGAGCTTAATTGAAATTAAGATTGATGTAATTAATTGGGAAACATATTACTTAGATGAAAAAACAGGAGAGAAATGGATAGAAGAGTATCTTTTTCCTGAAATGCAAGCTGGTGGTCTTTCGCAATTACGAATAATTGAAAGATTTCCTTGGGAACAACGGTAGTAAAATCTACCTCGCCTTTAATTTCCTTGCCGCGGCGGGGCAGACAGGTTCTCGTGCCTCGTCGAATAGACGCAGTGTGCTGTGGAATAGCTGAATATCTTTTTATTGCACTCTGTCTTCTCGACCAACGGGAGAGAACTTGCTTAAGATTAGCAAAAAACAAAACTTAGGCGCAAATCTATAAGGTTTTAAGTAAGCAACTTTCAAATCTAAAACATGTTTTCTCCTCGTACCTCGTCGAAAGGACACAGAGTGCCGTAAACTAAAGAGATACAAACCCTAATATTAAATCATAAATCATAATTCATAAATCTCAAATCCCAAATCACAATTTTAATACTTTATTGCTGGTATGTTGATCGAGAAGCCACAAAGGTTTATAGCTTTTTTGATACAGTAGTAGCCTGGTAATGGATATTACCGCTCAACTGTTTATGGTTAACTTATTTGTTTAAAAGACCAAGCATAACTTACATAATGTAAATCAATTTTCAAACATACATACGCCGCTTTTCCTTTTATCTTTCGTAAATAATTATCTGTATTTCAGGGTAACTAAACAAAAAATAGTGTAATTTGTTAGATAATCATCTTGTTTATTCATTTAAATTAATCATCATGGACAGTTCAAAAAATGGAAAGTGCCCGGTAATGCACGGTGCAAATACAGCAACCAATAATTCTGTTATGGATTGGTGGCCGAATGCCCTTAATCTGGATATTTTACATCAACACGATACCAAAACAAATCCGCTCGGAGAAAATTTCAGCTATGCGGAAGAATTCAGTAAGCTAGATCTTGAGGCGTTGAAAAATGATTTAAAACAGTTAATGACAGAAAGCCAGGATTGGTGGCCAGCCGACTGGGGGCATTATGGTGGATTGATGATTCGTATGGCATGGCATAGCGCCGGTACCTACCGGACATCTGACGGCCGTGGCGGAAGCAATACCGGAAACCAGCGTTTTGCTCCGCTGAACAGTTGGCCTGATAATGCAAACCTCGACAAAGCACGCAGGCTCTTATGGCCGATAAAGAAAAAATATGGCAATAAAATTTCATGGGCTGATTTAATGATACTTGCCGGAAACATGGCCTATGAGTCGATGGGTTTTAAAACATTTGGATTTGCCGGAGGCAGAGAAGATATATGGCATCCTGAAAAGGATATTTATTGGGGTGCTGAAAAAGACTGGCTGGGAAAATCCCGTTATGCCGATCATTCCGACAGCGAATCACTCGAAAATCCGCTGGCAGCGGTACAAATGGGATTGATTTATGTAAATCCGGAAGGTGTTGACGGGAAGCCGGATCCTTTAAAAACAGCTATGGACGTGCGCACCACCTTCAAACGCATGGCCATGAACGACGAGGAAACGGTAGCCTTAACAGCTGGTGGGCATACAGTTGGAAAAGCCCATGGCAATGGAGATGCCTCTGTTTTAGGCCCCAATCCAGAGGGTGCGGATCTGGAGACGCAAGGCCTGGGTTGGATCAATCCAAAAGGAAAAGGAAATGCAGAAGATACTGTGACAAGCGGTTTGGAAGGAGCGTGGACGACAACTCCGGATAGGTGGAACCACACCTATTTCCATTTGCTGTTGAATTATGAATGGGAATCTAATAAGAGTCCGGCAGGAGCCTGGCAATGGGAACCTGTTAATATCAAGGAAGAAGATAAACCGTTTGATGCGCATGTTGCGGGCGTACGCAGAAATCCGATAATGACTGATGCGGACATGGCCATGAAAATGGATCCTGAATACAGAAAAATAGCAGAACACTTTTATAAAGATCCTGCCTATTTTGCAGATGTCTTTGCACGGGCCTGGTTTAAATTAACACACCGAGATCTGGGACCGAAGAGCCGTTATATCGGCCCTGATGTTCCTAAGGAAAATTTAATCTGGCAAGACTATATTCCTGCTGCAGAGTATGCACTTACAGACGCGGAGGTAGAGGAATTAAAATCAAAATTGCTCAACAGTGGCTTGACTGCCGCTGAATTGATATCTACTGCCTGGGACAGTGCAAGAACCTTCCGATGTTCAGACTTCAGAGGTGGCGCCAATGGTGCAAGAATACGCCTTGCCCCACAACTTAATTGGGAAGGCAATGAACCGCAACGTCTGGAGAAGGTATTAAACAAGCTCTCCGAAATTCAGGCAGGCATAGATAAAAAAGTAAGTATTGCTGATTTAATAGTATTGGGTGGAAGCGTCGCAATTGAAAAGGCGGCCATGGATGCGGGTGTTAGCGTTAAGGTTCCATTTCTTCCGGGACGCGGAGATGCTACTGCCGAAATGACCGATGTGGAATCATTCGCTGTTCTTGAACCCATTCATGACGGTTACAGAAACTGGCTTAAAAAAGAATATGCGGTAAAGCCTGAGGAGCTGCTGCTCGACAGGACACAGCTCATGGGATTGACAGCTCCTGAAATGACCGTTTTAATAGGCGGTATGCGTGTCTTAGGAACTAATTATGGTGGCAGCAAACATGGTGTATTGACAGAAAGAGAGGGTTTGCTCACCAATGATTTTTTTGTCAATATCACGGACATGAAGTACTCATGGAAACCAGTTTCAAGCAACTTGTATCATATTATTGACAGAAAATCCGGTACCACTAAATGGACGGCTACAAGAGTGGATTTGCTTTTTGGCTCCAATTCAGTTTTACGCTCTTATGCCGAAGTGTATGCACAAGACGACAACAAAGAAAAGTTTGTAAAAGATTTTGTGAACGCATGGGTGAAAGTAATGAATGCAGACCGCTTTGATATAAAAGACAGATAAACCGGTTTTTTGAAGTTTTAACTTAGTGTTGTTGCTGGCGTTTAGCTTTGCTAAGCAATTTGTGTCTGCAAACGTCATCAATGATTAATTCTGTTAGCGAACGATGTTAAATCTTTAGCATCTTGTAATGACTGTACTCTATTAAGTTTTTTCCTCGTACCTTGTCGAAAGGACACGAACTGCTGTGGGAAAAAAGCTGAATATTTTTTATTGCACTCTGTCTTCTCGACCAACGGGAGAGAACTTACTTATGCTTAGCTGTGCTAAACCTACGAGGTTTAGTGGACACACGCCGAAAGAACACCGTGTACTATAAGTTGGCTATGTACCATAATTAAACAAATAATTAAGTATCTTTATTTTTAATAATTATGATGGTAGATGGTATTTTTTCATATAGTAGTTTGTTGGTAGTAAACCAACAAAGGTGTAGTGAACTAGAACACCAAAATTAATAATGTAATATCAGGAGTGCATTAAAATGGTGGATTTTTTTGAAAGTTATAAGTTTCTTAGAATAACCTTAGAAGATGGTTCTGTTTTTGAATTTTCTTTAGATAGAGAAGTTGGTAAGTTTTATAGTAAAGCATTTATAGGAATACCTACACAAAAGCGATGGTCTGAGTTGTATCCAAACTTAGTTGAAAAAAGAGATGAGGTATTAAAAGCGGTAAATGATTTCAAAATAAAGAAATCAGGATGGTTCTATAAATATATAATTGTAGAGTATGACTAATCCTATTAGGCTAAGTATGTCCCCGCCCGTGGCAGGTTCTACTACCTGCCAACTAATCCTTAAATGAAATTCATCGCATAGAACTTGTTTTATTGCACTCTGTCTTCTCGACCAACGGGAGAGAACTTGCTTCAGTTTAGCTAAACAAAAATTAGGCGCAAACCACGTAGGTTTTAAATACGCAATTCTCAAATCCAAAACAAGTTTTCTCCTCGTGCCTCGTCGAAAGGACACCGTGTGCTGAGGAATAGCTTTATACTGTTTTATTGCACTCTGTCTTCTCGACCAACGGGAGAGAACTTGCTTAAGCTTAGCTGTGCTAAACCTACGAGATTATGTGCACACACGTCGAAAGAACACCGTGTACTATAAGTTGGCTATATACCATAATTAAACAAATAATTAAGTATCTTTATTTTTAATAATTATGATGGTAGGTAGTATTTGTTCATAGACTGGTTTGTCGGTTGCAAAGCAACTAAGGCGAAGGGTGGGAAAATAAAAAACAAGCAATAAGGATGAAAAAAATAAACAATAAATATTCTGTTTTAGTTGGATTTTTATGTGGAATATTTTTAGTAGTAATAATTATTTATGTAAAAAATGATGCAGATAAACAAAGCGATTGCTTAAAAAAGGAAGGAATTAATTGTAAAGGTAAGATTATTAAAAAAGTTTATACCAAAAGAGGTATAGACTATAAGTTTACTTTTTTTGTGAATGGTAATTCCATAAATAGTTGGGATAAAGTAGAATGTGATTTGTTAGTAGGAGATGTTGTCGATATAGTTTATTGTAAAAGTAATCCCAAATACTATTCTGAAATAATTTGTAGATAAATGGCCTTACCCTTGGCAGAAACAATCACCTGCCAACTAGTCCTTAAATGAAACTCATAGCATAGAACTTGTTTTATTGCACTCTGTCTTCTCGACCAACGGGAGAGAACTTGCTTAAGCTTAGCTGCGCTAAACCTACGAGGTTTTACGTACACTTGAAATCTAAAATTTGAAAAATTATCCTGTAAAGATTTTTTGTTCAAAAATTACAATAGTGTAGTAACTAAAAGAAACTTACTGTTGCTGCCTGAGATATGCATCCACACGTTGCTGGACATTCTTGCGTATGTCCCACCAAAAGAGATTGTAGTCCACTAAATGAAGCACTTCCTTTTTTCGCATAAAGGTCAGATTGGTTTTTGCCCACAGATAGGATTGATAGATCCGCGCTTCCGTTGTGAAATGCCGCTTGCGGTTTACATTCAATAAAATACCCCCGTGAGAGATGGCGGGGAGAGTATCCATTTTCCATGAAACAGGATTCACACAGATATTGCCAAAGTAACGCAGTTTATCTTTGTACAAGAAGCCATCTTTGAATGATGACCACGTGGCATAACAGTTCGTTTCGCTCGCTTCTTTACAGGGGGTAAGCACTTCATAGTTTTCTTTGTTGATTTCATAGCCGACTATATAAGCGCACACCAGTTTTGCTTTCATTTCAGGTGTGTCAAAAAAATCTTTGATC
>JAXLTW010000008.1:0-124355 GCA_046329865.1 Chitinophagales bacterium | reverse complement strand
CGATATCATCACACAGGGCTGGCGTGAAGGGAATTGCCTTTGTAAAGTGCAATTTCTTCAGTGTAGATGCGATGGATGCTTCTTTTCCTTCTATCAGGATAAAAACAGGTAAATGTGTCGGGTGTTCGTCGCTCCATTTTTTTAAATCCGTCAGCATACTCTTAAATGTATAATACCGTGTATTGTAATCGATATCCGGGATATGCATGACCTTGAATCCGGGTTCCTTGAGTGCTGCAATGCCTGATGCTTTGGGTTTTCCCAACAGGTTGTTTTTCTTTCTGTAATAAAATTGTCCGCCTTCAGGGTCGGGATAAATATCGATCTCAAAACTTCGGAGAAGAAATGAATCCAGCTGTACCTGGAGGGGTTCGTGTTCATAATCCAGTTCATGCGGGTCGTATTCTTTCGGTAAAATGCCGCTCAATCCTTTCAGGAAATTCAATACAGGTTTATTGGCACGCAAATGATAGCTGTTGTGGCTGCCTATGACTTGAAGTTGATTGATCTTCAGAGAGTCGATGTTTGCAAATGGTTGTCCATAACTCAAAGAACAGCCTGTCAGAATACTGAAAACAAAAAAAGGAAAGCGTATGTGTAGCATACCTCTAAATTAAGCAGAAAATCAGGAAAAGTGCTATTCGGCAATTTTTCCGATACCTTGTTTGTCGGCGGCGCTTACCGGATTAATACGTGCCAGGTCACCATTGGGAAACTGACATTTGTAATTGGTAAATTTAGTTGGTTGCGTTTCGTACCGCGGGTCTGGTCTGTAGTAATCTGTTGAAATGATTTGTCCACCGCTGCGGAAGGCAGCTTCCTGATTGACGTAACTGCCGGTTCTGTTTTCTCCGTTCGGACCATCTGCCCTGGTACGGATGATATAACCTGCTTCTACGGCAGTTTTTATTTTTGTCTCATCACCGGCGGCATCATTGTATTTCAAGAAAGCACTTTCGGGAGTGCCCGGATTATCCATATATAGGAACATGGCTCTCCCCTGAAATGACGGATGTCCCTGAAGATATTCATTGTCACCGCCGCCTTCCATAACAAATACAAACTTGCCTCTGCTTTCGCCTATGGTTGGCCAGTTGCCTGCGAGTACCGCTTCCTCTAATGTAGCGAAACTGCCTCTTACCTTATCGGGTGTAATTATTTTATCCAGTGCGTCGCCAAAAACACTCTTGATCTCCTTGTCAATATCATCGCATAATGCCGGAGTAAATTTAATGGCAGTGGTAAATCCTAAAAATCCGAGAATGTCGCCTACCGTAGTTTCTTTAGTCTCGATATGCAGAAAGATAGGTATATGATTCGGATGTTCGTCCGACCATGTTTTCAAGAATTGTAAAGCACTTTTAAATGTGTAGAAATGGGTTTCATAATCGATATCCGGAATGTGCAATACTTTGAAGCCGGGTTGTTTCAGCTCATCAATGCCGGACGCTACGGGGAGTTGTGCAAACAGATTTCCCTGCCGGTTATAAAATCTTCCCCCTGCCGGATCGGCGTACAGGTCGATTTCAAATCCTCTCATCTGGTAGATATCGAGTTGGTCTTCAAAGGGCTCGTGGTAATAATCCAGCGCTTCCACCTTGTATTCTGCCGGCAGCAGAAAATTGATGTTCGTTAAAAATGAAAACAGGTTGTTCGGCATGTGCATGTGGTAACTGTTGTGACTGCCTAAAATCTGTATCTGATTAAGTTTTAGTTTATTGATTTCGGTCTGATCGGGGATGGTTGTACTGTTTTCTTTTGTACATCCTGCAAACACTAATGTGAAAATAAGTAGATAAAAGTATGGTTTCATAATGAAAATTCAATGAGAATAAAGATAGTAAACTTTATTCATTACAACATACCTGAAAATAAAAAGCGCCCGTCAGGCGCTTTAGAACTATTTTAGTCTGCTCATAAATTAGACTGCAATCTTACGTTCAAGTTGTCGATTATTTGCTAAAGGCGCAACTAATTTAACACATTATTTTTGAGGTAATAACTGCTCTTTGATGTACTTCACCGGAGCGCTTCCGTAGCTCAGGAATGCTTCGTTAAATTGTTTTAATGTATAGTCGCTCCCTTTTGCTTTCTGATAGGCTTCCCTTAGCTGTATAATTTCATAGAAACCGGTAAAATAACTGCTCAGTTGCACGCTGGTCAGTGTAGCCCTTTTCCACTTGCCTTCCGCTTCCGCCTGCTGCTGGAATGCCTGATTGACCATCATATCCATTGCCTCTTCCTTGCTCATGTTTTTTGTGTGTATGCTGATATCGAGAATGGTATTGCAGACGGCCCTGAGGTTCCATTTGTAATACATGAGCCACATTTCAGGTTCATTATTTCCATATCCGTTTTCCAACATCATATACTCCGAATAAACCGCCCACCCTTCAATCATTGCTCCGTTGGCAAAGACCGTTTTTATAATGGAAGGTGATTTATTGCTGTACATCAGCTGCACATAATGACCGGGAATCGCTTCATGTATATTCAGGATTTGTAAAATATAATTATTGTACTCGCGCAGGTAACTTTCCGACCGTTCCGCACTCCAGCCATCCAACGTGCCGACATTATAGTAGGCAGTTCCGTTTTTCTCATACGGTCCCGGAGAACTCATGGATGCTCCGGCAACCCCGGCCATATAACCCGGCTCTTTGCGTACTTTCAGTGGCTTGGTAGGATCCATATAAACCAGGTTCTTCTCTTTGACAAAGGCAGTCAGTTCGGGTAATTGTTTTTCTATCTCTTTTCTGAAATCTTCCGGTTTTACATGTTGTATGGAAATGGTGTCAATGACTTTTTTAATCATCAACAGCCTGTCTTTAGGTGGGTTGCTGTTGCCGAAATATTTTGACCAGAGTTTACGGGCAAGTTTTTCCATCTCTGAAAGCAAATACTCTTTGCGGTCTAAAGCAGCTTTGAATATTTGGTCGGAGGTGTATTGGCTTTGGATATTGTAATTAAACTTTTCCGCATACAATTCAGCACCTAATCGGAAGCTTCTGGGGGTTTCATTTTTATAACTTTTCAGAAATGCAATATAGTTTCGTATGGCATCCGCGGCTTCTTTTCCTCTCTTTAGATATGCCTGCTCTGTCTCCGGGTAGAATTTCATGGCCTTCACAGAATCCACATAATCATTTTCAAAAATAGACAAACTTCCTTCGTTCTGGTCTATGGCTAATTGTAAATGTTCTGCGGTAGGGTTTTTGATATTTTTTTGTGCTGCGGCATAATAGTCCGGGATATTCTTTAGTTTGATGAAAAAATTTGCCAGACGGACTTTTAAAGGTGCGTAAGTTTCTGAGAGTATATATGAAAATGAATTACCTACATTGTACTCAGAAGGATCCCATTCGAATGATTTTACATGCTGGATATCCCATTGTGACCTGTTTAAAAAATTCTCCATCAGGTAATAATCTATTTTGTTGGAGCTGGCTAACTGATCCACCGGTATCGATTTCAGTTTTTTCAATTCAACAGTGGCAAAAGACAATTCTTTTGTACGCTGCAGATCGTTGGGAATATAAAGCACACTATCGTATTTATGATAGCCAACCAGTGTTGCCCAGTCCGGATACATTTTCCAGAGCCGTTGTATGAATCCGGTCTTATAATTGTTGAATAACACATTTTTGGAAGGAGGTGTTGAACCGGAAAATGATAAGAATGAATATGCCAGAATGCAGACTAAAAGGCAGTTCTTTTTCATGAAATTGATTTTAGTTGTAAAAATACAAATTCATTTCATTAATCTTAATTTAAAACACCGAACAGGCAGACAGGCGTTTGTTTTTGTAAATTTGAGTAAATGATACGCACGCTGCACCCATTTCATCACTTTTTTCACCACTCCTGACGGGAGTGTGCAGTTGTTTTTCAAATCATTTATTATTTCCTGTTTTATTAATATTCAAACAAGTAAATTTGTACTATGCAACGATTAAAACTCGCAATACAGAAAAAAGGACGACTGAGTGACGATTCCATTCAGCTGATTCATGAATGTGATATTTCTTTTCCGAACAGTTCGGGAAAACTAGTTACCTCCGCTTATGATTTTCCGGTTGACATCCTGTTCCTCCGTGATGACGATATTCCGGATTACGTGCAGGATGGGGTGGCAGATATAGGTATTGTCGGTGAAAACGTATTGGTGGAATCCAATAAACAGGTGGATGAAGTATTGAAGATGGGTTTTGGAAAATGTCGTCTGTCTTTGGCTGTCCCCCGAAATCTTGATTTTAAGTCAGTAAAAGACCTTGAAGGTACATCCATTGCCACTTCCTATCCAAGAATATTGCAGCAATATCTCGATAATAATGATGTTAAAGCTGATATTCATGTAATCAGTGGTTCCGTCGAGATTGCCCCAGGCATCGGTTTGGCAGATGCTATCTGCGACATTGTTTCCACGGGTTCCACCCTGCTGAGTAATGGTTTGAAAGAGGTGCAGCAGATTTTTCAATCTGAAGCGGTTCTGATAAAGAATAAGAACTTATCTGTTGAAAAGAATGACATCACTGCATCAGTTATTGTTTCGGATAGAAGCCGTAAAAGGGCACAAAAAAATAAATATATTTTGCTGAATGCGCCCAATGACAGCCTGGAGAAAATTATCTCTTTATTGCCCGGTATTAATTCCCCAACCGTTCAGGCGCTGGCAAAAGAAGGGTGGAGTTCGGTACATTCTGTCATTACGGAAAAAGATTTCTGGGAAAAGATACAGCAGCTGAAAGATGCCGGCGCGGAAGGGATTCTGGTGATGCCAATTGAAAAATTAATTTATTAAGTTTAATCGCTCTCCCGTGTTGAGAGATAAATGGGATGAAATTATGCAATTTATAAAATACCCTTTAAGAGCATCCTGGGACGAACTGTTGAAACGCCCCACAAAATCCATGGAAGAAATTGAAGGTAAAGTGATTCCTATCCTAAAGGATGTGAAACAGCGGGGTGATGTAGCTTTGAAAATGTTTGCTGAAAAATTGGATGGAGTGCTACTGGATACCATTGCCGTTTCGGAACAGGAAATTTTAGAGGCTGTCAATCTGGTTTCGCCTGTATTGAAAGAGGCGATACAAACCGCCAGGAGAAATATTGAACAGTTCCATGCCGCGCAAAAGCAGCACCCGGAGATAGTTGAAACGATGCCGGGCGTACAATGCTGGCGAAAATCAGTGGCAATTGACAAAGTCGGATTATATATACCCGGCGGTACAGCCCCATTATTTTCTACCGTTCTGATGTTGGCTGTTCCGGCTCAAATAGCTGGTTGCAGGGACGTTGTTTTATGTTCACCTCCGGATAAAAACGGAAACATCCATCCGGCTGTTTTATATGCGGCCAATTTATGTGGGGTAACTAAAATTTATAAGGCCGGCGGAGCGCAGGCGATTGCAGCCATGGCATATGGGACGGAGACCGTTCCTAAGGTATATAAGATTTTCGGGCCGGGAAATCAATATGTGACAGCGGCCAAACAATTAGTCAGTAAAGAAGGGGTAGCGATTGATATGCCAGCCGGCCCAAGTGAAGTGTTGGTCATCGGCGATGATGAATCCCGTCCTGATTTCATTGCCGCGGATTTGTTGTCGCAGGCGGAACATGGCACAGACAGCCAGGTGTTATTCGTAACCACGGAAGAAGCATACCTGAACTTAGTACATTTTGCGTTGGATCAGCAATTGCAAAATTTGCCAAGGAAAGAGATGATACAGCAATCGTTGGAAAACAGCAAGCTCATTGTCGTAAAGGATATGGACGAAGCAATTGAGTTGAGTAATTTTTATGCGCCAGAGCATCTGATTCTACAAACCAGAAACGCCGAAGTACTGGCTGAAAAAGTGGTGAATGCCGGTTCTGTTTTTTTAGGGCATTATACACCGGAAAGCGCCGGGGATTATGCCAGCGGAACCAATCATACCTTGCCGACAAATGGATATGCCCGTGCATACAGCGGAGTCTCTCTGGATAGTTTTGTCAAAAAAATCACTTTCCAGCAAATTAGTAAAGAGGGATTGGAACAGCTTGGGTCAACCATAGAAATTATGGCAGCTAATGAGCAGCTGGATGCACATAAAAATGCGGTGTCGATACGATTGAAAAGTTAAATGTTACAGGGGATAGTTATCACCATAGTTTGTTAATTATCCTCTAATCTGTAACAGATAATAAAAATACAATGAAAACAATTGATATAAAGCAACTTGTTTGTCCGCATATACTAACGATGCAGGCTTATTCGTCTGCACGAATGGAATATGAAGGCAAAGAAGGTGTCTTTCTTGATGCGAATGAGAACAGCCTCGGTTCGGTTACTGACGAATTGCACAATCGTTATCCGGACCCCCTGCAGTCAGATGTAAAAGCTGCATTGGCTGAATATGAACAGTTGAATGCCGGTCAGATTTTTCTGGGTAATGGAAGCGATGAGTGTATTAATGTGTTGATACAATGCTTCTGTATCCCCGGAAAGGATAAAGTGATGATTTTTCCTCCCTCGTTTTCTATGTATGAACATGCTTCACACGTCATGAATATCGGCATAAAAGAGGTGTTGCTGCAACCGGATACGTTTCAGCTGAACATGGATGAAATCAAACAGGTGATGAACGAAGAACAGGATAGGCTAAAGATAATTTTTATCTGTTCACCGAATAATCCTACCGGGAATCTGATCGATGAAAAAGACATAATTGCTTTGCTGAACGGATTCAGCGGTCTGGTGGTGATTGATGAAGCATATCAGGATTTTTCCGTTAGTGCAAGCTGGGTGAAACGGCTGGATGAGTTTCAAAATCTGGTGGTCATTAAGACTTTCTCTAAAGCCTGGGGAATGGCGGATGCCCGTCTTGGGATGTTGTATGCCCACCCTGAAATTATTCATTACATGAATGTGATTAAGATGCCTTACAATGTCAATCAACATACTATTCATCTTGCTTTGGAGGCCATACAAAAGAAAGATAAAAAGGACAGGTTTATAAGTGAGTTGTTGGCAGGACGGGAAATGCTGGAGGAGGAGATGCGTCAGATTCAGTTTATAGAGAAAATATATCCTTCAGACACCAACTTCATTCTGTTCAAGGTGCCCGATGCAAATGACTTATATCGGTATCTGTTGGGGCAAAAAGTGATTGTGCGCAATAGGGATAAGGCCCCATTACTCAAAGGTTGTCTGCGGGTGAGCGTGGGAACAAAAGAAGAAAATAATAAATTCATCAACGCATTAAAGAACTATAAAGCCTAATTTTAACGTATGCAAAAGGTATTATTTATAGACAGAGACGGAACGTTGATTGTGGAACCGAAAGATAATTTTCAGACGGATAGTTTTGAGAAATTGCAGTTTATTCCTAATGTCATCTCATCGCTCAGGAAAATTAAAGAAACAGGAGATTTTATTTTCGTTATCGTTACCAATCAGGACGGATTAGGGACGAAATCGTTTCCTGAAAAAAAATTCTGGGGACCCCAAAACCTGATGATGGATATCTTCCGCACAGAAGGTATCGAGTTTGCGGAAGTTTGTATAGACCGTAGTTTCGCAAATGACAACCTGCCGACACGCAAACCCAATACCGGTCTGTTGACGCATTATATGGGTAATCCAAACTATGATTTGCAAAACTCGTTTGTGATTGGTGACCGGTTAACAGATATCCAACTGGCAAAAAACCTCGGTTGCAAAGGAATTTTACTGGGCAGAAGTGCCGATAAGACGGATGATAATAAGCTAAACCATAGTGAACTGAAGAAAGTCGTTGCA
Source organism: Chitinophagales bacterium (assembly GCA_046329865.1). Lineage (GTDB taxonomy): Bacteria > Bacteroidota > Bacteroidia > Chitinophagales > JADIYW01 > JADJSS01. Next base: position 116,575 of record JAXLTW010000008.1, on the reverse strand, counting down.
CTCAAAACTAATAAATGGGAAGATATCGCCACTTTCTTGACGAACCCACCCAGAATGGCTGTTGTTCAGCGGAATACCAATGAAACAAAAATCAATGTTGTGCTGAACCTGGACGGAACCGGAAAATCATCCATCAAAACCGGACTTGGTTTTTTCGATCACATGCTGGAGCAGCTTTCCAAACACTCTTCCTGCGATATGGAAATACGTGTAAAAGGTGATTTGCATATCGATGAACATCATACGATAGAAGATACTGCGATTGCACTTGGCGAAGCTTTTCATAAAGCATTAGGGAGTAAAAAGGGCATTGCACGTTATGGATTCCTGCTGCCGATGGATGATGTGCTCGCGCAGGCAGCAATAGATTTTTCTGGAAGACCATGGCTGGTTTGGAAAGCCAGATTTCACAGAGAGACAGTGGGTGATATGCCTACCGAATTATTCTTTCATTTCTGGAAATCCTTTTCGGATGCCGCCAAATGCAACCTCAATATAAAAGCCGAGGGCGATAACGAACATCACAAGATTGAAGCCATCTTTAAAGCGGTAGCCAAGTCCATCAAAATGGCAGTAAAACGCGATGGAAATGAATTGCCGACGACAAAAGGGAAACTTTGATATTCTATTAAAAAAGTAAACAGCAATTAATTCATTTTTGATATATTTGCACTATGGCAACAAACAAATTTTGGTGGTGGAACGGTAAACGACAATAGGCGAGTGCTGATTCTATATCCAATTGATTATATTAGCTCGCCGTAAAAAGCGGGCTTTTTTATTGTCATTTCGAACGAAGAGAGAAATCTTGCTAAATATTTGATAATAGCTAAATGAAATACACGTTTACTTCCACATATAAAAAAATACTTTCCGATATGCTTACACCGGTAAGCATCTACCTGCGCTTGCGTTCGAGGTTTAAAAATGTCATTTTGCTGGAAAGCTCCGATTATCATGGTGATGAGCATAATTATTCCTATATCTGTTTCCAGCCAATAGCGGGCTTTAAGGTGGAGGAGGATAATTTCATCGCAAACTATCCGGATGGAAAAGAAGAAAAAATCAGCGTGGGTGAAGCCAGACTGACTGACTTAATCAATCAATTTATTCAGCGGTTTCCTGCATCTTCCACATTGGAACTGCCAATCATTTCGAATGGCCTTTTTGGGTATATGTCCTATGATGCGGTGCAGTATTTTGAAGATATTCATTTTGTGAATACAAATCTGAAGATTCCCGTGGCGCAATATTTCTGCTATCAGTATATTATCGCGTTTAATCATTTTAATCATGAATTATTTCTGGTTAAAAATGAAGTGGAGGGTGGTACAGCTGATAGTACGACACTGGATGAAATTGAAAGCAGTATAAAATATAAATCCTTACACCTGGATAATTTTTCGGCAGATATGGAGAAAACCTCCAATCTCACAGATGAACAGTATTTGGAAATGGTGAATAAAGGAAAACAAAGCTGTTACAGGGGAGATGTATTTCAGATTGTCTTGTCAAGGCAGTTTCAGCAAAAATACAGAGGAGATGATTTTAATATCTATCGTGCGTTAAGAAGTATTAATCCTTCACCTTATTGCTTCTATTTTGATTTCGTGGATTTTCGTTTAATGGGTTCTTCGCCGGAAGCTCAACTGGTAATCAAAAATAATAAAGTCACGATTCATCCGATTGCGGGTACTTTCCGCCGGACAGGTGATGATATCAAAGATGCCGCACTGGCACAGCAGTTAGCCGATGATCCTAAAGAAAATGCAGAGCATGTAATGCTGGTGGATTTGGCCAGAAATGATTTGTCCCGTGGTGGGAAAAATACCAAAGTGGAAGTGTACCGGGAAGTGCAGTATTACTCGCATGTCATCCATCTGGTGTCAAAGGTTACTGCGGAGATAGATGCAACATCAGACAAGATAAAAATCATTGGTGATACCTTTCCGGCAGGTACCTTGAGCGGTGCACCTAAATATAAGGCGATGCAGCTGATTGATAGTTATGAAAACTGCAGCAGGGGTTTTTACGGAGGCGCTATAGGTCATCTCGATTTCAACGGAGACTTCAATCATGCCATTATGATACGAAGTCTGATGAGTAAAGAGAATGTGCTGACCTTTCAGGCAGGAGCGGGCGTGGTCGCAGATTCCGTGCCGGAAAATGAACTGCAGGAAGTGGAGAATAAATTGGCTGCGATCAATAAAGCAATTGAATTAGCCAATAAACTTTAGTCCCTTTGATAACATAGTGTGTTAGTCGGTTTTAAAAATTAACAATGAATAAAATATTAGTACTTGATAATTACGATTCCTTCACCTACAATCTGGTGCATTATATTGAATCCTTCCATGTAAAATGTGATGTGTTTCGTAATGATAAGATTTCATTGCAAGAGGTGGATGAATATGATAAGATATTGCTTTCACCCGGTCCGGGTATACCGGAAGAAGCCGGGATATTAGTAGACCTGATCAAACAGTATGCATCTGTCAAATCCATTTTAGGCGTTTGCCTGGGACATCAGGCTATAGGACAGGTTTTTGGAGCGGAGCTCTATAATGTGGGTCGGGTGATACACGGGAAATCTAAAAATACCAAGGTGATTGCAGATGATGTTTTATTTGATGGGATGGATTCAAACTTTGAAAGCGGTCGTTATCATTCCTGGGCAATCAGGCATGTCGTAAGCCCTTTAATTGTTACCGCTGTAGATGATGATGGTGTGGTGATGGCGATAAAACACGAATCCTTTAATGTGCATGGGGTGCAATTTCATCCGGAAAGTGTAATGACCCCACAGGGGATAAAGATTATTGAGAACTGGCTGTTTAAATGCTGATAAGTCAGCAGAATATTAATTTCTCAGAATGCTGATTTTGTCCTGAAATACAATTGATCCTCTCTGTGTGATGACTAATTCGTATATCCCGCTGGCGAAACCCGCGACAGATAGACGGTTGTTTCTTATATCAGTTATTTGTAGTACCGGCCTTCCCAATTGGTCATAGAGTATTGCTGATAGCGGTTCTTGCTTGTCTGTTTCAATAGTTATATAATCAGATGCAGGATTTGGGAAAATCCGGATATGCTTATTTTTTACAAAATTGATTCCTGTTGTAATGCAATTGTTTATAGTTGTTTTGCCCTCCAAATTCGATTCAAATACCCCTCTGAAAATATATTTTTTATCACTGGAGTCAATATCAAACGGAATCCTGTTTATTACGGTATCAGGCATATAGGAGTAATAAATTTTACAGGAATAATCGGATGTAATATCAGAAAAGTTAGTTACTACATAAAAGGAATCTATGGAAGATGCTAACAATGTATCGTTTTTATACCAGTTATAAACAGGATTAGGTATGTTTGTTTTGGCGGTTAACTGAAATGAACTTCCCGTGCAAACTATAGTGTCTGTTGCTGAAACATTTAAATAAGGTAATTCTATTCTGCCATATACAGGATTGTGATCGCCTAAATCAAAAACACCCCAGAATTTTTTATCCATAGAGTTTACACGGGCAACCTGAGTATAGTTGTTGTTCTTTAACGGAATTTTTCCGTTTTTAGAAGTCAGGACATAGTCTATATAGCTCTTTTCCGACTCATCGCCTGAATTCCAGTGGTTGTAGCCCCAGCAAGTTCCTTTGTATGGCTTGTCCCAATTTAGTGACTGATAGGTTGCTTCAACGGCATGCAGGGTATCCATCACATCCTGGTATGTATTATAGGCGTCTGAAGTAAACTGGTCAAGCGTTACATTAAAATCTCCTGCGAGTACAATAACATCATTTTTGGGAATCGTAAAAGTTTTTATAAAATTGGCCATAACATAAAAATCACAGGGCTGTACGCCGGTATGTGTTCCAAAAACGTGAATGATTTGTCCAAGCTTATCTATTTTTACATATTTCACGCCTTTGTTTGCGGCACCATTAATAATGTCCTCATTTATACATCCGTTTGCTGAAAAGGAAACTTCTTTTTCATCTAAAATTGGAAATTTGCTGATAATACGAACACCACCTTCTTTGCCAACAACAGGAACAACAGGCTCATTGTGTCGATTACTACTTTGATATTTATATCGCTGCCTTAAGCTGTCCATTAACCGTATATTCAAATCCCGTTCAAAAAATTCCTGAAATACAAGAATATCCATGTTGTCTGGAATCCCTTGATGAAAAAGTGGTACTCTTTCATCTTCTTCATTATCATTAAATCCAACAGGTTTTAAAAATCCGGGATTGTATGTCCAGATATTAATGACTGATGGATTTAGTGTGTCTGCTGGATTGGGTGTTATGTTGTATTTGCTGTTGGGTTTGATTTCACTTATAGAAAACAGTATGTTGTCTGTTATGTCATTTTGCAAATCATAAGTTCCAAAAACCAGTTTGTAATCAATGTTGTTGTATCGGATAATTCTGCCGGCTTCTTTTGGATTGTTTCCATTATTGTCCATAAGCCGAATACCCGGGAAGGGGGCATCTGTCGTTCCGTCAGGGTAAATAATGTTATAATAAACAGATTGGTCGAAAGAAAAGGCGGGATTTTCGAAGTGCAGATAAATGGTAAACAAGGTGTCTGTTCCGTGTCTGACGGTATGCAGGACAGTATACGATTCATCTTTAATAATATCATTGCTTCTGTTCAGTTTTGACATGTAAATGCTTTCCGAATGTTCCGGATTTATTCTAAGTAATATACCTAAAGCAACCGCCGTTACCTGATTGCCGAATTTATGATGATTGGAAATTTCCCAGGGATTATAATTTTGCTGACTAATTGTTATTTTAGCCGTATCGCCGGTTTTTTTTGTAGAAATACTAAGAGGAATTGGGGTGTTGTTACAAAACATGGAATACGTATTCAAATCGAACAGGTTGTTAAATTGTGCCTGCAGATAAAAAGCCAGTTGCATGAAAAATAAAAAGATAAATAACTTTTTGTTCATGGTTTTATTTTTTTATTTGCGACTGCATTAATAGCCATTCCCCTATTTAAAAATAAAGAATATTATTGTCATTTTTCAGCTAAACAAATAAATAATATACCTATGGCCATTTATTTGAGCTTATATTGTATTTTGGTGTAATGAAAATGCTGTTGCAATATTTATTTGCCGGGAATATGCTTACGAAATCAGAAGCAGCCATAGCCTTGCAGGATATTGCTTCCGGCAATCAGAATGAAGCGCAGGTCGCGGCATTCCTGTCCGTGTACAACATGCGTATGCCCACTACAGAGGAACTGATTGGTTTTCGGGAAGCTATGCTGAAGCTGGCTGATCCGGTGGAACTCTCCGTCAAGCATACACTGGATATAGTAGGTACCGGCGGTGATGGAAAAGATACCTTTAATATTTCCACATTAGCCTGTCTGGTGTGTGCCGGTGCAGGCATTAAGGTAACCAAACATGGAAATTATGGTGTTTCCTCTGTTTCGGGCTCCTCCAATATTTTAGAGCATTTGGGTATCCGCTTTGCCGTTACACAAGAGGAACTGAATGAACAGCTGCACCATGCCAATATCACTTTTTTACATGCCCCCTTGTTCCACCCAGCCATGAAGAATGTAGCGCATGTGAGAAAACAACTGCAGGTCAAAACTATTTTCAATTTATTGGGACCTTTGGTAAATCCGGCTAAACCGACCACTCAGATAATAGGGGTTTATAATGAAGCGATTGGAAAGCTCTACAAGAATGTGTTGTCGGCAACAAAAGTAAATTTTGCCGTCATACATTCTCTCGACGGATACGATGAGATTTCCCTGACGGACGATACCAGTGTCTATACCAAAAGCAAGCACTACCTGATAACGCCACAGGCATTCGGGTTTTCCAAAATATACCCGATGTATATTCACGGTGGAGATTCGCTCGAATCCAATGCCGCCATTTTTATGAATGTACTCGAAGGCAAATCCAGCGAAGCGCAACGGAATGTAGTACTGGCAAACGCAGGTCTGGCAATTGCCACCTTCAGGAAAACGGATATCCTGCACGGTGTTGAAGAAGCGAGGGAAAGCTTGCAGAGCGGTAAGGCGCTGGAGAAATTTAAACAGTTAAAGTCATTTTCAAACTAATAGCATGACCATCTTAGATAAGATTGTGGCCCAAAAACGTATCGAGGTGGCGAACGCAAAAGCAGCAACCTCCATCAGGCAGCTGGAACAATCGGCCCTGTTTCTTCGTGAAAATAGTTCATTGAAAAACAGATTGATGGACGACGATTCCTCCGGTATTATTGCCGAGTTTAAACGGAAATCACCGAGCAAAGGTATGTTGAATGCTACGGCAGATCCGGTTGAAGTGGTCAGTGGCTATGAAAAGGCAGGTGTTGCTGGTAGTTCTGTTTTGACGGATGAACTTTTTTTCGGTGGCAGTTTTAAAGATTTAACGGCTGCCCGTAATGCAGTGAGCATTCCCTTGTTGCGCAAAGATTTTATGATAGATGAGTACCAGTTCATAGAAGCGAAAAGCTGGGGTGCGGATGTTGTTTTGCTGATAGCATCTATACTTACACCTGCCGAAGTAAAGCAGTTTACATCGTTGGCTAATAGCCTGGATTTGGAAGTGCTGCTGGAACTGCATGATGAAAGCGAACTGGACCATGTATATCATCTTGTCGATATGGTGGGTATCAATAACCGGAATCTAAAAACATTTGAAGTCGATATAGAACAGTCTGTGCGGATGGCAGAAAGGCTGGGAAACGATTTTGTAAAAGTGGCCGAAAGTGGTATATCCCATCCGGAGGATGTACGGATGTTTCGTCAAAATGGGTTTAAAGGGTTTCTGATAGGAGAAATTTTTATGAAAAGTGTTTCACCTTCGGTATTATGCGCTGATTTTATTCGCGAAATAAAAGTTCATCAGAAATAAACCGCATTGATGATTTTGCGGGGTTTTGGGCAGGTATGTCCTTTGTATTTCTTACTGACATAGATATTGCTACCCGATCTTTTATAACTTCTGCTGCGTGCAAACGTATCCGTAAAAACTGCACTTATCAGGATAACTATCAGTAATAATAAAACGCCTCTCATTTTTTATATTTAAAATTTGAAAGGGTTGGCATGTACTATGCTTCAGGGAAATGACGCTGATTAATCAGCAGTTCAATATTACTGAAATAAACGGTAAAATGATATTATTTAGTATTGTAATCCGGTTTAAATGTCCACTTTTCCCATAAATTTAACATGGAGATGGCCAAAAACGCAGATTAAGAAGAAAACTAAAAATAATTATTCTTCAGGTTGCGTGCTTTCCTGCATTTCATGTATTTATTTTGACCGGGTAGAAGCACCTTTTTAGCACATCGTTTGGGCATTCTTGGTTCTGCATAAGAGACAGAGGTTCCTGTCAGCAAAATTACGGTGAGTAAGAGTAAAATGAATTTTTTATGCATGGGTTTCTATTTTAGCAAGCCATTTCTTCAACAAAACAGCCTGTTGCGGTAAAATGTTTTCCTGTTCTTCTAATTTGTACGACTTTCTGTTGTCTGAAGATAACGAAACAGGGATTGATTTTAGTTCACCTTTCCTGGAAATTAGCATTTCTATAACATCTTTTGGCTTTTTATGAGCATAAATCTGTTTGAAATCCTTAAAAACCCTGAAGCCGTCTATCGCTATGATTTCATCTTCTACATTTAATCCGGCAATGGCAGCTCCGTAGTTTCTGTTGAGTTGTGTGATGAGTAATTTTCCCTCTTTCCATTGGGTGGATAAGCCGAGAAAAACGTGGTTGCTGTCTGTTGTGTCGGTTAGGCGTATGCCAATTTTATTAAAGTAATATTCAAGGTCAGGAGTTTGAGTAGTGTGTATATATTTGTCAAAATACGGTTGGAAGTCGATGCCAGACACTGAACTAAAAACCGATATTAAACTATCTTCCGTAATTCCATTTTCCGGTAGTGACAGATAATTTTCATAAAGTTTTTTCATTACATCATCCAGGTTTTTGCTGCCGTGAGTGGCTTCAATGATAAGAATATCAAATACCTGCGCAACAATTGCTCCTTTCGTATAATAGCTTATCTGGGAGTTTTTGTAGTTTTCATTTCTTCTGTAATATTTCAACCAGGTATCGAAACTTGATTCTGCCAATGTTTGGCTTGCAATGCCGGGTGTGTTTAATACATCGTTGATGTTTTTCGCGACTATTTCAAAAAAGTCATCTGATGCTGTTACCCCGGCGCGGTAACATATGTAGTCATCATAATAGCTGGTGACACCTTCAAAAAACCATAAGAGAGTCGTATAGTTTTCCGATTCGTAATCAAACGGAACCAGTGAGGCCGGCCGGATGCGTTTTACATTCCATAAGTGGAAATACTCATGTGCCAGTAAACTGATGGCTTTCTGGTAATTTTCTTTGTCATAGTCCCATCTCGTTATATGATTCACGGAAGAATGAGCATGTTCCAGTCCTCCGAAACTGCTGTCCGTATTGTGAATGATGAAAACATAATTTTTGCAGGGATGTGAGCCAAATATCCGCGTTTCCACTTCCACAATTCGTTTTAAATCTGCAATGAGTTTCTCCGTGTCGCAGTTGCTTTTTCCATAAATTGCCAGTTCGTGCGTTACGTCAGCGGCATCAAAGAAATAAGATGTATGATTGCCAATCTCTATCGGAGAATCAATCAGTTCATCCAGGTTGCTCGCAACCCTGATCCATTTGTTGTCCTCTTTTGCAGGTAAGGAGGTGGAAATGTTTTTCCATGCAGAAAAAGGAATGATGTGTACTTCAGCACCGGTATTTTCATAGCCCTCGATATAGAGAAAAGTGGGTGCGCCATTTATCAGTGCGTGGCTGTCATCTACAAAGTTTGTTCTGACGGAATATTCAAAACAATACGTCTGGTATTTTATCGTAACTTCTTTGGTGTGCCGGGTGTCAATTTTCCAGGTGTTCTTGTCCGTCTTTTCCAGGCGTATTGGATCCTGATGCGTAATCGCCGCTTCCACAAAGTCAATGTTTTTCTGAAACTCCCTGATCAGATAACTGCCGGGAGTCCATATAGCCATCTTCAACTGTAATTCCTCGGATGCTATATCGCTGATATGCATTTCTACATGCACATAGTGTGTGTGCGGTGCTGGAAAGGAAAGCGTATATCGGATATTCATAAGCAAACAATAAGGTTAATGTGCAATAAAGGAAAAATGTTGATTGATTTATAACAAATCTCTCACCAATAGCAGGATACCAAAAGGCACCAGGCAAGACAAAAATACAAAAATATACAAGATTACCGTACGCTTCGGCGAATGAAAGTCGATAAGTTCATTGCCGAATGAAAGATTATCCAGCAGCCAAATCGCGGTGTAGGTCAGGTTGCAAAGCAATGCATAAATGATGGCAAAGCCGATACTCGTCAGAAAAAAAAGAATGTCAAAAGATGCATCCCGTTTGACATATAGATTTATAATCAGAACAATCAGTATACCAATACCGCCGGTCAGCAGGTTGTATTTCAATCTGCGCATTTCCCACCAGGTGCGGGAGGGTATTTGTATCTTCTCGTTGCAGTGGTCGCTTACTTTCATTATTTGATATTTAACTAAATAGTTGTTATAACAACTAATATTCTTCCTTTTTTTGATGTATCTTTGTTATGATAAAAATAAGAAAAATGAGTAGTTTGTCATCACAGCAAATCATTGCACTCGAAGAAAAATACGGTGCGCATAATTACCATCCGCTGCCGGTTGTCCTGGCAAAAGGAAAGGGTGTGCACGTATGGGATGTGGAAGGGAAACAGTACCTGGACTTTTTATCCTCCTATTCTGCGGTAAATCAGGGTCACTGCCATCCTGAAATTGTCAGGGCGATGCAGGAACAGGCTGCGGTGCTGACACTCACTTCCCGCGCTTTTCACAGCAATCTGCTGGGGGTGTATATGGAATATATTACACAGTTGTTAGGCTATGATAAGGTGCTGCCGATGAATACCGGTGTGGAAGGCGGCGAAACGGCATTCAAGCTGGCGCGTCGCTGGGGGTATGATGTCAAAGGAATAGAAAAGGATAAGGCGGTTATCATTGTGGCGCAGGATAATTTCTGGGGCCGGACAATGGCGGCGATTTCATCCTCTACGGATCCCTCTTCCTATGGTGGCTATGGCCCTTATTTACCGGGAATTGTCAAAGTTCCCTATAATGACACTGCTGCTTTAGAGGAGGCATTTCAGGATAAAAACGTGGCGGCGTTCATGGTGGAACCTATACAGGGAGAAGCTGGTGTGGTGGTGCCGGATGAAGGCTATTTGAGCAAAGTGCGTGCCTTGTGTACGCAGTATAATGTCTTGTTCATCGCGGATGAAGTACAGACGGGGATCGCCCGAACGGGAAGAATGATGGCCTGCGACCATGAAAATGTGAAGCCGGATATCCTGATATTGGGAAAAGCATTAAGCGGTGGCACTATGCCGGTCAGTGCGGTAATGGCAGATGATGAAATCATGCTGTGCATCAAGCCGGGCGAACATGGTTCTACTTTTGGTGGCAATCCGCTGGCATGTGCGGTGGCTATGGCGAGTTTAAAAGTGGTAGTGGATGAGCAATTGGCGGATAATGCACAAAAAATGGGCGAGGTTTTCAGAGGTGAGTTGAACAATCTGAATTTGCCAATCATAGAACTGGTGCGAGGCAAAGGATTGCTGAATGCCATTGTAATCAATACCGGACACAGTGAAGAACATACCTGGAATAACCCGGGCGAACTGGCCTGGAATATCTGTCTTAAAATGCGGGATAACGGGTTGTTGGCAAAGCCTACACACGGCAATATTATCCGTTTTGCTCCGCCGTTAATTATAACAGAAGCGCAGGTAAATGAAGCAGTGGAAATTATAGGTGCGTCTATACAGGCGGTGCTGAGTAAGAAGTAAATTTTGTTCAGCTTCAGATGCTCTGTAATTCATCACTCTCATGCCTCAGCGTTCCTTTTGCATCGGATTTGGAGAAATGAATCATGGCTTTGGCAATCTGCTCAGCCTTGATGGATTTATATTTGGTCAATGGCCCGAACATCAGGGCATCATACACAGGTGATAATTTTTGTGCAATACCTTCCCCCATACGGTTCTCTTTTCGTTCACCGATGATCAGACTCGGCTGCAGAATATGAAAGGCATCAAAATTCAATTTGCCAATGGCATCTTCGACTTCCCCTTTTACACGGTTATAAAAGATGATGGAACTTTTGGACGAACCCAATGCGGAAATCAACAGGTAAGTTTTAGTGCCGTTTTGTTTCGCAATTTCCGCTAATCGCAACGGGTATTCATAATCCACTTTTTTAAATGCTTCCTGTGAACCGGCAGTTTTTATGGTAGTACCAAGACAACAAAAGACAGCATCTGCTTTTATCTCGTTCGAGTATTTTTCCAGTTCATCAAAGTTTACGATAACTTCTTTGAGTTTGGGATGGTTGTTGCCCAATGATTTTCTGGTTAATACAATGACACTGTCATAAGTCGGGTCTTGTAACAATTGATCCAAAACAAAACCACCAACCAAACCGGTAGCTCCTGCTAATAATGCTGACTTTGCCATAAAAAATCTTTTATCAAATGTAAACAATATTTGTCTTAATACTTAATACTCACTACTTTTGGTCTTATGATACTATTCGCGGACAGTGGTTCCACTAAAACAAGTTGGTTGTTGTATGATAAAAACGATCAATCCAGAAAATATTTTGAAACATTGGGCATTAATCCCATCATTCACCACCATGAGGAGATTTTTCAAAAAGTATATTCCAATGCCGATCTGGTGGCGGTTGCAGACAAAGTAGAGTCGTTGAAATTCTTTGGAGCAGGCTGCTCCAGTCCGGAACGAAATAAACTGGCACAGGCGGTGCTGAAAGCCCTGTTTACCAAAGCCGATATTGAGATTGACCACGATATGAAAGCCGCGGCGTATGCAATTTGCGGCAAAGAGCCCGGTATCGCCTGTATTTTGGGAACAGGCTCCAATTCCATTTTCTACGATGGAGCTAATCTGGTGGAATCGTACGCCGGTATTGGGTACATCCTGGGAGACGAGGCGAGCGGCGCCTATTTCGGAAAAATTCTCCTGCGCGATTTTTTATATCATTTGTTGCCGGTGGAAATGGAACAATACCTGCTCAGAGAATATAAGCTGGAGAAAAACACCATCTTTCAGCTGGTCTATAAAGAAGCCTCACCCAACCGCTATCTGGCGAGCTTTGCACCTGTTTTGTCAAAGTTCAGGGAAACGGATTATGTGCAGGTGACTCTGCAAAGAGGGTTTACCGAGTTTTTTGATTTTCATGTTTCCTGTTTTGAAAATTACCAGGAGTATCCCGTCGGATTTGTAGGTTCTATCGCAAATGCTTTTAAGGAAGAACTGCAAAAAGTAGCCGATGAGTTTGAATGCCGGTTGGGTAAATTTGTACAGCATCCCATTGATGCTATTGCGGATTATTATATTGACAAATTGTAGAGATATACTTTTGGAGCTGTTATTTAATTGGAAAAACTCCAACGTGCCCGCATGTTAAATGAATTTCCCAGAACATCAAATTTATTAGAAATATTATTGGCAAAAAAGCTTTGTACTATAAAATCGAGATCCCAGTTGTTGGATAGAGAAAAATAAAAGGATGGGTTGACAATAAACAGGTTTAGTATAGGAGAATAGACCAGCGTAAGGCTGGCTGAAGTAATCGGATTAAATTGTTTTGATGTCAGGAATAAGAAATTGTACTTCGCAGGCATGAGCATTTTAGGGGATAAATTACTGGAAAAGAGTACACCTGTACTGAAAAGATTGTCGGTAGCCTTATTGTTATATAAGAATGATCCTGCAATGTACCATCCTTTTTTAAATGCATAATCAAACGTGGTACTGGCGCTAACACCTATTTCTCTGAATGACCTGTCATGCCAATTTTGAAAATAAGAGATTTCGCCTTTGAAGCCTGCATTCCGAATATTACCGGCCCATCCGAATCCCAGAAAAATATCCTGCTGGTAATTTCCTGCCATAACCTGAAAGTCATAATTTTTTCTATTGAAACTATATTTCACTGCACCGGCCATCCTGTATTTATTTCTGGAAGGGGAGAAAGCAACTTCTATATTGTCGAATGATGTAAAGTTGTACTGGAATTTTAATGCATCGGTACCAGGCCGTTCTTCATAATCAAAATCGAGGAAGTTGTAGGAGTTGAAAATATCGTTGGGATTCCAGGTTAAATTAATACCCCAGTTCAGCCGCTGCCTGCCGGCTCTGATATTCCAGTTTTTTCCCTGCCAATCGATAAATAAACGGTCCAGCATGGTATGAATGATCAGCGGAGATTTATCTACGATGGAAAATGAGAGGTCCACTAATCCATTGTCAATACTAAGCTGTTTTGCTAAATCAGGGATAAATTTTTGCTGATTTGTCAAAAAAATACGATTTCGCATTCCAATACCAAATGTCAGCGAAGGAACGGGCTTTATATTCAGGTTTATTCGGTTGTGAAGAAGCAAAGTAGCATTGAATGATTCCGCATTTTTGACAAAATTTACAGTGGAGACACCTTTGATGTATCCATTTGTCTGAACGTATTCCGATACCGGTTTGCGTTCAGCTTTTAGTTGAACAAACAGACACAAACAGATAGTTATTAATATAGGATATCTTTTGTTCATGTGTGATCTGTTTTTACCATTGCTGTATCTGAGGCAATGCTCCCATCGACAAGCGTGATAACCCTTCTTGCTCTTTCGATAACACGCTGGTCATGAGTGGAAAATATGAACGTCATATTGTCTTCTTGATTAAGCTTTGCCATAATATCCAATAGATTGGAAGCAGATTTGCTATCCAGGTTTGCAGTAGGTTCATCCGCTAAAATAAACATTGGTTTAGAAGCCAGTGCACGCGCAACGGCTATTCGTTGTTGCTGCCCGCCGGAAAGTTGTGCGGGAATAACGTCTGCTTTATCCGTTAGCCCGACTTGTTCCAGTAACTGCATGACGCGCTTATCAATGTCAGAACGTTTCATGTTTTGCAATAAGAGTATAAATTCTACATTCTCTTTTGCGGTCAGAACGGGGATGAGATTAAATGATTGAAAAATAAATCCGATATTATGCAGTCGGAAATCAATCAGTTTGTTCTCACTGAGAGTAGTTATATCTATGCCGTTAATGATTACATTACCCGTATCTGGTTTGTCTAAACCGCCGATAATATTCAGCAATGTTGTCTTTCCTGAGCCGGAAGGACCCACAAGAGCAGTAAATTCACCTTTATTCAAATGGAGATGTACATTATTAACCGCATAAACAGGCACGGTGTCCCGGTTAAAAACTCTTGAAATATTATGTGCATCGATAACAGTTTCCATAATTATGATTTTAAGGTTTCAGCAGGATGAAGTTTAACAGCTTTAATGGCAGGAAATATGGCAGACAGAATTGCAGCAATGATGATTAATCCGATAATTTGTATATAGGCACCAAATGGTAATGAGGGGTACATGATAGTGGGAAATCCAAAGTTGGACATTGCCTGCGAAGCGAATGAAGAAATATTGATTCCATGTTTCCCGAAATACAGAATACTGACCCATGCAATAAATAATCCTATCGGGCATCCGATCATTACGAGCATGAATGTTTCGATAAGTATCATGAAAAAAATCTTTGTGCGTGTCATGCCTAATGCGATAATCATTCCAAGTTCCCTCGTTCTTTCCAGTATAGCCATCAGCATTGTGTTGACAATGCCGAAGCATAACGCAATTAGAATAATAATAATGAAAATCGTAGAAACCTGCGTCATGGTTGATATTATTAAATCTGTTTCAGGTGATATTTCTTTCCATGTTTCCACTTGTAGTCCCTTAAGTGAATGCTGCAGGTATTTCTTGCATTTTTCCAGATTTTGGTTATCATCCAGCAAAATGGCTGTTTCATGGGCCTGATTCATAATACCAAGCATTTCATTTAAATCAGATTTTATGACAAAGACGTTCATCTCATCGCGAGAGGAGTTTCCTGAGCGATAAATACCGGCTACCTTATAGGCTGCAGAGCTGATATTTTCTGCAGTATCCAGACAACTGAGTACCACTTTTGATTTTACTTTTATTTTTAATTTGGATGCGAGTTTATATCCGATCAGAATCTGGTTGTGTTTTTCGGGATTAAAATAATTTCCTTCAATAATCATTCTCCCAAGATGTGTTGTAGAGTCTTCTGCTACAGGGTCTATCCCATTAAAGTTGACACCGGTGCTGCTGCCGGGCGTAGTGAGCATGCCTTGAGCCACTGAACGGAATGAAAATGCTTTTATGTTTTTCTCCTTTTTGAGGATATTCCGAATTGCCGAATCTTCCGGAAAGTAGAAGGATGCTTTATAATCATTTTTAAACTCAGGATGATGTATCTGGATATGAGAAACCTCGTTTTCAATAGCCATTCTTACCCTTCCTTCGCTAACTCCCCAATATAGTGCGCTTACAAAGGCGCCGGCCCACAAACCCAATGCTACTGATAAAATAATAACAATACTGCGCATCGGATTTCTCCAGATATTTCTCCATGCAATTTGAATAATCATCTTCATCGCTTCATGTTTTTTACAGGATTGATAGTCAGGATTTTTAAAACAGGATAGCATGAAAGCAAGAGCGATATAACGATAATAATGATAGTTTGCTTGATGAAGATGTCAGGGTTGGTAGAGGTAGGAAATATGGCTTCAAAGCCATATTTTTCATACACTTTTGCAAATTCTCCCGTGAACCGGATAGGATTGTATTTCAGGTAACTGATAAGTGGAATGCTAAACAATAACCCACAAAAACTGCCAACCGTAGATACAAACAGTGATTCCAGTATCATCACAAATGCTAATTGTTTCTTTTTCATCCCTATTGCCAGCAGCATCCCGAATTCAAATTTCCGTTCAGCCATCATCATCAGCAATGTAGAGAATATCCCGAAAGAGACCAGCATATACAGTACGAGAGATAATATCATTCCTGAGCCTTTGTCCGTTTTCATATGCTCTACATCATCCGGCATTATTTCTTCCCATGTAATTACTTCTGCTTTATTTCCAATGCTTTCCTTGAGTTCATCTCTCGTTCTGTTTAGTTTCCGGGTGTTTTTCAATGCTATGGCAATTGTTGTTACTTCATGTTCCATGCCTAAAAATTCCTGACATCCGCCTAATGTCAGAAAGAGTACTCTTTTATTTAATTCAGGTGATCCGAAATGAAGTAACCCTTTTACGATATTTTCCTGCTGCCGTTACACCCTGATAACCCTGTCCAAGTAAGATAACAGTGTCGTTTACATTTACCGATAGTTTCGTGGCAAGTTCGTCACCCAGCAATACTGCCTTGTCAGTTGTCTGCAGATATTTTCCGCGAATTATTTTTTTATCCAACTGTATAAGCTCTTTTTCATTTTCCGGAATTATTCCTGTCACCATGCATCCTTGTGTATTATTGGCACCCGATGCCAATACATATGTTTCAATTCTCGGAGATGTATTCAGTATGTTCTTGTTGGTTCTGATTTGTGAAATAAGAGAACTGTCTAGCGTTATAACGTTATCTAAAGTCTGTTCGTTAAAATAGCCTTTCTTATGTATCTGAATATAGGAAGTGTAATATCCGACGACATTCTTTATCAGGTTATCAAAAACACCTGACTGTAATGAATCTATTAAAACAGACAAAATGACGGCAAAAAAAACAGATCCCATTGTAATCAATGTTCTGTTTCTGTTCCGCCACAGATTCCGCCATGCGAGTTTTAAGAGCATTTTAATTATTTAACAGATTTCATATTCTGAGTGCTGAAAAAATTATCATCCATAGGTTGATCAAATTGGAGTGACTTATAAATTATGGATGTTTTATTGCCAGGTTTTCCTTTGGTTGTCATGTCTATCTGGGTTGGGATGATACGTCCGCCCATTTCTTTGATTTCAAATCCGGACATTGTATTCACTAACTCACCATCTTCATCATAGAATTCAGATTTCAACTGGAGAAAGTCCTTTTTGTCAATCCATACAATTACTTTACCCCAGACAACCGCAGCTTTGGGTTTGGGAGTTAGTATTATTTTCCAGCAATTTCTATCCAGGTAATTTTCATTGCCTTCTATTTCTGGAGTGTAATCTTCAATGATGGAGGATTCTTTTACAAGGTCGTCATTGGTAAAATCGGTGCCCATCCAGGATTGGGACATCATGGATGGAGGTAATTTTATGATTCTTTCGAGTGTAGGGATCCAATTCCATACTTCCTTCTTTCGTTTTAGAAAAGTAATGCCTTTTTCCTTCGCTGGTGAAATTACCTGGATGAGTGAGTAATTATTTCCTTTCATCCACACTTTTACTGCCATCTCGCGAGTGTAAGTCGGTCGTACTGTTTTTATCACCATTTGCCCGTACAGCGTTTTTCCACGCATTTTATCTTCGGATAATTTTATAATCTCACTTGCCGGTTTTTCTTGCGCTAGAACAACAGAGAAAGTAAAGAAAAATAACAATATGGAATTAATAATACGTTTCATCTTTTGATTATTAAACAGGTAAAATATCTGCACTATAAATATAACTAAAAAACTTCAATTAATATTCAATTAGGAATTACTAATTTAATCATAAATGAATTGGGAAATAGTGAGATAAATCAATTGCGGATTAAAATATTTAATGCTATTTTGGATGGAGTTTAATCTGAAAAATGCATACGATAGAACCCTATTGGAAATGGCGTGATTATTATACCGCAGAGGAAGACGAGAAATCCCCTTTCTACGGACGGGAGTACAGTGAATTTATGTTTTCTGAAAAGATTTACAACTATTTCATACATCCGCAATGGGATTATTTTGGCTCGGATACCCTGTATCTTAAGTTGTTGTATGTAGATTATAAAAATGGTGCTGCCGTAATCGAATTTATCGGCGAATGGAATGATTGTATCCGGAATGATATCATGTTTCTGAAACGTGATGTCGTCGATGTGTTGATAAGCAACGGGGTTTCCAAGTTCGTTTTAATCGGAGAGAATATTCTGGAGTTTTTTGCTCAGGGGAATGAATACTACGAGGAATGGTATGAAGATATCAGGGATAATGATGGTTGGATTATAGCCATAAATTTCAGGGAACATATTATGGAGGAGATACAACAAAGCGGTATACATTATTTTGTTAATGTCAACGAAAAATACGCGGATATCAACTGGAGGAAGTATCAGCCTCATCATTTGATTGCATATCTCGATGATTTACTGATTAAAGTGATCCGATAATTCAGCCGTTTCGGTTTTTTGCCTTAATTTTAATGCATGTCTAAGCTCTATATCGTTCCAACACCTATCGGCAATTTGCAGGATATGACATTTCGTGCCATAGAGGTATTGAAGACTGTCCGGCTGATACTGGCGGAGGATACCAGAACTTCTAAATTTCTTTGTCAGCATTTCATGATCGATACTCCTTTGCAGGCTTATCATAAAGATAATGAGCACAAGGCGGTGGAAAATATAGTGCAAAAAATAAAATCAGGTATGACGATGGCGCTGGTCTCCGATGCAGGCACGCCGGGCATTTCTGATCCGGGTTTCTTGCTGGTTCGGGAATGCCTGAAAAATGAAGTAGAGGTGGAATGCCTTCCGGGTGCCACCGCATTGATTCCTGCATTGGTAAATTCGGGCTTCCCAACGGATCGTTTTGTCTTTGAAGGTTTTTTGCCGCATCAGAAAGGAAGGCAAAAAAGATTGCAGGGATTGAAGGAAGAAATAAGAACCATCGTGTTTTATGAATCACCCTACCGAATAATTAAATTGTTGAATGAATTGAAAGAGTATTTCGGCGAAGACAGAAAAATTTCTGTCAGCCGCGAGTTGACCAAGAAATTTGAAGAAACTTTTCGTGGTAATGTATCAGATGCCATCATCCATTTTACACAAAAAGAACCTAAAGGCGAGTTTGTGGTGGTGGTGGAAGGAGAAAGTAAAACGGAAAGCACCCAGAAAAGCAACAAGGAAAAATATGCCATTGAATAATTTAATTGACATACAGGAGCAAACGATACTGGCGGTAAAGAAAGCCGCTGCTTTCATACAGCATGAAATCGGTAAAATTCATCAAACGGACATCGAAACCAAGGCGCTGAACAGCCTGGTGACGTATGTTGATAAGGAAGCGGAAAAAATACTGGTGAATGAATTGCAACCGATTATTCCGGAGGCTACGTTCTTAACGGAAGAAAACACGGTAATACAATCGGAGGGTGAGTGGCAGTGGATAGTAGACCCTTTGGATGGTACCACCAATTTTATCATCAGATGCCGGTATTTGGTATTTCTGTGGGCTTGAAGTATCGTGATGATATCGTGGTAGGTGTGGTGTATGAACTGAACAGAAATGAACTTTTTTATGCGGCCAGAGATAAGGGCGCTTTCTTAAACGGTAAGCGCATTTCGGTTTCTCAAACTACTCAACTTGCCAACAGTTTAATAGCTACCGGCTTTCCTTATTATGATTTTGATTTGCTGGACAATTACCTGAACGTCTTTCAGGAACTGATGACTAACACGCATGGTATTCGCCGCTTAGGCTCTGCCGCCATAGACTTGTGCTTTACGGCATGTGGCCGTTTTGATGCTTTTTTCGAATACAGTTTATCGCCCTGGGATGTGGCAGCCGGTGCCTTGATTTTAAAGGAAGCAGGCGGAGAAATCCATGATTTCAAAGGGGGGAATAATTGGTTGTACGGAAGACAAATTCTTGGTTCGAATCCTGCCATTGCAGGAGAAATTGCTCATATTATACAAAAATATTTTTAGCCAACGGGGGTAGTGTATAAAAGTTAAATAGCTACTTGTTTTAAGGAAATACCTTATTTTTACAATACAAATAATTAATACTATGAAATTCATCATTCGATTCCTGATAAAAGTAGCTACTGTTATTGCATTGTCCTACCTGCTTCCCTTAATCGGACTTGATGTGCACGTTGCCTCACCGATGGATGCAGTGAAAGTAGCATTGCTGCTGACAATTTTAAATACGTTTGTCAAACCTATTTTTCAGTTTTTTGCCCTGCCGATAACATGTCTGACCATGGGGCTGTTTTCACTCGTTATCAGTGCCGCAATGGTGAAACTTGCCGATTATTTCTTATCCGGATTTGGTGTACATGGTACGGCGGATGGTTGGCTTACTGCATTAATCTTCAGTCTTGGTTTTGCCTTTATCAGTTCTACCGTCGAAAATTTTATAGTTGACGAAGAGTAACTCCGACAAATAGTCTGTTTTTAAATTTTATTTCTGCCGTTATTTCTGTTTTTTGACAGGAAGACCATCAATTTGTCACTTGCACACTTTTTGCTGCTTAGGAAATGTAGTAAGTAGGGGGTGTCTGAAAAATCCTCTTGTCTATAAATAAAAACAGTAAAGATGAATCCAAACAATTATACCATCAAATCGCAGGAAGCCATTGCGGAAGCCCAGCAAATCGCTTTCGACCTGAAACATCCTTCTTTGGATACTTTCCACTTGCTGAAAGGTATCTTTGACAATGACCAGGATGTGACACCATTTCTTTTCAAAAAAGTCAATGCGGACATTCAGAAAGTAAAGGCTGAATTGGATGTAATCCTTCAAAAACAACCCACCGTTAGCGGTGACAGTATGAAGTATCCATCTCAGGCGTTGTCGCAAACATTGCTTAAAGCAAATTCCTATTTAAAAGAATTCAACGACGAGTATGTCTCCATCGAACATTTGTTGCTGGGGCTCCTGAGTGCCAACGATGTTACCGCAGATTTATTGAAAAAAAATAAGATTACCGAAAGTAATTTAAAACAAGCTATTAAAGAACTCAGAAAAGGACAAACCGTGAATAATCCAAGCGCAGACACTACGTACAACTCACTGGATAAGTATGCTAAAAACTTAAACCAGTTGGCACAATCCAACAAACTCGACCCTGTGATTGGTCGTGATGAAGAAATCCGACGTGTATTACATATCCTTTCACGTCGTACGAAAAACAACCCCATTTTAGTGGGAGAACCGGGTGTGGGTAAAACGGCCATTGCCGAAGGTATTGCCTTCCGCATCATTTCCGGTGATATTCCTGAAAACCTGAAATCCAAAACGATTTATTCTTTGGATATGGGTGCTTTGATTGCCGGTGCTAAATACAAGGGTGAGTTTGAAGAACGTCTAAAAGCTGTCATCAAGGAAGTGATTGCTTCTGACGGACAAATTATTTTATTCATAGATGAAATACATACACTCGTGGGTGCAGGTGGTGGTGGCGAAGGCGCCATGGATGCCGCTAATATTTTAAAACCGGCATTGGCAAGAGGTGAATTACGTGCTATTGGTGCGACCACGCTGGCGGAGTATCAGAAATACTTTGAAAAAGACAAAGCACTTGAACGACGTTTCCAAAAAGTAATGGTACAGGAGCCTAGCGTGGAAGATACCGTTTCTATTTTGCGCGGACTGAAAGAACGGTATGAAAATCACCACAAGGTGACCATCAAAGATGAAGCGATTATCGCGGCTACAGAATTATCCAGCCGTTATATCACCAATCGATTTTTACCGGATAAAGCGATTGACCTCATTGACGAGGCAGCGGCTAAGCTGCGCCTGGAAATGGACTCCGTGCCGGAAGAACTCGATGAGCTGGAACGAAAAATCCGTCAGTTGGAAATTGAACGTGAGGCCGTCAAACGCGAAAACGATGAGGCCAAGGTGCAGGATTTATCCAAACAAATTGCAGAGCTGAGTGAAAAAAGAAACGCTTTTAAGGCAAAATGGGAAAGTGAGAAAACGGTGGTGGACAGAATCCAGAATGAAAAGATAAAAATCGAAAATTATAAAGCCGAAGCGGAACAGGCAGAGCGTAATGGTGACTATGGAAAAGTGGCGGAAATCCGTTACGGAAAAATCAAAGAGGCGGAAGCGAACCTGTCAAAATTGGAGAAGGAGTTGCAGGAAACGAAAGAAGGGGCACGACTGATGAAGGAAGAAGTGACGAGCGAAAATATAGCCGAAATTGTTTCCAGGTGGACGGGCATTCCGCTGACGAAAATGTTGCAGGCGGAAAAAGACAAATTGCTGAACCTGGAAGATTACCTGCATGCCAGAGTGGTGGGACAGGACGAAGCCATTGTGGCGGTGTCGGATGCTATTCGAAGAAGTCGCGCAGGATTGCAGGATCCGAAGAAGCCATTAGGATCATTTCTATTCATCGGAACCACCGGTGTGGGTAAGACGGAATTGGCTAAAGCGCTGGCGGAATTGTTGTTTGATGATGAGAAGGCAATGGTGCGTATAGATATGAGTGAGTATATGGAAAAACACAGCGTGTCCCGTTTGATCGGGTCACCTCCGGGATATGTAGGATATGATGAAGGCGGTCAGCTGACCGAAGCGGTTCGCAACCATCCTTACTCTGTAGTGTTGCTGGATGAGATCGAAAAGGCGCATCCCGATGTATTTAATGTGTTGCTGCAGGTGCTGGAAGACGGCAGATTGACGGACAATAAAGGACGTGTGGTGGACTTTAAAAATACCATCATTATCATGACGTCTAATATAGGCTCACATCTGATACAGCAGAATTTTGAAAATGTAAAAACCGAAGATGAAATATTTGCCGCAACGGAAACATCTAAAGTACAGATTTTTGACGCGTTGAAACGTGTTTTACGTCCGGAGTTTTTCAATAGAATAGATGAAGTCATTATGTTCAAACCGTTGCTGCAGGGCGATATCCGCGAGATTGTGAAAATCCAGTTGGATAACCTGAAGAAACAATTGCACGGTATGGAAATAGAAATGGAATATACCGCCGAACTGGTTGATTATTTCTCCAAAGAAGGGTATGACCCGCAGTACGGGGCTCGTCCGCTGAAACGACTCATCAATAAAGAACTGATAAATCAGTTGTCTAAAATGATACTGGCAGATAAAATACAGAAAGATAAAACCGTTATCGCAGATTGCATCAACGACGAAATTATTTTCAGAAATAAGTAAAAGATTGTTTACCCGTTGTGTGGGCATCACTTGTGATGACCACACAACGGATTTGCTTTGTACAATGATACGCAACATGTATTTGGGCAATAAGTTTGCAGGACATGAAACGTGAAACTTCAACAATAAACACTACGCATTTTTGATGAACTGCAAACTTTTCATGAACTCCGGCATGCTATCCAGATGAAAATGTGTGACCGATTTTGAGATGATAGCTTCTTTTCCTTTTTCCCTCAATACACCAAAACAAGTGGTATGGGAATAGGGCAGGTTCCATAGGTAGATTTGTTTTTTCTCACCGGTATATTCATAGGTTTTACCATTGGCTTCAAAAGTGAAAAAATATCTTATTTTCTGGTCTTTAAGATAACGGAGTTGTAAATAGCCGTTGCAAATGGCATTCACACACAATCCTTCGATAGTCACAGTACCGTGCAGTTCACTGGTCATAAATTTTTCGCCAACCGGATTCAGCCATTCCGGTAAGTTGGCAGCTCCCCACGTTACGCGAAATTCCATCGGTAATTTTCCTTCCGGTCCGAAACCCGGTTGAAACTCATGCTCGCCGGACATTACTTCATCAATCTTAAAACCAACAGGCGGTGTGATTTTTCGGACTGTCTCTGCAATATAATCTGCGCCTGATTTAATAGAATGGATGACAGGATTTTCTTTAACGGATGATAATCCTTTTTTGGACAGACTTCTGGAAGTGATTTTGTCGATCAGGTTATTTGCCGGTGTGGCAAACCGCATGAATTTGCCGAAATAGTTCAGCGGGCTTACCATTTCCACAGGTTTATCCTGTAAAATTGCGTTAAAGATAACCTTCGCTACAGTTTCCGGTGATTGAGAATAGAGTGGCAGCAACACCATAGAGAGTTTGCTTGCCAGTGTTTCTCCATGTACATCTTTATAAAATCCGGTATTGACCATATAGGGATATACCGTTGTAACTTTAATATGTTCTTTATCCACCTCCGCACGCAGGATATCGGTAAACGCAGCGAGAGCTGTTTTAGTTACCGTATAGGCACCCCAGGTTGGGAGTCGGTAAAATACTTGCCCGGTAGCCACATTTACGATATGTCCCTCTTGTTTTTCCTTCATTGCTGGTAAAAAGGCGTAGATAAAGTGAAGGGCTCCCCAAAAATTGACGTTCATTAGATTTTGCCACGTTTCATAAGAAGTATCCGCCAGTTCGGACTGATAACCGATGCCGGCGTTATTGATGAGAATATCCGGTGTGCCTATTTTTTTTAATACATCCGATGCCATCTTCTCTACTTCTTCCTTGTTGCGCTGATCAACTGCATACAGGTTAATTTGTACAGGATATTTTGCCAATCGCCTCTCAGCCTCTTTCAACGCGTTTTCATTGATATCCGTCAGAATCAGCTTTGCTCCGGCCTCTGCAAAAAAGGAACACAAGTACAAGCCGATACCACCGGCAGCTCCGGTGATTAAAACGATTTTATCTTTAGCTGTTTCCATAAAAAAGTACGTTAGTGGGTTTATGAATATTAAACATGCAGGGTGATTCCGTGATTCGGGTCATCTGTCAGAATTTCAAAGGCTGCACGATGATTTGTTTTTAAATGATAACTCAAACCAATACGCGATTTCTCCATCAGGTCAATTTCACAGGATGCGATTTTTGTATTCAGGCAAAATTTGTTGCCACCAGGCGGATTGTAATAAGTCAATCCGACAAAGTCATCTGCATGTGCCTTCAGTACACCAGTAATTTTTGCCGCATTGTTTTCGCTGGAAAAATGCCATTCATAATAGTTTAGTTCTGCCTTTGCCTTTACTATTGTTCCCCAGCTATTGAATGCGTACTCTTTCCCTTCATGTCGCAAAACGACAGGTGTAAGAAAGGGGGTGAAGACATCGCCAAAAATCTTTAGCTTACCGGAACCGACTTCCAGGAATGCATCCGGAGCATTGTCAAATCCCGCCACTTGTCCCCATGCATAATAATCGGTATGCTTCTCGCCCCAGTTATGATTTTGACTGCCAACCCAGTTGCTGATAGCTTTACTTTCGCCGTTAACGGTATATGTACCGTTGAATCTTGCCATAGGCAGACTCACTAAAGATTTTGCTTTTGGCAATGGGGTGTCATAACTGGATAATGGAAACAGGAAAACGGGAGATGCCTCCGACTCATATTGCAGCGACCAACTAATCTCACCTTTTGCTGATTTTATATTGCCTTCCGCAAGACGATTGTTGAGTGTCGCGTCCTTAAAATCAATATGGAAGTTATTATTGGAATAGGCATTAGGTGAGAGAGGCTGTTCACTTTTTACCGCAACGTGTTCGCCTGTATATCCGTCAAACCAGATACCCCAAAGTTCAGCGAGCGCTTTTTCCGGATGGTCTTTAGGACTGAATATCGTATAACGAATCCAGAACGCTTTTTTTTCTGTTGGATGGTTCGCTCTCAGGAAATAACTCTCATAGTGTCCGGATTTTTGACCCTTGTATTGAGTGAAGTTACACTGTGCCTGCCATTTTTTAAGTTGTATGCTCATAATTGGTTTGATTATGATGGATGGAATAAAATAAATAGCGCTCACGCAGCCTGTAATAGTGATGAATGCCTGATTAACAGAAATACTACATGACTGAGATAAATGTAAATAATAATGAATGGATGAAGTATGATATTTATCATCCTTTTATACCCCGATTAGAGGTAAATTAGCTTGTTATGCTTTATAATTTCGTTAATGTTTAGCTATACCAATCCTAATTTGACAGCTGTCTGTAATGAGTTGTCGTTCATCTTATACAGCAGCCAGTAATTCAACGTATTCAGATAATTTGATTTTTGGATGTTTGTTTTAATGAAGTCCATCCACAGCAAAGCAATCGATGCTTCCGCGATATAAAATGCAATATCCCTGGACGCGGCAATCATACTGTTTTTGTCTTTTGTGTTATTGATGAAAGTTAGTAAGGTATTTACTTTTTCTGAAAGCAGTTTTTTCTGCTGTTCCAGCTCCGGAATCTGAATATGGGATAAGATACCTTCAACAAAATCCTGAAAAGCAGCTAAGCCATTTTCTTTTTCGATGGCCCGCAGCATATCCAGCGACAGGACATTGGTAGTGCCTTCCCAGATGCTGAGCGTTTGTACATCACGCAGCATTACGGGAATTCCGCTGTCTTCAAGATAACCGATGCCGCCAAACATTTCGATATGTTCGGACGCGTATTGGATGGCCTGCTTGGCGGTATACAGTTTAGCAACCGGTGTCAGCAAGCGCAACAGTGATTGTTCCGATTCCGACGCCATCCGGCAATCTTCTTTCCCCAGCAAACGCGCCAGAAAAAACGCCAGCTGAGTATTGCTTTGATAGGCGATTTCCATTTCCCGAAGGCTTTTTTGATGCAACAGATGATTTTCAATCTTTTGCCCGAACGATTCCCGCTGTGAGCTGTAGGCTTTACTCAGGGCATAGGCTCTTCTTAAATAGGAAACAGCACTCACGGTATTATATATTCTCGTTACATTGAACAGTGTGGCAATTGTCTTCACGCCTTTCCCTTTTTCGCCCACCAGTTTCGCCTTTACAGCCGTCAGGTTTAGTTGGGCCGTAGGCAAGGCTCGCGTACCGAGTTTGTCTTTTAATGCTTCCACTTCAATACCGTTCAGTTTGCCATTTTCATCTCTTATAGGCAGATAAAATAGGGAAAGCGGTGCATTATTTCCCGGTTCGGCTTGTTCGGTGGAAGCCAGTGTGAATGCCATATCTGCGGTGATGGCGGATGTGAACCATTTATGTCCTTTCAGTATATAACCGGTTTCGGCAGGAGTGGCGAACGTCATGGAACGCGACACATCCGAACCGCCGGTGCGTTCTGTCATCCACTGTCCGCTCGTTTTAAATTGCGCAGGATTTCGGGAAGTCAGGGCGGCAAAGGTAGCTCCTTTCAATTCATCGTCGCCGTAATATTCAATGAGCCTTGCAGCGCCGTCAGTCATGGCCAGCGGACAGGTATAGATGGCGGAAGAAGCTGTATAGAGGTATAATTTGGTGAACTGATACAATCGGGAATGTTCCTGAAAGGTGCGTTCATATCCGATTGCCACCAATCCTTCTTCAGCGGCCACTCTTTCCAGATTCAGCCAGCCCTGTGAAACGTTGATTTCATCAATCCGGTTTCCCCAGGCATCAAATTGTGTCAACACAGGCTCATGAGTTTCCGCCTCCCATGCCCATTCAATACATTCGCCTGCTACACGTTTTCCAAATTGTACAAGATCGGGCGTGATGACTTGCAACATGTCTTCGGGTAAATAGGTTTGCAGATAATCCTGTAAAAAATTATCATCTGTATACTCGTTGTTCAGTTTGGGTAATGATTGTATGAAGTCGGAATAAATGGTCGCTTTCGTGTTCATAATGAAGAGGATTATTGGAATGTAAAATTACGCTATTTATGCACAAATGAAGGGCATAATATGGATAATAGGATAAATTTTGGCATATTAACTTATTTGGTCATAGCTTCTGTTTGTGATTTATATAACACAACTATTTCTATAATGTGATACATTATAAAATTCGTTAACAAGTTGATTGGTAAATATAATCGGTTGAAATAGAATCAATATAATAAAAACACAACTGCATTATTTTCTGTTTCTCAATTCATATACTTTCAATTGGTTTATTTCATTTAATACTGTGTAATCAAAGTATTTTTCAACATGACGTTTTGTGTCGTCAAATCGCGTGATCAGCTTACATGGGGCAACAATGGTATCTAAGTTCCAGAAAAATAAATGCAGTTGTTGATTTTTCATTTTGTATAACTCCTGATAGAATTCAATCTGTGCAGAATAACCACATTCTCTGTCTCCCTGAACATAACAATTATCCAGATTAATAATATCCTTTTTTAGATTCTGGTGCAAGTAGTACGAAGTACACATTGAATTATTGCTATTTTGGCTTTTTATTAAGTGAAATGTTTTAGATAGCTGTAAATAAATTGGAAAAATGAATAAGAATGAAGTAAAAAGTATAAAAATTATTTTTTGCGAGTTTGTTGTACAATTTGAATAAAATAAACTCAAAATTTCGAATAAACTAATACTGATTATTATTGTCAACAGTGGGTAAATGAGCATATCGTACCAATCTGTTTTAGTTTGAGAACGACTGATAACCAACAGGTATACAATACTGCAACATAAAAGATAAATATTTAATTTTCTGAATGCTGAGTTTGCACTTGATATCGCTGTGGGTATAATTAATATAAAAATTGCGAACCAAAAACCTAACCGGCTTTCATATAATGACTTAAAATAAAATTCCATGGGTAGCTTATGTCCTTCAAGCGATGTCGTATATAATCCTCCTAATTCATTATTCCATACTGCCATCAGATAACCATGATTGTAATATTCACGTAATAAATAGTATCCAATTACTGTAAATAAAAAAAATATAATTCCTCCAAAAAAATAAGGAGTAGTGATTACGGATTTTATTTTTTTGGTGTAGGCAGTATATAAGAACATCGCCGGTGTGAAAATTAATGCCTGTATTCCTTTTGTCAGCACTGCTGAGGTTATCAGGAGAAAGAATAAAATCAACCACTTCTTGTTTTCTGTTTGTAAGAACTGAAAATATGAAATTAAATATGTTGTTGTGAAAAACAACAGCAATGTTTCATACTCTCCGGTTTTGGCTCCATGAATTCGGGCGATACCATCACATGATATTATAATTATCACAAAGAAAAGACCAATAATGTAATTAGAATAGTATTTAATAAAATACCACCAAATAAAAAAACACAATCCTATAGCCGCTACGAATGATGGTAGCCTGAAAATAAATATTGACGGTGAAAAGAGTTTAAAAAGGATCGCTTGTATCCAAATAAGCATCGGAGGTTTCAGGTACCGCATATCCGGAGCATCCTGATAATAAGTAACTATAAAATTATTGTTCCTACTCATTGCCAGAGCCTGTAAAGCACAACGTGCTTCATCCCAAACTTGTAAGCACAAACTGTTAGAATACATCAAAAATCCGAGATAGCATAAGATAAGTATTGTTATAAATAGGACTACCTTATATGTATTTTTCATTCTTAAATTATTGATTTTTATATTATGTTTAGTATTTAGCCCTCATGGACAGATTCCATTCAGAACCTATTTAATCTAACTTTTAGTCCACTAATTATATCGTAAGTATTTGTAATAGTATCATTTTTATGATAACAACGACCTTTATAACTGTATCATCTTATTTGCCAGAAAGTAACTGACTAGAGCAATGAGCGGGCATAATCCCTGAATGAAGACACCTTTCAGCATGTTGGGCTTGGAAACAAACAGGACAACGGCTGCCAGAAACATACTGGCGCAATTGAATAAAATGAGCGTTTTGCCAACGGTCACATGCTCCGTTTGCAACAGATACATCCCTGCAAAAATACCCGCTGATAGAAAAAGGTTGTAAAATCCCTGATTGAACATGGTCAATTTTAAGGTATGGGCATCTTCGATTTTCTTCACACCAAAGTTGCGGTGTACTTTCGGATGCATGTAGAATACACTTTCCATAAGAAAAAACAGGACATGCAGCAAGGCCGCCAGGAAGGCAAATACAATGGATACAACAGGCATATTAGTACAGTTTACCCAAATTTAACAAAAAACACCCGATTTGCCATCCTTTCAGATTTATTTCCTAATTTTGCAATAATGTCGGATACTATTCTTCTAAACGGGAAGCAGATTCAACTGACGATAGAGCGGTTGAGCAGAGAAGTTATCGAATCCATCAATTTTCAAAATACCGTTATTATCGGCGTACAGCCGAGAGGAGTGCTGTTGGCGGAAAAAATTCATCAGAAAATATTGCAACTGACCAAAATCGATATACCCTTCGGAAAAATCGATACTACTTTCCATCGCGATGATTTCAGACGTGGAAAGTCACTCAATGCGAAAGTGACAGAAATAGACTTTCTGATTGAGGAAAAGAACGTATTGCTGGTGGATGATGTCTTGTTTACCGGTAGAACCATCCGCGCAGCGATGGATGCCCTATTGTCGTTTGGCAGGCCGCAGAAGATTGAATTGCTGGTATTGATAGACAGAAGATTTAACCGTGAGTTACCCATTCAGCCTGATTTTGTGGGCGACGTGGTGGATACGATTGAAAAGGTGGATGTGGATGTGAAATGGGCGGAAAATGAAGGAGAAGAGAATAAGGTGGTTTTTATTAAAGCGAATGAATAAATGGCACAGCATCTAAGACAAAACTTACCTTAAATTGTCAATGATGAAGTGTGAACCGTAAACTGCAAAAAAATACCATGAGTCAACTAAGTTCAAAACATGTTATCGGGATAGAACATCTGACCGTTGATGACATTCAGTTGATTTTACAGACCGCAACGCAATTTAAAGAGATCATCAATCGCCCTATAAAGAAAGTACCGACATTGCGGGATATTACGGTAGCCAATCTGTTTTTTGAAAACTCAACACGAACGCGTATTTCCTTTGAGCTGGCACAAAAGCGTTTGTCGGCGGATATCATTAATTTTTCCTCCTCCTCTTCTTCTGTCAAGAAAGGAGAGACGTTGCTTGATACGGTCAATAATATTCTGTCTATGAAAGTAGACATGATCGTGATGCGGCACTCCAGTCCGGGTGCGGCACATTACCTTTCCGAACGTATCGATGCGCAGATTGTCAATGCCGGCGACGGCACCCATGAACATCCGACACAGGCACTGCTGGATGCCTATTCCATGCAGGAGAAGTTAGGCAACCTTAAAGGCA
The DNA here is from genome assembly GCA_046329865.1 of Chitinophagales bacterium. Lineage (GTDB taxonomy): Bacteria > Bacteroidota > Bacteroidia > Chitinophagales > JADIYW01 > JADJSS01. The sequence continues at coordinate 85,654 of JAXLTW010000008.1, read as the reverse complement.
AAAAAATTGCCATCATCGGTGATATTATGCACTCCAGGGTAGCACTTTCGAATATCTTTTGCCTGAAAAAATTAGGTGCTGATGTGACACTCTGCGGTCCGTCCACATTAATTCCGAAACATATTGAAGGGTTGGGAGTTACTGTTTCACATAATGTGGATGAAACCCTTCAATGGTGCGATGTGGCAAATGTTCTGCGCATACAGCTGGAACGTCAGAATACCAAATACTTTCCTTCCCTTCGGGAATATTCCCTGTACTTTGGGTTGAACAGGCAGCGGCTCGAAAAATTAAAGAAAGAAATCGTTATCATGCATCCCGGCCCTATCAACCGCGGCGTCGAAATTACCAGTGATGTGGCAGACAGCGAACATTCCATCATTCTCGATCAGGTGGAAAACGGAGTGGCTGTTCGGATGGCCGTTATGTACCTGTTGGCAAATAAACAGGATTAACACCTCTGTTTTGTTGTATCTTTTTCCTTAACGAGGACAGTTGCTTCTGGTCCAAATATCAAATTCAGATTAAGAAATTGTATTTTTTAAAAAGAGATGATTTAAGTCATAGTTCTGACTGTATGTATGGCTTAAGTTTACGCCATGAAAATCGTTATTTTAATGCTATCCATACTGATGGTCGTTAGGCCAATAGTTCCGGTATTGGAGTATGCCATTAATTACGAATACATAGCCAAAGTTTTGTGTGAGAATAAATTCAATCCTCAAAAAAAATGTAACGGGAAATGTCATTTGAAAAAGGAATTGAATGATGTGTTCGATGATAAAAAATCAACCCCGGGTTCTGACAAGATGACTATGGTGGAAACCGTCATCATCTTTCTGGAAAAACATACCGTATTCGATTTTGCCGTTTTAACAGATCAATTTCGGCTACAACAGATACCGCGGTATACAAATTTGTATTCCTATTGTTTTCTCAAAGACTTTTTTCACCCGCCCGCTGTTCTAGTCCTGTAATCATTCAGTACAATAATTGCTATCCTAATGGGTAGTACGATTGATTTAATTCTGTAACACAGAAGAAGAATCAGATTGGGATATTCTATTTATCAGTTTTGAAAAATAATTTTATGAAGAAAGTAATTTTTATGGCGATAGCCATGCTTAGCATATTTTTGTTCTCCTGCAAAAAAGAAACACTTCCCGTAGATGAAACGGAAGGATTAGTGAAAGTGCAGGAACTAACGAACGATACCAGTATAGTAGAACTGTATACCAAAACAGGTTCGCTGGTAGTAGGTTATAATGACATTTTTTTACGGATAAAGGATAAGGCTACCGCTGTCTACAAAACAGACGCGGTGATTAACTGGAGTCCGCTTATGCACATGATGTCCATGACGCATTCCTGCCCTAAATCAGCGATAGAAAAAGTGGCGGGCAAAACCACATTGTATAAAGGGTATCTTGTATTTCAGATGCCGGAGAATGCCAGTGAAAGATGGACATTGTCCTTGGTCTTTCAAACCGGAGGCGCCTCGTCCTCGGTAATGGATACGGTGGCTGTAGCCAATTCTGTAACCAAGAGAGTGTCCGTTTTTACAGGCTCCGATTCCAAAAAGTATATTGTTGCTTTGGCGGAACCGACCATTCCTGCGGTTGCTGTGAATGATCTGGTGTTGGGTTTATTTACAATGGAAAGTATGATGTCCTTTCCCGCAGTGACCGATTTTACTATAGAAATCGATCCGAGAATGCCGAGTATGGGCAATCATTCTTCTCCGAACAACGTTAATCCGGTTTTCAGTACGGCAGATAATTTATACCATGGGAAATTGTCGATGACGATGACCGGATACTGGAAACTCAACCTGATTGTAAAAAATGCTGCCAGTGAAGTGGTTAAAGGTGAAGCGGTGACAGTTTCCAATGAAAGCAGCAGTTTGTATTTGGAAGTGGAAATTTAATGTTAATAGGATCAGCGAAGAGCCTGCTCTCTTTACAGGCAAGCTCTCCGCTGATATTGATAATCTTTTCTATGAAATCGTTTAGTATTATAGCAGGCTTATTATTTTTTGTTATCCCTATTTTACGGGCGCAAACTACTGAAATTGATTCTCTGCCATCTGTGAAACTGGAGGAAGTGGTGGTGATGAGTAAGGTATTGATTAATTACAATAAACAATCCAAGCCATTATCTTCACTGGATGAATACCTGGAAAAATCTTCCAGAGTTTCCATGGTCAAGCGGGGCAATTATGCGTGGGAACCAATGATTAACAATATGTCATCCGAACGTCTGTCGGTGACCATAGATGGTATGCATATCTTCGGTGCCTGTACCGATAAGATGGACCCGATTACTTCTTATGTGGACGTCTCCAATTTATCGGAGGTAAATGTATTTTCCGGGCAGGAAGGCTCTTCTTACGGACCAACGATTGGCGGTGGCATCGATTTGGTAAGGACCAAACATGATTTCTGCTATCCGGGTTGGAGTGGCTCCGTTGATCTGGGGTATGAATCTAACGGGAATTTGTTTACCACAGGAACCAACATAAAATATGTACATCCCAGGTTTTTTGCAGATGTCGATTTCATGTACCGGGATGCGGGTAATTATGTTGCAGGCAAAAGAATGACGGTGCCCTTTTCACAATTCACCAAATATAATACGTCCGTTACTTTGGGTGCAAAACTTCATGACAAACATAGCCTCATTGGATCGTTTATTTTTGACAATGCGAAAGATATAGGATACCCTGCTTTACCTATGGATGTTTCGCTTGCCCGCGCTTATATTGCCACCATCGAACATACGGCAGAAAACCTGAATGCATTTATTGAAGAGTGGAATACGAAGATTTATTTCAATACCATCAGTCACAGAATGGACGATACCAAACGTCCTGCTGTGCCTATACACATGGATATGCCGGGTTGGAGCACGACGTATGGCTTTTACAGCAGACTTAAAGCATCTAAAAAGAAACAGGAGTTTGGAATTACCCTGAATGCGTATTATAACCAATCCAAAGCGGAGATGACAATGTACCCGGAGGATAGCACGGAAAGTGCTATGTTTATGTATACCTGGCCGGATGTCAGAACCATTTACTCTGGAGTCAACGTTAAGAACAAAGTAAACTGGAAGCAACGACATATTTTGCTGTATTCTGCCGGGCTGGGGTTCCATAGAAATCAGGTAGCCAGTGATTTTGGATTGAACAGCTTGCGTATCTTTTATCCCGGAATGAAAACGGCTAAAAACAGATGCATCATGAGTGCCCAGGTAGGCTATACGTTTCAGAAAAATGGATGGGAGTTGTCTGCCGGAATTGGATACGGTGAACGTGCGCCTTCTGTTTCCGAAGGGTATGGGTTTTATTTGTTTAACAGCTTTGACCGGTATGATTATATCGGCAATCCATATCTGAAAAATGAAAAATCCATAGAAGTGAACGGTGGTGTGACCTATAAAATAACTAAGTTGAAAGTGAATGCTTCCGCATCCTATTTCCGTATTGTTGATTATATCATAGGGATACCTAATATGACATTTATTCCTATGACTATCGGTGCATCCGGTGTGCGGGAATATAAAGCACTTAAAGCGGTGAATATTTTTAATACGGAATTGGGATTGGATTATCGTCCGCATCCTTCGTGGAGAACAAAAGCCGCATTTACCTATAGTCTCGGCAGGGATTATGATGGTCAAAATTTACCCCTGATAAGACCTTTCAGTTTCCGGGTGAGTCTTGCCTATAAAATCAAATCACTGGATCTGGAGTTGGGAGTGGAAGGAGCGTCAAAGCAATACGCATATAGCAAGGCATACGGAGAAGATAAGACCCCTGCCTATGCAGTTGTAAATTTCTCGGCAGGCTATCTGTTTTTGATTCAGCAGCACCGTTTATACATGAAGTTTGGGGTGGAAAATATCGGAGATACTAATTATTCTACTTATTCAGACTGGAATAATATACCGAGAAAAGGACGGAATTTCTTTATCAATTTGTCTTTCGCTTTTGAGAACAAGAAGAAACAGGAAGAATAAGTAAACCGGATAAAGACGGTCGTTAAAATGACCGTATCGGCCTGTAATAAAGTTCGTCTGCTTTGTCGGCATTTTCCTGCGAATAGGGTTCGTCGGATGCAACAGCGTTTGCTCCGGTACCGTTTTCAGAAGAGGAAAAATATAAGACACCCGGTTTTAATCCCAGATCTACCGAGCCATTGAATTGCATGATTAATTTTAATTCTTCCACGGATGGCAGAAACCAGTCCGAATAGCTGTTTAAGTTTAAGTCGGAACAGGCTTTACCTGCGCCGTTGCATCCGGCGGTTACTATGTCTTTAGTGTTTTGAAAACCTGTACCTACATTTTGTCCTTCGGCACCGGTGATGTTGGTTCCGGAACAACCCCAAACGGCTTTTGGGTCATCGGCCGTACCATTCCATCCCGATTTCGCCACAATAAATCCGTGTTGTTTGGTGGCATCCGTCAAATAAAAGATAATGCCGCCCTGATGCTCCTGTCCGATATTAAGGGCGGTAAAAGTATCCGGATCTTTGGCGCAGGAGGTAATCAGTAGTATGGAAGTACTGATAATAGCTATCCGATAGGATGGCAGTTGTTTCAGAATAAAACGGATTGCTTTCATGGTCTGTTTTTAGCAAAATGAAGGTACAAATAAAATAATTATTTCGTTTCAAATACACACAATACATCATAGTGTTCATTGGTGTTTTGTGGGGTGGAAATCTTTATTTTCTGATTGCCATCTACTTTATAAAGCGTATATCCCAGATCATCCTGCAGTTGAGTCAGCAGTTGCTTTTCAGAGGTATTGTTCTTATTCAAGTTCTTGTTGTCAATTTCAATGAACAGAATCGGATGAAACTTCAGAAGCGTTTGCACCCCGCCGTTGATAACAAAGTTTTCAAAGCCTTCCACGTCAATTTTTATAAAATCGATTTTAGAAACAGACTGTTGCTCAACAAACTCATCAATGGTGACAGAATAGACGACATCGGATTTGGCCGATTTCTCTTTATTTAAAGAGATACCTGCACTGTTCTTGTTGTCCGGAATTTCAAAAAACAATTCTTCCTTTTTATCCGAAACGGCCAGGTTTTGTAAAGAGATGTTGTTAAAATGATTGAGATTGTAATTGGTCTTTAAACGTTCAAACAGAAAGGGTACAGGTTCAAAACTGTATATCATGCCTTTGGGTGCCAGTTGGGCAAAATTGAATGTGGTTTCTCCGATATTCGCACCCACATCAAAACATACAAAATCTTCCTGAATCAGGCTGTATAAAACCCTTCTGTCAAAGTCGCCGCCGTCGGAGATACCAAAATAAATGGCATGTTCCATGTAGTCGCTGATATCTACGCGGTAGTTAATATTGTTTCTGGTGCAATTTCTGAAAGACCATTTCGGATACAACTGATTACCGGCTATCAGTTTTTGTGACAACTTGCTGCCACCGACGATACTTTCCGCCAGTTTTTTTTCGATAGAGGGTATCTGGCTGATTTGCCTGAAGAGGTTTAAAAAACGTGTCTTAAAATTCATGCGCAAATTTACTATTTAATCATCAACTTAAAGCCAACACCATGAACATTCTGGATTTCCAGATTGGGGTCGTCTTTTAAATATTTGCGCAGTTTGGTGATATACACATCCATACTTCTGCCTGCGAAGTAGCTGTCATCTTTCCATATTTTTACCAGCATGTCTTCCCGTTTTACAGGTTGGTTGACAAATTTGGCAAGATATTCCAGCAGGGCGGCTTCCTTTTTGGTCAGGGAAGTCACTTCGGCCCCTCTGAACAGCTTTAATTCATCGACTTTCAGGATGTATTTTCCGATAGCAAACTCCTTCTGCTCAGGTTCGGACGATTTGGTACGCTTCAGGATGGCTTCCATCCGCATGACCAGTTCATCGAAGTTGAAAGGTTTGGTGATATAGTCATCGCCTCCTACCGTAAAACCTTTCAGCTTATCTTCCTGCATTTCCCGGGCCGTGAGAAAAATAATGGGCGTCTCGTCTTTTTTCTCCCGGATTTCCTGTGCCAGCGTAAAGCCATCTTTTTTCGGCATCATGACATCCAGCAGGTATAGGTCAAATTTTTCTTTATAGATGATGCGTTCGGCATCCAGTCCGTTCACACAATGTGTCACCTGATAGCCTTTGTCGGTAAGATTGTCTTTGATGATAAACCCCAGATTCGGATCGTCTTCTACCAATAATATTTTTACCTTTTCCATTTGCTTTGAATTTGATAAATATAGAATATACTATCTTAAAGTTACTTAGATTTATTGTGAAACCAAATAGTAAATGTCGTTCCTACTCCTGGTACACTATGTAAGGCTATTTTGCCCTTATGCAATTTTATCATATTTTTTACATAAAACAGACCCAGTCCAAAGCCTTTCACATCGTGCAGGTTGCCGCTCGGCACGCGAAAGAATTTCTGAAAAATCATATCCTGCGACTCTTTTTCTATGCCTTTTCCATTGTCTTTTACCGCAATCTCAATACCTCTGTGCTTGTTGACGGTAAAGACCTGAATTTCAGGAGTCTTATCACAGTATTTGATGGCATTATCCAGCAGGTTGTACAAAATGTTCGTTAAGTGCACTTCATCTGCGGAGATAATGGTATTGTGTGCATTCAGGGATAGTTTTATGGTGCCATGCAGTTCCGCCACCCGTGGTTCAAAATTTTTGATGATTCGAAGAATCAGTTCATGGATATCTACATCCGTCAGTTTAAGCTGCAGTTTATTGGAATCAATTTGAGAAACCTGTAATACAGACTCCACCTGACTTTTCAGGCGTTTGTTTTCATCGCTGATGATGCTGGCGTAATGTTTCAGCCTTTCCGGATTCAGCGTGATATCGTCACGCATCAGCACATCACTTGCCAAGGCAATGGTGGAGATGGGTGTTTTAAACTCATGTGTCATGTTGTTTACGAAGTCCGTCTTTATTTCACTGAGTTTCTTTTGTTTCAAGATGACCAGAATCGTATAAGTAAAAAAGCCGATGACCACCATTAAAACCACCGAGAAGAACAGCAGCAGGTTAAAGTCATCTTCCAGGTAACTCCTCTTTTTGGGGAAGAGCACTCCGATATAATAGTTTTCAGATGGCTTAGCCTTTATTTTGAGGCGTTCAACCTTGCCTATATTGCTCATGTTTATGAAACGCCCGTAATAAAACGAATCCGTAGTACATTCAAATATACCGTACTCAAAGTCGGCATTGAGGTTCTGATTCTTTGATTCAATAATTAGGTAGTTTTCCAGCATGGTCACATTCACCGGGGAGCTGAAGTCGAGGGTGTAATAGTTGGACGCCTTTTTATTGATGCCATCTAACTCCACATTGTATTTGGAGTCGCGGATTAATCGGTCCGCCACACTCTTGAGTGCGACGTATGCCCGGTGGTTAAATTGCTGTTCTTTTAAGTCCACCGCCTTCTTTACCCAGAAAATCTGTGTGGCGATAATACCGGCTAAGGAGATAAAAGCCAATAAGATAATATTTCTGATTGCGGCGCGTACCATAGGACAAATATACTATTATTGTTTTTGCAAATAAATGATTAACAATATTTTACAAAGTTTATTTTTAGTTTGTGTAAAGTGGTGTTCGCTGAAGGTGAATCATATATAGCGACGACGGGTTATTCATCAATATGTTTTAGTAAGTATAAAATACCTCGAAAAAGTAATGTGAGCAGGTTCAATAAAAAGTAGAAAACGACAATCAGCACAGCAAATAAGTGCAATTCGCCGGATTGTTTGTAGGAAATGGTAGAGACAAAATTGCCGGAAATGTAAATGTATGCGGATATGGAAATGAATACCAGAACGGAAATCCCGAAATATTGGAGTGGTTTTTGCTGAAAAGCTCCAAGGATGGGGTTGTAAAAACAAAAGAGTAAGATGGGGGTAAGCAACATGTCCCAGGCTTGGATGGAATTTTGATGAAAAACTAAGCAAAACAAGGATATAAAGGTGACCAGCAACGCGGATAGCATTCCTTGCTGAAAAGGACTCAGATTCTTGTAATCAAATTTGAGATAATGAATCATTTCTGAGGTGAAAGTGGTAAATAGTCAACATCAAAATTAACTATTTGTTTCAAAATAGTAGATTTGTATAAAAAAATGATGGATTCAAGGTTAATTGCGTTTGAGCGTTTGCTGAATATTATGGACGATTTAAGGGAAAAGTGCCCCTGGGATAAAAAACAGACGATACAGACACTCCGCAAATTAACGATAGAAGAAACGTATGAACTTTCAGATGCCATTATAAAAGAAGATTGGAAAGCGGTAAAAGAGGAATTGGGCGATTTGTTTTTACACCTTGTTTTTTACAGCAAAATAGGAAAGGAACAAAATGAGTTTGATGTAGCGGATGTTCTGAACGCAGTTGCTGAGAAGCTTATTTTCCGACACCCGCATATTTACGGAGATGTAATAGTGGAAAACGAGGAGGACGTGAAAAAAAACTGGGAACTTCTGAAACTCAAGGAAGGTAAACAGTCCGTACTGGAAGGGGTGCCTTCCGGATTACCGGCTCTCAATAAATCTCAGCGAATACAGGATAAGGTCAGAAGTATTGGATTTGACTGGGACAATAAAGAGCAGGTAATGGATAAGGTGCGGGAAGAACTCGGTGAGCTGGACGAAGCGGTAGCGTCCGGGAATCAGGAGGAGATAGAACTGGAGTTCGGAGATGTCCTCTTTGCATTGATCAATTATTCACGGTTCATTGATGTGGATGCGGAGAAGGCGCTGGAAAAAACCAACCTCAAATTCATGAAACGTTTCCGCTGGATGGAACAGTATGCAAAAGAACATGAATTGGATATGCATAACATGAATCTCGAACAACTGGATGAAATATGGAATAAGGCAAAAGAAACATTAAAGAAAGAAATCTGAACGATTGAATTTTTGGAAGAAACATAAGGTCACCGTTGCTGCCGTTGCCGGCATGGTTTTATTAACCGTCAGCGTGTTGATAGATTCGATTCAAATGGTTTCGCCCAATGTGTATAAAGCCAAAAGAATCATCGAACGAAAGCTGCATGCCGAGGAATTGGCTGCAGAAAAAATGGTGCAGTCGCCGAAATTGCTCACTGCGGCAGATTCATACGAAAAAATCAGGTCTGTAAATAATCAGTATAACGAGGACGGTAAAATACTGCTGTATGTCTACAAAGAAGATGCCCTCGTTTTCTGGTCAACCAATTCATTCGTTCCCGAAAATATCGACAAGCTTTCAGAGCGCGATATCCATTTTTTGAAAGAAGCGAATGGGTTTTATGAAGTGATTCACAAAGCGTCTGATGACCATCAGGTGAATATTTACGCGCTGATTCCTGTTTATTATCAATACTCCACGAACAACAAGTTTCTGTCTAATGGATTTGTCTGGAATCATCCTTTTCTCAAACGTTTTGTGGTGTCGAATAAAGAAACCAGTAAAACCACCGCTGTCACCAGTCACAATGGCGCTTACTTGTTTTCCATACGTGTGGCAGATAATGCCAATACCATCTATAATCCCTATATCGTTTTGGTTGAAATATTGGGACTGCTGCTGCTGTTCTGGTCTATGTATCAGATCATAAAACAGATGCTGAATCGAAGGCGATACTGGATGGCATTTGTATGTGTCTTATTGGTGGCCTTGTTTACGGAATTGATGTGCAATCAGCTGAAACTGTTTTCGCTGACCAAGACATCCCTTTTGTTTTCTTCCAACCTCTACGCATCGGCATACTGGAGCAATACGCTGGGGGCGTTGCTGATAAGGATATTTCTGTTGAACTGGTCAATTTCGTTCCTGCGATTTATTCCTTCAGATAAGATTCGACTGAAATATATCTATCTCCTGCTGGCGCTGCCGGTCACTATGTTCTTTGTGATGATATTTGTAATGCAGAGTGTTATCCAGAATTCCGTCATCAGTTTTAATTTTTACCTGATTAACACGCTGGACAGGTATACTTTTATCAGTCTTGTTGTTTTCGGTCTGCTTATCTCGGGACTATTGTACTGGATGAAATGGATTTTCGACCGGAAACCGGGCAGGCAATTTGCCATTTATCTCCTGGTATATACTTTTATAGGTTGGGGAATCGGTTTTCTTATAGGGGAGTTTACGGATTTCTTCTATACGTTGTTCTTGGTACTGTGGTTGTTTACATTCTTTTTATTCTTTTATTACGAACATTCATTTATTCAAAACAACCGTAAATATAGGTTTATCGCCAATCTGGTCTTACTTTCCCTGATTGCATTTCTGACCTCCGTCGTTGTTATCTACAATACAAGCAAAAAAGATATAGAGAAGCGCAAATACAGGATGGAAGAGTTGGTTGCAGAACGCGATGTCGGCGAAGAATACGGACTGATAGAAACGGAACAGGAAATACTACAGGATAATTTCATTAAATCCTATTTCAAGAGCCCTTATCTCTCTAATTTTGATGTGGATAAGCGGATTTCTTCCAAGTATTTCAAGCAGTTTGCAAAGCGCTATCATATACAAACCTACATGTTTGATAAGGATGGAATGCCGCTGGTAGGTATTGCGCAGAAAGAATTTTATAAGCTGAATAATGCCCGTTTTTACAAGAAAGCCAAGTCTATTTCCCCTAATTTTTATTACCTGTCCATCAAAGAAAATGGAGAAAAGTACCTAGGGTATTTTCCGATTAAGGAAGAGGATGTTCTGCTCGGATATTTGTTCGTTGAATTGATTCCTAAGATATTCAGTTCCTACAGCGCCTATCCGGAATTGCTGCTGAAACAGAAAAATTATTACGATGAAGAGTTTGATAATTTTTCATACGCCATCTACGATAATAAGTACCTTGTCAAACAGAAAGGAGAATATGAATATCAGATAAAATTTAATTTTCCTGTCAAGCCGGACAGAGAGTTTAACTATTATAAGAACAATGACTACAATCATATGATTTATTATGGCAAGGACAAGCAGATTGTACTGTCTGAAAGCAACCAGCCCGCCCTGAGTACCTTGTCGGTCTTTTCTTATATCCTGATATTCTTTCTGTTCTTCTTTATTCTGATGGATTACTTCGGGTTTTCTGAAAGATTTTGGGGGAATGATTCCCTGCAGAATTTTCTGAAAGGAAACACCCTGCAAAAACAAATACAAAATTCCATGATTACGCTGGTGTTGTTTTCTTTACTGGTCATAGGTATTGTAACCATGGTATATTTTCAGTATCAATACAATCTTTATCACAATAACCGGCTTCTCAAGAAAGTCAATACGGTGATGAAGAATGTGACACAATATTACCTGGAAGAATATCCTCTTTATGGCAGTAATACGTTTGATAAAGTGATACAGCAGAAAACCAAAACACTCTCCACCATACACTCTTTGGATATTAATGTATATAGCCCGAAAGGTGAGTTGCTGCAATCGTCTCAGCCGGAAATTTTCAAGCGGAACCTGATATCGGAAAAGATGGACGCGGGCGCTTATTACAATTTAATCATTAAAGGGAAATCGAAGTTTGTGCAGGATGAAACGGTGGGTAATCTTACTTACCTAAGCGCCTATCAACCGTTCAGAAGTAACGGGAAGGTGTTGGGTTATTTTAATTTCCCGTATTACGGAAAACAAAAAAGCTTCCAGGAAGATTTGTCTTATTTTTTGGTGGCGCTGGTCAATGTCTATGTGATTTTTCTGATAGCAGCGGCGTTTTTTGCCGTAGTGTTGTCGCGGTCTATTACCAATTCCCTGACGCTTATTTCAGAAAGCATCAAAGGGTTGCAGTTTGGAAAAACCAACACCCCGATTGCCTGGAAGAATGAAGATGAGATAGGATTGCTGGTGAAGCAATATAATCTCATGCTTGCAGAGTTGGAAAAAAGTGCGGATTTGCTCGCAAAGTCTGAAAGGGAAGGAGCATGGCGGGAGATGGCCAAGCAGGTGGCGCACGAAATTAAAAATCCGCTTACGCCAATGAAATTGAGTATTCAGCACCTGCAGCGGGCGCTCAGAGACGACTCACCGGATATCAAGGAAATGACGGAAAAAATATCGCAGCGCCTGATTGAACAGATAGATAATTTATCCAATATCGCTACGGCATTTTCGGATTTTGCCAAGATGCCGCAGGGTAGCTTTGAGAAAATTGACAGTGTGCCCTTGCTGATGTCTACAATCGAATTGTTTCGGGAACTGGATAACATAGAAATATCCGTCAGTTCCATCCCTGAACATGCCTATGTTTTCGGAGACAGGGAGCAGTTGATGCGGGTATTTACCAATGTGATAAAAAATGCGACGCAGGCCATACCGGAGTCGAAAGAAGGCCGTATTGAAATAGAAGTGAAAGAAATCGAAGACAGTTTCATATTCACTGTAAAGGATAATGGGGTAGGTATATCAGAGGAAAAACGCACGCATATTTTTGAACCGAACTTCACTACGAAATCCAGCGGCACCGGCCTGGGATTGGCCATCAGTAAAAACATTGTTGAACGGATGAATGGGAAAATCTGGTTCGATTCCATCATAAATGACCATACTGTTTTCTACATTCAGTTGCCAAAATGGAAAGATGCCTGAATGGAAAGCCGTCATAGAAAAGTTTGGTAAAAAAGGCGAAAAAACCGGCTGGACCTATATCTTCATTCCTGTGGATATTGCTGAGAAATTGAATCCGGACTCCAAAAAATCATTTCGGGTAAAGGGCTGTCTGGACAAAACAGCGATAAGCGGTGTTTCGCTGATACCAATGGGCGAAGGGAATTATATCCTTCCACTGAAAGCGGACCTGCGGAAACTTACAGGCAAAAAAGCCGGAGCCGAGGTGTTTGTCGTGCTGGAAAAAGATGAAACTCAATATGAACTGAATCGGGATTTGATGCTATGCCTGCAGGACGATGCCGATGCACTGTCTTTTTTTACTTCTTTACCGCATTCTCATCAAAACTATTTCAGCAAATATGTGGATGCCGCCAAAGCGCCCGCGACGAAAGAAAAACGAATCGTCCAGATTGTTAAGGCCATGCTGTTAAAGCAGGATTATGCCGGGATGATACGCAGTGCAAAAGCGAATAAAGACATCCCATAGCCAAACAATTCCTCTCTTTTTGTATTTTTACACGTTGAACACAAAACAAATTACAGGATCTTATGAAACAGGATATTTCACAGCAGTTATTTGAGAAAGCCAAAACGTTGATGCCCGGAGGAGTGAATTCGCCCGTGCGTGCTTTTAAATCCGTGGGTGGTACACCCGTATTTATGAAGAAGGGAAAAGGTGCGCATGTCTGGGACGAAGACGGCAATGAATACATCGACTTCTGCTGTTCCTGGGGACCTTTGATCCTGGGGCATGCCAACGAGCAGATTGAAAACGCGATCATTGCTACCGTGAAGAACGGTACTTCATTCGGAACCCCTACGGCCTTGGAAAATCAGCTGGCGGAGTTGATTATCTCGCATCATTCCTATATCGAAAAAATACGCTTTGTCAGCAGCGGTACGGAAGCCGTGATGTCGGCGTTGCGACTGGCGCGCGGCGTGACAGGCAAATCCAAGATTGTAAAGTTTGAAGGCTGCTATCACGGCCACGTCGATTCCCTGTTGGTAAAGGCAGGCTCGGGTTTGGTGACGTTCGGTGAATCCACGTCTGCGGGGGTGCCTGCTTCGTTTGCCAATGAAACCATCGTGTTGCCGCTGAACGACGAAGCGGTGGTACAGCATACACTGGAGACCCTGCACCACGAGATCGCAGCGGTGATCATCGAGCCGATTCCGGCCAACAATGGTTTGTTGCTGCAGTCCCATAAGTTCCTGCTGCACCTGCGCGAGTTGTGTACGAAGCATGGCGTGTTGCTAATCTTCGACGAGGTCATCTCCGGCTTTCGCGTGGGCTTTGAAGGCGCGGCGGGCCTTTATAAAATACAACCCGATATCATCACGTTCGGTAAGATCATCGGCGGAGGTATGCCGGTTGGAGCTTATGGCGCCAGCAACGAAATAATGAACCATATTTCACCGCTGGGCCCGGTTTATCAGGCGGGCACGCTGAGCGGCAACCCGGTGGCGATGGCGGCGGGTGCGGCGCAACTGACGGCCTGCCTGCAATCACATTTCTATCAGGAACTGCAGCATAAAACGGACAAGCTGGTGGATGGCATTAAGCAACATATTCATGCCAAAGGGTATGAGATAACCATTTATAATATCGGTTCTGTTTTCTGGTTTGCGTTTTCGGATATGACGCATCTGACGCGTGCGGACCAAATCAACTCCGGCAAGATGAGTTTGTTTGCGAAAGTGTATCACTACCTCCTGAAGCATGGCATCTATTTCGGGCCTTCCGGCTATGAAGTGGGCTTTGTTTCCGCAGCGCATACCGATGCCGACATCGAGAAGACCATACAGGTAATGAATGCCGCCTTTGATGCGGTGATGTAGCTACTACAATTATCGTGGAGTTATTGTTTCCCCTCTTGAGAGGGGCTTTAGGGGGTGTGTAAATTTTTTGTTGGAGGTAGTTAATTAATTATCCTTTTCCCAGCAGAGTCTCTTGAAAAGGACTCTGCGTAGTGAAAGTAAAAATACCGAAAATATTACTAATTTAGTAATAAATACAAACAATGAAGTACCTAACGGATGCACACAGGAAAAACGAGGAATCTAAGGCCAAAACAATCGCATCAATGAAGCTGCCATTAGACTTGAAGAAAGTAATAGAACAAATCAAAAGGAACTCTCAAAACCCCTTGCCACAACCGAAAGACAAGACGAAGAAAGTAGATTAGTATTTGAGTATTCAAAAAATAAAAATGGAATTTGGATTGATGGTATAAACACATTCTATTCCCAGCAGTGATTAGACGTCGTCGAGGTTGTACACTTCGACGACGTTCTTAATTTACACTACGTGAGGCTCGCTTCAAGCCATTCCCACTTTCACCAAAACATATATTGTTGTACTTGTGTTAAGCATTGGCATTTTTCCCTTATTTTTGTGAACCTTTTCCGAAATGGATAATTATAAGCGCATGATCAAGCAAACAGGAATATTATTGGTGAACCTGGGAACACCCGACAGCCCCAGCAACGGAGATGTGTTCAACTACCTGAACGAATTCCTGACCGATGGTCGCGTCATCGATTACCCCTGGCTGGCACGTCAGCTGCTGGTGCGCGGTATCATCGTGCCGGCACGCTATAAAAATTCCGCCAAAACCTACCGCGAAATCTGGGATAAAGAGCGCGGATCGCCCTTGCTATATCACTTACAGGATTTAACGCAAAAGGTTACAGCCAGACTGGGAGATGAATATGTGGTGGAATACGCCATGCGCTACCAAAATCCCAGCCTCGAAAGCGTGCTGGAAAAATTCCGCCTGCAGCAGGTGGATAAGATTGTAGTGCTGCCCTTGTTTCCGCAGTATTCTTCTGCGTGCAATGGTTCGGTGATTCAGAAAGTGCAGGAAATCACTTCCAAATGGCTGACGATTCCGGACTTGAAATACATCCATCATTTTTACGATAACGAAAAATTTATTGATGCGTTTGTGGCGCAGGGCAATAAATTTCATTTCGATGATTACGACCATATCTTGTTTTCTTATCATGGCTTGCCGGCCCGTCATTTGAAGAAGGGTGATATAACCGGCAAACATTGTTTGCAACAAAAAGATTGTTGTGCGAAGATTACAGCAGTCAATCAACACTGTTACAAGGCGCAATGCTATGAAACGACAAGATTGATAACGGAAAAGTTAGGTTTGCCGAAAGATAAATTTACTGTGACGTTTCAGTCGCGGCTGGGCAAAGAAGTATGGCTGGAACCCTATACGGTGGCTGTTATTCCCGAGCTGGCAAAAGCAGGCAAGAAGAAGCTGCTAGTTTTCTCCCCGGCGTTTGTCGCGGATTGCCTGGAAACCTTGTACGAGATCCGTACCGAATACCTCGAATTATTCCGGGAGCACGGCGGCGAGAGCATCACTCTTGTGGAAAGTCTCAACTCTGAAGATAAATGGGTAGAGGCTGTGGTGGACCTGGTAACCCAATAGGTATTATTTTAAATCCCCATTAATAAACCATCTCAATACTAGGACCACTGCAACCAATAAAACAAATCCTAATATTTCATAAGTTGTATAAAAAACATTATCCCTTTTATAATTGAACTGATATTGCTTGTAATTGACCTTTCTTAATATAAAATGTACGGATGCCGCCACAGTTGTAAATAATATTGCGCCTCCAATCTTGACCTCTAATAGAGAAGGTACGTGTAAGTGAAGAATGTAAAGGATGCCTATGCCTAAAGAGAATAGGCAAAGTAAATATACATAGAAATATGTCGCTATAGCCAACTTAAGATCAATAGGCTTGATTCCTTTCTTAAGGACATGGTGTTTATAGTATAAAAACGCATAGTGTCTTTTAATAAATTCTACCATTAAGTACAAGATAATAAATAATAAGCACAGCCAAAAAAGTATTAAGCATAATTAGCAGGAAGGTAGTTAAAAACTATTACGACTCATAAATGCAAATTACCGATAAATTCGAACTTATTATACTTCAATATCCCAGGCTGATAATCTTTCCGTCTTCCATCACTATAGTCCTATCAGAGGCTTTCGCGAAATCCGCATCATGGGTGACGGCAATAATTGTTTGATTGAAACTACCCGCTAATTCCTTCAATATATCAAACACATTCTGCGTATTGATACTGTCCAGATTGCCGGTGGGTTCATCTCCCATAATGATGATGGGGTCGTTGATTAATGCCCGCGCTATCGCCACGCGCTGCTGTTCTCCGCCGGAAAGTTTGGAGGTAGACTTCAGCGCCTGGTTTTTCAATCCCAGTAATTCCAGTTTGTCGTATGCCCTCGATTCAATTTCTTCCCTCGTATATTTCCCGAGTTTCAGGGCCGGAATCATGATGTTTTTCAAACTGGTGAATTCCGGAAGCAGATAATGAAACTGAAAGACAAAGCCGATTTTTTCATTGCGGATGGCCGCCAGTTTATCGGGTGTTAAGCCGGTAATCGTCTGCCCGTCTATACAGAGTTCCCCTTCGTATGCAGTATCCATCGTAGATAACAGATACAGCAGTGTAGATTTGCCGCATCCTGATTTCCCCATAATAGTCAGGAATTCTCCGGGATAGGCATCAAACGAAATATCATTCAGTACTTTGAATTTCACCGGTTCGTAGAAATATTTGCCGATGCCTTTGGCGCTTAATATAGGTCTCTGATCCTTCATTTTCTGAAAATGGAAATAGGGTCTACATTCGCTGCTTTTCGGGCCGGAATGAAGCCCGCAATAAATGTGATGATTAATCCAAAGCAAATGCCAATGAGATATACCTGTGGTTCATATTGGATAGGGAAGTAACCGATATCACCACCGATAAATACTTTGCTCATGGCATTAATCAGCAGAGTCGATAGTCCTAATCCCATGGCTACGCCGATGATACCGATAAATACAGCCTGTGCCACAAAAATACGGATAACGTCTTTGCCCGAAAATCCGGTAGCTTTTAAGATGGCGATATCGTTCATCTTTTCCATAATGGTCATGTTTAGAATATTGAAGATGCCAAATCCTGCAACAATCAAAATGGATATTGAAATGGACATCGCCATGATTCTTCTGGCTTTGAACGCTGCGAGTATGCCCTCATTCGCTTTTTTCCAGTCCTCTGCTTTATAACCGGTCAGTAAGGAAAACGGCTTTACGTAAACATCCGATTGTTCAGGATCCTTGATGTTTACAAAAATATCGGTGACATAAGTAGGACCAACTTTCAGCAATTGCTGTGCCGTCGCGATATTCATATAGGATTTGGATTTGTCAACGAGGGAATTGTTGGACTGAAACAAGCCAACGACTTTCAGCACTTTTATGACTCCTTTTGCAGAGGTGACAGTAATGTTGTCGTTCAGTTGCAGGTTTAAATAATCTGCAATTCCAACTCCGAGAATAATGCCATTTTGGGTGGATCGTAAATCATTGATGTTGCCGTCGACCATAAAGGACTCTATGTTAAACATCTTATTTTGTTCCAGTATATTTACCCCTGAGCCAATACCATTTACCTGTGATTTTCCGTTGTTATAAAATATGTTTACCGCTACATCGGGAGCTGCTGCCACCACATCGGGTTGTCTTTTCAGTAGATCGATGATTTGCTCCGGATTTACGAGGTTTTTGGATGCTGTGGAAATCTTCGGATTAATGATGACAGGAAGTGTATGTTGGTAGTTTTCCGGAAGGATCGGTTTACTTAATTCATCTTCTTTGTAAATCCGGATATGCGGCATTGTTCTGAATATAGAATCATTAGCAGACTTGTCAAAGCCTCTCATCAGTGAGTTCATGAAAATAAAAACGGCAATGCCGATCATTACCCCCAACGCCGCAATCAATGTTTGTTTCTTGCGCGTGATGATATGGGTAATCGCTATCTCTGTGTTGACGCTGTGTCGCATGGGACTATTTTAATCGGTCGGAAATGATGGTGGCTTTTTCATCCAGTCCTTTGGTGATTTCCACCCACTCATTGGAAACAAATCCGGTTTCTACAACAGAAGGTTCTTTAGCATCCTTTACCATTACCTTATTGCCGTAGCCGAGATAATTTCTGGGAATCAGCAGCACATTTTTTTTGGTCCCGATAATAATATTAGCCTGTAACTGTGTTTTGGAAATCCTGAAGTCTAAAGAATCCGTGAAATGGGCCTTAGCATAAAACGACTGGTTGGCTTCATCAAAAGATGGAAGTATTTCATAAATGACCGCTTTGTATATTTTCTCTTTGTTCGTATTGAGTTGTATGGCCACTTCCTGTCCGACCTGCACTTTAGAAATATTGGATTCGTCGATGCTCAATTTGGCATAGATATTAGCGGGGTTTCCGATGGTGGCGATGATATCACCCTTTTTCACATAATCACCTCTCTCCTTAAATTTTTTGTACACTTTCCCGCTGACCACTACTTTCAGTTGATTGTTGCTGCTCAGTACGGCGTTCACCCTCGTTTGAGTCTTTTGGGCGATTAATTGCTGTTCGGTTTGCTTCTGAAGCACTTTATATGATTGATGTAATGCTTCAAGGCTGGCTTTGGAGCCGGTATAAGCCAGTTCTCTTTGTTCGAATTCCATTTTGGTGGCAGCGCCGGATTCGTATAAATTTTTATAGCGTTCATACTGGACTTCCTCCAACCTGAGTTTTTCTTCGGCAGCCTTAATATTGGCTTCAATTTGTTTGAAAGCAGGAGCATTCAGCGATGCATTCGAAGTTGCTACAGAAAGTAATGCTTTAGCTCCTTCTGTATTGATGGCATTTTGAGGGTTATCGATCACCGCCACTGTTTTACCTGCAGTTACAAAGGAGCCTTCTTCGGCATCCAGCTGTATAAGATACCCTTCTGTTTGTGCAGTCAGGTTGTAGGAGTGGTCCGGTTCTAACGTTCCGGAGGCAAAAACTGTTTCTGTAATATCTTTTCTGACGGGTTGGGTGGTGGTGGTCTTTTTACCGCAGCTGCTGAAAAAAATAAGAATAAATAGTATCGGATAAAAAGATGGACGAACTGACATAATAAAAACCTGTTTCATTAATGTGATGAAATGAGATAAGTAAAGTTACAGAATCTTTTGGGTAACAGATTGCAGAAGGATATGATATTTGTCATCTGCTGTTCCGGCTTCACCTCTGTCTTTTGAACGAGATCAACGCAGAGCTAACCGAAGGCAACAGCGATATAGCCGATGATATTGTAGTTGAACTTTTCCAAAGTTTCAAATTTTGTAATAGTTCAGGTGTATTATTCAGCATTTACCTCTATCCTGCTTGCCAGGTATATACAAAAAATACCGATGAGGACAGCTATATAGGCAATATAGTGGTAGTTGTTCAAATGTCCGGTTACTTCATCTTTAGTCAGAATCAACCCGCCGATTAAGGCTGACAAACCTTCGCTCATTTCAATCAGGGAAGAGCGTATGACCAGAAATTTGCCGCGTTGTTCCTCTGTCGGCGCGCCGGTAATCAGTGTCTGTGCGGCAATCATACGGCCGCTGTTAAAGATGAACATGAACGCGCAAATCAGCAAAGCCATCATGATGGATGCCTCATGGATATGCGAAATCACCAGAATGGGAATGAAGGATAATAAAATCAGGATTCGGAATGATTTTAATTTGCCCAAAGTATCAATAAACTTCCCGATGGTCGGTGATGTCAGTGTGACGGAAATTCCACCAACGATATACATCCACTTGGTATCTTCCAGCTTGAAGCCAAGATTGCCTACCAGGTAGGGATTGATGAACGAAATGAACATAAAATGGCCGAGCACCAGAAAGAAGCCAAACATCAAGGCATTTTGCAGGTTTTTATCTTTCAATACCCGCAGCACTTCCGTTATTTTGGAAATATTTACTTTCAGCTTATGTCGGGCAGTCCGTGAAAAATAAAAGACAAACGGATAGGCCGCCAGTGAAAAAATTGCCAGCGCCACATCCTGAATACTGTTATTGTCCGGCGGAATATGGTCGCGCATTTTTGGTAAATAGTAAATAGCCGGAATTAATGTCAGTAAAGACAGTATGCCGATCATACGGAAGGGCCAGAAAACATCCAGGTGCTCGCAAATGAAAATGGCAAATGGTATGCCGACAATGGACGCCAGTCCAAATCCCAGATTCAATATGCCCATTGCTTTGCCGCGTCGTTCGTAGGGCACCATGTCGCTGATATAAGCGGTAGAGACTCCGCCCAGCAATCCTCCAAACAATCCGGTAAAGAACCGCGCAAAGAGCATCAGATGATAAGTGTGCGCAAAAGAGCATAAAATACTGCCGATAGCGAAAAAGAAGAATGCGGTCAGCAAAACGGTTTTTCGGTCGTAGCTGTCAATATAAAATGCCGCCATAAAGGCTGAGATACCGCCACTCAGCGAGAAGGCGAATATCAGCATGCTGTATTCTCTGGGCTGTATGTGGTATAGGTGCATCAGTTCCGTTCCAAGTGGCAGCATCAGCAGAAAATCTACAATGGCACAGAACCAGATAAAAGTGAGCAGATAAAGTATGAATTTTTCATTTTTCATGAATGGAAGCCTGTTTTCAGATTATGATTATCTGTGTAATTTTTCAACAGAATAATACACATCTCAAAGTTAGTTCATTTAACTTACAACTTAATTCACTGTTAACAGTCAATTATGTATTTTTACAACAAGATAACAGCATTAATTGTTATGAACTTATGACAACAGAAAAAGAGGCGATAGAGTTATTGGTCAGTCAACTGCGGATTGATGATTCACTCAAAAAAATAGGCGAAAAGGTATTGAATAACGAACGCATTACGTTTGAAGAAGGTGTGCTGTTATATGAAAAAGGCGAGTTGGGTTTTGTAGGTACACTGGCCAATTATATTCGTAGTAAAAAACACGGAGACAATACGTATTTCAACCGCAATTTTCATGTGGAGCCGACGAATATTTGCGTCTATACGTGTAAGTTTTGCTCTTATTCCCGTTTAATCAAACACCGCGAGCAGGGTTGGGAATATTCCATCGATGATATTTTAAACATCATCAAGAAATATGATGGTCAGCCGGTGACGGAAGTACATATCACCGGAGGGGTAATTCCGAAGCAGGATTTTAATTTTTATATTGATTTGTTTAAAGCCATCAAAGCGCATCGCCCGGATTTGCATATCAAAGCGCTCACGCCGGTAGAATACCATTATATCCTAAAGAAAGCGAAGATGAGTTATAAAGACGGTATGCGTGCCATGCAGGCAGCGGGATTGGATTCCATGCCGGGAGGAGGAGCCGAGATTTTTCACAGCGATATCCGCGATGAGATTGCCGGCGGAAAATGCAGCGCGGAAGAATGGCTGGAGATTCACGAAATCGCCCATAAGATAGGTTTGCCGAGCAATGCAACGATGTTGTATGGTCATATCGAAACATTTGAACATCGTGTAGATCACATGGAAAGGCTGCGTCAGTTGCAGGATAAGACAGGCGGTTTTAATGCATTTATTCCACTGAAGTTTCGCAATCAGCATAATGAAATGAAACATTTGCCGGAAGCCACCATTACGGAGGATTTACGCAATTATGCCATTTCGAGGATTTATCTGGATAATTTTGAACACATCAAATCGTACTGGGCGATGATAGGCAGAAATACCACGCAACTAAGTTTGAATTTCGGGGTTGATGACGTGGATGGCACGATTGACGATACCACCAAAATCTACTCCATGGCCGGCAGTGAAGAGCAACATCCTGCAATGAGTACCCGCGAATTAGTCAACCTGATTAAAGCCGTAGGCAGAAAACCGATTGAACGCGATACGGTGTATAATGTCCTTCAGGATTATACGGATTACGTTTTTGAAGAGGATGAAAAAGAAAAAGCGAGGCTGTATAATTAGGTGATGAAAAATCAGGATTCTTTTATCTAAGTTTTCTTACTGTTATAAAAACCGCTAAACGAAGAAGGTTTAGATTTTTGAAATACACAGCAATAGAGGTAAAATGAACGAAGCGTGGCAGTCAGCATTTGCGTTCATTTTATCAGCGCTTGCTTCGAGTGAAAGGAGAAGCAAATTGCCTTGTATTTCAAAAAAGCTTTTTGGTTACTTTTTGGCTCAAAAAGTGACAAGGGTTTGTACTAAAGTCTACAATTTCAATTTCAACAGATTGCTTCATCTCGCAATGATGCATAAAAAAAAGCCCCGCATTGCGGGGCTTTAAAAGTAATAGGTAAGCGATATTATGCTATTTTAACATTAACTGCATTTAAACCTTTTCTTCCTTCTTGCAGTTCAAACACTACTTCGTCATTTTCTCTGATAGAATCTATCAGTCCGTTAA
The DNA here is from genome assembly GCA_046329865.1 of Chitinophagales bacterium. Classification (GTDB taxonomy): domain Bacteria; phylum Bacteroidota; class Bacteroidia; order Chitinophagales; family JADIYW01; genus JADJSS01. The sequence goes on along the minus strand of JAXLTW010000008.1, from coordinate 62,722 downwards.
CGTGTACGAAGTACTCTTTGTTTGATTCTGCGTCTTTAATAAATCCAAATCCTTTTGAATCATTAAAGAACTTTACAATTCCTTTATTCATTTTAATTATTTAATTGGCACAAAGGTACGGTTAAATAACCGGTTAAGTGATGTTTTTACGTGTTATTATCATAATTATAACATTTAAAGCGTTTAATAACGGACAACTAAGCATATTCCGGTGGTTTTGAGTCTTCATTATTCAAGATAATAATTATAATTTCGGCAACTGAAACAACAATTGACTGAATTATGCCATCGGATTCAAGCCTTATTACTAAACAAATTTACATCATCCGCCACGGACAAACGGATTTCAATGTCAGACAGGTGGTGCAGGGGCGAGGGGTTAATTCTGACTTGAATGATACCGGTTTGCAGCAGGCAAAGGCGTTTTTTAATAAATACCATCCGGTTGATTTCGATGTTATCTACACTTCTAAACTGAAGCGAACTCATCAGACGGTGGCGCATTTTCTGAATAAAAACATCCCGCATGAAATACGTGAAAATATTGATGAAATAGACTGGGGGGTATTTGAAGGAGTTGAACATCATCCGGGATTACAAAAAACCTATTATGATATCATCAACGAATGGAAAAATGGCAACCTTACCATAAAAATTGACGGAGGAGAAAGCGCTCAGGACCTTGCTGACCGATTACAGCCATTTGTTGATGAAATAAAACAGTCATCACATAAAACAATATTGGTCTGTACACACGGCAGAACCTTACGGGTATTGGTGTGTTTGTTGTTGAGTAAACCGGTATCGCAAATGGATGAATTCACACATGACAATACCTGTCTGTATCATCTGCAATACGACGGAGTAAATTTCGAATTAATAAAAGAGAACGACCTGGAACATTTAAACGATTTTGGTAGTTAATAACAAGAACGGACAGTTCTAAAACTAAAACTTAACTGTGATTAAAATATCTGCTGTATCCTATCTAAATACCAAACCCTTCTTGCACGGGTTGGAGTTGTCTTCTGTAAAAGATAAAATTCAGCTCAGTTTGGATACACCGGCTATTTGTGCTCAGAAGTTGATGAACAACGAAGCGGATATCGGGTTGGTACCGGTGGCGGTTATTCCACTGCTGCAGCATCCGCAGATTGTATCACCGTTTTGTATAGGAGCTGCTGGTAATGTGAAAACCGTTTGCTTGTTTTCAAATGTTCCTCTCGAAGAAATAAACACCGTTTATCTGGATTATCAGTCTCGTACATCGGTGTTATTGGTGCAGTTGTTGTTCAAGGAATTCTGGAAACAGCATGTTACGTTTTTGCCGGCTTTTGAAGGATACGAACAGTCAGTAAAAAATAATATAGCGGCTGTAATAATAGGCGACAGGGCAATCGCCGGTTTGGGCAAATATCCTTATATCTACGATTTGTCGGACGTATGGAAGCAATATACGGGACTGCCATTTGTGTTTGCTGCCTGGGTGAGTAATAAGCAAATCGATAATGATTTTCTGGATGAATTTAATGCAGCCTTGCAAATTGGCCTTAGTACCAGAAATCAGATTGTGGAAGATTATGCAAGCTATAATTCTCCCTTTTTTGACGTAAAAGAATACTGGAATGAAAACGTTCAATTCTCATTGGACGGGCCTAAGAAACAAGCGCTGGAATTATTCCTGAAAAAGTTGAATCCCCGCCAGCAGTTTTTTTATTGCTATTGATGTATGGTAATGTTAACCGTTTACTACTTTTTCCAATACGAAGCGAATCAGTTTGTCCGTCGCTTTATGCGGGTCGCTGCTGAAGGTGCCGTCCACACGGTTGGCCAAAATAGCATTGCACGACAAAGCATGATGACCCATTAATTTACTCATACCATATATGGCCGATGTTTCCATTTCCATATTGGTCAGTTTTCTGCCGCCCGGTAAAACAATGGCGGATAATTCATCGATGTATTTTTTGTCTTTGGGAGTAATGCGAACGGTTCTGCCCTGTGGCCCGTAAAAACCGCAATTGGTAAGTGTGACCCCCTTTCGCATGTCTTTGGCTACAGAGTTGAGCAGGGACTCAGAGCCTTTAACAATCACAGGGTGCACGCCCAGATTTCTGACGATAGGAATGATGGGCTCTAAAAACTGTTTGTCTTCTTGGGATACTTCAAAATTGTAAAATCCCAATAATCCATCCAATCCTACACCATATTCGCTTGCTAAAAAGCTATCAACCGGAATGTCATGCTGCAACGAACCGCAGGTGCCTATCCGAATTAAGTTTAATGCAGATAAATTGCCTTTTGTCGTGCGGGTACTTAAATCCATATTGACCAGAGCATCCAGTTCTGTCAGCACAATATCTATATTGTCGGTGCCGATACCCGTTGAAAGACAAGTAAGACGTTTATTGCCCAAATAACCGGTATGTGTCACAAACTCCCGTTTCTGCTTCTTAATTTCAATTTTATCAAAATACCTCGATACTTCTTCCACACGGTCAGGGTCTCCCACCAGAAAGATGGTATCTGCAATGTCTTCCGGCAAAAGGTTTAAATGGTAGATACTGCCATCCGGATTGAGTATCAGTTCGCTTTCTTCTAACTTCATGCTGTTGAATTGTATTCCAAAATACAAATTCCTTTTCAATGGCTGTATGATAAATATCATCCTGAATATCAATTTTCCTTTTTCATATTGTATTTTTGACCGAAAGTGACAGCACCGCACGACATATTAAAAAAGTACTTCGGATACGATGAATTCCGGACTCCTCAGCTCGAGGTTATCCGGTCTGTACTGGATGGAAAGGATACGATGGCGTTGCTGCCGACCGGTGGTGGAAAATCACTTTGCTTTCAGGTGCCGGCATTGATGCGGGAGGGAATTTGCTTAGTGGTGTCGCCGTTGATAGCATTAATGAAAGATCAGGTCTTTCAGCTCAAAAAAAGAGATATCAAAGCGGCGGCAGTATTCAGCGGATTGACCTATCATGAAATCGATATGATACTGGATAACTGCCAGTTTGGATATTATAAATTTCTGTTTGTTTCTCCGGAGCGATTAAAAATGGATATTTTCTTAGAGCGTTTTAAACAAATGAACGTCAGTCTTATTGCGGTGGATGAGGCCCATTGTGTTTCGCAATGGGGATATGATTTTCGCCCGCCTTATCTTGAAATAGCCGCCATCAGGCAGTTTCATCCCAAGGTGCCGGTGTTGGCTCTAACGGCATCAGCGACACCCGTAGTGCAGGAAGATATTATCCATCAATTGAAATTCAGGAAAGGATATCAGGTCTTTAAAAAATCGTTTATCCGGGATAACCTGAGCTTTGTCGTAAGAAAAGAAGAGGCGAAATACCCCAAACTGCTGGAAATTATTCAAAAATTAAACGGTAGTGGTATCATTTATGTCCGCAACCGGAATAAGACAAAGGAAGTGGCGGAATACCTTCAGAAAAACAATATTAAAGCAGATTTTTACCATGCTGGATTAAACACAAAGGAACGAAGTTTGAAACAGGATAACTGGCTGCACAATAAAAAGCCGGTTATAGTGTGTACAAATGCATTCGGGATGGGTATTGATAAGCCGGACGTTCGGTTTGTCATACATTTGGATGTGCCTGAAAATCTTGAAGCTTATTATCAGGAGGCGGGCAGGGCCGGGCGTGATGGCAAATTATCGTATGCCGTCTTGTTTTATACACAAAGCGACCTGGATAATTTGAGTGAGAAATTGCAGCAGAAATTCCCTCCGGCTGAAATGATTAAGAAAGTGTATAACTCTCTGTGTAATTACCTGGAAATAGCCGTTGAAAGCGGAAATATGATGACTTATCCGTTTGATATAACGCACTTTTGTCGTTCATTTAAGCTGGAATCGTCACTGGTCTATAATTGTCTTAAAATGTTAGAACAGGAAAACTACCTGCAATTAAGCGAAGGGGTATTAATGCCCTCCAGGGCAATCTTCAGAGTAGATAAACTGACCCTGTATCGATTTGAAGTGGCCAATGCGGCTTATGCTCCTGTAGTGAAGTCCATGCTCCGAACCTACGGCGGTATTTTTGACCATTATGCGAAAATCAGTGAAAGGGAACTGGCCAAACTGGTGAAGCTGGAAGAAAAAGAAGTGGTGAAACAACTCGCGTTTTTACATAAAAACAAGATAATAACCTATATACCTTCCAGCGACCATCCTACCATAACAATGCTGACAGAACGGATGCACGAAAGTAATTTATACCTGAATACACAGTATATCCGGCAACGTAAGAAAGTAAATGAAGTGCAGTTGAATGCAATGTTGAACTATACGGAGCAGTCATCAACTTGCCGGCAGATGGTTATTTGTACCTATTTTGGTGAAAAAGAGGTAGTACCATGCGGAAAATGCGATATTTGTCTCGACAATAAACGGAAATTAGAGCAGAATGCTAATTTCAATAAGGCAAAAAAGGCAATATTGGAAAGGACGGATAATGAATGGAAAAAAGTGGAAGAGCTGTTACCGGCAAACGCTCATTTTGCAAAGGCCTTGTATAAAGAGGTGATTCGTTTTCTGCTCGACGAAAAGGTTATTGTTATGAACGATCAAAATGAATTGAAACGTGTCTGAGAAAATTATTTTCACTGTAACCAATGACTTGGTCTTCGACAGACGCATGCATCGGATTTGCACTGCGTTGCAGCAAAATGGTTTTTTTGTGGAGTTGGTTGGTCGCATTCAAAAAGATTCCAAACCTGTAGGACATTTCCCGTTTTTACAAACACGGTTGAAATGTTTTTTTAATAAAGGATTTTTATTCTATGCCGAGTTCAATATCCGGCTGTTCTTTTTTTTGCTGCTGAACCGGTTTGATGTTGTCTGCAGCTGTGATTTGGATACGTTGCCCGCAGGTGTATTGGCATCCAAACTGAAACGAAAAAAGGTCGTGTATGATGCGCATGAATACTTTCCGGAAAGCCCCGAGTTGATAGGAAAATCGTTTAAACAATCCGTCTGGTACCTGCTTGAGAAAGTATGTGTGCCGAATGTGGATGCGCTCTATACCGTTACGCCGTCCATCGCTCAGATATTTAATAAAAAATACCATAGCGATTGCAGGGTTATCCGGAATTTGCCATTTAAAAATAAGGCTTTTGTATCCGGACGTGCTGCTGCTCAGCCAACTTATTTGTTGTATCAGGGTGCGGTTAATATAGGAAGGGGATTGAATGAAATGCTACTCGTGATGCTGAAGGTGGATGATATCCCATTTTATATTGCAGGCGACGGAGATGAAATGCAACATGTTTCATCCAGTATTCAAAAGTTGAAACTGCAGCATAAAGTAAAATTGCTTGGTAAGCAGACACCTGATAAATTGGCAGAAATAACTAAGCAGGCTTATATTGGCGTGAATTTGTTGGAAAATCGCGGACTGAGCTACTATTACTCGTTAGGCAATAAAACCTTTGATTATATTCATGCCGGTATACCTCAGATTTTAATCGGGTTTCCGGAATATATTGAACTGAACAGGCAATATGAGATTGGGCTAATTGTGGATGAACTTTCCGTAGAAAAGATTGAAGCGGCCATCCGGAAACTATTGGATGATAAGGAACTGTATGCGCGGCTTCAACAGAATTGTGTGAAAGCGGCAGCAGAATTGAATTGGGAAAATGAACAGCCTAAGTTGATTGAAATCTATAGAAATCTGACACGTAATGCCTGACACCTGTTCCATAAATATCGTTTGTTTTGATGTTCCGCTGCCGGCGGATTATGGCGGTGCCATCGAGGAGTTTTATAAACTCAAATCATTATATCAGTTAGGCGTAAAAATCCACCTGCATTGTTTTATTTATGGAGACAGGAAACAACAGCAGGAATTGGAGAAATATTGCACGAATGTCTGTTATTATGAGCGCAAAAGAAGTATAAAGGACGTGTTTTCTGCCACCCCTTTTATCGTTAAATCAAGGATGCCGGTTGATTTGCTTCATAACTTGCTGTTGAATGATTTCCCAATCTTGTTTGATGCCACCCATACAACAGGATTCATAAACCACCCCGCATTGCAAAACAGAAAAAAAATCGTACGTCTGCATAATATTGAATGGATGTATTATAACGTGTTGTTTCATTCGGCTATTACGTTGAAAGAACGGGTTTTCTATTTTTCGGAGTATAAGAAACTTCGGAAATACGACAAAAATCTGGCTTTTGCGGACGTGTTATCCTGCTTGTCTGTATCGGATGCGGAATATTATAAAGATAAGTTTCCCGAGAAGGCGGTGTCGTTTGAGAATGTGTTTCATCAAAATGAAAAGATGGAATGTTTGACGGGAAAAGGCGATTATCTTTTGTATCATGGTAATTTGTCTGTTCTTGATAATTACATGCTGGTAATGGATGTCTTAAATCATGAATTGAAAGATTGTAAGTATCCGATTGTACTGGCGGGTAAACAGCCGGATAAGTTACTGCTCGATTTTGTAAAGGACAAACCCCATATTCGCATCGTTTCCAATCCATCGGATGTTGAATTAAAACAGCTGGTACAGTATGCGCATATTTGTCTTGCTTTGGCATCTAATCCTTCCGGTGTGAAACTGAAGCTGATCAATTCACTGTATCTCGGAAGATTTATTTTTGTGAATGACTGTTCACTTCAGGGAAATGAATTGGCAGGTTGTACGATAAATATTTCTGATAATTTTTCACCGTCTGTAATCGATGATTATATGCAAAGAAGCTTTACGGAAGCGGATATAGAGCATAGAAGAAAGATAATATCAGATAATTTTGATAATCGTAAAAATGCACAACATTTGATGGATCTGATTGTTGAATAAAGAAATGAAACGAAAAATTATCCCTGTCTTTTTAGTGCTGGCATTTTCGAATGTATTGTATTTTGTAGTTTTTCATCGCAAACATATTCCGCTCGATAAAACAGTCTTATACGATGAACAAAATCGGGTAGTTTCACCGGATACCTTTCAGCATTACATCCGGATTGTTTCCTTTTTTCAAACATGGTGTGGTGACTGCAGGCAGGAGATGCAGGATTTAAAGCTTTTGCAGCAACGATTGGACGGCCGACTTAAAATAATAATGATATCGGATGAAGGATTTGAAACCGTCCATCCATTGAAGATGTACCTGGATGTGAATTTTATCTTCTTGAGAAGTGCGCAAAAACTCAAAAACATGGGTATAAGACGTTTTCCCACAACCTATTTGATAGATAAAAACGGAAAAGTGATATTGGTTGAAGTGGAAGGTAAGGACTGGAACAGTGAAAAAATGATAAAAAAGATTCAGCAATTGGACCGCTGAATATTGTCGGTTTAGCTCAGACTTTCCTTGATTCTTCTCATCGACTCTTCATAGCTTACTTTCGACGTCCAACCCAGTTCATTTCTGGCTTTTTGTGTTGAAACGGTTCTGTTGGTGCCCGTAGCTTTTACCGATTTTTTTGCCAATGGCGGTTGTTTACCTAAAAGCGGAAATACCGTTTCTGCAATACTTGCTGCCGTATAGGCGATTCTGAATGGAATAGAGCTGCCCACTTTCTTGTTCTTCATTGCCGCTAAATCAGTCAGGTATTGTTTCCACGAAATGTCCCAGTCGTCCGTAAAGAAGTAAGTTTGATTATGCGCCACTTCTTTTGTAATGCACAAAAATAGTCCGTTCGCCAGATTTTCAGCATCTATCAGGCAAGCAGGATGTTTTCCGTCATCAATCAGCTTTAATCCAACAGGGGTATCTATACGTTTTAGCGGTTCATGCACCCACACACTTCCTTTTCCAATTACAGCTGAAGGTCGTACTATGGTATAAAACAGATTGTGAATTTTACAAAAATCTTTCACTAACCGCTCCGTGTCTATTTTTGCATCGTCATAGTGCACACCTGTTCTGACAAGGGGAATGGTTTCGTCTGGAATGATTTTATTTCGGTTGATGCCGGATGCGACTCCCACAGAACTTACATAAATAAAGTGTTTTACTTTGTTATGAAAAGCATCCTTCAATAGAAAATCAGTAGCATGGTAATGGGCGTTGTAAAAATCTTTTTTACTGCCATGATCAATCACTCTGGCGGCAGTGTGAACAACGACGTCACAGCCTTTTGTTATATCTTTTAATGCATCTTCTTGGCAGATGTCGGCTTGCACCATTTCTATTCCTTTCCGAGTATAGGCTTCTGTATTACGCAGGGAAAAATACTGGCCGCGAATATCTGTAAATCCGTTTTGCAGTAACACTTCCATCATGTGGTGGCCGATTAAACCGGTAATGCCGGTAATGAGAATTTTCATGCGGTATAAATTCAGTTGAATCCTACAATTTCATCAGTAAATGTACTATTTCTTCAACATTATCCGAAGGCAACCCGCAGCTTTTATTTTCACAGAGATAAAACAGCGTTTTGTTTTCGTGGAATCTATCCCTGAGCAAGGGTAAATCACTTGCAAGCGTGCTCCCCGTGATGAGTACATCCGGCAAATAGTTGCTGTTTATTTCTTTGGCTGTTTCGATGGCATCTTTGCCTATAATGACCAACTCTTTGTTTAGATTTAAATGCATATCCAGTACAATGGCCCAGTTGGAATAATAAATTGGATTTTTCAAAGTATCATACAATACATTATTCAGCATGGTCAGGCTCATTTGCTCATATTCCGGTTTATCAAAATACTTTGCCAGTAGCAACAGGTTTTTTGCCATTGCCGAGTTGCCGGCCGGTATGACATTGTCACTGCTGTCGCTGCTTCTGGTGATTAAGGGGGCATCCAGATCAGAAGTGAGATAAAACATGCCATTTTCATGGTTGTAGAAATGATTCAATACATATTCCGTAAAGTGCAGGGCCTCTGTCAGGTAGTTTGCTTCCAGTGTTACTTGGTGTAATACTATCAATGCGTCAATGAAAAAGGCATAATCCTGCAAAAATCCGTTAATCGACGATTTCCCGTTCTTATAATTTCTATCGAGTCTGTAATCCTCTTTTTTGCAGTGCGTTAAAATAAAGGTTGCAATGCGTACGGCTTGTTTCAGGTATATTTCTTCACTAAATGCCTTATAGGCATCCGTAAGGCCTCTTATTGCAATAGCGTTCCATTCTGTCAGTATCTTGTCATCGGTATTTGGGCGTATCTTTGCCTTTCGTTTTTCAAACAATAGCTGGTGAATGCTTTCCAGTTTATGCTGAAATGTTTCATTGGATATATTGTATTTTTCCATAAAGTACTCATGGTCTTTAGTACGGAATAATACATTCATGCCATGTTCAAAATTACCGTTGTTTTCTATGTTATACACTTCACAAAAGAAATCAAAATCATTGTCCAATATCGTTTTCAGCTCTTCCGTCTTCCAGCAGTAGAATTTTCCTTCCACACCTTCACTGTCTGCATCTAAAGAGGAATAGATGCCTCCGCTGCTATCTGTCATTTCCTGCTCTATCCATGTGGCGGTTTTTTCTACAACTCGTTTGTACAATGGCCGTTTTGTGAGCTGATAAGCCTGCGCATAAACACTAAGCAGCTGTCCGTTATCATACAGCATTTTTTCAAAATGGGGCACTTTCCAGAAGCTGTCCACGCTGTAGCGGGCAAACCCTCCGCCTAAAACGTCATAGAGTCCGCCAAATGCCCATTTCTTTAAGGTGATTTTGATGGCATTTTTAACATCATCATGCTGGGTTTGATGTGCATATCGGAGCAGAAATTCATAATTATTCGGCATCATAAATTTGGGAGCGCCTTTTTTTCCACCCCAGTCAAAATCAATTTTTTCTTTCCAGTTTTCCCAATTGGTATGCAGCAGATTTTTGTCAATTGTTCTTTCGGTTTTGTTCAGCGGGATATGCTCGATTTCATGTAGCCCTTGTGTAATCCGTTCTGCCTGGCTGATTAGTTTCTGTGGTTCGGTTTGATATAATTCAATGAAATAGGTGAGTACCTTTATCCAGTTTGCTTTTGGAAAATAAGTCCCGGCAAAAACAGGTTTGCCGTCCGGAAGAGCAATTACATTCAACGGCCACCCGCCCTGTCCGCTCGTAATCATTGCCGCATTCATATAAATCTGGTCTATATCCGGCCTTTCTTCTCTGTCTACCTTTATTGACAGGAACGAGGCGTTCATGACTTCCGCCACTTCGGCATCTTCAAAACTTTCATGTTCCATTACATGACACCAGTGGCAGGCAGCATAACCTATAGAAATGACCATAAGCTTTTGCTCTTTTTTTGCTTTTTCCAAAGCAGTTTTATTCCAGGGATGCCAATCCACCGGATTGTTCTTATGCTGCAATAAATACGGCGATGTTTCGAATTGTAAGTGATTCATCAGGGGAATTTAGCTGTTTTTATTAATCATTCTTTGCCATTCATCTCAAATCCAGATGAAAATAATGTTAATTACGACTTTTTGTTAAGATTTTTTAAGCTAAAAAAGTATATTTGGCTTGAAAAACAATTTTTTATGAAAAATAATTTACTGATTGTATTAACAACGGTGTTGTTAAGCAGTGTTACAAATCTGACACTAGCAAACACTAAAATTAAAAACCTTGACGAAAGATGCGGAACCGTTGCTCCCGGAATGAATTGGGAAAATGATTTCCAGCGCAATTTAGCAACATATATGCTGGACAGAATGACTTCCAGAAATATGGCGGAAGACTCTGTTACCATTCCGGTTATTGTGCATGTTTGCTTCTATTCTGCTACTAATCCGGCACCCGGAACGACTTATAACATCTCGAAAGCACAGGTAGATGGCCAGTTTCCGGTTTTGAACGCCAACTTTGCAGGTAACAGTGCATATATAGGTAGTATTCCTGCCGCGTTTTTACCTTTAAAAGCAAATACAAAAATTAAATGGTGTCAGGCAACCTTTGACCAGGCTGGTAACGCATTGGCAGAACCCGGCATAGAACGAATCAATACCAGAGTGATTGGTTTACCTAACCCTGGTAGTTCCACCACCTGGAGAAGATCTTATATTGAAGATACATTAAAACCCGCTACCATTTGGAACCCTAAATATTATTGTAACTTATGGGTGGTGCCGGGAATGTCAGGCGGAGTTTTGGCTTATGCAACTTTCCCTACAACAACTACATTAGACGGATTAGGTGGCGGTACAGGCTATGATTACAATGATGGGGTTGTTTGTGTTCGTCAGGCTTTTGGTACAGGTGGGGTAACCGTGGCACCTTACAACAACGGTGGTACGGTTTGCCACGAATTAGGTCACTGGTTAGGCTTGAGACATATCTGGGGAGATGATGGTCGCGACTCATTAGGCAACACACTATTATACACAGATCCGCGTACTTGTACCGGTAGTGACTACAACGATGATACACCGCCTCAGTCTATAGAAAATTATGGTACGCCTACATATCCTAACAGGCCTAATACCTGTGGTAATGGTGCGAACGGCGATATGTTCATGAACTACATGGATTACGTGAATGACAATGTCTATAACATGTTTACCTTGGGCCAGAAAGACAGAATGTGGACGGCTATGAATACAGGTCAGTTCCGTATCCCATTAAAAACATCTACAGCGTGTAATACAACAGCACCTCCGCCTATTGCGGATTTTTCTGACTCTGTTAAGACACAGGTTTTATGTACATCCAAAACAATTAAATTTATAAACAAATCGTTGTTTTGGTATGATGCCACAGGTACTACATGGTCATGGTCTTTCCCGGGTGGTACGCCTTCTACTTCCAATGCAAGATATCCTGAGGTAACATATACCTCCGGCGGATTGAAATCGGTTACTTTAACTGTAACAAACTCCAGGGGTACCAATACATTAACAAAAAACATCAGTGTTTCTATTTCTTCTACCGGAGCATTCCCGTTAGTGGAAGATTTTGAAGGTGCTTTCTTCCCGCCGGTTGGTTGGGAGACTGTCAACAGAAACGGCAATCAATTAATTAATTGGGAAGCTGTTAATGGATATAGCGCATATGGTGTTGGTAACCGAACAATGAAATTTGATAATACTACATTGGATGCAGGTCAGAAGAAAGATGATATTATGACCTATAAGATTAATTTAAGCGGTGTGTCAGATGCTAAGTTGAAATTTGACCTTTCTCATGCACCTTATTATAACGCATCAGGTACAGGTATCGGTCTGCAACAGCCAAATCCAAAATGGATATGGGATACACTGGAGGTACTGATTACGGATAATTGCCAGTCTACTACACAAAGCATCTATCGAAAAGGTGACAGTGCATTAGCAACAGTTATGCCGGGTCAGGGAGAAGAGTTTTATCCTGCAGCTAACCAATGGAGAACAGATTCAGTAGTAATACCTGCCAATTACTTAAATAAACCTAATGTTCAGATTATTTTCAGAAATTATGGTGGATATGGTCACTCCATTTATTTAGATAATATAAATGTTAATAGTTCAACGACTGCACCTGTTACCGCATCTTTTACTGCGAGTGATACGACGGTATGTATAGGCGGCAGTTTAACGTTTACCAATACTTCAACAGCATCGAGTGGCTCACCCGATTCAGTTCGCTGGACGATAAACGGCGGCACTCCGTCTACATCATCCTCCACGACCACGGTTTCTCCTGTTTTCAATACGGCAGGCACGTATATCATCAGCCTGGTGGCCTATAAAGGCGGCACGGCGAGTACTCCGGCCACCAAATCCATCCGCGTCAAATCAAAACCGACAGTGACGGTGAACTCCCCGACGATATGCTCCGGAAGTACTGCTACGTTAACGGCAGGTGGCGCAACGACCTACACCTGGACAGGTGGACTGAGTGGCAACCCTGCGACGACTCCTGCTTTAACAGGAACGACAACTTATACGGTAACAGGAACAGCAGATGGTTGTAGCAATACAGCCGTATCCACAGTAACGGTAACACCATTGCCAAACGTGACGGTGAACTCTCCGGCAATATGCTCTGGTCAAACAGCAACGCTGACAGCGAATGGAGCTACGACTTACACCTGGACAGGCGGACTGAGCGGCAACCCTGCGACAACGCCAGCTTTAACAGGAACGACGACTTATACAGTAACAGGAACGGCAAGCGGTTGCAGCAAGACAGCAGTAGCCACGGTAACAGTGACTGCATTACCAAACGTGACGGTAAACTCTCCGGCAATATGCTCCGGTCAAACAGCGACACTGACAGCGAATGGTGCTACCACCTATACGTGGACAGGCGGACTGAGCGGTAACCCTGCGACGACACCTGCATTGACCACGACGACGACTTATACGGTAACAGGAACCACAAGCGGCTGCAGCAAGACAGCAGTAGCCACGGTTACTGTAACACCATCCTTAAACGTGACGGTGAACTCTCCGGCGATATGTTCGGGACAAACAGCGACACTGACAGCGAATGGTGCTACCACGTACACCTGGACGGGTGGTCTGAGCGGTAACCCTGCTACGACTCCTGCTTTAACAGGCACGACCACTTATACAGTAACAGGAACATCAAGTGGTTGTACGGGAACAGCGATAGCGACGGTAACAGTAACACCATTGCCAAACGTGACGGTGAACTCTCCGGCGATATGTTCGGGACAAACGGCTACGCTGACAGCGAATGGCGCTTCGACCTACACCTGGACAGGTGGCCTGAGCGGCAACCCTGCGACAACACCGGCTTTAACAGGAACAACAACCTATACGGTAACAGGAACTACAAGCGGCTGCAGCAAGACAGCAGTAGCGACGGTAACAGTGACACCAACACCGAATGTGACGGTGAACTCTCCGGGTATCTGTACAGGCAATACAGCGACACTGACAGCGAATGGAGCAACGACCTATACCTGGACAGGCGGTCTGAGCGGTAACCCTGCTACGACACCGGCATTGAGTACGACGACGACCTATACGGTAACAGGAACCACAAGTGGCTGTACAGGTACAGCGGTAGCGACAGTGACGGTCGCACCATCCTTAAACGTGACGGTGAACTCTCCGGCAATATGTACCGGGTCTACAGCGACACTGACAGCGAATGGAGCTTCGACCTATACATGGACAGGCGGACTGAGCGGTAACCCTGCGACGACACCGGCTTTAACAGGTACGACAACTTATACGGTAACAGGAACATCAGGAGCTTGTAGTGGAACGGCGATAGCGACGGTAACGGTAACACCATTACCGAACGTGACGGTGAACTCTCCGGCGATATGTTCGGGACAAACGGCTACGCTGACAGCGAATGGTGCTTCGACCTATACCTGGACAGGTGGATTGAGCGGCAACCCTGCGACAACACCGGCTTTAACAGGCACGACGACATATACAGTAACGGGAACTGCAAGTGGCTGTAGCAAGACGGCAGTAGCGACGGTGACGGTGACTGCACTACCGAACGTTACGGTGAACTCTCCGGCAATATGCTCCGGTAATTCGGCGACACTGACAGCGAATGGAGCTTCGACCTACACCTGGACAGGCGGACTGAGCGGTAACCCTGCGACCACGCCGGCATTGAACAGCACAACTACCTATACGGTAACAGGAACCACAAGTGGCTGTACAGGAACAGCGGTAGCTACAGTATCGGTAAATACAACACCTGCTACACCATCTATAACACAAAGCAATGATACATTGTACAGCAGTACAATTGTTGTGGGTGCTACTTATGAATGGTATAGAGGTGGAATTTTACTGACTACCACAACTGCCCCTTCATTGAAGATTACCAGCGGAGGAGTCTACACAGTGAAAGTAATTAGTAATAGTTGTCCTTCAGAGATGTCAACAAACTTTAATGCTTCATTGACAGCTGTTACCGTAAATAAACTGGATATATCCTTTACGGTTATTCCAAATCCTAACAATGGGGAGTTTGAAATCAGATTGTACTCTGCAAAAAACAAGAACTACAGTCTATCCGTTTACAACCTTACCGGTCAGGTAATAATAAAGGAAGACATGGCATTGAGAATAGGTAATAATTCAAAAAGAATTAACCTGAATGGAATTGAGAAAGGGGCTTATTTCCTGAGTATTATCGGTGAAGAAGGATATGCTGTTCAGAATATTATTATTCAATAATTAAACAGTATAAATAAAGAAAGGCTCAGCAATTGCTGAGCCTTTCTTTATTTAAGTTTTTAATGAGTTAAATACGGTGAAAATATTTAGCAAATTGCATCATAGCGCCGATATTGCTGACACGTATTTGTCCACCCATGAATGCCATTGTCGGATCCAGGCGGCCAAGTTCAATATCTTCGTATACTTTAGCTTCCGTAGTGACAAGACATTCAGGAGTTCCCTGCAAACCTTCTTCAATTTTAGCATCTCCGTTGGTTACAATTAAAGTATATTGTCCGCCGTTTTCTCCCGACAGGTCAAACTGGAAAACAGTAGAATAGCCGGATGCTTTGTCTTTTTTTATACGCAATGGAATAGATAAAATAATCTCTTTGGCAGTCTGCGGATTGCCCCATGTTTTCTCATTGTTTGAAGCAACGGTAGTAGCAGATTTCACCTCATCTGGATTGCTGTACACTTTTTTATACCGGACATCATCTATGATTATTTTAGATAAGATTTCCCGCATAATCTGTGTGGTGCCTCCGACAATAGTGCCTACTCTTGCATCGCGGTAGGCACGCGCAATCGGAAAGTCTTCCATATAGCCGTAACCACCGAACATTTGAAGACATTTGTCTACAATTTTATTGCCTAATTCCGTCATGTACAACTTTACCATAGATGCTTCCTTAACTGGTACTTCTCCGTTCTGAAACATACGACAGGCATTATAAGTCATTTGTCGTCCGGCTTCCAGTTCTGTATAAAGTTGTACCATTTCATGGCGTAAAACCTGGAATTTTTTTATAGATCTTCCAAATGCTTCGCGTTCATTCATGTATTTTAAAGTGGTTTCTAGGCATACCTCACCACCACCGATGCCCAGTATTCCGGCAACGAGGCGTTCTATCTGAAAGCTCTCCATGATATAAAAGAATCCCATTCCTTCCTTTCCAACCAGGTTGGATACAGGTACTTTTACATTGTCAAATGCCAACTCACCTGTATCAGATGAATGCCATCCAATCTTCTTTAACTGAGAGGATGTAAACCCTTCTGTTCCTCTTTCTATGACTATCAGACTAATGCCGTTTATGCCGGCATTAGTGTCTGTTTTACAAGCCACCACCACAAAATCACAGAAATGTCCGTTGGTAATAAATGTCTTTGAACCATTGATGATATAATAGTCTCCTTCCTTGCGTGCGGTGGTTTTCAACGCTTGCACATCAGAGCCTCCGAATGGTTCTGTAATGGCTATGGCACCTACCTTCTTGCCTTCAATGGATGGACGCAGAAAACGTTCTTTCAATTCATGACTACCCGCTTCTGCAATATGATTTATAGCCATATACTGATGGACGCTCACAGCGGCGCAAACACCTGCATAGCTACTTTTAGCCAATTCTTCCAGGTAGGCGCAGGTATAAAATATGTCGGCTTTTGAGCCACCATAGGCCTCTTCATGATTAATGCCTAAAAAACCCTGTTCTCCCAGTTTAAGAAATAAATCGCGGGATATTTTCTCTTCTTTCTCCCATTGGTTTCCATAAGGTATGATTTCCTTTTCGACAAATTGTCGAACGCTTTGTCTGAATAATTCGTGCTCTTCGGTAAAGTAAGGAGATTTCATAATGAATAGTATAATGTTTAAAATTTGAAATCTAAATGTACTAAAATAATTAACGCAATATAATTTGAACAACTTAAATTTACTTATGTTTAGTGTATAGTATTTTTTGTTTAAACAAATAAGCAGTATATTTAACAATAATTGTATGCAAAAAAAGTTACCGGCTTTCCACAGATACAGCATAAAGGACTTAGAACAGTTAAGTAATATCAAGGCACATACGCTTCGGATGTGGGAGCAGCGTTATGGTATGTTGAAGCCTCAGCGTACAGATACCAATATCCGTTTTTATACGGATGCTGAATTACGTTACATACTGAACGTCTCTTTGTTGAATCAGAACGGATATAAGATATCCAAAATAGCAGCTCTTTCGCAGGATATGATTGAAAGAGAAGTGAAAAGGATAACCAATATGAGATCCGATCACGAGAGTCAGATAAATGCACTCGTGTTGGCGATGATAGATTTGAATGAATTTTCATTTAGTAAAATTTTTACGGATTCTATCATGCGTCTGGGTTTTGAAGAGACGGTCATACAGATAATTTTTCCCTTTCTGGAGAAGATTGGAAATTTATGGGTAACAGGCAGCATTCGCCCCGTCCACGAGCATTTTATAAGCAATCTGATCAGACAGAAGTTGATTGTAAATATTGATGCGCATCCGAAAGAGCTAAAACCGAATGCTAAAAAATTCCTTCTCTTCACACCGGAAAACGAAATTCATGAGCTGGCCCTGCTGTTCAATTATTATTTGCTGAAATCAAGAAACCATGATGTAGTATACATCGGGTTAAATATTCCGCTACATGATCTGATTTCCGTATTTCATCACCAGCATCCGGATTATATTGTGAGTAATTTTACGATTCATCCGAAAGGAGATATGCTGAAAAAGTATTTACAACTGCTGTCGAAAAATTTCCATTCTTCCAGCATCATTCTGTCCGGTTATCAGATTCGCCATTTTAAAGGTACGTTACCCGCTAATGTGATTAAGATGTCCGATATCCAATCTTTTCTGAAATTTTTAGATCAGATTTAGAATTATTTAACATACAGTGTCATTTTTAATGTTTAACTTTATGCTACAAAAATTAAACAAAATGAAATTACTCAATTTTCAGTCTGAAGTTAAAATGGCGACCAGCATACTTAAGCCCCATGCACTACGATTGACACGCGATATGAATGATGCCGAAGACCTGATTCAGGAAACCATAGTCAGGGCACTGACCAATGAAGATAAATTTCAGGAAGGCACTAATATTCGTGCCTGGCTCTTCACGATTATGAAAAACATTTTCATCAACGATTATCGTAAAAAGGTTAAACGTAATACGGTCATCGACAGTACGGATAACCTGTATTACCTGAATGCTTCATCAACTATCAGCAATGCCGGTGAACGTTCTTTTGTGATGAATGATATCAGAAACGCACTCCTTAAAATATCGAACGAACTAAGAATCCCGTTTTTAATGCATTACAAAGGATATAAATACCATGAAATTGCGGAACAGTTGAATCTGCCATTAGGTACGGTGAAAAGCCGTATATTCTTTGCCAGAAAAGAGTTGGCAGCGATACTGGGAAAAGATTACAGATAGTTTAAGTGGATGATGTAGCATGAAAATATTCAGAATTTCCTATAAAAAGTGTTGACTAAAATCAACACTTTTTCTTTTTATGCAGATATATTGACTCCTTACATTTATGTAGAACGAAGGCATCATTCAGCCTCTCAATAACGAAATGAACTCCATTTTTTTTCATTTTGAAAGACTTTTTGAGTAAAAAATACGTACCTGAAAAAGGGTATTTTTTTAGCATAAGTCCTTGATTTTTCCTTGTTTTATATGAAAATCTTCTACTTTTCCACACTGGTTAGCAAAAGATGTAAAAATAAAATTTTAAAATTGTGCTAAAATTAACACTAAACTATTACCTTCGTTATTAAAAGTTAAAATAACCGATTATGATAAGCAGAACAAAAACCAATCATTTTAAACTTCTCACTTCGCTTTTACTGCTAGTTTTATTAGTAGGTTGGCAGAGTGCTATTGCTCAGACAATAAACTTAGAAGTGAAAGCAGTTCAGGGCGCAATGATTTCAGCCGGTGCCTATGGCAGCAACTGTGGAGGGAACGATTGCGGTGGTTTGGGAAACCAACCCGATCCGCGTATTCAATTCAGGGTAAAGCATAATGGTACAGCGACCTGGTCGGGAACGTATACCGCGGCAGGGGATGAAATCCCTTGTGATGTGTGGCTCGGATTTGGCGGGGCGAATTACACCGCAACCGGTATATCACCTTCCAACCAGATTCAGGTGCAAATCAACGGATATGAAGCAGATAGTTTTCTGAGTGGTGGTGATGATGGAAACTGTGGTGGATTTGGTAATCCGAGTGGTGGTTCTAATAACGTAACTATTAATAGTATATCTCCATGTGCTTTTTCATCGAATCAGACTTCAACGAGAGCCGGTTGCGCATCGGATGATGTTACAGAAACTTACGGTGCACGTTGGCAGTGGAGATGGACCTGGAATGAAGCAAGTTTGACAGATGCAAACAGTGGCGGTACGATTGCACTAAGTGTGGCGGGTGATGCTACTATATGCGCAGGAGGGGATCCAAGTGTAATTAATAGTTCTGCTTCACCAAGAGACCCGGATCCAACAACCGGCGCAATTGAAAATTTACAATGGCAACAAAAAATAAATGCAGGTGGTTTCACCGATATAGGCGGTGCAAATGCTCTAACCTATAACCCGGGGGTATTGAACCTTGTCGGTGGTGTTACCACTACATATACATTCAGAAGAAGAGTTCAGTTCTGCAGAGACGTGGATGATATTTTCGGTATCTCCTTATATAAGGATATTTTCTCCAATCAAATAACTATTACAGTTAAACCGGATCCTAATGATCCAAGTGCCAGTAAGTCCCCTAATGCAAATCAGGTTTGCCCGGGTACATCACTGACCTTACAAAATCCACAATATGGTACTGAAGCGGGTGCTTCCTGTGCATTTGAATACCAGTCTAGTACAAATGGAGGCAGCACTTGGTCTGCGGCATCTACTACTGTACCTGTTATCTCTGCTACCGGTTCAGACGACAGAATCAGAGTAAGAGTTTCTGCCTGCGGAAATGGTTGCGGGGCAAGTAATTGGGTGGAATATGCCTGGTTGGTGGTTACAGATACAACGGCACCGTCTGTCTCCGGTTTATTATCTATCTGTGAAGGAACAGGTACCACTTTAACGGCAAATGCGCCATTGGCATCTACTGTAAGATGGTATTCTAATCCGGGTTTAACCACATTAGAAAATGTAGGACCTACATTCAATACTCCTGCATTATCAGCTAATACTACTTATTATGTAACCCAAACTCAGGGAACCTGCGAAAGTGCAGCGACACCTGTTACAGTTACCGTAACCCCTTCCAGCGGTTCGGCTATCGTTTTAACGGCTACGCCTAATCCGATAACTGCCGGTAACTCTACATCCTTATCTTCTACCTCTTCCAGTACTATTTGGTACAGCGATGCAGGTATCACAAGAGTCGGAACGGGTTCTACTTACAATACTAATCCATTATTTGCCACCACCACCTTTTACGGAAGAGATTCTGCATTTGGTGCTTGTGCCACTATCAGTTCTGTAGTGGTTACGGTGCAGGCTTGCAACATACCTGGACCTACAGTGACAGGTGATTTCACTTGCTTTAATGGTAATGCTACTTTAACCGCTACCCCAAATAATCCTCAGAACACGGTTAAATGGTATGAAGGTTCTGATGTGGGTTCTTATCTGACATCAGGAACTACTTATGTTACTCCTAACCTGACACAAAACACCTATTATTATGTCAGAGAAGATGATGGAGCAGGATGTTTGTCTGAGCCGGTTCAGGTGTTAGCCCAGGTTAATGCATATACAAATTTTGTTCATTTAATTGACAATGTTGTAGGATGTACAGGACAACCGGTTACATTAAATTTTACAGTGGATGCTCCGGCTCCAGATACATCTATTAACTTCGATGTATATATTTATAACAACTTAGGCGTTTTTGTAGCTGGTGGTAGCTTTGGACCAATCAATCAGGCTTCAGGCTCCAGACCGCAAACCCTGACCTTACTTGGGTTTGCAGCAGGTACTTATTCAATCGATGTTAGGTATCGATCTGTACAACATGGTTGTGTTGGTGCTTTGAGTTTAGGTACTTTCCAGGTGTTGGAAACCCCACTTGCACCTGTTGGACAAAATGCCGGTGTGTGTGAAGGAGATGTAGTTACCTTATCTGTTACAGCAGATCCGGGTGCTACGGTAAAATGGTATGCGGATGCGTCATTGCAGGTGCCAATTAATTTTGGTTCTCAGTTTACCACTACACCAATTACATCTAATACTTCTTATTGGGTAACACAAACGTTGGGTGGTTGTGAAAGTCCGGCCGCACAAATAGATGTGACGCTGTTACAAGTATTGCCGGATCCGGCGGTTTCTAATGCAGTGGTTTGCGCAGGCGGCTCTGCTACCTTAAGTGGTGGCGGTGCAGGTGGACAATGGTCTACCGATCCTGACTTTGTTGATATTGTAGGCGCCGGCGATAGTTATACAACTCCAGCTCTGGCTCAAACAACAACATTCTATGTCAGAACATTGCCTGAAACAGGAGCGTTTTGTCCTAGTGCTATCATACCTGTTACAGTGAGTGTGATTAACGATCCGTCTAATCCTACTGTTACTGCAAGCAGTGTTTGTGCAGGCAGCAGCGCGACTATTACGATTGCAACTTCTGAAAATGGAATGGTGGTGCTTACAGCTGCTGATGGCACGCCGTTAGACAGTGTGAATGTTACAACAGCTCCGACTTCAGTAACTTTTACAGTTCCTGCAGGCTCTATTCCTACAGCAGGTGCTTATACATTCTTAATCATACAAAGAGGCGCAACGGGTTGTTTATCCAGTCCGGTATCAGTAGTGGTGAATGTAACCAATACACCTCCAACGCCGGTTGCAACTTCATCAAACAACCCAATATGCTCCGGTGATTTTGCTGACAGAAGACCATTATTATCTGCGACTCCTGCTTCAGTGGTACCAGGTGCCAGTGTTTATTGGTATAACAGTGCAACAGCAACGGTCCCTGTTCATGAAGGCAGATGGTTTGAGGTGCCACAAGCTGCTTTAGGATTCAACTTTGGAAGTGCTCCTATCAGAATACCGTTCTGGGTTCGTCAATCTGTAAACGGATGTTTGAGTGACACGGCGAGAGTAACGGTAGTTTTATTGCCGGAACCTACATTTATAGGTGCAAGAGTAAATCCATTTTACCAACAGGTATGTTTTGGTGGCATCGCTGATATTGAATTGGATACAACAGGCAGAGGCAATAGTACATTCTTTTGGGCTTTAGATCCATCTTTATCTTCTGCAACATTTATTACCGACCCAACCTTATTTACAACACCTCAAAATTATAATTTAACAACTTATTATATCATAGAACGAAACCAATATGGATGTTATGCCAGAGAATTTAACTACGGAACTGCGTTAGTTGAACCGGTTATTATTCCAGCTGTAACAGTACCGGATGTACAACCAGCCTGTGACGGAGATGATGTAATCATTACCGTTACACTTCCTGAGAATACAGATGAGTTGGTTTTGGAATTCCAAATAATGATCCTAATGATCCTCCTGTTATTATCGGAGATTTCCCTACAACAGGTTTAGGCGGCTTTACTGTACAGTTCACCATCCCTGGTGGTTCATTCCCTGCAGGTGGAGGTGATTTCGGATTGTACGTTGAAAACTACTCAGCCAATGGTTGCGAAAGTGAAAGAACATATTTTAACGTACACATTAATGCAAGACCGGATGCTCCGGTAGCAAATCCGGATACTACATGCGTTGGTCAGTCTGCATACCTGTCAGCAGAAGGCGAGCCGGGTGCTGATATCAGATGGTACACTTCCAACGATTTAGTGAATGCAGTACAGGTAGGTGCAGAATATACAACACCACCATTGTCAGCAAACACTACTTATTGGGTTACTCAGTCTGTTGGTGGTTGCGAGAGTGATCCGGCTGTGGTAGATGTTGTGGTGAATCCTGCGCCTGAATTACCATACGGTACACAAGGTTACACGATTTGTTTAGGGGAAACGGTTCCTCCGGGAGAAGGCTTACAGGCTAATTGTTCCGGTTCGGTAATTACTCCTCCTGTAGTGACTAGTGTGTCTATTCCAGCTCCTATGCCTCAACGATTAATGATAGGACCAGAGCGTTCGTTTTCAGGTACCCTTAATTTTGATGCTTCTGCAATTCCGGCGGGTGCAACAATAGATAAAGTGACATTGTCTGTATCTATGTATCATACATATGCTGCAGACGTATTCCTTAAATTGAAATCACCGGCTGCTACATCAGTTTGGGTAACAGATTCGAACTGGACAACAGGTGATTGGAGTATTTATGGAAGCGGTGGTAGTATTTCTGCTAATTATACTTTTGATGATGCAGCAGCCGATTATCCTCCGACTTATTTAGGGGACAATGCGTACATACCAGCGGGTTCATATAAATCATATGATTTATTAAGCGCATTTAACGGTCAGGATCCAAGTGGAAATTGGACATTAGATGTGCAAGACTTAGTAGGTTCAGATGCAGGGTTTATTGATGCAGTTTCTTTAAATATAGATTATACACTTGGTAGTTCTTCGATTGCAAATCTTAATGCTGTGATACCTACAGGTGGATTTTTGATTGGACCTGATCCAGGTACTCCGCAAACGATTACTTTTGATGCGTCTGCTCTACCTGCTACTGCTACAATTACCAAAGTTACAGTTTCTGCTAATATGTCACATAGTTGGGGTGGTGATGTGAAAATGTCGTTATCATCTCCAACTGCTACTACGGTAGAATTAGTTAATGGTAATAGCATTGGAAGTGATAATTTCGGTACAGGAGGTATTGTTCCGGCATTGTACACGTTTGATGATGCAGCAGCAGCGGTACTATCAAGTGTTTCTGGTTCGGATATACCGGCTGGTTCTTACAAGCCGAATCAGGCATTGTCCGCATTTAACGGCGCATCTCCTACCGGCAATTGGTCATTAGTAGTTGATGATATGGCTAATGGTGATGGAGGTAAGATTTTAGGTGCTTCTATCACTATTACATATAACGTACCAGGTGTTGTTTCAGGTAACACGGTAACTTGGTGGAATACTCCAGCAGGTGGTACTCAGGTGGGTATTGGTTCTCCATTCTTGCCTGCACAATATGATACATTAGCTCCTGGCAGCTATACTTACTATGCAGAATGTGAAGCTTCCAGTTGTGAAAATAGCCGTGTACCGGTAGTATTTACCGTATTGCCTGCTATTACTGCTCCGGTGGTCAGACAGGTGGCTCCTATTTGTGCGGGTGAAACGGTAACATTAACAGTGAATAATCCTGCTTCTCAGGTAGAATGGTACCTGGACAGCAATTTAACAATATTGGTTCATGTAGGTTCTGTCTATACGACACAACCATTAAATGATAATACAACCATTTATGTAGTGAACAATAATGGTACTTGCAGCAGCTCTAAAACAAGAGTAGATATCATAGTAAATCCAAGACCGGAATTACCGGAACCGGGCGAACCGTTCTTTGTAACTTGCTTTGATGACTATACTACAATATTTGTAGATAATCCGAATGATTATGAAATTCACTGGTATGCTGATAAAGCAGGCTTGGATGAATTAACTGGAAGCTTCGGTTCAGATGACAATGGTTACTTCACAACTCCTGAATTAGCATCTTGGACAAGATTCTATTACAATGCAGTGGATCCTGTAACAGGTTGCAGAAGCGTAATGGGTGGTATTGATGTTTACACTACCCCTAAATTTGAAGCTCCTAGAGTGGTAGATGTATCTGTTTGCGAATCTGAAGAAGAAATCACATTAACAGCTCATGTATCCTTCCCTGCTGATTTTGATCCGCTTAATGAGGATGGATGGGATGTTTATACTTTCTTAGCTGCAGGCGTTGAATTCTTCGACGCGATAGGCACTGGTGGAACATCACTTACTTCTTTAGGATTTACTGTTGTAGACCTGGATCCATACAATTACGTTTATACAGCAACTGCAAGTATAACAATACCAAAAGTAGGTGCTGATTATGACTTCTCAGTTCCGGGAACATATGAAATTAGTGCGAATACGCAACAATTATGGTATGATCCATTCAGCTTGGATCCGTTACCGGTATTCTTCTGTCAGTCAGATTTCGGAACAGGTTCATTAACTGTTGTTCCGACACCGGAAGCTCCAACTGCTCGTAACGCAGAAATTTGTGAAGGTAACTCTACACGTCTGGTTGCATTCGGTCAGGACAGCGCAAGCTTCTTCTGGTACGATGATCAGGCACTGACACACATTGTACAGGAAGGCGCAGAATATATTACACCTACACTGTCTAATAATACTTCTTACTGGGTTACTCAAACGGTAGGCGGATGTCAAAGTGCAGCAACTGAAGTTGTGGTTACGGTTAATCCATTACCTGCTACTCCTGCACCGACCAGCAATGCTCCTTTATGCGAAGGTTCTACACTGGAATTATCTGCAAATGTTGGAAATCCTACAGACTATTCTTTCCAATGGACAGGTCCTAACGGATTCAGTTCTACAGAAGAAAATCCTACAATTTCAAATGTTACCGAAGCAAACAATCAGGGAATCTACACATTGGTCATTACCGATTTAGAAACAGGTTGTTCATCATTGCCGGGAACTACTTATGTAGAAATATTCCCGACTCCTGAACCTCCATCCATCAGCTCTAACAGCCCATTATGTGAAGGTGAGGATTTAATCCTGACTGCTTCAAGTGTAGATGGTGCCACAGAGTACACATGGTATGGCCCTGGTGATGTATTGTTAGGTACTACTACAGTACCTACTTATACGGTACCGGCTATTACGGTTGCTCAGGCTGGTTTATACAGCGTGACCGTTACCGTGAACGGATGTATATCTCAAAAAGCTACTACAACTGTGGTAGTGAAACCTAAACCGGCTGCACCGATTGTTCCAGAGGATCCTATTCAGGTTTGCGAAGGCGAAGATGTATCTTTCTGTGCTTCTACTCCTGTGAAAGGTGCAGTGTACAACTGGTACGGACCTAATGGATTTGAAGCGAATACAAACTGTATCACATTAACAAATGTTACTCCTGTACAATCCGGTTGGTACAAAGTATGTATTACGGTAGATGGTTGTCGTTCTGAAGCGGATTCAGTATTGGTGATTGTAAACGCTGCACCTGTTGCAGACAGCGTTTATGCAGAGCCAAATCCAATATGCGAGCACGAAACATTAGGGTTGCATGTTAGAATTGACGATCCGGATAATGCACCATACAGCTATCATTGGGATGGACCGAATGGTTACTCATCTAACGAGCAAAATCCATCTATTGCAGATGTAACTGAAGTGGATGACCAAGGTTTCTATACAGTGACATTGAAAGATACTATTACAGGCTGTACATCTAAATACACGATTTTAGTGGAGATCTACTCATTCCCTGATAAAGTGATTGCTGATAACGACGGTCCTGTGTGCGAAGGCGGCAAGATTAAATTAAATGTTACAAATGTATTTGGTGGTACTTACCACTGGACAGGTCCAAATGGTGAAACATTTGATATCAAAAATCCGGTGTTAGATCCTGCAGATACTTTATTTACCGGTGTATGGACAGTTACTGTTACATTACCTGGTGGTTGTGTAGATTCTGCTAAAACGGATGTAATTGTATGGCCAAATCCGGTCGCATTGGCTGGTGAAGACGATTCAGTATTACAGGGTACTATCTACCAGTTAAACGGTGGTTCTGTCAATAATCAGGGTATTACATTCAACTGGACACCAAATGACTTGTTGAATATTGATAATATCAAGAATCCGTTCTTCTTTACAGACAGTATTCCTGAACCGAATCCTTATCCGCTGGTATTCACCGTTTGGGATAAACATGGATGTATGGATAAAGATACTGTAGTGATTAAGGTGATTCCTGACCTCACACTGATTATACCGGATATCATTACACCAAACGGCGATGGAATGAACGATACATGGGTGATACCTCATATCGAGAACTTGAATAATGCAGGTATCCCGTATACGATTCAGATATTTGCCCGCGGTGGTGCATTGTTGTTCACTACAACGGCTTATGACAATGCTAACGGATTTGACGGTACTTATAAAGGTGGTACACTTCCGGACGGTGCTTACTGGTTTATCATCACAACACCGACCAAAGTATATAAAGGTGCATTACACATTAAAAGATAATAGGAATGAAGCGAATTAATAGTAATAATCTAAGTAAAATCATAAAAATGAACATACATAAAATCATCAGCTTAGTAGCCTTGTTAGTCGCAGGAATCCAATTGTCGGATGCACAACAGCTACCAGTTTATAACACGTATTTCCTGAATCCGTTCCTGTACAACCCGGCAAGAGCCGGTACGGATCCGGATGGTGGCAGAATTAACCTCGGTTTTCAAAAGCAATGGGATAGACAAACCAATAGTCCTATGAGTGTTTACGGAACCTGGGACGGTCGCATCAAATCCGGTAATATGGCTTTAGGAGCTACCATCCAGCATGACAGAGCTACTAATAAATGGGAAACTACTACAGGAAGCTTGGCATATGCTTACCATGTTCCGTTGACCAAAGACAAAGCACATATTTTGGCCATTGGTTTACAGGCTGGTGTAAATTCCATTAACCTCAGACCTTTCGCTGCTATTGATCCGGGAGATCCATTAACATTCGGAGGCAGAAGCATCGCTTTTGATATGGCTGTTGGTATTAACTATCACTGGAAAGGATTAAATGTAGGTTTTTCCGTTCCTCAGGTAATAGGTAATAAAGCTAAGTTTAAAACAACGGATCCAACTTTATCCTCCAATGTTATTTACCAAAGACAGTTCGTAGGTATGGTTAGCTATGAAGCTGTTTTAGGTAAAAAGAAAGATTGGACACTCGCACCTTTTGTAATGGTGAATTTCATCAAGAAATCATTACCGGTATATTTAGACATTACCTTAATGGCTAAGTACAAACAATTGGTTTGGTTAGCGGTAGGATATAACAATGGTGGCGGTACGAAAGCAGATGGTTCGGGTAAAAATGCCTATTTTTCACCGAATGCAGCAGGTATTCATGCTACGGCAGGTGTTAGCATCAAAGGCTTAGTTGATATCAATTATACCTATAAAGCACCGGTAGGAAATAAAGGAGCTATGACATTTTCTCAGTTAGGTTCTACGCACGAAGTGTTACTCTCTTTCAGATTGAAACGTAAAACAGATCAGTCTGAGTTTGAAAAGAACAAGAAACGTACGGATGATGAAATTGCTAAGGTGAACCAAAAAGCGGACGATGCTGATAAGAAAGCTGACAAGGCTATTGCTAAGACAGATTCTTTAGGTCAGGCTCTGAATGGCAGAATTGACGGTGTTGAAAAAACCGCCAACGATGCTTTATCTACTGCCAATAACAATACTAAAGAAATTGAAAAAGTATCTGCCCGTTTAGATAATATCGTGTACAAAAAATTCGGTTCTGTTTACTTTGAAGTAGACAAGAACGAATTGACCGATGAAGCAAAAGCGAGTCTGGATGCGTTCAAGACTAAATTAGGAGAAATGAAAGGCAACTATTTCATCTACCTGGCAGGTAATGCTTCCAGCGAAGGTGGAACAGGCTACAACCAGGCGTTATCTGCTAAACGTTGCGACGCTGTTAAACGTTATCTGGAAGGTACCGGTATTTCTCAAAGAGTGTTATTGTTGCCTTACGGTGAAAACTCTTGGGTGACTGACAAACAATCTAAAGAAGCAGACAGAGCTCAAAATCGTCGTGTAGATATCTACCTGAGCGGTGAATAAGAGAAATCTGATTTAACTATAAAAAATGCCTCCCACTGGGAGGCATTTTTTATTTACGTGAATTATATTGTCAAGCTGTACGGTTTACTTTGGTGGAAGAGGCAAAAAAGTAACTGAAATTAAGAAATGAGTTGAATAATGGCTTATGTAAAGAAGCGTGGGCTGGCAAAATCAGCGGAGCAATTGGTTTTGCCTTGTCTTTTTTGGTTGCTTTTTTTGACTAAGAAAAAAAGTGACAAATCTATATATTGAAAATCTAGTAGATAATTATTGTAAATAATAATTTAAACCGCATAACGGGTTATATTAGTTAATTGCTATATCCCCAGTAATCGGATTTTTATAACTTCCGCAGCCCGGGAGCTTTCCTGTAGCAGTTTGTTGATCGGTCTTCTGTTAGACGGATAATACTTTTCGAGATATTCTATCAATACCAGTTGATCATGCCAGTTGCCAATCTGGTTTTGTATGGAGTCGTATTGCCGTTGGGTTTGAACGGGTATGTTCCCCGTTTCAACTTCAGCAATGTATTTTAACTGCTTTATTTCCTTACGGATTTCATGTAGTTGGACTTCGGTGTCCGGATGTGCCATTTTTTGTCGGATATGGCTGCGTTTTTCATCTATGTAGATTTTCAGGCATTCTATATCGATTTCTTCCGCTGTTTTTTTTAGTTTCTTTTCCAGAGATGAAAAACTGCTTATAAGGCAGCTGGTTTTTTTAAAGAATTTTTTAATTCGTTTTCTCCTCTTTTCCTCCCGTTCTTCCGGATTTTCTTCAACAGGATTCATCTTATATTTCAGGAGCAGCTCTTGGATGACGTCCTCATCTCGCAGGGAGCCAGACTCCGTATATAATTTCTTTAGCTTTTTAAAGTCCTTGTTTTTCCTGAAGGAGGGGATGCAGCACCGGTAAATGGAATAAAAGGTCTTTAGCTTCTTAAATTCCACCCTGAACTGATATAAATCTTCCGCATTCTGAGTGTATTGAAACCTGTCCAGATACTTCCGGAGGTTCTTAAATCTGGTGGCAATATATTTTCTGTAAAGAAGCATGATAACCCATAATCGGTTTATCATTCAAGATATAAAAAATCCCGGCATCGTGCCGGGATTTAATGTTAACAGGTTATCTGTTATAGATTTATTTGGTTGCTTTAACCGTTTCTTTGATACGGGATGCTTTACCTTTCAGTTCGCGGATATAGAAAATTTTCGCTCTGCGTACTTTACCTACTTTGTTTACCTCAATTTTATCGATATTAGGAGACAAAAGAGGGAAGATACGCTCAACACCTACACCGTTGGATATTTTGCGAACAGTAAAGGTTTGGGTTGCACCGGTTCCTTTGCGTTGGATAACATCGCCGCGGAACACCTGGATACGCTCTTTGCTTCCTTCAATAATTTTGTAATGCACGTTTATATTGTCACCTGCTTTGAAATCAGGGATATCTTTCGTTGCTGTTAATTTTTTGGTTAATTCTTTTACCTTGTCCATCTTAATAGATTTTTAGCGTGTGCAAAGATACGCAGTTTCTTCTAAAAACCAATGTTATTTAATCGTTTTCTAATAAATCCGGCCTTCTGGCTTTGGTGCGCTCCAAAGATTGCTGAAAACGCCATTCTTCAATCAGCTTATCGTTGCCCGAAAGCAGGATATCCGGGATTTTCCAGCCATTATAGTCGGCAGGGCGGGTATAGACCGGCGGTGCCAGCAGATTGTCCTGAAACGAATCCGTCAGTGCCGAGGTTTCATCATTTAATACCCCCGGAATCAGTCTGCCAATGGCATCTACGAGCACTGCAGCCGGCAGTTCTCCCCCTGAGAGGACATAACTGCCTATCGAGATTTCACGGGTCACCACGTGCTCTCTGAGTCGCTCATCTATGCCTTTGTAGTGTCCACAGAGGATAATAATGTTTTCTTTAAGCGATAAGGTATTGACTGTTTTCTGGTTTAACAGGGCTCCGTCCGGTGTCATGTAGATGATTTCATCATAGCTGCGTTCTTTTTGAAGGGCGGATATGCAGGCAATGATGGGTTCTATCATCATCACCATGCCTGCGCCACCGCCAAACTGGTAGTCGTCAATTTGTTTATGCTTATTGGTGGCGTAATCACGGATGTTGTGCAGGTGCAAATCGAGTAATCCTTTGACTTTTGCACGCTGCAGGATAGAGTGGGCAAAAAAGCTTTGCATCAAATCGGGAACGGCGGAAAGTATATCGATACGCATGAGAAACTATGGTTATAAGTAAATATCCAAAAATCCGGCAGGTAATTCTACGAATACCTGTTGCTTTATTTTATCAATCTTCAAAATAAAGGTATCGTTCAGCGGTATCAGGATTTCTTTTTTATCCTTATTCACTTTCGCCAGAAACTGAAACGGCATCTCAATGATTTCTTCTATTTTTCCGATTGCTCCGTGCGTTTTATCCGTCAGGGTAAAGCCTGTAATTTCCTTGTACGGGTCGTCATCCAGAATTTCCGTCAGGTCATCTTCGCGGGCGAAAATATCTTTACCCTGAAGGGGTTGCGCCTTTTCTTTGGTATCGATACCTTCCAGAAAAATGATTGCCTGCGCATCCGTGTTAATGTCTTTCGATACGATAAAATAAGGGAGTGAATCGAGGAATATAGCAGACATGTCTTCAAAATCATTCATGTAAAACTCGTCAATAAATACTTTCAGATGGCCCCGGAAGCCATGTGTTTTCAATACTTTTCCAATCTTAACGAGTTCCATAAAAAAATCCCGACATAAAAGTCGGGATTATAATTTGTTTTGACAAGAATTATTATTCTGCGTTTTCAGTAGTTTCTGTTGTAGCTTCTGTGTTTTCTGCAACATCTGCCGCTGCTTCCGTAGTTTCTTCTGCTGCGGTTTCTTCTGCCGGAGCTTCTTCTACCACCACTTCTTTAACTTTAGCCGGTGTATTTACCACTGCTTCAATCTTCGCTTTTTTAGTAGCTTCCGCTTTTGATTTGTGCTCAGAAACTTTGTTTTCTTTTTGCTCCAACCACGCGTTGAATTTAGCTTCCACATCTTCCGCTTTCACCACACCTAATTGTACACCACGAAGTAAGTGTTTTTTGTACATCGCGCCTTTATAAGAAAGAATCGCTTTTACGGTAGAGGATGGTTCAGCACCGGTTTGAAGCCATTTTACGGCTTTGTCTACATCTAAAATGATGGTTGCCGGGATAGAGGTTGGGTTGTACGTACCGATTTGGTCGATGTACTTACCATCTCTTCTTGCACGGCTGTCTGCCGCTACAATTTTGTAGAAAGGCGCGCCTTTGCCGCCATGTCTTTGTAATCTTAATCTTGTTGCCATATAAAAATATGTTTTTAATTTTTAATGCCTGAAAAGCCAGAAATGGCACTCAGGGTTTGAAAATGAAGTGCAAAGATAGCCATTTATTTGAAATTATGGAAATTGGCATCCAATGAAATGATATTTTAGTAATATTCAGGGGAATTAAATCAAATGATCATAAAATAGTTTGATAATGAGCAGGTTGTGTTGAAAGTTTATTCCTTGTTTTTTTCCCCGCTCACATTCACTTCTTTCGGCAGGAATTTGCTCGTGTCACCGCCTCCAATGATGATTTCCCGGACGATGGTGGAAGAGATAGCAGACAATTCGGGAGAGGAAAGGATTAAAAAGGTATCCAGATCAGGCTCCATCATTTTGTTGAGCTGGGCAATGGTTTTTTCGTATTCAAAATCGGCAGAAGAACGAATACCCCGAATGATATACCTGGCACCTTTTTGCTGACAGTAATTGACCGTCAGCCCTGTGTAGGATTCTACCTTCACACTGGGTGCAGCTTTGAACACCTCCTTTATCCAGGCAATACGTTGTTCCAGTGGGAACAGGTATTTTTTTTGTGTATTGATGCCGATAGCGATGATAATTTCATCAAACAAAGGTATGGCACGGTTCACTATATCCACATGGCCAATGGTGATTGGGTCAAATGAACCCGGAAAAATCGCTGTTTTCTTCATACCATAAATGTAAAATGGATAGTTGAGAATAGAAAATAAAAGGACAAATAAATGATACAAGACATCCGATGTATTTATGCCCATCTAAAAAAGTATGGAGCATATAGAAGTTATATCACTTTTGTGCCAATATCATTTTCCACCCGGGAATAGATATCGCTCCAATGGATTTGAGTGGTTTCAATCCTGCCGATTTTTGCCAGGAAGACATCTCTGACTCAGACCAGTTGCCGGAAGAACTGGTAAGGGAAAAATAAAGGCCGGTGGCAGCAGCCATAATACCGCCGTCACCCGGCTTTTCACTCCGGATGAATTCACCGATGGCGTAGATACCACCTGGTTTCAGTGCCTTTGCAATTTTTATGGTCAATGCTTTGTTTTGTTCGGGTGTAAAATGATGCACGACATTGTTAATCATCACCAAATCAAATTGTTCACTACCCAGGTCGTCCGTAAGTGCATTGCCGGCCTGGTAGGCCACATTACCGGAAGTATCGTATCGTTTGGCAATTGCGCTGGCGCTTTCTATTGCGCCGGGTAGTTCCAAAATGGTGGATGACAAGCCCGGATGCTTTTTACAAAGTTCAATGGAATATAAACCATGAGAGCCACCGATATCTAACATGCGGGTACTTCCTTTTGTAAGAGGTATTTTACCGGCAAGCTCCTTTGCTGCATTGACGGAAAGATCCCGCATGCCGTCCTGATATAATTCCCATTCACCCGGAGTGATGTTGCTGTGAAGGTCAAGTGGTTTTCCGGTACGCACAAAATCTTCCAGTTGTCCCACCCAGTTCCATTCTAATAATTGAAAGCGCAGTTTACCTATAATATTGGACTCGTATTCTTTGAGCAGCCATTTATGATAATTGGATTTAAGAGAATAGTTTTCATTGTCATAATTCAGGTAACCGATGCCCACCAGACAGTTGAGGAGCTGTGTGGTGCTGCCCGGGTGTGTGTGACAGATTTGCGCTATTTCAGCGGCAGATTTAGTGCTTTTCCCCATTGCTTCGTAAATACCCAGTTCGGCGGCAGTCATGATGGTTCTGGCAACGGTAAAATAGATTTGTGTTTGTACCAGCGGAATAGGGGCAAGATTCATTTTTAGTGCCAACCATTCCAGCGGATTTTCCGCCTGCATTTTTAATTTCATAGGTTTTGATTTTTGATTTTTTAAAAATAACAGGATACAGGATATTATTTTTTCAGTCAGATTGATGTTGAGAATCCCATACCTGTTGTACTATAAATATAATTAAAAGCTGTTAAACTATGCGGTTAAATTGCGATGATGAATAAATAAAACAGCACGTAACAGGCTGATTGCCGTTAAAATGCGCAGAGCTGTTCCTTTATTATTATTCCTTCATTAGCAGATAGTTATGCGTCACACGATTGGGGCGGGTTTTATAGTAAAGAAAAGGTAGTTTTAGTTTGGTGACGGGATAATCGTCATAAGTTTTAATAATCGCGTAATTTGTTGAATTTCCAAGGATTTCATCCAATCCGATCTTGTCGGTAAACACATAAGTGCCTGGCGGATAGGTGTTCATCTTATTCATATCAAAAGAAGGTACGATGCTGCGGAGATAAAAATCAATACTGAACCCTTCCGTGTGGTATGTGTAAAAACGGCCGGGGCCAATGTTTTTGGCAGCCATTTCTTTGGCAACCACGCTCTTACTCTGATATTGCAGAAGGTTTGGGTAAAAGTAAGTACTCATCGCCAATCCAAATGCGATGGCAGCAATAACAGTAGGCAGGACGATGCGGTCTGCCTTCCGGAAAATCCGGTAGAATAACCAGTAAAGCAGCAGCAGCAGTAAAACAAGAACATGTAACAGGAATGACCGTAGTGGAAAAAATAGTATAAATGCCACAAAGGGGACAATAAAAAACACATGAAGGATACCAAACTGCAATTTGCCAAGGATTTGGATGAGTTTGCCGTTCTGCTCCACAGCGCTAACAATAAAATCTGCAGTAATAACAGCGATGAATGGAAACAGCGGAAAAATATAATGTGGCAGTTTATAGGAAGAGAGAGACAGTGCAATGAAACTTAGGACAAACCCAAACAGTGTCATATATTCTTTCGTCATCATGCCTTTAAACCGGGATTGAAACAGGTCTTTTAAACGGACAATCAGCGCGGGAATCAGAAACAAAATCCAGGGTTGAAAATCCCACAGAATGGTATGGAAAAAATAGAAAAAAGTCCGGCTGCTTTTCCATGTACTTTCGCCGGTAATTCTTCCGAAACTTTGTGTCCAAAAATAAAATTTCAACCCCGATGGGCCTTTTAAACCATATACTTCTTTTTCCGGGTGCAGGTCGAATTGCTGATAGAGTCCATAGCACATAGGCAGCAGCAGCAAGCCAATCAACGCCAGCGCAATCAGCCACTGCGGCTTAAAAAAGTGGTGGTATTGTCGTTTGACCAGCCAGTCTCCGCCAAGGCAAAAACCAATGATAATCACGGCAACAGGACCTTTGCTCAGCAGGGCGGCTCCAACCGCAGCAGCGCCAATGAGTAAATGAATCAGACGGTTGTTGCGCAAAAACAAACACAGCTGCCACACCGCCAGCATAATAAATCCGGTGAGTATGCCGTCCGTTCGGATGTCATTGGTGATAAGGAAAAAGGCTTGTGTCGTACATAGAATCAGCGCGGCCAGTATTGCAGTTTGCCTGCTGTACCATAACAGGGTAAATCGGTACATGGAATACACGCCCAGCAGCAGAATGAATACCGCAGGGAGTTTGTATGACCAGTTGCAGGCTCCAAAAATACGCATGGAAAGAGAAGCGAGCCAAAACAACATCGGCGGTTTGTCGAGGTAGTCATGACCGTGCTGATAGACCTGCAGATAACTGCCGCTTTCAAGCATCTCCCTGGAGATAGCAGCATATTGAGCAGCATCGATCTCCATCACGTCAATCAGTAAATTAAAGAAATAGACGATTCCAATACCAGCGAAGCACAAATGGTATTTGTATTTTTCTAAAAAAGGACTCATATGCTGCTTGTAAGTGGATATAACCATTCTTTATACAGTAGGAATAAAAATAGCAAATCTTTATTGTTATTCGAAACTGAAAATGTTCCGGAATCAGAGAAAGCTTACACACTGCTTACGCGTTAGTTTGAATTGAAATAAATGAAAGATTGGTTCATTCTTGCAGAATGGAAGCATGCGATAAAAATGAAATCATTTGTTAGAAGCAGATCGGTTTATCACTATTGATGATAATAACCCAAAATAGTACAATATCAGATGGATTTAATCGTTACTTTTAACGAGGCCTTGAGTTTGTAAACCCCTCCGCTGTCATCTATTGATTCAGAAGCTTTAAAGTCAATAGTCATTTTATAAGAAGAACTTGAGGAAATATTATTACTTATTTTTACGGTCAATTTATCTAAATCTGTAGAGTCAAGAATAATAGGATGGTCTATACCTGAGATTGTAACATTATTTTGGTTACCTATGATAAGCCTCACATCCGAGATTGAACCTCCTGCAATTTTAATTTTTCCTAAAAATGCCTGATGGAGGCTGTCAAGGGTGAGAAGATCGAAAATGCCATCATTGACAGTAAGCGTTACCCATGTTCCGGATGTTTGAGAATATACTGATACACCCTTCACTTCAATTTTTATCTTTTCATAAGCCGAAGCAGGAGCATCCTGAAGGTATATGTTCATCTCTGAGGTCTGCCCATCGTCAGTTTTACAAGCTGCAAATCCCAGACATACTAAGAATAAGGTTACATATTTTAAATTTCTCATTGGACTGATTTTATATGTATGCAATTTAATAAAAGTAAACTCAAAAAACGTGTTTTAATCTGTATGCCGCTTTTATTTTTAGAACAAACTTAGTTATATTTAACTGAAGTAGAAACGTTACAGATTACGATAAATTGTCTGTTGAAATGTATTTTTTGTGAATAATAATGACTCGACGTTAAAATTACAATGGATATCAAAAAATCATTAAATCCAAGCTGCACAAAACGAATAACTTAGAACCTTTGTGGTAAAATCCGTACTTTTGCCCAAATTCTATTTTTACCATGATTACAGTCAATAACTTATCCTTACAATACGGCAAACGCGTATTGTTTGATGAAGTCAATATAAAATTCACCCACGGCAACTGTTATGGTGTCATTGGCGCTAACGGTTCCGGGAAATCTACCTTTTTAAAAATCCTCTCCGGTGAAATAGAATCCACTACAGGCAATATCGATATTTCTCCGGGCGAGCGTATGTCAGTGTTGAAACAGAACCACTTTGAGTTTGATGAAGTGACAGTGCTGGATACCGTGATGATGGGAAACAAACGATTGTATGAGGTGATGAAGGAAAAAGACGCTCTATATGCCAAGGCGGACTTTACCGACGAAGACGGCCACCGTGTTGGAGACCTGGAATCGGAGTTTGCCGAAATGGATGGCTGGAATGCGGAAAGTGATGCTGCGGAATTGTTGAGTAACCTGGGCGTGAAGGAAAGCGAACACTATAAGCTGATGAAGGAATTGCCTTCTTCCGATAAAATAAAGGTATTGCTGGCGCAGGCGTTATTCGGCAATCCGGATATCCTGATTCTTGATGAGCCGACCAACGATCTGGATGTGAATACCATTTCATGGCTGGAGGATTTTTTAGCGGATTTTAAAAATACGGTCATTGTTGTATCGCACGACCGTCACTTTTTAGATATGGTCTGTACGCATATCGTGGATATCGATTTCAGTAAAATCAATTTATATACCGGTAACTATACGTTCTGGTACGAAACCTCCCAGTTGTTACTGAAACAACGTGCGGATAAGAACAAAAAGAACGAAGCTAAAAAAGCGGAATTACTCGACTTTATTGCACGTTTCAGCGCCAATGCTTCCAAATCCAAACAGGCCACATCCCGTAAGAAAGCGCTGGAAAAACTGGATATCGAACAAATCAAGCCATCCAGCAGAAAGTATCCGGGTATCTTCTTTAAGCAAAACAGGGAGGCCGGCGACATGATACTCGATGTTCATAATCTGGCGTTTGATTTGGCAGATGGAACCCGTTTATTTAAAGATGTGACGTTTACGGTCAACAAAGGTGATAAGATTGCATTTATCTCCAGAGACGGATTGATTATTTCCAATTTCTTTAAAGTCCTGGCCGGAGAGCAGGCGGCGAAAAAAGGAGAAATCAAATGGGGAGTGACGATCACCAAATCATACGTGCCGAATGATAATGCTTCTTATTTCCAGAATCCGGATTTGAATCTGGTGGATTGGTTAAGACAATACTCCGCGGAAAAGGATGAAACATTTATACGCGGATTTTTAGGCAGGATGTTGTTCAGTGGTGAAGAATCGCTGAAAAAATGTACAGTACTGTCGGGAGGGGAGAAGGTGCGTTGCATGATGAGTAAAACCATGCTGGAAGAAGCTAATTTTTTAATTTTGGATGAGCCGACCAACCACCTGGACCTGGAGTCTATTACCGCGTTGAATAATGGGTTGATTGATTATCAGGGAACGATTGTCTTTACCTCTCATGACCATACATTCACCCATACGATTGCCAACAGAATTATAGAGCTGACACCGAACGGTATGCTGGATAAGTTGATGACGTATGATGATTACCTCGCGGATACGAAGGTGCAGGCGCAACGCGCGGAATTGTATGGCGGAGTACTGGCATAGTGCCGGATAAGAAGTTATTTACAACGCATCTCCGTTTGCAGATTATTTGCTACCTTAGAGAATGATTTTACCTAAACAACCTGCTCTTTTACAAAATAACACGCATATACCATTTGGGGTATATGATGACCTTATCCCCAATACAGATACTTCTTTTTGGGACAAACAGGGATTGCTGACCAAAAAACGCAGAACAGAACGAAAAGCCTGGATTTTTTTTGGTGTCTTCAGCCCTGAGTTGATTTGTGGTTTTGCCATTGCAGATGCCGGCATGGTGGCGACAGCTTTTTCCTATTTTTATTCTTTCAAGGACAGTGTTTTTGTAGAAGATAAAACCACATTGCCGCTAGGCTTCCCGACGGATTTCAACCCAAATTTAGACAGTGAATGGAAGCTGGGAAATTATTCCATTAAAACGGAAAATGGTAAGATGTCCATGCAGTACACCGGGAAATACAAGATGTACATCGATGCTGAAAATACAACGCATGGAGCCAGTATAGTGGCACCGTCGAAAGATAAGCGGCCATTTAATTTTACCTATAAAAACCAGTGTGTGCCGGTAAAGGTGCAGATAAATAACGGAGGTAGCAATACATACGCTACCAGCGGTAAATACGGTTCCATTGATTTTACCAAAGGATATCCGCCTCGTGAAACCATCTGGAACTGGCTCTCCTTTATTGGAATTACTGAATCTGAAAAAACAATTGCCGTTAATCTGGTGGACAGGTTCAATGAAAATATGGAAAATATCCTCTGGATAGACGGAAAGAAAACATTGTTGTCTTCGGCGAATTTTTCTTTTCAGAAACCATTTGAGAAGACAGACTGGCTGATAGAAACAAAGGATGGGATACTGAGTTGTCACTTATCGCCA
Organism: Chitinophagales bacterium; assembly: GCA_046329865.1. Lineage (GTDB taxonomy): Bacteria > Bacteroidota > Bacteroidia > Chitinophagales > JADIYW01 > JADJSS01. Next base: position 23,380 of record JAXLTW010000008.1, on the reverse strand, counting down.
AGAGGTGCAAGAAGTGAAAATTTGAACGCTCTTATCATGAAGAGTCAGTTTATACAACCTTTCGGTACGCTGGACGGTACCGTACTGTTAGACGGGAAACAGGAAAGATTCACAGCTTTTGGGGTTGTGGAGGACCATCACGCCATCTGGTAATTATTTTATTTCCAGCGTGGCGCTGTTTATATAGACATCCTGTTCATTGTACAGTTCTACGGAATAAAGCCCTTTCTCGTTCAGGTAAATCGGAATAAAGGTCCAAAACCAGTTGAAGTCGGTGTAATAGGAGTTTGATTTCACCCATTTTTTTTTGTCTCCTTCCATCTTATATATTTTTGCAAACAAATGGTCTGATTTCAGCATCCTGTGGTCCGGTTGTTCTATATAAATGACTACTTTGTTTCCTTCCGGCTTGTAGGCAAATGAGTTGCTTTTCCCTATAATCGTACCTTTTACCACGCTGTCGCAAAAGACCATATTGGAGTTTAAGTAATACCAGCTATCATTGTATTTGTTGTCATAGACGCTTTTGTCATATTCTATAAGCGTGGAATGGGTTTGCAATAGCAAATTTTTCTTGGTGTCAAAAAGCAAAAACCGGTAATTACCGGGATGTGCGAACGTGTATTTGTTGGCAGCCCATTTACCGGAAGGGCCCGGCAGCAGGTAGTATCGGTCGTATTCGTAGTAGTTGGTGTCTCTTCGGTCAAATATTTTAAAGATCAAAACAGATAGCGTATCGGTTATCGGAACATCCGATTCATAAAAGAAATGCATGTAGCTTCCGTTTTCTGCGATGTTCCAGGTTGGAAAAACACCGGAATATGCGCCATCCTGATTGTAAGAAGTGCAAAGGAGTAGCCTGTTTTCTGCCATAGCAGATAATGTGATAAAAAAAGAACCTAATAAGAATGACAGACGCATCATAGAAGTTTAATTTACGGGATGCGGTAAAGGTACGGTATTTATCAACGGAATTATTTGGTTATTTCGATATATCCGCTATTAATATAAATGTCATCCTGAGTATATAAGTCCACCACATATTTACCTGCTTTGGTCAGGTTGATTGGCATTTTTACCCAATTCCAGGTTTTGCTGGCGATATCAAATGTTTGGGAGTAGATTTTTTCTTTATAATCAGTGCCGCCGTAAATGTCCATGATAATCTGAGTCACATTCAGGTCTTCATCCTGTTCCAGCTTTACAACAAGATCTCTTTTTCCGTTGATTAATTTGAAGGTGGATGCTTCTCCTTTTATAACGCCTTTATCATCTGCGCTTTCCCCAAAGGTAAGTGTGGAATTTTCATAATAATAGGTGTCGTATTCGCCTGTACTTTTTACTTTTTCTTTTTCATTATCTTTCTCCTCTTTAATATAGCCGATATTTGTTATGGTTGATGCCAACTCCTTATTGTCACCCGTACTCACTACGCTGATTTTGTAGTCACCGGATTCGGTAAATTTATAGTCATACACTGCAAATTTTTTTCTGTCTGTCTTTGGGTTATAGGTGAAATCCTGCGTATCAAAAGCCACATACGAACCGCTGTTGTTCTTTTTGTCTACATACAACAGTAGGGAGCTGGTTATTGGTTTGTCCTGTGTATAAAGGATATATACATAAGAGCCTTTCTTGGAGATGTCCCAGTTTTTATTGATTCCGGTTGGAACGCCATTATCATCATAGGAATCACAAAGAATTACTCTGTTTGTTTGAGCGGTGGACAGGATGGTGAAACTTCCCATTGTCAGCAAAAGCAGGATAAGATTTTTCATAGAAGATGAATTTTAACTTGATAAACAAATTTAGTACCAAAATAATTAAAATACATACCCAATCTGCGGTATTATTGTTGAATAGGTATACTAAATGTATCTTTGCTCCATGCCCAACATGCATTTCTTCAGTAAGTTACCCTCCATAAAGGTCTTCGTGTTTGATGTGGATGGTGTTTTTACCAACAATCAGCTGATGGCTACCGAAAACGGTGATTTAGTGCGTTCGTTTAACGCAAAGGATGGTTTTGCCCTGAAACATGCCATCCAGCAGGGATATGAGGTTTGCATCATTACCGGTGGCACCTCTGCCGCAGTCCATAAGCGATTTGAGGTGTTGGGTGTCAGGCATAATCACTACAGAGTTGCTGACAAGCTGAAAGTATTGCAGGAGTTTCTGGAGCAGACTAAAACAGATGCTTCCGACGTTTTGTATATCGGAGATGATATTCCGGATTATGCTTCCATGCAGATATGTGGGTTGAAATGCTGTCCGGCCGATGCGGTTCCTGAAATCCAGTCGATTGCGGATTATTGCTGCCTGCATAAAGGGGGTGATGGCTGTGTGCGGGAGGTGATTGAAATGGTGCTGAAAGTGCAGGGAAAGTGGTTTGAAGAATTAAAATGAATCGTGAACTTAATATTTTGAAATGAATTATCTGAAATTAATTAGACCGCTGAATTTATGTATGATTGCGCTGACGATGTACCTGTTCCGGATTTGCATCGTGGCAGCCACACCGTACAAGTTTTTTTATATAGAGCCGGTTTTGTCTAACGCAGCTTTCTTTCTTCTGGTGATGGCCACGCTATTCATCGCAGCGGGCGGATATGTGGTGAATGATATTTTTGACAGTGATATTGATGTTGTGAACAGGTCGCATAAAGTGATTGTCGGAGCAAGCATGTCTGAAGATGCCGCCTATAAATTTTATAAGATTTTATGCGGACTTGGAATTGCGTGTACACTGGTGCTGGCCGTTTTGACAAAAAATTACCGCCTGTCTTCCATTCCTGTAGTCATCATGGTGATGCTTAATTTTTATGCGCATACATTCAAGAAACAGCTTATCGTCGGCAATTTTATCATAGCCTTGTGTACTTCCTTTACCATCTTTATTATAGCATTGTTTGAAAGTGCCGATAAAACCGATTTGACTTCAAATGATGTATATATCCGAAGTGGTATTGCCATTGCAGCGGTGGTGTATGGGTTGTTTGCGTTTCTGACTACCTTTTTACGTGAAATTATAAAAGATGTGGAAGACGAAACCGGGGATGAGCAGTATGGTTGTAAAACGATTCCAATCGTATTTGGCCATACCGGAGCCAAAATCAGCGCGTATGTGATCAGTTTGCTGCTGCTGCTGCTGCTGGGTAGTTTTGTCTGGTTTTTCCCTGGGTTGGAAAAGAAAAATATTGCATATTTTGTAGTTTTTGTCTTAATATTGCCCATATTGGTCATAAATTTTCTTATTTTTAGAGCTAAATACGTCAGAAACTATCATTTAATTAGCAATTTAATAAAGGTTTTCATGGTAATTGGTATTAGTACGATGTTGTATTTTTGTTCCGGAATTGGTCCGTACGTTTTTGTACAATACGCCAATTTTTTAAAGAAGTTGATCTGATTCAATGTATCCTCCCGTTAAAATCATTTTAGGCTCCCAGTCTCCCAGAAGATTGGAAATTCTTTCAGATGCCGGTTTTGAGGTGGAGGTGATAAAGCCCATGGTGGAGGAACGCTTTCCGTTTGATATGAACTACTACAAAGTAGCGGAATACCTCTCCAAATTGAAAATCTTTGATATTTATTCCTATTTAGGACAGGATGATGATTTTATTCTGTGTGCAGACACGGTGGTGATTCTCGATAATAAAATCATAGGGAAACCCAAAAATTTAGATCAGGCCGTTAAGTTTTTAAAGCTGATGAATGGAAAAACCCACGATGTGGTGACAGGGGTGAGCATGCGAAAAAATAAAAAGCAGATTTCATTTTCCGAGCAGGCAAAGGTGCATTTTAAAAACCTGAGTGAAGATGAAATAAAGGCGTATGTTGACGAATTTCAGCCTTTGGACAAAGCCGGTGCGTATAATGTGCAGGAATTTATCGGGGTGGAAAAAATTGAAGGTGAATTTTTCAATGTGATGGGCCTGCCCCTGAAACGCGTCCTGCAGGAAATTAAAAACTGGAAGTAACCATCAGGTTACAGCCTCTGACATCAGCATTGTCGGTTCTTCCAAATATTTCAAAAGTATCGTCGGAAAGAATATGAACAACATCCTGTGTGGCTATGAATGCGCAGGAATGTATATTCGCCAAATCAATGACATTCAAACCTCCTCTGCCCGGTTCGCAGTTTACAGTCAGGGGATTGTAAATATCTCGTTTCAGCACTTTCAGCCAACGCGGAGTCCGGAATATGCCTTCCCCTTTTGAGTAGGCCTGTGAAAGTAATTCCGTCATGCCATATTCCGAATGAACTTGTCGCAGGTTAAATGCGCTTTTTAACAAGGCATGTACTTCCGCCCTGGTCATTTCTTCCCTTCTCCCTTTCATGCCGCCGGTTTCCATCACAATAACATCAGATAAATCCATCGGATACAGTTCTGCAAAATCCAGCAACGCGAATGTAACGCCAATCAACAGGATAGGGGTATGTTGAGACTGTAGCGCGCTGATTTTCTCAGCCAGTTCATTTAAGTTATTCAGGTAAAACCCGGAATGTATGCTTTGGCTTTGTTGAATCCAATCATTCACCATATAGACCAGCGAGGAGGTGTCGCGCTCCAGATAGGAGGGTAGCAGCGCCAGAATGGTCCAGTCCTTTTCATATCCGTAAAAATTTCTGAAGCCATTTCTGAAACTTTCTTCGTAAAGGCTTAAATCCGCCACTAAATGTTTGCTGGTAACCTGTCCGGTGGTGCCACTGCTTTCAAATATTTTTTGCGGTTGTTCGTTATCACAAATAATCCGGTGGGTTTTAAAAAACTCGATGGGTAAGAACGGGATTTGTTGAATGGATGTTACCGTCTCAGGATTAATTTTTAAGTAATCGGTAAATTGCCTGTAAACGGAATTGTATGTATATTGGAATTCAAAAAGTTCCAGTGCCGTCTGTTCAAAATCAAATCCTTCACCGGAAAAGATTTTTTGTCGTATTTTTGAAATCGATGGATACACGTGACAAAGTTAAAAGAAAACAAATGAACAACAGAATACTTATCCTTATCCTTACTGCTGTTTCCTGCTTTGGTATGGTTTCCTGTTATAAAACCCCGCAGTACCCCATTGAACCAACGTTGACATTTGACACCATTAATGTAGCCAATCCTTATCAGGCATTGACTGCCGGCTCCATGTTTTTAAAGTTTACCGACGGTGACGGCGATTTGGGATTAATCAGTACCGATGATCAGGTAAATATTAATTCCATTTTTATAAAAACAGTGAAGTATAACAAGGAAGATACTTCTAATATCCCTTTCATTCCTAAAAGAGGAACCTCTGACGCCATTTCAGGAACCATAGAAATTAAACTGGGCGGTAGTTTAGGAGGTATCATAGATGAGTCAGACTTGTTACTGCTGCAAAAACCCCTGGATACCCTGGTTTTTGATATTTATATCAGGGACCGGGCCGGACATAACAGTAATGTCGTTACCACCCCGCCGTTGATCATAAAAACCAATTAAGGCTGTTTACCCCTTTTATGTCAACTTAATCATAAGGTTTGCTTAATGCTTAATTAATCTCCTCAAAGGATGGTAAAGCGCTAATTGCTCTAATTTTACTATTCTATGGAAGCTATTGATGTCGTTGTGGTAGGTGCCGGATATTCAGGCTTATCCGCTGCTTATTACTTGCAACGCAAAGGGTTGAATGTGAAAGTGTTGGAGGTTTCCTCTCAGGTAGGCGGCCGTGCCAGGTCTGACAAGTTTGAAGGGTTTACTTTAGACAGAGGGCTGCATTTTTACCATCATTCCACCACAGAGCTCGCCAAAATCATCAACATCAATGAGCTGGCTTTAAAAAATACATATCCCGGCTACTTATTGAGGTATGAGGGTACATTTAATCTCTTTACCAATCCCATTTATCAGACCATTGACACGGTTTCTACTGCCTTGGCAAAGAATGCGTCCTTTTCTGACAAGATGCGCTTATTTGGATTGTATGTAAAGCTGAAGACAACTTCTTACAATCAACTCGTCAAAGAAAAAGAGTCTTCTACATTTGAGTATTTATCTAAAAACGGCTTCAGCAAAAAACTCATAGATTCTTTTTTCCGCCCGATGATTGCCGCCAATATCTTTGATTACAATTTACAGTCCTCCTCCCGTTTTTCTAAAATATATCTGAAATCCCTGTTTCAGGACCATGTGGCACTGCCAAAGGAAGGTATCGGAAAAATTGCCGAAACCATTGCCCGCAAGCTGGAGCCGGGGTCCATTTGTTTTAAAACAAAAGTGAAAAGGGTGCTGGATAATGGGGTGGAGTTCGTTAACGGAGATTTCCTGGAATCTAAATTTGTGGTGGTGGCTACCAACGCCATAGATGCGAATATGATTTTGGGTAATAAGGTGATGCCGGCAGAATGTTCGCATGTATCTACGCTGTATTTCTCTACCGAGAAGCCGCCCGTAAGCAAACCCGTGGTGATGCTGAACGGCGATGAAGGCGGTTTGGTCAACCATGTTTTTGTTCCTACTTTATTGCATGCTGAATATGCACCCAAAGGAAAGAACCTGGTGGCAGTCAACATCATTAAAGAGCATGATTTGGACGATGATGAATTGGTGGTCAAATCCCTGACGGAACTGTCAGAGTGGTTTGGGTTAAAAGTAATGGATTGGCATCATCTGAAAACCTACCATATCAAATATGCCATGCCGTTTAAACCAATTCTGGATGAAGTACGGTTTTCAGGAAAATCAACCGAAATACCGTTTATGCCTGCGGAGATAGTTTATCTGTCGGAAGTATGGAATCCGCGCTGCGCAGCGGAAGAGAAACGGCCGATATAATTGCTCAGGAATTTGCCAAAGGCAGGTTCCGCACACCGGATATGGCCGCATCCAATTAAATAATTACAGCTGTTCTGCAATATTTCTTTGATAGCTTTCCCCCCTGCTTTTATTCATTTCCGAAAAGCGAATTATGCATTCATTCAGGAAAGTTTCGTCCACCATTTTTTCTATGTCCGCCATTGTTCTCAGACGGTCATCTTCGTGAAATTTATAGGTTTGTTCCAGCATGTTTGCTTCTACTTTCAGCACATACCGGTTATTCATCTGCATAACGGTGATTTTCAGAATGGGATGGGGAATATTGCCTACAATTCGCATGGCTTGAGTAAAATTAGCTGTTTGGTCAGGGAAGGTAAAAATAGCTAAAGTTATTTAACTGCCCAAAAATGTAAATAAGATGCGTTTCCACTACAAAAAAAAAGAGCCGCTCTACATATAGTGGCGGCTCTTTTTAAAAATGGTTGGGTGAAAAGTGCTTATGCAGCTTTTTCAACTTTTGCTTTAGTTTTAGAAGTAGCTTTTTTTACTTCAGCTTTAACTTCTTCCACTTGTTGCTCGATTTTTTCAGAAGCGTGGTTAAAAATTCCTTTAACTCTGTCAGCATTTCTGTTGAAAGTAGTTTTCAGGTCAGCTACTAAGATTTCAGCTTCTTCTTTTACATCAGACTGGATTTTCTCCAATGTGAAAGGTCCTTTCAATTTAGACTGGATTCTTTCAGATGTTGATTTTAAGTGGTTTTTTTGTAATTCCACTTCTTCTTTTGCTTCACTCACCGCATTTTTTACAGTGTTTTCCACGTTGTAACGCAATTCCGTTACGTTAGCTTTTGTTTCTGCAGTAAAGCTGTCAACTGCTTCTTTGAATTTTTGTGCGAATTCCATTTTTAAAAAGATTTAATGGTGAATAATTTGATACTACAAAGATAAACCCGTTCATTGATGTTTGTCAACTTTTTCCAATTACGAAAGTTTGATTTAAAAATGTATTTGCTGTAAATGCCAAGTTAATCCAATGTGAATATTAAACTTGGCGAAACAATCGAATGGGAAATATTACCGAAACGTAAAATTAGGGGTTATTTTAAGTGAGGAGTGTTAAGTTCAAGTGTATATATATTTTAGAACTTTCAATAAAAAATGAAAGATTGATAAAAAAAAGAAGACTGAACATCGTCAGTCTTCCTCCGCCTTAAAGGTAATTTGTAGTGTGGGAATAGATTATTTTAAAGCGTAATTCTGATTGTCTGCATTGTCTTTGGAAAAGATCACATGGTTAAAATTTTGTCCCAAAACAAGGTCATTGTCTAAAAAGAAATAACTGATGGTCAGGTTGTAGTCAATGTCCGCATATTCAATCTTTATCTTATCTCCGGTGGTTTTCCATTTGCCTTTAAGCACTTTAACAACGGTACCTTTTTCGTTTACAAATTCATGCCGGAATTTGTTGTCGCCTTCGAATATAAAGTATTCCGTTTTGTAATCTTCGTGCGCATTGTTGTTCATTACTTTCCGGAATTCATTCTGTTTGCTTTGCCGGCTGAATTTCCAGCTTCCGACAATCGGGTTCTGTGTGTCATTTTTTCGTGCGGCTAATGCTGTAACTCCCATCGTTACAAGACATAGTAGAAATAATAGCTTTTTCATAGTTCATGGTTTTAGTGGCTTGGTACACCAAAGTTGCATGATTCTTGATTTAAGTCAATAAATAATGAGTAAACGGGGTGTTTTACTGCGTAAACGGTAGTTGTGCTAAAAAAATAGCCGTATTAAATGACTTAAAGTACCCTGATGCGTTGTAAGTTACTGTCGCGCTGGTGTCTGGAAATGGCTAATTGAATCAGTTTTTCAATCAAATCACTGTATTGTAAGCCCGATGCCTCCCAAAGTTTAGGATACATGGAAATAGAGGTAAAACCCGGCAGGGTGTTGGGTTCATTGACCACAACTTCATCCTTTTCAGTGAGAAAAACATCGATACGGCTCAATCCCTCCAGCCCCAGTGCATGGTATGCCTTCCGGGCGGTTTCCCGGATTTTTTGCAGTTGGGCGTCCGAAATATCGGGTGCCGGAATGTATATTTTGGCATTGTCGTTCACGTATTTGTTTTCAAAATCGTAAAACCCTTTTTCCATCACAATTTCACCGACGGTACTGGTTTCAATGAGCTCATTACCCAGCACGGCACATTCGAGCTCTCTGCCATGGACAGCCTGCTCTGCCAGTACTTTAGTGTCAAATTTGAAAGCTTCCTCTAACGCATTGTAAAACTCGGCTTCGTTTGTTGCCCTGCTTACGCCCACGGAAGAACCCATATTGCAGGGCTTGATGAACAGCACACTGCCCAGTTCCTGTATGGTGGCGGCATAGGAGATATTGTCTTTTTCATGTTGGTAAAAGGTAATGCCTTTGGCATGCCCGATGCCAGCATCCCGGAGTATACGTTTGGTAAAATCTTTGTCCATTGCCACGGCGGAACCAAGTACACCGGGGCCGGCGAACGGAATATTGAGTTGGGTGAAAACGCCCTGCAGGGTTCCGTCTTCTCCGTTTGGACCATGTGTAATCGGAAAAATGACATCTATTTCCTCCATGAAAACATGCGTATCCAGGCGCATAAAGTTGCTTTTGGTGTTGCCAAAAATAACGGCTAACGGGATGCCTTCTTTTCCAATAACGGTCTGTTCACTCAGTAAATTTGTTTCGCTTTCCAGGTACCATTGGCCGTTTTGGGAAATGCCAATTAATTCAACATCAAACTTGTCCTTGTTGATGGCTTTATAAATATTCCTTGCAGATAGGATGGATACTTCATGTTCTGGAGACTTACCTCCAAAAACCAATCCGATGCGCTGTTTAATCATTGACGGCAATTTTTTTGTAAATATAGTGGCACATGATGAATACAACGATACAGATTATAAACTATTGTGAGAAAGAACCATAGGGATTTATTTGCTTAATTTCCCTATTTTTGAGCATGGAGAATAATCGGCTCCGTTTGACGTTAGAATACAGATGAATGCTTTTTGAATGGGCAGAGTTTCATTAACCATACTATATATTTTAGGCTCCACCATAGGCTTGCTGATAGTCACTTTTTTAGGACTGAATGTTTATACGTTGCACGGAGATTATGTTTCCGTACCGAATATAAAAGGCAAATCACTGTATGATGCCAAAAAGGAATTGTCAAACTATGATTTGGATTACCTGGTAACGGATTCTACCTATGATGCCACTAAGCCGCCGTTGTCCGTACTGGACCAGCAACCCGGAAAAGGCGCAAAAGTAAAGGAAAACAGAAAAGTCTATATCACCCTGAACGCATCGCATCCGCCAAGTGTGAAGATTCCGAATATTATTGATAATTCCAAAAGACAGGCGGAATTGATATTAAACAGCTGGGGACTGGTACCCGGAAATCTGGTGTATATTCCCGATATGGCAAAAGATGCGGTATTGAATATTCAGGTAGATGGAAAGATAGTGAAACCCGGACTGGTCGTTCCGAAAGGGACGGTAGTTGATTTGGTACTGGGCGATGGCTTCGGAAATCAGATAGTGGAAGTGCCGCCGTTGACCGACCTGACGGTGCTGGAAGCAAGAGCCGTTTTGGATGCAGTGCACCTGAATATTGGCATGTTGCTCGCAGACGGAACCATAACAGATACCATGAGCGCTTTTGTGTATGATCAGGAACCAAAATACGGACAACCCGGAAAACTGGGGCCCGGAAATACCGTTCAGTTATTTATTCGTCAGCAAAAAGCAGAAGAACCTCATCCGTAAAAGATATAGATAATGATGAAATCAATTTGCAGCAACATACTCGTTTTTTTATTAGCACTGAATGCAATGGCGCAAAAAGAAGCCTTGACTTCACTCAGGTTACATCCGGGGATGAATGCGAAAACGAATGCTGATTTTATACAACAGAAAGCAAACAAGAGGATAAGTGCATTATCCCTTCCTTTCTTCGATGATTTCTATCAAAAGGATATTTTTCCGGACCCGGGCTTGTGGGAAGATAATTTCGTTTTCATCAATACCACTTATCCGAAAGAAACAGTCACTGTTGGTGTAGCCACTTTTGACGGAACCGATGCTTCGGGAAAACCCTATAGCCTAGTCACGGAAGCCTCCGGAGCGGCGGATAAACTGACCTCCAATCCCATTGATTTAACGGGACTGACCACCAACGATAATGTATTTCTGAGTTTCTATTATTTGAGAGGCGATTTTGGCGAAACGCCTACTGCGCCCAATGATATCCTGGCCCTTCAGTTTTTAGATACATCCGGCAACTGGAACATAATGTGGCAGACAACCGCTGATACGATCCTTAGAATGCGTCAGGTATTCGTCAAAGTGGATACGCCGTATTTGTCGGACAAATTTCAATTCAGGTTCCAATCGTTCGGCAGCCTCAACGGTGCGAATGATACATGGCATATTGATTATGTAAAACTGGATAAGAACAGGGATACTTCAGCGGAAGTCAACATAAAAGAAATGGCTTATGAATTTCTGCCGCCGAGTTTACTGAAGGAATATTATGCGATGCCTTACTATCAGTTTGATACGACTGATTTGTCGGATAGTATCCAGGTGGTTGTCAGAAATAATTTTATCAACGCCACTACGGATATCGTTGATTTTTACGAAGCGAATGTGGTCAATACAGCTGCGAATATTGCATCTTTCAGCGGACCATCCAGAGACTTCGGGCCACTCACCACCAATCCCATTTTATATCCCAAATTTAATATCCCGACGGATCTAACGGATGATACGGTGGTCGTGAAGGTGGATTATCACTTTGACGTATCTGCGGAAGCAGGTGAGCCTGCAAAGGTACAAGCCAATAATGCCGTTTCTCACGAACAGGTCTTCAGTAATTATTTTTCCTATGATGACGGTACGCCGGAGCGTGGCTTTTGGGTGACAGGAATGGATAATTACAAGATGGCGGTAAAGTACGGAATGCGCAAGCCGGATACATTACAGGCGGTTAAGTTGCAGTTCTTTCCGGTACGTACGGACAACAGTCTGGCAAAGTTTAGCATTTGCGTCTGGAAAAACTTCTCCAGAAACACCGTTTATAACGCGGATGATTTAATTTATCAGCAAAACAACCTGAAAATAGCTGACCTTGTTGCTGAGAATGGTGTCGATACATTAAACGGATTCTATTATGCCCCGATAAAGCCATCCTTTTTACTGAATGGCGCTTCGTTCCCGCTTGTTTTGAGTGATACATTTGCCATCGGACTGATAGTAGAAAACAAAGAAACACTGGTGATTGGATTTGACCGGAATAACAACCATTCCAACCGCAATTTTTATGTTGACGGACTAACCAAATGGCGGGAGTCAGATTTGGCCGGTACCATGATAATCAATCCGGTGGTGGGAAAGCCGCTGCCCAGCTATCTGACTGCTATACAACCGGGGAAAGCCAATGCTTATGAAGTGAAAATTTATCCGAACCCGGCTACTAATCAGCTGTTTATAGAGGGTATAAAAGAAAAAAGTCATATTGCAATCTATGGCTTAAATGGTGTGCTGATGAAACAAATCGATTTGTCTCAGTCAGGAAATATTACCATTCAGGAACTTCCTGCCGCCGCATACGTTATACATATTACCAATCTGATTACACATCAGACCGGTACGTCTAAATTTATCAAAAGTGAATAGCAAAGAATTGGATAAAGTGGTCTTGTTTGACGGTGTGTGTAATTTTTGCGCATCCAGCGTTCAGTTTATTATTAAGCACGACAAAACGAATTCTCTGCAGTTTGCAAGCCTGCAGTCTGACATTGGAAGAGAATTATTGGATTACTATAAGATGCCCAAAACGCTGGAAGGTGTCGTTTTTGTTGAAAATAACAAGACTTATTTCAAATCTGCCGCTGCGTTCCGCATTGCCCGTTATTTCGGAGGCATCTGGCGTTTGCTCCTCATTTTCTCCGTCTTTCCGAGGTTTATAACCGATTTTTTTTATGATATCATTGCCCGCAACCGGTATAAATGGTTTGGAAAGAAAGACAGTTGTATGATTCCGTCTCCCGAAATCAGAAGTCGTTTTCTCGATGCTTAGAATTTGAGGGTGTAAACATAACCACCCTTTTCCGTACTTTTCTTTTCCGCAGATTTGACAGGGGTGGAATACTGGATTTGAACTTGTTGCTGTTTCATGTCTTTGGGAAGTTGAAAGTGTATCTTGATTTTGTGGGTGGAGATGAGCTTCACTCCATGGTTATTCTGCGGGGCAAATTTTAACAGCTTCAGGATTCTCACCACTTCTTCATCACAACCATAGCCTATTCCTTTTAAAACTTTGACATGGGTTACCTGTCCGTCAAAACCCACCTGGTATTCCAAAAATACATCCCCTTCCATCTTATTTTTTCCGGCATCTTCAGGATAGGTTAAAAGTGATTGAATAAATTCCTGAAAAGCTTTCTTCCCGCCCGGATATTCGTGTTTCCTGATAAAATCTTTCTTCTTTTTCTGATTCACCTCCTAAAAATATAAAATATGTGTTGTTTGTTACTTGTTTCAGATGTTTTATCTTTGCGCACAGAATCGATAATCTTTAAATTTTTTATATGGGACGCGCGTTTGAATATCGTAAAGCAGCAAAATTCGCCCGCTGGGACCGAATGGCGAAAGCATTCACCAGGGCCGGAAGAGAGATTGCAATGGCAGTGAAAGAGGGAGGGCCGAGCCCGGACACCAACGCGAATTTGCGCAGGGCCATACAAAATGCAAAAGCGGCACAAATGCCGAAAGACAGGATAGAGGCGGCAATAAAAAGGGCATCTTCCAAAGATGACAAGGGTTTTGCCATTGTGGTATATGAGGCAATGGGGCCGCATGCCACTGCTTTGGTGATTGAAACGGCTACTGATAACCCCACCCGTACCGTTGCCAACCTGCGCGCCATTCTGAATAAAAACGGCGGCTCCATGGGAACCCAGGGCATGCATGATTTTATCTTTGAACGTAAAGGCGTATTTAAGGTGAAAGCCGATGGACTGGATATGGATGAACTGGAACTGGAACTGATTGACGCCGGTTTGGATAGTTTGGAAAAAAATGAAGAGAATGAATTGGTTATCTATACCAAGTTTGCTGATTTCGGCTCCATGCAGAAAGCGCTGGAAGATAAACATATCGAGGTGATCAACGCTGAATTACAGCGCATCCCGTCAATTCATAAAGAACTGAATGAAGCGGAAACGGATGATGTGCTGGAACTGATAGACAAACTGGAGCAGGATGATGACGTACAGAACGTCTTCCACAACCTGGCATAATAATTCTTAATGGGCAGGATGCTTAATAGTATTTAACAATATCCGCCTTTACAATACAAATTGCTTTCTTCAATTTTAGTTCAACCAAACCAACTAAAATGAAAAAGTATTTTTTATTCAGGAGCATACTCTATGGCTCTCTGACGCTGCTCACCCTCACACAGTGCGCACAAAAACAAGAAAGTAAAATCGATGCCACTGCCACCTCCGATTTTGCGACGCCTGCAATGGAAAACGCTGCGGATGCCGCGACCTCATCACCATCCACTTCTTCATCGCCATCAGGTGCTGCTTCGTCGGAGGTGAAGATGGAACGCAAGCTGACAAAAGAAGGGACACTTGTATGGGAAACATCGGATATCCGGAAAACACATGCAGGCATCATTGAGCGTGCGAAAAAACTCAACGGTTATCTTTCCAATGACAATCAGGTACGCGATGAATATCAGATCAGAACCAATATGGAACTGCGCATTCCTTCCGATCAATTTGATGCTTTCATTGCAGACATGGAAAAGGATTTTCTGAAATTTGATGAAAAGAATATCAAAGTGGTGGATGTGACGGAAGAATATATAGACGTGACCGCCCGGATAAAGACGAAGAAAGAACTGGAACAACATTATTATGATTTATTGAAACAGACAAAAAATGTATCGGAAGTGCTACAGGTAGAAGAGCAGCTCAATAATGTGCGGACAGACATAGAAAGCGCGGAAGGAAGGTTGAAGTACCTGAACGACAGGGTTAGTATGAGTGTATTGAACCTCACCTTTTATGAAACTACTTCCGCGCCGGTCGGATTTTTCGGTGAGATAGGCAAAGGCTTTGTGGAGGGATGGAAAGGACTGCTGTATTTCATATTGGGCATCATACGGGTATGGCCGCTGATGTTGGCACTTTCCGCATTATTGTTTTGGCTCATCCGCAGATGGCGAAAGAAGTAAGCTGTTATTTGTGTAATATTTTTTTCAAAAATAGTCTTAACTTCATCAGGTCACAATAACAGATACTTGTATGAAGGCAGAAATAAAAAAAATATACGATGCGCATGTCGCATTTGAATTGGAACAATTCAGCAAAAAGAACATTAAGGCGAACATTAAGGAAGAAGTCGGCGCTGTTTATCAATGGCTGGCAAAAGTCAAACTGAAAGATATCGCCGATGCGGAGACGGTAAAGGGTTTTTTAGAACGCAATGTCAAGCATTATGAGCTTTCTGAAGAACAGAAGGAATATGCACTGGATTTGGCAAAACACCTGCACAAGGAGGCCAAGCAGTCAAAGCATACGGTTTCGGATTATCTGAGTGAAAAAAGATACAATGAAATTGCGGATAAGTTGATTGCCCAGAAGGAATGGCGCGAAGAGCTGATTGAAAATATGGTGAAGAACCCGGTGTATGGGGAGATTATCGCCGATACCCTGTATGATGGTATCAAGGCATTTGCCTCCCAGAGCGGACCGAGCAATGAGACCGTCGGCGGTTCACTGTTCAATTTAGGGAAAGGTATCTTAGGCGCTGCATTGTCAGGTGTTTCCGATACCATTGATAAGAATATCAAGAAGTTTATCGCTGATAATTTATCCAAGACGCTGAAACAAAGTGAACAGCACCTGAAAGACCGTTTCAGTGATGCCAAGTTGCGTGCTTCCTCCAAATCCATCTGGCATAAGATTGAAGATGTAAAGATAAGTGGCGTAGCGAAAAAGATAAAATTTGAAGATATCGAAGGCAGTCTTGAAATAGGAGAACAGGTGGTCAGGGATTTATTGAAAAATGCCGCGGTCAAGGAAATCAGCGACATCGTCATAGATCATTTCTTCGACTACTGCAATGATAAGACCGTTGCGGATCTGTTGAACGAAAATGGCATCACCGAGCAGAAAGTTATCCGGGAAACGGAAGCGTTTGCGATTCCGGTATTGGAAAAGGCGCTTAAAGACGGTTTCTTACAGGAACGCATTGAATCAAGGTATAAGAAATTTTACAGCACTCTGTAAAATCAGGGTATTTTCGGAGTAAGCTATACATATGTTAAAGCGGGTAGACAGAGTAGTTTTAGGAAGTTTCATCGTTCCACTGATTATCACCTTTGGGCTGACCACGTTTATCTTCATGATGCAGTTCCTCTGGAAATACATCGATGATTTTGTGGGGAAAGGTCTGGAAACATCGTTGCTGCTGCAGCTGGTCGGACTTTTTTCCCTGACAATCGTTCCTATGGCATTGCCGCTCGCCATTTTACTGGCTTCAACGATGGTTATTGGTACACTCGGTGAAAACAGCGAACTGACCGCTTATAAAACAGGCGGTTTATCGTTAATCAGAACCATGGGAAGCCTGATTGTGTTTACCGTTTTTCTGGCATTTGCCGCTTTTTATTTTTCCAACACCGTGCTTCCGCAAGTGCATCTGAAATTCTATTCACTGCTCTATGATATCCGAAAACAGAAACCCGCGCTGGATATAAAGGAAGGTGTCTTTTACCGGGGACTGTCGGGTTTTGCACTGAAAATTCAACACAAGGACCCGGATAATAAGACGCTGTATGGCATCATTGTGTACGACCATTCACAGGGAAGGGGCAACGACAATGTGGTGCTGGCTGATAAAGGTAATATCGCGTTGAGCAATACGGGAGAGCACCTGATCTTAACGCTGTACAATGGAAAGCAATACCAGGATGTCCGAAAAAGAGCTGCCGGTTTTCAGGATGATGTGCCCGAGCAGACGGTGATGGAATTTAAACAGTGGAGAAAGGTCTTTGACTTAAGAGAATTTAAAATGACAAGAACCGATCAGTCGCTGTTCAAAACAAATTTTATCATGTTCAGCGCTTCGCAGTTGATGCAGGAAGCGGATTCTCTGAAGAAGGATATGCTGAAGCGGGTCGATGAAATCAGTAAGACCAATTCCATTTATTTTTCCACCCTGAAACCTTCCATAGATACCCTGAAATCAAGGGATACCGTCCGTTATGCAAAAGTAAATATCAGGGACGTATTTACGAGAAACATCACCCGGAATTGTTTGTCGGTCACCACCAACAATGTGCAGGGCCTGTTTAATAGTACCAATTCATCGGAGAGTGATCTGGCATTCAAGCAACTGAATTATGTCAATTACTATTGCGAGATGTACCGGAAATTCAGCCTCTCTTTTGCCTGTCTGGTACTGTTGTTTGTGGGCGGCGCCATGGGCGCCATTGTGCGCAAAGGCGGTTTCGGTATGCCGATTCTCATTGCCGTATTGTATTTTGTGGTATTCCACGTTTTCAATGTAATAGGCGAGAAACTGGCGAAAGAGTTGATTCTTCCGCCTTTTGTGGGCATGTGGCTGTCATCGATTGTTTTGTTGCCGGTGGCGTTGTTCCTGACGTATAAAGCCAATAACGATTCTGTTGTGTTCCGTAGTGAGTGGTATGCCATTGTTCTGAAAAAGATAAATGAAAGGATTAAAAGAATATTCAAGCTTGCTAATTGACAATCGTTGTTTTTATACTCGTCGGTTTACTGCTGATATACACGTATATCCTCTATCCGTTTTTGCTGAAAAAAAAGGCCGCCGGAAAATTATTTGCCGTGGAAAAATACACAGCACAGGATGATTTGCCGGACGTCAATATTATCATTCCTGTTCAGAATGAAGAGCAGGTCATTGCGGCAAAACTGAACAGCATTTTGCAATCATCTTACCCGAAAGAAAAGATACACATTTACATCGGACTGGACAATTGTACGGATAGTACGAAAAATATCATCGAACAATCGTTTTCATTGCCCAATATCCATATAGTTGAATTTTCGGAGCGGCAGGGAAAACCTTCCGTTCTGAATCAGTTAGTCGCAGGACAGCAGTTTGAAGAGGATGCCTTGTTGATTTTTACAGATGCCAATGTACTTTTTTCAGCAACGACCATTTTTGAACTGGTAAGCTGTTTTAAAGATGTGCGTGTCGGACTGGTGGATTCAAACATACAGCCACAACGGATTACGAATGAAAACGAACACCTTTACTGGAATTACGAAAATCAAATCAAGTTTCATGAGAGTCTTGTATATCACATCATTCCGGGACCCTCAGGCGGTTGTTTCGCCATACGTAAAAATTTGTTTACGCCCGTGCCTTCCAATTTTTTGGTAGATGATTTTTTTATAGGTTTTTCGATTGTTATCAAAGGGTATTATTCTCTTTTCAATCCCGAAGCCCTTTGCTATGAAGACGTCATTACCAACTGGAGACAGGAGTTTAACCGAAAAATAAGGATTGCTACCGGTAATTTCCAGAACTTATGGCGCTTTAAAAAATATGCGGTAAATCCGTTCAGTACGGTGGGTTTTGTTTTTATATCACATAAGGTATTACGTTGGAAAACCCCATTTTTATTGCTCGTGTTGTATTATATCTTATTATTGGAATGTACCTTGTTTACCCTGATGGTAAGCTTATTGTTACCCATAATTGATCTGATTTTATTTGCATTGGGTCAGGAATTTAAACCCCTGCGCCGGTTCAACTATTTTGTCGTGATGAATATGGCGGTATTCATTGGGTTTATTGCTTTTTGCAAAGGTGTAAAGAGCAATGTGTGGCAACCGACCATTCGGAGCTAACGGTATAACCGGATTGGACGTGCAAGTGGACGCAGCCGGACTACGGTTTTCTACGAAATTTATTTATAAATACTGTAAAATGGTCATCGCCAATAAAGGTGAACGGAGCCATCCATAAAGACAGCTCCGTTCACTTAAAACAATCAACCAAAGGTTTATTGAGTTTTAGGGTATTAGTATGTAATGGTGTGTTCGAGTCTTTTACTGGCAGCACCGGTTGACGGAAAACTAATGGTTTCGTTAATGGTCACAATTCTATTTTGAGCATCTCTTATGTAAGAATACGTGTGGATTCTTTTGATTACACCATCAACGGCAACAGTAAAGGTGTTGATCAGTTTGTTGCTGAATTTGTAGCTTGCTATGTCTTCCTGCTCAATAATTTTGTGATATTTAAATGCCATAGAAGCTACCGGTATTTCGTTGATTCCTTTTTGAAAGGCAGCATTGTTTAAGTACGTAAAAGTTGATTTTTCACGTCCGCCATCAGAAGAAATAACACTTAGATTCTCTTCAGTGTATTGTAAGGAAAGTACCACTTCCGCCGCTGAACTGATGAGCCCTGTTAATGCAACAGCTGTAGCGCTGATGGCAGAAAAATCTGTTGAGAATCGATCTGTATTCCCGTTAGAGAATTTTGTTTCGGATAGTTCGTTTAAGGTGCTGTCCGCATTAAACTTCAGGATTTCTGCGGTGCCCGGCACACCGTTGATTTTAGAAATAAATTGAACCTCATTACCAACCAGGACCATAGAATCTCTTCTGTTTCCTTCAGCAGAAACATATTGAGTGATTTTGTTGCTACCATTGTACTCATACGTTTGTGTACGCACTATGGTTCCGTTTTCTTTCGTGATAATGCTCTTTGGTTTAACGCTGGTGTTGCCGGGTGTAATTGTATTTTCTTTTTTGCAGGATGTTGTGGTGGCTGCGAATACAAATGCCATTATTGCAATCGTCATTCTTTGGGTGGTTGTTTTCATGGTGGTTGTTTTTAATTGTTTTAAATTTTTACTTTTTTGATAGTGTAAAATTGCACCTATTGGAGAGGTTTATCTTCAGCTGAAACCGCCAAAGAAAAAATTCAGGGAAAACCACCGGTTGGTAAATGGCGGTTAACGTCAGAAGGTGATAAACCACATCATCATTATATAAAAGTGAATACATGATAAAAGACGAACAAATATTTCATCGCATTATACTCATTGGTTGGAGCTCAGCTCCATGCTGTTTTTTGATTTTCCAGACCGGCCAACCACCATTTTATATAAAAATTGTGGCCATACATTCTGCGAAATGTATATGATAAACACACAGCAATGCTGAACACCAACAATGTAGAAGGTATGAGGCGGCTTGAATGAGGCTGTGGCTTATACGTGGTTTGCCTTTTATCGGCCGCTTAATGCCTTTATGTATCCAATAACTCTTTGGTCGTTATATATCTTAAGAGGTTGATATATCTTGAAGAAGGTTTCTCCTTTTCTGATTCGGTCAAAGTAAAGGTCAGTGAATAAGCCGAGGTCAGTGATATTCTGATTTAGCAGTCGTTCCTTTTCCAAATATTCACTTTTAATGGGTTTGTCATCAATTTGGTCAATGAGTTGCTTAAGGAAATTTTGCTTTAAAAATAAGATAGCAAGCCTGTCAATCAACATTCCCGGACTTTCGGAATAGAATTTAGCGGGAGATTCAAGCGGGGTATTGCAGAGAAGTTTGTCAAGCAAGGAATCAAGTTTGTTGATTGTTTCATTTCTTTTATGATTAACTATATCTATTTCCATCTTTGCCTTTGCAACAGATTCAAACCCCAAGTGGTGCATTCTTGCAACATCTTCAAGTTTCCAAAGCCGCTGATTGTCTGCTATGCAATCATGCAGTAGGTTATCAATTTCATTTTCTGCCACAAACTCTTTATCCGTTTCACTAAGATAATTTTGAAAGACATCTGAAATATTTTGATAGCTTATTTCCATTCTTTAAAATGTGAGCAGGTTAATGAAATTGAGCGTAGATGTACAATTTCTTTCGCAAGTTACGAAATTTTGTTTGGTTTAGTTTGTACTGACAGGGGTTATAACGGTCCGGGACTTTGCGCCTGTAGAGGATTTAACCTTACCGCTTAACCACAACCGTTAAATTCAAATTTAATGATTTTATTTATTCGAAGCGCTATCGCCTGCCTGGCGCAAACCCATGTTAGAAAAGCTATTTTTTATAACTCTAAAAATCCCTTTGCTAAGTCTGATCCTTTTGGGACGGATAGAATTATATAGTGCCTTGGAAGATACCAGCTTAATCTGTGCATATAATATTTCAGTTCATCTTTATTTTGGTAATCTTCTGCATAAATATTGAAGGCTAATTCTGGGATCATTTGATTTTCTATTTCTCTGGTAACCAGCATCATTTTAGGGGTTGCTATCCCAATTTGCAATAAATACTCTTTGATTATTTTTCTTGTTTCATTGGGTAAGAATTTTTCAGATGGCTGAGCAATTAAAACCTTTTCCTCATTTTTGAGTTTAACCTCATATTCAATTTCTACATCAAATTCGTTGGAGTAAAATTCATTTCTCAGGTGAAAATTGACTAAGTCGCCATAAGTAAATACCCAGTCAGCACCCTTTTCAGAAGGATTTATGACGACACCAATTCCTTCTTTAAGTAAATAATCATCTTTTAAGTTTGAAATACAGAATGATTCAAAAGCTACGTTTTCTTCAGGAAGGTGGAGGGCAAAATAGGGGAACTTGTCTGGACCGGGAAAAACCTGAGGGTTTCCGCACCGAAAACTGGCTGTTTTAATATTTTCAAAAAAAGCTGACTTCCAGTTTTTATCCCTTTTGTCTTTAGGGGTTTGCAGTAACTCGAAAATATCATGTGTTTTTGAAATATCACATTCTTTTCTTGGTATTGACATGGATGTTGTATTAATAGTTTATTGTTGCTGCTAACGTTCCACAGTTTTGTGATGAGTGGATTTGGTTGCAGAATGTCTTAGTCTATACGAATGTACCAAACAAATCGGATGATTCAAACTAGTTACCATGTTCGTTTAAAGCAAAACTGCTCTTGGCTACTGCCGTTCTTTTTGTCTGTTGTATCTTTAGTTGTCATTGTCACTTCTGTGTCGCTGCTTGCTACAGTCCAAGTATTTCAATTACTGTACCGTTTAAGTCTTCAGTAATAAATAGCTGGCACGACAGGCGAATGTTTTCATCTTCATGCCCCATTTTGGATAGTGTTACAGGTTCGTTTCTTTCTTTGTTAATTGAATTGCCAGACAACCCATTGATTTTTATAACACAGATGGCACATCTTCCCACTCCTCCATATTCGCCAAAGTAGTCCAGATACATTTTGTCTCTTAACAGATACATTAAATTTCTGTACTCACCGACATACGTTTCTATAACTTGTCGTGCGTTATTGTCTATAACCGTAAAACTTACTTTGTTTTTCATTATTCCCAGAATGCATCCGTCAGGTTGTCGGCAAATTTTGTATCAGAATGGTAGAATTGTATCTGTTGTAATTGTTCGTCTGTGGCAACAGCTTGGATTTCGTTGAATAGAATTCGTTCTTCAAACCGAATATGGCTGTCAAGAATTTCTGCTAATGTATTCAGATTTTTGTGTAATTCCGTTTCCAACTGTACTAAACGTTTAATTTCCCGGTGTTCCAGTAATGCTTTTTTTATTAAATCGTGGTCGTTGCCAAGAATAGGGAAGATGTATCTTTCTTCTATCTCAAAATGCGGCAACAATAGATGTTCATAAAACCAAACAACGTAATTTCTTATCCGGTAAATTTCAATGTCTTTTTTTAAGCCGGTTCTTATTTTCCAGCAAAGCTGCAATCCGTGATGATGCTCACGGCTTAATGGCTGTAAATCCGTGTATCGTTTTATCGGTTTATGGTTCATGGGGGTGTTGTAGCACATCAAGTAATACAATGGCGTGATTTATCTTTTCGTCCCTGGCGGCATAAAGCAGCGTGAGATTTTGTTTTCTTGCAATGGAATTTATTCGACTCAGTTCCTGCGGCTTGCTTTTCAGTTCGGCAGTATACGATTGAGAAAACTGGTTAAATTTTTCGGGTTTATGTCCGAACCATTTTCTAAGCTCACTCGAAGGCGCAATGATTTTATTCCACTCATTTATTGCTGCTTTTTCTTTTGTCAGTCCTCTAGCCCAAAGCCTGTCCACGAACATCCTGTATCCGTCGTCGTCTTCCGCTTTTTCATATATCCGCTTTATTTTTATGCTTTTCACAAGATAGATTTTTCCAGTTCAATGGCTTTGGGAAACAGAATATTATTTTCCAGATGAATGTGTAAATGCAAATCTTCCTCAAATTCTTTGAGCAAAGCAAATGTTACCCGATACGTGTTACAGGCGTCAGCTGGCGGTGTGTAATTTTGTGTAAGAGCTGCAATTTTGCGAAAGCGTTCGCCTTCGGTGTCGTGGTCCTGGTGCATCATTGCAATCGGATTCTGAACTGTGCCGAACATTGGCGTACTAACCTTTTCTTTAGTTGTTTGTGCTTTTGCCATTTTACGGATAAAAGGAAATAGCATTAATTCTTCTTTTTTCATGTGAGCCGTAAGTTCGCCCGCTGTTTC
>JAXLTW010000007.1:0-126387 GCA_046329865.1 Chitinophagales bacterium | reverse complement strand
GGGTGAAAAATTTCCCACTTCTGCCATAGCCACATTGTATTTCATCTGCAATAAAAAGCGCCCCGTTTTCCCGGCATAATTGCTGTATGAGTTTTAAAAATGAAACAGAAGGTTCGTAAATACCATTTACACCTTGTATCGGTTCAATAATGACGGCACAGATTTCATGTTCGATAAATGCTTTTTGTAATGCCTCCGCATCATCAAAATCCAGAAAAAGAACATGTGAATCATCGTTGACAGGTGGTTTTATTTTGGTATTATCCGTTACGGCTACGGCACCGGCCGTGCGACCGTGGAATGCTCCTTTGAAGGCGATTACTTTTTTGCGGTTATTTTCAAATGAGGCAACTTTCAGGGCATTTTCCACTGCTTCGGCACCGCTGTTGCAAAGGAATAATTGATAATCATCATAGCCGGATAATGAGCCTAATTTCGCAGCCAGCTCCTGCTGGATGGGCAAATGGACAGAATTGGAATAAAAGGAGAGTTGCTTCAGTTGCGCTTCGATTCGCTGAATATAATGTTCGTGTGCATGACCAATGGATATGACCGCATGACCACCATAGAAGTCCAGGTATTCATTGTCTTCAGAATCGTATACATAGTTACCTTTTCCTTTTACGATTTCAATATCAAAGAGTGGATATACGTTGAATAAGTGCATGCTACAGTTTTTTCTCGCAAAGACGCAAAGAACGCTATTAGAGATTATTTACTAATCGTCTAATACCATTTTTTAGTAAATTTTCGTTAAAATTAATTAATAGTCCTAATTTTAGATTTGAGATTTTAAGATAAGTAATCACTTGTTTAAAGTGTAAAGCAGCAAGACTTTCAATTGATTTAATTTCAATTATTA
Organism: Chitinophagales bacterium; assembly: GCA_046329865.1. Lineage (GTDB taxonomy): Bacteria > Bacteroidota > Bacteroidia > Chitinophagales > JADIYW01 > JADJSS01. The sequence continues at coordinate 125,525 of JAXLTW010000007.1, read as the reverse complement.
CTTTATCTTCAACAATTAAATCAGCCCGAAAGCCAACATTCATTTTTAAATCATTCCAATATACTGGAATTTCAACCTGTCTTTTTACATTTAATCCTTCTTCATGTAATTCATGATATAGAATTTCTTCATAAACAGATTCAAATAGACCTGGTCCAAGTTCGGAATGTATCTTAAATGCAATATCTACAATTATTTTTGATATTTCGTTCTCTTTCATTTCTCTGTTTGCGTACTTAGCGCCTTGGCGAGCTAAATAATTAGTAAGCAATAGGTTTTAATTTCAGTCCTTCTGTTTCATCCAGGCCAAATAATAGATTCATATTTTGTACGGCTTGTCCGGAAGCGCCCTTTAAAAGATTGTCTATAATAGAAATAATCATCAGCTTGTCATCGTGCTTTTCCAGATACAACAGGCATTTATTGGTATTAACGACTTGTTTTAAGTGGATGTTTGCAGATGACAGCAATGTAAATGGTTCATCTTTATAATACGACTGGTACAGGTTAACGGCCTCCTCTAATGTTCCGGCAAAATCGGTATAGATGGTTGTAATGATGCCACGTGTGAAATCGCCTCTGTACGGAATAAAATGAATGGGATGATTAAACGAATCCTGCAACTGGCTCAGGCTTTGTTTTATTTCATTCAGATGTTGATGGGTGAATGCTTTGTAAACAGAGATATTGTCATTGCGCCAGGTAAAATGACTGGTTTCACTTAAAGCAACCCCGGCGCCGGTACTTCCTGTTATTCCTGAAATATGGATGGCTGCATTCAACAGGTTTTTATTCGCCAATGGCAATAAACCCAATTGAATTGAGGTGGCAAAGCATCCGGGATTGGCAATGTTTTTTGCCTGTTTTATAGATTTTCTGTTTAATTCAGGCAATCCGTATACAAAATCAGCAGACTGGTTTTTTAAACGGAAATCATTGCTTAAGTCTATGATTTTTATATCCGTTGAAATAGCATTTTTGTCCAGAAACGAACGTGCCTCGCCATGCGGCAAACATAAAAACAGCACATCAATACCAGGATTGATTTCATGAGTGAATTTCAACTCGGTATCACCTGATAAATCGGTATGCACCTCACAAACAGGTTTTCCGTTTTGACTTCTGCTATAACAAAAATCAATTTCAACTTTCGGATGTTGCAATAGGATGCGAATCAGTTCGCCACCGGTATAACCGGCTGCTCCGATAATTCCTGCTTTTATCATATTCTAAAATAGAATAAATCGATAAGATTTTTCCTTCAAAGCCAATGATGTTTGTGTTAATTATGCATGCGGAATTCCGAGGAAAGGAATAATCCGTTAAAGATGCATATCGTATTTAAAGAAGAGGGTAATGAAAATCAAACTAGCGTTTACTCATTCCCATACCTTGCATGCGTTTCATCATCACCTTCATCTGGTCGAATTGTTTGATGAACTGATTCACATCCTGGATGGTGTTTCCTGAACCTTTAGCCAGACGTTCCCTGCGTTTACCATTGATGATATCCGGGTTTCTGCGTTCTTCGGGTGTCATGGAAAATATAATAGCTTCAATCTTCTTGAATGCATTATCGTCGATGTCAATATCTTTCACTGCCTTGCCGACTCCGGGTATCATACCCAGCAAATCTTTAATGTTTCCCATTTTACGAATCTGGTTGATTTGCTGCAGGAAATCTTCAAAATCAAACTGGTTTTTGGCGATTTTCTTACTTAGGCGTTGCGCTTCTTTTTCATCAAACTGTTCCTGTGCTTTTTCAACGAAGGATACGATATCACCCATACCCAAAATACGTTGTGACATACGCTCAGGGTAGAAGATATCCAGTGTATCTGTCAGTTTTTCACCACGCGATACGAACTTGATGGGTTTGTTGACTGTATACTTAATAGAAAGTGCTGCTCCTCCGCGTGTATCACCGTCTAATTTAGTTAAGACAACTCCGTCAAAGTTGATTCTTTCGTTGAATGCTTTAGCCGTATTTACTGCATCCTGGCCGGTCATGGAGTCTACCACAAATAAGGTTTCCTGTGGCTGGATGGCCTGTTTGACCTGGGCAATTTCATTCATCATGTCTTCATCCACCGCCAATCGTCCGGCGGTATCCACTATCACCACATTTTGTCCTTTCTGTTTGGCATAAGCTATCGCGTTTTGTGCAATCTGTACCGGATTCTTATTTTCAGTCTCGGCATAGACTTCAACACCAATTTGCTCACCCAATACTTTTAACTGGTCAACAGCAGCAGGACGATAGACGTCGCAAGCAACTAAAAGAGGCGTTTTATTGAGTTTGGTTTTAACGTAATTTGCTAATTTTCCAGAAAAAGTCGTTTTACCGGAACCTTGCAAGCCGGAGATTAAAATAACGGCCGGACTTCCTTTAATATTGATTTCAGTGGCAGTTCCGCCCATGAGTTGCGTCAACTCATCGCTGACAATTTTTACCATTAACTGACCGGGAGATACTGCCGTAAGCACATTCTGGCCCATTGCTTTATCCTTAACAGTATCGGTAAATTCTTTAGCAATTTTATAGTTGACGTCGGCGTCCACTAATGCCCGTCTAATATCTTTTACAGTTGCGGCAATATTCAACTCCGTCAGTTTGCCCTGACCTTTGAGATTCTTGAACGCGCCTTCTAGTTTATCCTGTAAGTTTTCAAACATCGATTAAAAGTTATAGGTTATGAAGTTGTTGGTTATAAGCATCAGAAACTTACAACTATTAACTGAAACAGATTAATAATAGGTAAGCCGCTGAACTTTGCCAATATATTTTGCCAATCGTATCACCTGACGTGTATAACCATATTCATTATCATACCATACATACAATACGATTGATTTGCTGTTTGGTGATAATAAAGTGGCATGTGAGTCGACGATAGATGCATGCGGATTGCCGATACAATCAGAAGAAACCAATTCCTGAGACGTAGAAAAGTCAATCTGTTCCACCAGGGAGCCGAAAGAACCCGCTTGTTTCAGAATTGCGTTGATTTCATCCACGGAGGCAACTGTTTTAGATAAGTTCAGGTTTAAGATTGCCAGTGATACATCTGGCGTGGGTACACGAACGGCATTTCCGGTAAATTTTCCGGACATTTCCGGCATTACTTTAGTAATGGCACTGGCTGCACCGGTTTCGGTGATCACCATATTCATCGGAGCGGAACGTCCTCGTCTGTATTTTTTGTGGTAGTTATCCAGTAAATTCTGATCGTTGGTATAGGAATGAACGGTTTCAACGTGACCAGACTCAATTCCGTATACATCGCTGATTACCTTGATGATAGGAGAGATGGCGTTAGTAGTGCAGGAAGCTGCGGTCCAAACCTTAAAGTCATCCGGATGGTAACTGAGATGATTGACACCATACACGATATTTGGCAGGGTTCCTTTGCCTGGTGCTGTCAGCAGCACTTTGGAAATCCCTTTTGATTTTAAGTGATTGCCTAATTTTTCGGCATCTCTCCAGATACCGGAGTTATCAATCAATAAGGCGTCGTTGATACCGTACTGTGTGTAATCAATTTCAGCAGGATTATCGGCAGAAATCATATGAATGACATTACCGTTTGCTACGAGTGTTTTGTTTTCATAATCTTCCGTAATAACGCCTCTGAATTTTCCATGTACCGAATCTTTTCTCAGCAAGGAAGAACGTTTTTTGATTTCCTCATCGGAGTTGCCACGAGTGACAATTGCTTTTAAGCGCAATTGTTCGCCATTGCCATGCTGTTGGATTAATTCGCGTGCCGCTAAACGGCCAATACGTCCGAATCCGAATAATACCACATCTTTGGGCTCAATGACACGTTTATCTTTTCCAATATAATCGGCTAATTTAGTTGCGGTAAATTCATTTACCGAGTTGAAATTGCCTTTTTCTTCAATCCACTCTTTGTTCAAAGTAGCGATATCAATTCTAGAGTTGGATATTTCGAGTTGTTCTATAGCTGTAGCGATAGCTAAAAAATCTTCAATGGATAAAGGAAGATTGAGGTATTTTTTAGCATATTCTTTATTGTTTAAAACTTCCGTATAGCGCGCATCCACAATATTTCTGCGGAAAATCACCAGTTCCACGTTTCTGTCCAGCCAAAGTTTGCCGGCGATGTTAATCAGTTCGAGGGCTTTTTTTTCTTTTTCGATCCACTTGCTCATGACGTAATTTTTGAATTATAGAATGATTAGAATGTAGTAAGAATAGATTCTTTTCAGTATTCGGCTGTCGACATGCTTAATTACCTAAGTAATTTTTCAATAATTTGCTTCTGGAAGTGGCGCGAAGTTTATTGATGGCTTTGTCTTTGATTTGACGAACACGCTCCCGGGTCAAACCGAACTTTTCACCTATATCTTCCAGCGACATCGGGTGTTCCACGCCGATACCGAAATAATATTTGATGACATCTTTTTGTCTGTCTGTCAGTGTGGATAAGGAACGCTCAATTTCTCTTCTCAGAGATTCTAAGTATTCCAGTTGTAAGTCGGTGCGTGGCGCTGATGTATTTTCCAATACATCCAGTAAGGAGTTTTCTTCCCCTTCCTGAAAAGGAGCATCCACCGATACGTGACGGGCAGCCACTCCAAGTGTTGTCTCTACCTCTTCCCGCGTGATTTCCAGTATTTCCGCCAGTTCATCCGCAGACGGCTCGCGTTCAAACTCCTGCTCTAAGTTGGAAAACGCTTTATTGATTTTATTCAAGGAACCCACTTTGTTCAAGGGTAATCGAACGATACGGGATTGTTCCGCTAAAGCCTGTAAAATGGACTGACGTATCCACCAAACGGCGTAGGAAATGAATTTAAAGCCTCTGGTTTCATCAAAACGCTGAGCCGCTTTTATCAATCCCAAATTACCTTCATTAATTAAGTCACTCAATGTCAGACCCTGATTTTGGTATTGTTTGGCTACGGAGACCACGAAACGGAGGTTCGCTTTGGTCAGGCGCTCCAATGCAATCTGGTCGCCGGCTTTGATGCGTTGCGCTAAATCAACTTCTTCTTCAGGCGTTAATAAATCAACTTTTCCGATTTCTTGTAAATATTTTTCTAGGGATTGGCTTTCGCGGTTGGTGATGGATTTGGTTATCTTAAGCTGACGCATACGTTGATTTAGATTGGATAAATTTTAAAAGTGTGCAAAGATAAGCATTTTTAAAGTGAATGTCAATATTAGACAAGTCATTCAAAGTGAATGTATTGTTAAAAATAAAGTTGAAATGTGATAGCTGAAAATCACGGATAAGCCCCGGATTTTTCATATAAAAATGCAAAAAGCAGTTACGCGTTTTTTAATGCCATTTCAATCTGAGCTACATGGTGTTTGCCATGCCAGGCATACAGCGCCAGTGTTTGCTCTAAAGTCGAAGTTCTGTTGTATTCCGGATGATAAAAAGTGCGTTTCCAGTCATTTTTATCCATGTTTTCCAACAGTGCCACCCATTTTGCATGAATGGATTTCAACAGACGAACTGCAACTTTAACAGGCAGCTGTGTATCCGCGGTTTCAACCCATAAATCCTGATTATAAGGCTTTATAGTAGGATTGTTTTCAGTCAGGGCTAATTTAAAGCGAATCAGTGCGTTCATGTGGCTGTCTGCCAGATGATGGATAATCTGTTCAATGGTCCATCCACCTTCCCGATAAGAGTATTGCAGTTTCTTCTTTTTATTGATTTTTTTGGAAATGGACTTCAGGTGTTCGGGCAATACCCGAATATCCTGAATCAGTTTATTGATTACAGTTTCGGAATATTCTTCCGGATATTTCAGTTTACCGATGGGAAAAATATTCGTATCAATCGCGGCTTCTTTTACAGGTTTCGGTTTCGCCTTTTGTGGTGGAGTTGCTTTCTTTTTTGTCTTTGGTGTTTCGGTTTTCTTCGCCATCATCAGAATTTTTCAATAGTTCTTTCTATCATATTATTGTTGTTGTCCAGCACCAGTTTATAGGCGCCACGGGCTAAATCGTTCAAGTCAATTGTCTTGCTATACAATCCTTTGGTTAAGAAACCAAAGTCCACACTTTTTACCAGTTTACCGCTCAGGTCATATACTTTTGCTTCCAGGTTGGAATTGGTGGCCATATTGAACTGCATATAAATTTTATCGATAAATGGATTCGGATAAGTACTCATCATAATCAGTTCATTTGCTTTTGTATGAATACCACTGATGACATCAGTTCTGGGGGTTTCCGGCGCCTGAAATTGCTTTGGATCTAATTTAACAGATTGGGAAGTGGCTTTTTTCAGCCATCTGGTTGAAGGCAGCGTAAACCAGGCACCCTCATAAGTCTGGTTGGTATCTCTGGAAAGCACCGTTTTAACCGCATAGAAATTTCCCTGTGCCTGACTTTCAGTTAAGTCTATAACTCCATAGCCTTTTTTATACAAATCGACATATTTTATATGGGGCAATAAATTGGTCACCAGACCGTAAATAGGGTCTAGGGGAACAGGAGATGAGCCGGAGGTAACGCTGGTACATACAAATTCCACCCCGACAGAACCTTGTCCTGTATTCGGATTATAGGTTGATTGTTTATAAGGCAAATCCATTGCCCATGCCGTATGGATATCTCCCGTCAATACAATGACATTCTGTATATTGTTATTCAGGATAATATCGTATAATCTTTTTTCGCTCAGTCTGATATCCATCCCATTGGTCTGTATTCAGTATAATCCCGGTTCCATCCAATTGCCATAGTGGATTGAGGTTTCCCACCATAACCTGTTGACCTAATATTTTCCATTTTGCGGTTGAATTCTTCAGCTCTGTTTCCAGCCATGCCATTTGCTCCGTGCCTAACAGTTTTCTGAGGCTATCCGCCAATACCCCTTGCTCGGTTCTGGCATAGAGACGGGTGTCAAGCATAAATAAATCCACCAGGTTGCCATAACTGATTTTTCGCCATATTTTGTTAGGATTTCCTGGCTCCGGCAAACGGATAGGCATCCATTCATCATAGGCTTGCTGTCCTGCTGCTTTTCGAAGACTCCAGGGGCCTTCACTGGCAGTCGTATGGTTTTCTGCGCCGTTCATATAGGAATTATTAGCCGTTTCATGGTCGTCCCAAACGGTAATGAACGGATACTGCTGATGTACTTTTCGGGTAGAAGGATCCAGGCGATGGGTGGAATAACGCTGACGATAATCAATCAACCGGATAATTTCGGATGAAGGCATCTGGTCTGTTCTGGGTGCACCAATGTTAGTGGCATACTCATAGATATAGTCTCCTAAGTGCAAAACGGCATCTACGTCATTTCTGTCTTTTATCCTGTCATAAGCATTGAAATAACCACCCGGGTAGTTGGAGCAGGAAACAAACGCAAAACGCAATTGATTAACACCGCCAACCGGAGCCGTCTTTGTTCTGCCTGTCAATGAATTTTTTCCCAGTGCTGTAAATTCATAATAATACCATGTATTGGGTGATAAACCTGTAACGTCAATTTTAACCGTATAGTCTCTGGAACTGTCTGTACTGAAGGTACCCGATTGTACTATAGAGGTAAAGTTGGTGTCCAGGGCCATCCTCCAGGTTCCTGTAATGGTACCCGCTTCTTCAGGTGTGACACGTGTCCAGATGATGACCGCATTGGGTGTGGGGTCTCCGGAGGCAACACCATGATAAAAAGGTGCCAGAGAGGTATCTGCCATAGAGCGCATCTGTTCATCAGAAGGCAGGATGGCATAAGAGAAGGATAGAGATAATATAAAAGAAAAGACGAAAAGTACAGATTTTTTCATATCATAGATTTTATATCGAAAATTACATCATTTTTTACATAAAACAAGACGATTCATTAATAATTCACAGAAGTTTAGCAAAATGTGACAAAAGTCAACCGGTAAAACTACAGGTAAAGGTAGTAGGGTTTCAAAAGCGCTACTGCTGTATCACTGTAGTTGTCTGTTGCGTTTTTTATACAGAAGAATTCATTTTTAGATAGAATTGAATCATTAATCCTAAACAATGCAGCAAAACGGAAGTAATCGTGCCGGGGCGTTTGTTGTATGTGAATGGTTTGTTCCGGAGATAATTTCAACGATTTCGCAAATTGTAGACATTCCTCTTTTCTGTAATAGGGAAGAAGGATTGCCAGTTTTCCATTTTCTGCTAACAAACCGACAGCCAGGGTAAACAGGTTTTCTAAATTCAGGTTTGTCGCATGTTTGGCGGTACGTTCTTTTTCGTTGGTTGAATGTACCTGGTTTTCATAAAAAGGAGGATTGGCAATGATTAAGTCGTATTTTTTCGATGGATGGAAATGATTAAAGTCACTCAAAGTGATCGAAATCCTGTCTTTATACATTGAATGAGCAATATTCTCCGATGCCTGCAAAAAAGCAGCTTCATCAATTTCGACGGCATCGATGTGCGCAGAGGTTTTTTGTGCCATTATCAGGCTCAACAGACCGGTTCCGGCGCCTATGTCTAAAATAGTATTTACAGTATCATCTGTCGGAATCCAGGCTCCAAACAAACAGGCATCTGTGCAAACTTTCATGGCACACCGGTCCTGTTCTATCCTGAAATTTTTAAACTGAAAATAGTGATTGGACATGAAGCACAAAGATAGTAAAGGGTAGATGTCAAAATAAATAAAATTTATAACCTCTACCCTCTACCTGTTTAAATGTCATCAATACCCAAACGCATAATATTTTATTCCATTCTGATTCGGATATTTTCCCTCCATGAGTATGCCGCTGCCTTTTGAATCGGAGAGAATATCTTCCAGGTCTTCTTTCTTGGAAACCGCTCTGTTATTGATGGCTGTAATGATAAATCCTTCCTGAATATTTGTATTTTGTTTTATAATGCCATCCGTTATTTTAGTAATGCGAATACCGGAACCTATCCCTAGTTTTTTTGCTTCCAGGCCGGAAACAGATTCAATGCTGATGCCCAGGTTTTCCAACACATTGGTGGAATTTTTGGTGTCTTTTGTCAGCAACGCAGTAGTATTGTCTTTTGATTTTAACGTGACAGTTTTTGTAATCGTATTACCATCTCTGTAAATTTCGACATTTACTTTATCTCCCGGACGATAATTTGCGATATGCTCCTGTAAATCCGCTGAATTCTTGATATCATTATCGCCTACTTTTATGATTACATCTCCTCGCTTAATGCCTCCATCTTCCGCCGCACTGTTTTTGTTCACTTCGGCAATATAAGCACCCTGGATTTTTTTAAGTTTCAGGTCTTTTGCCAGTTCATCATCAATTTCACGGATATTCACGCCTAAAAATCCACGCTGTACAATGCCGAAGTCAATAATATCTTTGACCACTTTTTTTGCCAGATTGGATGGAATGGCGAATGAATAACCCGCATAAGAACCTGTAGGCGTAGCAATAGCCGAATTAATACCGATAAGGTTTCCATTCAGGTCGACCAATGCACCGCCGCTATTACCGGGATTTACAGCGGCATCGGTTTGTATGAATGATTCTATCGCCAGATTGCCTGCTTTTTCCCTCAATATATTGATATTACGAGCCTTGGCAGAGATAATGCCGGCGGTAACGGTAGATGCCAGATTGAACGGGTTTCCCACCGCCAGCACCCATTGACCGACCTCCGCCGCATCCGAATTTGCAAATGTCAGGTACTGTAAATCGGAGGTTTCAATTTTTATGACTGCCAAATCCGTATTCGGGTCGTTGCCAATCAGTTTGGCTTTGAATTCTCTGTTGTCAAAAAGGTTTACTTTTATTTCATCGGCACCCTCCACCACGTGGTTATTCGTGACGATATAGCCGTCGTTACTGATGATTACACCTGAACCGGATGCTTCCTGGTCCTGGTCAGGCATCTCAAATGGGGGTGCCAAACGGATCGCCGAAAACTGAAAAAACGGATTCATATTCCGCATATTCTTAGGTTGTTTCTTTGCTTTGATGGTGGTGTTGATGTGCACCACTGCAGGAGTACTCACTTTAGCAGCCTGCACAAAAGCATCGCCCGATAATGAACCGTTATAACCGGCGAATTTTACCGGAAGTTCGTTGCTCTCTCTGATAATGGTGGTAGAATGCCCTTTAAACTTGTTTGAAACTGCAATGGCAGTCAATGCGCTGATGACGCCAATAACAAAATATCCCAATAGCTTTTTCATAAACGTATTTATTTTAGTGATTGCAAATTACACACCTTACAACAAAAGAATCTTTTAAAAAATTATAATGGCTGGTTAAAAAAAGTTAACTATATGTTTGATTGTAATACAGTATGAATACCTTATTTTTGTACATGCCTATTCGTTTTTATAAATATCAGGGAACTGGGAATGATTTTGTTATTATTGACAACAGGAAGCAAGAGTTTCCGGTGGGTAATACAGCACTTATTCATAAAATATGCGATCGCCGGTTTGGTGTCGGTGCTGACGGATTGATGTTGCTGGAAGAACATTCCTCGGCCGATTTTAAGATGGTTTACTATAATGCGGATGGAAATGAAAGCACCATGTGCGGAAACGGCGGCAGGTGTATCAGCGCTTTTGCCCGGCATTTAGGCGTTGCAGGGGAGAAGGGGAAATTTATGGCTATTGACGGTGAACACGAGTATATTTTGAATGATCATCTGGTTCATTTAAAGATGATAGATGTTGCAACAATTTCAAACGGTGGAGAAGACCGGGTGTTGTTTACAGGTTCACCGCACTATGTGTCTTTCCGAAATGATATATCTTCTCTGAAAATTACGGAAGAAGCCCACAAAATCAGGTATAATGACATTTTCCGAAAAGAAGGTATCAACGTGAATTTTGTACAGGATGCCGATGGCAGTATTTCGATGCGTACCTATGAAAGGGGGGTGGAAGATGAAACATTGTCCTGCGGTACCGGAACGGTTGCCGTAGCTTTATGCGTTGCCCATAAACATAAAATAGAAGCCGGAAATCTGGAAATAAATACCCCGGGCGGTAAGCTCAGTGTTTCTTTTGAGAAAGATGGAGGCAACTATAAAAATATCTGGTTGATAGGACCTGCGGAATTCGTATTTGAAGGTATTTTGAACGAGTCGATAACAGCATGATAAAGATATATTCCATACATGCAGGGCATTTGACCGAACTGGCAGAACCGGAGCGAGATTGCTGGATCAATATAGCGCCGCCATTTCATCTGGAGCAACTGGAAGCATTGGCTAAAAAACTGGAAGTGCCTTATTCGTTCATTTTGGATTGTATTGACCAGTATGAGCGCTCGCGGTATGAAAAGCAGGACGATGCTAAGCTGATTGTCATCAATACACCGATATTGAACGAAGGATTCGATATGGAAGATGAGGCAACTTACATCACCATTCCAGTGGGTATTATCCTGATTCCTGACATGATATTAACGGTCAGTTCACTCAGCAACCCTATGATTGAGTGGGTGGAAAAGAATATTATCAAGCTGGGAACATTGAACGAACGCAATTTCTTTGTGCTCAAAATTTTTGAACGCAATGTCTATTATTTCTTGCATTATCTCCGTGAAATTAATAAACGTATATCGCAAATTGAAAAAGAACTGAATTACTCCAGCAGGAATCAGGAATTGAATAAATTACTCCATTTGCAAAAAGCATTGATTTATTTTGTGAATGACATCCGCGCCAATGAAATGGTGTTGCTGAAGATACAACGGACGGATTTTTTAAATTTCAAGGATGATGAAACATCAAAGGAGCTGTTCCAGGATATTCTGATTGACAATTCCCAGGCACTGGAAATGGCTAATGTGTATTCCAATATCCTTGGCAATATGATGGGCGCCTTTGCTTCGATTATTTCCAACAACTTAGGTCATGTGGTGAACCGGCTGACAGCCGTGACCATTGCTTTGATGTTGCCGACGCTGGTGGCCGGCATATATGGCATGAATGTAGATTTGCCGTTTCAGCACCAGCGGCATGCCTTTACTATTGTCGTGTTGATTAGTGTATTGGTGACCATTTTATTTGTGGTGTATTTCAGAAAAAAACGCTGGTTATAATGATGCAATCAGAATTAACAACCATACGGAATGTACTGGTATTTTTTACATCGGTAATAGTGCTGGGATTATTGTATTTATTGCAGGATCTATTGATTCCGTTAATGCTCGCCATGTTCCTGGCATTGCTGTTTCAACCTAGTCTGGTATGGTTTGAAAAAAGAAAAATTCCACTATGGCTGAGTATCACCATTATTTTAATCTTGTTTCTTACAACGATTTTTTTTATCGGTACGATTATTTATAAAACAGGTGCGGAGATTTATGGGGAAAAGGAGTACATTCTTTCTCAGGTGAATGCCAAGTTGTCGGGATTTTTGGAATTGTATAATAGGTTTACAGGTAAGAAACTGGATTTGGAGCACCTGTTTGATGATATAACTTCGGGTATTTCCTCGGAAATGATTATGTCGAATTCGGGTTCTATTTTTGGTACTTTGGGGTCGCTTTTTGAAGAATTCCTGCTAACGGCTATTTATCTGGTTATTCTGCTTTCCGGAATCATGCGATATGAAAACTATCTGCACTATATCGGTGGTGAAGGCAAAAGCAGAAAATACATTGAAGCTTTCGAACAGATTAAAAATTCAATCGTTTCCTATATGAAAGTAAAACTCATCATCAGTATTTTTTACGGGTGTGTAACGGTGATAGTTGTTGTTTTAATTTCAGTTTGCTTTCTTTTGGGGATTTATAGGTTTTGTTCTGAATTTTCTGCCTGTTTTCGGTGCCATCATAGGGTTGGTTCTCGTTTTTATCATGGGCTGATTCAGTTTGATTCGTGCTACTAAGGTTCCCTCAATTTGATCAAGTTTACGCCTATCATTTTATTCTGGCCTCTGTTTTAGAACCTATTTTTATGGGTAACAGAACATCGTTGAATACAATTGTCGTGATTATGGGCTTATTGTTTTGGGGATATTTATGGGGAATATACGGAATGTTTCTCTCTGTACCACTCATGGTACTTACAAAAGTAGTGCTCAGTCAGATTGAAGGTACTGATATGATTGTGAAAGTTACAGTTAGAATTTCAAAATGAAGCAAATAAATAATTTTTTCTTTGAATGATTTTAATTATCTGAGAAAATTGTTATTTCTCTAAGTTATTTAACTCATTATATTTATTGTTTAACCATTATCGTTCATTTTGCTAATTTATTTAACAATTTTATCGGTTTTGGATAAATAATACACATAAAAATACTCTGTATTGTCTATTGTTACCAAAACTCCTTATTTAGGGTAACTTTTCGATTTTTGCTGTTAAAAGTGCAATTCTACTTGATATTTGAAAGCATAATTCAATAATTAATTACATTTGGTTATCATTTAAACAGTTAAGTATGCATATGTTGCTCCTCAATTTGTGAGTAGTACTATTTTGTGTGTAATAAAATCTGTAAAAGGATATTGCTGACTTATGAAATAAGTACAGGTCGACATTTATTATACGATACAAATTGACTGATTAATGAAGATAACAAAACTAACAACATGATCTAAAATATATTTATGAATAGACTCTACACCGTAAACAATATTTTTCGTATTTCAACCCAAATTTTTAAGATGAAAAATTTGACTTTCAGTCAGGAAGGCAATACGTCGGGCTTTCTCCCTTTTTTCCATAAACAACTTTTAACTGTCACGTTGCTATTGATTTTATTTAAAGGTTACAATTCCTATGCTCAGACATTGCCTTATGGTTTTTCCCAATCAAGCGGATCATACACTGCTTTAACTGGAGGAACAAGTTGGCAGAGCGGTTCAACTTTAGCAACTAACGCAGTTTCTGGTTCGATTAGTATTCCTTTTACATTTACTTTTAACGGAACCGGTTACACCTCATTGTATATTTCTAATAACGGATTTGTTACTTTTGGAGCAACAACACCAGCCACAACAACATATAATCCATTATCTGCCAGTACTGCATACGCAGGGGCTATTGCAGGATATGGATTTAACCTGGTAAACTCAGCTGTTAGTGGTGCTGCACCTGATATTAGTTACGGTTCTGTTGGCACAACCCCTAACAGAGAGTTTGTTATTCAATTTACTGATTTAGCCCGAACCGGTATAACAGGAGACAGACTTAGTTTCCAAATCAGATTGGCTGAAACTTCAAATGCAATTAAGATTGTTTATAACAATTGGGCTGCTTCAACAACGACAACAACCTCTACAAATTTTGGTGTTATTGGTTTGAGAGGAGCTTCTAACACCGTATATAATGCGCGTCAAGTCACAGCAACTTCTCCGTATAATACTTGGGCTACTTCAGGTGCATCTGCGGATAATGGTTCTACGCCTACTCAGACAGCATTAGGTTCAGTAGGTGGGGCTGATGGTGCAAACTGCGTAAGATATAACAGTACATATTTACCATCTAATGGACTAACCTACACATGGACACCCATGGCTACTTACTCTTCACTACCTTATTCGCAGAATTTTGAAACTTGGAGTGATCATTTTGCTGTAAAGGATAGACCTGCAACTAATATACTTACCCATCCAGCATGTGGAAACAGTAGTTGGCGTAATTATAATGAATCTACTGCTAATTCTTTGTGGGCTGGAACAAGTGGGCAAATTACTTTAGGAACGTCTCAGGGAAGTGGTGCTGCAAGCTTTTATAATTATGGAGCGGTTTCGGGAAGAAAGGGATATATAGATTTTTACTTAAATTTTTCTACTAGCGGAACTAAATCATTGAGTTTCGACCTCATCAATCAAGATCCGGGAACAGTAAATATATACTTATCTACAGATGGAGGTTTAACTTTTGGATCTTCTATTGCCACTTATAATACTTCGATATCCAGTTGGACAACCCAAACGATATCATCTTTGTCAGCTTCTACTTCCTCGACGTGTGTTATTCGTTTTGAGGCTTCATCAACTTATGGTTCTTACAATATTGGAATTGATAATGTCAGTGTATTCGTCAATACACCATGTACCACCCCTTCTACACAACCGACAAGTTTGTCATTTTCAGGACAGACAGCAACGTCGATAGGTGGTTCGTTTAATGCTGCCTCTCCGGCGCCGAGTGGGTATTTGGTGTTAGTAGGCACCAATGCCTCTGCGCCAACTCCGGTAGATGGTACTTCTTATACAGCAGGAAGTAGTTACACGCTTGGTGGCAACTCCTATGTTTCCGCAACTATCACAGGAAGTGGTCCGTATTCATTTACAGCCAGTGGATTAACTTCCAATACACAATATTATGCCTATGTATATTCTCTGAACAATGCCTCCTGTTCAGGCGGTCCTAAATACCTGACCACTTCACCGTTAAGCGGCAACACCAATACGTGTCCAGCCGCACCAACGGCATTAGCTGTAACAGGAGGAACCATTACTTCTGGTGGAGCGACTATAACCTGGGCAGCACCGGCGGGTGGAGCGGTAGCGATGACATATACACTACAGTACCGAATAAATGGGGCAGGAGGCTGGACAACTGCAAGTACAGCTGCAACCTCACCGTATGCTTTGAGCGGACTTTCAGCGAGTACGACGTATGATGTGCAAGTATTTGCCACGAATGCTACCTGTTCAGGAAGTGCAGTCAGCACTAACTCATTGTTTACGACAAACTGTGCTAACTATTCGCTCACTGTTACGGAAGGATTTGAAAGCGGATCTTCTATCCCTGCTTGTTGGTCTCAAGTGTTTGTAAGCGGAACGAAATCTTTCAGCTATGGCACCACCACCACTGCAGCGGGTACAAGTCCTAACCCTGCGGCAAATAGCGGTAACAATCGATTATTATTTCCTTCATACACAAACAGTGGAAATCAGACACGCTTGATTTCACCCCCAATTACTACAACAGGAACTTCTTCTGTAGATGTAGAATTTCAATGGTATTTCAGTACTTCCGGAGGTTCTACCTCTTATACTACAGAAGGTGTTCAATTACAATGGTCAACAGATAAGAGTACGTGGACAAATGTAGGAAGCTTGGTTCGTCGATATGGTGCAACAACAGGCTGGTCTTTGCAAACTCAGACATTGCCGGCAGGAGCCGGAAACCAATCTACCATTTATGTTGGATTTCTATTTACTTCTAATGCAGGGTATGATTGTTTTATGGATGACATTGTAATTAAAGCTACTCCTAACCCATGTTCAACTCCATCTGCTCAGCCGACAAGTTTGTCATTTTCAGGACAGACAGCAACGTCGATAGGTGGTTCGTTTAATGCTGCCTCTCCGGCGCCGAGTGGGTATTTGGTGTTAGTAGGCACCAATGCCTCTGCGCCAACTCCGGTAGATGGTACTTCTTATACAGCAGGCGAAGATTATCGCTTGCGGCAACTCCTATGTTTCCGCAACCATCACAGGAAGTGGTCCGTATTCATTTACAGCCAGTGGATTAACTTCCAATACACAATATTATGCCCATGCATATTCCTCTGAACAATGCCTCCTGTTCAGGCGGTCCTAAATACCTGACCACTTCACCGTTAAGCGGCAACACTAATACGTGTCCAGCCGCACCAACGGCATTAGCTGTATCAGAGGAACCATTACTTCTGGTGGAGCGCTATAACCTGGGCAGCACCGGCGGGTGGAGCGGTAGCGATGACAGACACATCTCAGCAATGAATAAATGGGGCAGGAGGCTGGACAACTGCAAGTACAGCTGCAACCTCACCGGCAAGCTTTGAGCGGACTTTCAGCGAGTACGACGTATGATGTGCAAGTATTTGCCACGAATGCTACCTGTTCAGGAAGTGCAGTCAGCACTAACTCATTGTTTACGACAAACTGTGCTAACTATTCGCTCACTGTTACGGAAGGATTTGAAAGCGGATCTTCTATCCTCAAGCTTGTTGGTCTCGCGTTTGTAAGCGGAACGAAATCTTTCAGCTATGGCACCACCACCACTGCAGCGGGTACAAGTCCTAACCCTGCGGCAACAGCGGCAACAATCGATTATTATTTCCTTCATACACAAACAGTGAAATCAGTATACGCTTGATTTCAATCAATTACTACAACAGGAACTTCTTCTTTCTGTAGATGTAGAATTTCACGGTATTTCACTTCCGGAGGTTCTACCTCTGCTGTCAGAAGGTGTTCAATTACAATGGGCCGCACAGATAAGAGTATGACAAATGTAGGAAGCTTGCCTGTCGATATGGTGCAACAACAGCTGGTCTTTGCAAACTCAGACATTGCCGGCAGGAGCCGGAAACCAATCTACCATTTATGTTGGATTTCTATTTACTTTAATGCAGGGTATGATTGTTTTATGGATGACATTGTAATTGAAGCTACTCCTAACCCATGTTCAACCTTCCATATGCTCAGCCAACGAGTTTGTCATTACGCTCTTCAGGACAGACAGCAACGGGTCGATGGGGTGGTTCGTTCAATGCTGCCTCTCCGGCACCGAGTGGGTATCTGCGTTAGTAGGCACCAATGCCTCTGCGCCAACCCCGGCAGATGGTGTACCATTACAGCGCAGGTAAAGGGGCATACATTGCGGTAATTCCTATGTTTCAGCAACCATTACAGGAAGCGGTCCGTATTCATTTACAGCGGATTAACTTCCAATACACAACATTATGCGTATGTATATTCTCTGAACAATGCCTCCTTTGCTCCAGGCGGTCCTAAATACTGGACCACTTTCACCGTTAAGCGGCAATACCAATATGTCCAGCCGCACCAACGGCTTTAGCTGTAACAGGAGGAACTATTACTTCTGGAGGATGACTATAACCTGGGCAACACCAGGAGGAGTGGTCGCAATGACATATACTTTACAGTATCGAGTAAACGGTGCCGGGCGTGGACGACAGCGAGTACAATCAACCTCACCGTATGCTTTGAGCGGACTTTCAGCGAGTACGACGACATGATGTGCAGGCATTGCTGTTTTAACGCTACCTGTTCAGCGCAGTCAGCACTAACCTGCATTGTTTACGAATAACCCAGCTGCGATATCGTCCTTGCCGTGGACGGTACCGATGATGGGTTCTGGGAACAGGAATTATTCTCGTAAGCGTTGCCGCGACTTTCTGCTGCCTTTCGCAGCCTTGGGCCAGTTCTACCGGAAACGGGTATACTACTCCACTAAGTTCACCCAATTACATGACTGTATATTGAGCTCTCATCAGCCACAAAATATTTATTGACACCTGATTTTCACTAGGGCATTTCTTATGACTTCAGTTTTGACTGGGCAGGGATGGTTATCTGCTGACAGGGGATGCTTTATAATAATACCACCACGCGGAACTGGCGCCACAACGATGGGGACATTTGTTTCATCAGGAACCACCACAGGAACCGCTTTTGCAAATAAACTATATCTCATTTACGCCACCTTCTAGTGGAACTCTTACTACTTTATGGTTCGTGTATTAAACAGTCTACCTATTACCTGAGGCTGACAATTTTAAAGTAGTAGAGTTAAGCCCAACCTGTCTGCCGCCAACTTCTTTATCTGCAAACAGCAAGCACGAAACAGGTGCAACCATCAACTGGTCTGCTCCGACCTCTGAGTTCTACGCCTGCTGATTATGAACCGTACTACAGCACGGAGCAGTACGGCCTCAACAGCAGAACTGCACCAAGTATCAGCAGTATTACTATCACCAGTCAGGGCGTGCCACGGACTTAGTTCCAGTACATTATAATATGTTTGGGTAAGAAGCAATTGCAGCGCTACAAAAAGTATCTGGCCGCATTGCCTACGTTTAATACGACCCGCCAATGATAATTGCGGAGGCGCTGTTTCCCTTACAATAAATTCTAATACAACCTGTACGGTAACTACAAGCGGGACGACTATTTCTGCCTCCCAATCACAGACCGGATGTTCCGGAACAGCAGACGATGATGTCTGGTATACTTTTACAGCTACAGCTACATCTCATACAATAACAGTTACGCCGGGAACATTATCTAATGCAGTAGTGGAAGCATTTAGTGGTACCTGCGGAGGTACGTTAACTAGTCTGGGTTGTCAAAACAGTACTACGGGTTCAGCTGCAGAGGTTTTAACAGTGAGTGGATTATCCAGTGGTACTACTTATTTTGTTAGAGTATTCAGCAATGCAAATGGTTCGGGTCAGGGAACATTTACCGTATGTGTCACGACACCGTATGACCCTTGTGCTTCCATTACGAATATTACAAGTTGCGGCAGTTCCGTTACGGTAAATATTCCTGCTGGTACCGGTGCTTATGCAAGCTCTTCCTGTGGATATACAACGAGCGGTATTGAAAAAATATTTACCTTTACACCTTCTTATTCGGGTGCTTATTCTATATTAAATGTATCTTCTTATACTTATATAGACTATCAGTATAAAGCCGCCTCCGGTGGTTGCAGTAATGCCAATTGGAATTGTATAGATGATATTTCTGCTTCCAATACTACTTCGCCTACATTTAATCTTACCGCCGGTACGCAATATTATATCTTACTGGATCCGGAAAGTATTGTTGCCGGTACCGTAGAATTTAAGATTGTATGTCCTCCTACATGTATTCCGCCTTCAGGGTTGACAACAGGTACCGTTTATACAAACAGTACGAGTATCAGGTGGATACCACCAAGTTCAGGTAACGTACCCGCCAGTTATGATTTATATTACAGTACATCATCGACAGCACCCAATGGAAGTACTATTCCAACTATTGCAGCTATCACTGATACTTTCCAATATGTTAATGGATTAGCAGCTAATACAACTTATTACGTCTGGGTACGCAGTTTTTGTGGTGGAACAGATTACAGCACCTGGGTAGCATTGCCAAGTTTTACCACGGCAGTGTACCTGATGTGGAAGGAATTCCGATAGTTTTCTACGATTTTGAAGATAACAGCACGAGAACAACTTATGAAAATGCAGTAGAGCAGTCAGTAAATTCGGTTTTTCATCAGCATTAACGGTGGCATCCGGTACTGGGGCAATAAATAGAAATGGGGCTGGTCTTTCACAATATGCAGGTGGTGGTTTTGTGGGCGTCTTGGATGGAAAGTCTTTTGCTATGTATGAAAGTTCAGGAGATATCTATGACCCGGAGGGTAAATGCCAGCAGGTATGCACAGTTTTCGGTAAACAACCGGTTTCAGCGGATTGACTTTAACATTTGATGTTTTGGCCAACGATACCTGGTACTCTCCTTATTACGGAATATTATACAGTACAGATGGTACCAACTGGAATTTTGTTGCATCATACGATACTCCGGGCGCCGGAAATAATTTACCCTACGATGATTATGACTGGCAGAAAGCATTTATCAAATTGCCTTCAGCCTGTGATGACCAGTCAAATCGCGTATAAGAATTTATACTTATGATGCAGTGGATAATACTACCTATGATCATTTGAGATTTGATAACCTGACAGTATTAGCCAAATCGACTAAACCAGGTATTTCGTTTACAACTTTGGATGAAACAGCAATCTATACGTCCGAAGTGTCCAGTACCACACCTTTGAGTACTGTCTGGATACGATATAATTTTACTCTTACCGGAGCAAATACCACGATGTATCTCGGCTCCTTTACTTCCATTGATGGAAACGTAACGATATCGAATGGTGCAACATTGAATTTCTATAATCCAACTACTAATACAGCAACGTATTTAACCGGCGGAGACAACTTTACAATGGGAAGCGGCTGTACATTGGGTATTACAAATACAAATGGAATAACGTTGTCCTCTGCAACCGGTAATGTAAGAAAAGCCGGTATCAGAAGTTACAGTTTGGACGGAAATTATAATTATATCTTATCCGGAAATATGGTTACCGGCAATGGTCTGCCAGGTTCTGTTAGCAACCTGACGATTAATAAAACCAATTCATCGGATAAAGTCACCCTGACAAATTCGGTACAGGTGAAAAATACCTTGTACATGAATAAAGGAAATATCTATACCGGAGCCAATATGATTGAAGTAGGTCAAAGCGCAACATCTTTAGGTACATTAAACTATACAAGAGGAACATCCGGTTTTGTGGTAGGTAATATGCGGCGCTGGTTTGGTGCCAATACCAACAGTGGGGATGCTTCAGGTCTGTATCCATTGGCACAGGAAGTTTTAGGTTCTGTAAAAAACAGGTATTTTTTATTGGAGTATACTGCCGCGCCAACTACGGGTGGTTCGTTGGATGTATATTTTAATAATAACAGAATGTGGTATTATGGCTTGCCTATTACCAATATTGTTACACCGTCTTCAGCAGGATGCCCGTCCGGTTCTACCTTTGATGTAACCACTACCGCAGACCAGGGCTACTGGGTTGCAACACCTGCATCCATTAATGGAGGTACCTATACTTTAGCTATAACCGGTCAGGATATAGTAACAATAACAGAATTATGTCAGTTGTCTTTACTAAAACGGGTAGGTAATGGACCGTGGACGGCGCCGGGAACTCAGATTGCACCTAGCGGTACCATATCGATGCCTACCTTATCAAGATCGGGTTTAAGTGGATTTTCAAATTTTGGATTTGGCGGTGGCAGTCCGAATCCATTACCGATTGAACTATCAACTTTCCAGGTTAAATGCAATAACGGCAGCGCCCTGATCAGCTGGACGACATTAAGCGAGGAGAACAGCAAGGAATTTGTAGTAGAACGATCTGTCAATGGAGTATCATTTGAGGCGATAGGGGGCATGCCTGCAGCAGGTTCATCCAATTCACTGAAGCAATACTCTATTACAGATAATACGCTCAGCACTTTGATTAATTATTATCGCTTGAAAATGGTAGACAACGATGGCGTGGTTAAATATTCTGCCATAGTGGAATTGGATTGTGAAAATGGAATAAATGGCTTCAATATTTACTATAACCCGGATCAGGGGATTATTATGAAATCTCAATTATCGGAGCAGGCTGAATATAATTTTGAGTTAGTAGATATTGCCGGTAAAAAAGTTCAGACACTCAGTAAGCTGGTGGATGCAGGTATTTCAGTTTTCAATATGGACTTGAAAAAAATACTGGCAGACGGCATCTATATGCTGCGCATCAACAAGAGTTCCGGTAATGTTGTAACGACGAAGAAATTATTGATTCACTGATATATTAACTATTCTAAATAAAAAATCCCTGAAGCAATTCAGGGATTTTTTTGTTGTTATGCATAAGCTTTATCTTTAAAAAATTCTTCGGCAAGATGATAGTCATTCAGAAAAGACGGATGAAATCCTTTAAGGAAAAATTTAAAATATTCCTGATAGGCATCCGCATGTAATTCGTTAAATAAACCGGAAGCAAACTCCAGAAATTGTTTAGGTAGTTTTTTCGTGTCGAGATATTTCCTGTCCTGATACATCAATAATCCTGTGCCAACAGACAAATAGAAATACAACAAGGCTGTAACAACGGGCATTGCTACCACACGTTTTACATATTCCTGTTCATCTACCTGCTGCATCACATCAAATGCGACATGTTTGTGTTCGATTTCTTCGGCGGCATGCCACAAGAACAGTTCGGCCATATCTTCCGGAATAACATCTTTGTTGGTATTTACGTGCATAAAAAGGGAGTGTCCGAATAATGCCGTAAAATGCTCCAGGCAGGCCGTTGCCACCAAGTCAATGCTCTTATCTTTCAGAAATGGTATTTTTATTTTAGCAACAATTTTGTGCAGGACATTGTCAATATGATGTTCATATCCTTCGATATGATAACCATTTTCTTTTAAAATCGTCCAGAATCTTTCATGCATTGAACTGTGTATGCCTTCCTGACCGCAGAAATTCCTGACTTGCTTCAGCAGTTTTTCATCTTTCAGTTGATTTTTATATTTCAAAACTGAGTTAACAAAAAAACGTTCCCCTGTTGGAAATACAATATGTAATGCATTGATAAAGTGAGTACTGAATGGATTGTTTTTATAATAAAATCTGGGATTATCTTTTTTGAATGCAAAATTCACCCGTCTTACTTTAATCTCTTCCGGATTATAAGTTGTTTTGCTTTTTACAGTTGTCATATCATGTTCGTTTTTTCAAACTTAAAGTATTCTATGTAGAGGTGCGCTTTACTTAAGATAAAAACTGTTGAAAATAATTGACAAATGATAAATAAAACATAGTACTTTTGATTGATTTAATGCCTAAAAGGGAGTAAATTCGCTATAGCTATGAATAAATTCTACAGTCTTTATATATTTTTATGCTTGTGTGTTATCAGTGGTTCGTTTGCCCAAAATGAATTTTACAACAACAGCTCTATTGTCTACATCAATGGCAGAGTAAACACCAGCGTGCCTACTTTAAAGGTGAATGGAACGCTTACCAATAATAATGGATCACTTACCAATAATGCCGGATTAATTGAAGTGGCGGGTGATTGGCTAAACACCTCCTCTTCTTATTATTACGTTTCTACGGGTATAGAGCGTTTCACGGGTACGTCTAATCAGACTATTTCAGGTAACTGGTCCGGGACGAGCGGTAATCAGAATCAGTTTTATGATTTGAAAATAAATAAAACACAGACAAGTGGTCAAATCATTTCATTGACATCCAATGTACATGTCAATGCAGCTGGAAGCCTGGCATTTGAATCTTCTAATGGTATTATCAGAACCGACAATTCCGGTCATGCAGACGACGGATCCGCCTATCCGTATTATATCTATTTACAAAATCCGGATCCGACAAAACTTACAGGCAACAGCTGGACAGCTGTAACTGCCTTTAATAATGACGGAGGTGCCACCACAAAATATATTGAAGGCAAATTAAAATTGGCTGTCAGCAGTAATAATACCTATAAGTTTCCCATAGGAGTGGCCCCCGGCTCTTTAGATGGAATGGAGGGAGTATCGGTAAAATTCAATGGTACTTTTACCACTACCGGGTTGCTGGCGTATATACAACCGGTTCCAGCGGGAAGGGCTTCTTTTACCAGCGATTTAATTACTAACGGACAGATTCTGTTTTATGATATAGGCAGTTTGCCTGCTGCGGCTCCTTATAATCAATTTAATAACTGTGTAGGTACTCAGGATGGACATGATGATGTGGCTGTAATTGACAATGCTATACCTTATGAATGGATACTCACACCGGATGCAGCTCCCTCTACTACATTTGATTTATCACTTCATCCCGGACCCAATCTGGATAACATATCCTGGGTACAGATGGGTGCAGCCTGCAACAGCATTTATAAAAAGACTAAATACACAGCAAACGCAGGAATAATTGGAGGGGATGAAGCGGTAGGACCTACCTATAATTTTGATGTTCCGGGGGTGTTGGGTTTGTATCAGAAACCGAACGGCAATCAACTGACCAGCCAAACCACATTTTCCAGATTTAGGATTTTCGGAACTTCCTATGAGTATAATACCTCTTTGCCGATTGAATTAAAAGAATTAAAAGCGGAAGCAATCAATAATGAGTTTATAAAAGTGAGCTGGTCTACTGCCAGCGAATATAACAACAAGGGATTTGTGTTGCTTCGAAGTACCAATGGAATTGATTTTGACTCTATTGCATGGATAGGAGGAAACGGCACCACCAACAATCCACATGCCTATCTTTTTGATGATTACAATGTGCAAAAAGGGATAGTATATTATTACCGACTTAAAGAAATGGACTATTTTGGTTCGTTCACATTTAGTCCGGTAGTATCTGCCAAATTGATATTCACCAATATTGAATCCATACACCTGTATCCTAATCCAACTTCCGGCAATACGACTTTACAAATAATTTCGGCAGTGGACGATGTTTATGCTTTAGAGGTATTTAATGCAATAGGGCAGAATATGCTGTCAAAACAAGTATTGGTCAAGTCCGGCATAATCAACAATACAAATTTGTCATCTGTTGATTGGGCAAAAGGAATGTATATTGTAAAGGTTCAATCTCAATTAAAAAAAGAGATTAGGGGAATCAGATTTATTAAAGAATAATGAAAATTGAATATGAAGAAAATAGTATTGTTTTACGGTTTTTTATTTATTTTTTTGATTCCCATACTTGGGCAAACAGGAAATGTAGGAATAGGTACTGCTACTCCCGATGGAACATCAAAACTAGACGTATCGGCTACAGATAAAGGCATGTTGATTCCCAGAGTAGCCCTGACGGCGGCAAATGCTGCAACACCGATAACGAAAGCGGATGGAAGCGCTGCTTCAACCGGTGATTTGGCATCCCCGTTGCTGGTATACAATACTGCTACTGCAGGTTCAGGTGCAGATAAGGTAACACCCGGTTTTTATTACTGGAATGGTAGCAGGTGGATAAAATTAATTTCTAATTTGTCCTCAGATCCGGCCTGGATGACTACCGGAAATAGTGGTACGACTTCAACATCGTATTTCGATAATGGCCCCCAAACGAATGCTTTTGTAGGTACAACTGACAATCAACCCGTAGAAATATATACGAATGCATCATCCAATAGTTCAAAAACGGATGTAAAATTATATACTGCCACCTCTACAGGGGCAGCCGTTACAGCGCCATCTGATATTTTTCATATCCGAAGAAACGGGACATCCGGTGTCAACTATCCTCAGTCTGCATCTTTTGCTTTAGGAAAGTATGGTACCAGTATTTCTGCAGAAAGTGATCTGGGAATACGGTTA
The DNA here is from genome assembly GCA_046329865.1 of Chitinophagales bacterium. Taxonomy (GTDB): domain Bacteria; phylum Bacteroidota; class Bacteroidia; order Chitinophagales; family JADIYW01; genus JADJSS01. The sequence goes on along the minus strand of JAXLTW010000007.1, from coordinate 99,875 downwards.
GGAAATGGGAATATTTATGCCCCTGATGTCACTGTCATGACACTGAGAGGGAATGGCAATACGGGTATAGGAACTACAGCCCCATTGAGCAGGTTACATTTGATGCATACATCCAGTTCGGATGGTTTATTACTTCAAAATAATACCGGCGGTGCAGGTTCTGCTACCAATATCAATTTTGCGACGTATGCTGATATCGTATCTGGTACCAGCCGGCCCGGTGCACAAATTAAAGCTACGGATGGTGGAAGTTATTCCGCTTATTTGTCGTTTAGCACCAAAACACCGGGAGCAGATGCTAATGCTCTGGTAGAGCGTATGCGTATAGATCCTAGTGTGGTGGGTATTTTAAGTTCTAATCCAGTTGAATATGGTTTTAATGTTAGTGGAAAAGAAGCTAATGCAGGCAAAATCGGCTATCAGACATTCACTACGGGTGCATTGGATATAGTGGGAGCCGGAACTACTTCAGGAGCACGTATTGTGAAAATTTGGGACGATGCTGTTGTACAACAAAATGTCATTACCGGTAAATCGATTGCCACGGGTAAACTTCAAATAGTGCAAGGACCAGGAACAGGATCAGATAATACATGGCACACTGTTGAATTAAGTTCAGGATATGGTGCGATTGGTATGTCTGCTTATTGCACAGGCAGCTATCTGGACGGGGATATTAAAGTACAAGGGGTTGATATTTCCAATTTACTCTCCGGCACTTCCGGATGGTATTCGTCCAACGGAAACTCATGGGGTTCTAATGCCACTTCACTGAACGCCAGCTCTGGTGCAAGTTGTGACAACTGTACCCATCAGGTATACTGTCCTGATAATTATATTGCCACAGGATGGCAGGTTTATGCCAACTCCCAGTTAGATTATTATTTAAAGCTTAAATGTACTCAGGTCGCGTCAGGATATAGTACCGTTGAAACAGGACAAGGTGTAGAAAGTATCCTGAATTTTCCGAATGCAAATGCTGATAATTTCACCCATACAGGTGCTTGTCCTACCGGTACCTTTGTGAAAGGACTATCCATATATGCGGGAACTTACTTAGATACTAACTTCAGAGTTTGGTGTTCCGGAATAAAAAAGAATTAGAGTTACTACAATATGTTAAGGTATTTACGCATAACTTTTTCAGCTCAGTATTTCCTCCGCAAGATGGTAGTTATCGATTTGATTCGGACGAAAATCTCTGATGAAATATTGTCAGAACCGTTAAGAAAGGGTGCTATCTAAACTGTTATTGACATGTAAGAGGTATGAATGCCAATCTTTATTGAACAGGTGTTGAATGGATTGTTTTTAACTTAATTTATTCTATTCGAGAACCTCTTTTCCAAGACAATAACTGCCGAAAAAATAATTGAAAAATGATAAATAAAACAGAGTACTTAAAATTTTATAAATGAATAAAAAAGTTAGTAGCGGGAGCAAAACTCGAACTTGCGTTCTCTCTGTTATGAGCCAAGTGAGATGACCAAGTTCTCCATCCCGCGATATTTCTTAAAGAATAATGAAAATTGAATATGAAGAAAATAGTATTGTTTTACGGGTTCTTATTAATGCTTTTGAATCCTATATTGTCTCAAACAGGAAATGTAGGAATAGGTACTGCTACTCCCGATGGAACATCAAAATTGGACATATCGGCTACAGATAAAGGTATGTTAATTCCCAGGGTAGCCCTGACGGCGGCAAATGCTGCAACACCGATAACGAAAGCGGATGGAAGCGCTGCTTCTACCGGTGATTTGGCTACCCCGTTGCTGGTGTATAATACTGCGACTGCAGGTTCAGGAGTAAATAAAGTAACACCCGGTTTTTATTACTGGAATGGTAGTAAATGGGTAAGGATTGTCAGTAATGATAAGGAGGCTTGGATGACTACCGGCAATGCCGGCAATACTGCACCTGCCGCTGCATTAGGTTCATCCGTTGATAATAATTTTATAGGAAATACAGATAGCATTGATCTTGTACTGGCATCCGGTAATCTGGAGCGAATCAGAATAAAAGGGAATTCATCCGGATCCACCCGCCAGGGTTACATCGGGATCGGTACACAGACACCCACCAGGCAATTTCAATTAGTTGGAGGAACTTCAGGTGCTATAAACTTTCCAGTATCGCTTTGGTCTAACTGCGGTACCTGTGGAAATCAATACAGCGGCATAGGAATTAAATTTTCTGTTGCAGGCGGTGGAACAAACGAGGATAACGGCAGCGCTGAGTTATATTCCATTCGGAACAGAACCGGCGGTGGTGGAGACTTTGGAATAAAAACAGCTACTAACACTCCAACGATGTATGAACACCTCAGGATAGAGGGCATAACAGGATACACCAGTTTATATGCAACTACAGGTTCGGGAACCTATACCACCGGATTCAGACCGAGTTCAGCATTACATATACTTTCTAAATCAACAGACCCACCTAAAGTAACATTAGGTATAAGTTCTAATCCGGCTGCTGAAGATTTAATCGCTACCATAGCTGCAAAGATTGATACTTCATCCGCTAATAATGATATCGCCAGCATCCGTTTTGAAGCAGATGCAGGCTGGCCGGGTAGTTACAGCAATTCAGATTTACCGTCTAGGATTACATTCTTTACAACACCCGATGCCAGCGGCAGCCAGTTGGAACGTATGAGAATAAGCAATAGTGGTAACGTGGGCATTAACACCAATAAACCGTTGTCAAAATTACATATACTGCATACCTCTAGCACCGATGGGTTGTTGTTACAAAACACTACCGGCGGCGCAGGTTCTGCTACCAATATCAATTTTGCTACGTATGCGGATGTCGTATCCGGTACCAGCCGGCCAGGTGCACAAATTAAAGCAACGGATGGTGGAAGTTATTCCGCTTATTTATCGTTTAGTACCAAAACACCAGGTGCAGATGCCAATTCATTGGTGGAGCGTATGCGTATAGACCCAAACGTTATTGGTGTATTGAGTTCCAATCCAATTGAATATGGATTTAATGTAAGCGGTAAACAAGTGGATGCTGGTAAAATCGGATATCAGACATTCACTTCGGGAGCATTGGATGTCGTGGGTGCTGGAACTACCGCCGGAAGCAGAAAAGTTAAACTATGGGATAATGTTGAAGTTCCGGGAACATTAACTGTCAGCGGTACAGTTTTAGGTAAATTCAGAGACATAACAAGCATCTCTTTCAATCAAGGAACTTATAAGAATAATTGTAATTGTATTTCATATATTCCTGCAGCTGGAGACGCTGCCGATGATGAGTGGATTGGATTAGCTGGTGAGGATAATGACAGGACAGTGGAATGGGTGGCTCCGTATGATGGTAAATTAGTAAAAATTGTTTTAAGGGTTGGAAATAATAGCGGTTCTACTCCAGATTTTGCCACGATTCCTGTCATTTCCAAGAATGGTACGTATTCCAGATTGGATGCTAATGCAACCCCCAGTTTTAGTGTTGATAATGATGCATCCGGAACATATACACCAACACAAAATAATACTTTTAGCAGAGGAGATAGGATAGCAATAGGATTTGCAGTTAATTGCGGAAGTTGCTGGATGGAAGATACCAACTACTTTGTTGCTTTGATTTGGGAATATAACATACAAGATTAATTCTATCATACTGAAATCCCTGAACGTCACAATCAGGGATTTCATCTGTTTTATCTAAACTTATATTTAATTGCTAGATAAACTATGCGTAGTTTTTACCTTTTAGCAATTCTTCCGCCAGATGGTAGTTATCAATTTGGTCCGGATGAAAATCTCTCCGGAAATATTCGCCGAATTGTTTGGCTAAGGTACCGCCAAAACTTTGCCTGAATCTGGAAAGGAAAGAAAATAAATCTTTCGGAATGTCTTTTGCTTTTACATCTTTATCATTGTACGTGAGTACAGCAGTTCCTACCGCTAAATAAAACCACAAACCCCAGGTAGCAATGGCCATGCCACCAACACGAAGCGCGTAGCTATCATCGACTCTCTTCAGTACATCAAATGGTATGGATTTATGTTCGATTTCTTCTGCAGCATGCCACATGAAAAGGTCTTTCATTTCCTGCGGCATTTTTTCAGTGATGTCTTTATTGATAATCCCGCTTTCCGCCAGCATGGCCGTATAATGTTCCAGTGCTACTGTAACGCTTAAGGCAATTCTATTTCCCAGGTTATTTTTAGTTAAACTGGTGCGTGCCCAATGCTCAATACCATTCCAGGCTGTCTTTCTGAAGAAATCAACAAACTTCATCGGCTGTAAATCCTGTGACTCCATGATATCCCAGAATTTCTGATGTTCCGCATAATGGGTGCCTTCCTGTCCGATGAAATTATCTACTCGTTTTTTTAATTCAGGGTCGTTTTTATAAACTTCAGCAAATGCTTTCACACTACGAATAAAGAATTTTTCACCATCGGGAAATGCGAGGTGCTGCGCATTCATAAAATGGGTGGCAATGGGATTGTCGTTATACCAATGTTTGGGAAAAGGTTTTTCAAATTTGAAATTCACCTTTCTGATTTTCGCTTCCGGTTTTTTTGATGCTACTGCCGCCATAAATAATCTGTTTATGTACCAAAATTAGGCAACGACAGCAGGTGTTGCTATAAACTTTAGATAATTTAGTAAAACAGGTTATGCCCGGTTGTTAATTAAATTTATATCCTCTCAGGAATTCATCCACTTTCATCTTCTTCTTACCTTCCAGCTGCAACTCCAAAATATCCAAATATCCATCGTTGCATTTGAAAGACAGGAATGTTCTTTTGTCCGTTAACAATGAAATATCATTTAAAACATAACGGAAAACACCAATATTGTTTTCCATTTCATGGTTGCTGACTGCAGATATCTTACTTTTATAAATCTTCAATACTTTTCCGTCCAGGAAAGTAAAGGCGGCCGGATAAGGAGATAACCCCCGAATCAGATTATGAATTTCAGTAGTATTTTTGTTCCAGTGTATCTGACAGGTTTCTTTAAATAGTTTAGGAGCATGTTTTAACGGGGCAATTGAGGCAGGATGAGAAAATTGCGATATGGTTTCAAATGAGTTAGCTGCAATTGCCTGTACCGTTTTTAGAACCAATTGAGCGCCCACCATCATTAGTTTATCATGAACAGTACCCGCATTGTCTTCATCTTCTATGGTTATTTTTTCCTGAAAAATGATATTCCCCGTATCAATCTCCTGTTGCAGAAAAAAGGTGGTGACACCCGTCTCTTTTTCCCCATTGATGACTGCCCAGTTGATGGGCGCAGCACCGCGGTATTGCGGCAGAAGAGATGCATGCAGATTAAATGTGCCGTATTCTGGCATCTGCCAGACAACTTCCGGAAGCATTCGGAATGCCACGACAATAAATAAATTGGCGTTTAATGAACGTAATTCGTTTATGAAATCCGGGCTCTTTAATTTTTCGGGTTGAAGAATATTGAGTCCTTTCTCCACCGCGTATTTTTTTACTGCCGATTGATTGACCTGCTGTCCACGACCCGACGGTTTGTCCGGTGCTGTTATCACGCCTACCACATTATAGTTTTGCCGGATTAAAGTATCCAAAGACGGAACAGCAAAATCCGGTGTTCCCATAAATACAATGCGGAGGTCTCTCTTCATGCTGCAAACCTACACAATTGCCGACTTATTTTAATATGAGAATATAAAAAGTGTATAATTCGCCCATATCTTTATCCTAAATCAATAAAATCAGTCCTGCACCACTGTTGATAAAATTTATGTTTTGTTCTACTAAAACTTATCATAACTTTGATGAAATTTTAACTAAAACATAAATTTTGAAACCTACGGATATTAAAGACTACGAATATTTTCATAAAGTGGTAGATTGTCAGTATGCCTGTCCGGCACACACCCCCGTTCCAGAATATATTCGACTGATTGCTGAAGAAAAATATACAGAAGCCTATATGGTCAACTGGGAATCCAATGTTTTTCCTGGAGTTTTAGGCAGAACATGTGACAGACCCTGTGAGCCTGCCTGCAGACGAGGCAGGGTAGAAGAGGAGCCGGTGGCTATCTGCCGGCTGAAGCGGGTGGCAGCGGATAACAAGGGAGATATTCGGGCATTACTTCCAAAAATTCCTTCTCAGAAAAATGGAAAAAAAGTCGCGCTGATTGGTGGTGGTCCTTCTTCATTAACAGTGGCCAGGGATTTGGCGCCGTTGGGTTATGAAATACATTTATACGATAACCAGGAAGTGGGTGGCGGAATGATGCGCAGTCAGATTCCTTCATTCCGTTTGCCGGGTTCTGTACTGGACCAGGAAGTGGGTTACATTCTGGATATGGGTATTCAAACTCATTTTAATACCTATGTGTCCAGTTTAAGAGAAATTAAAAACAAAGAGTATGATGCCATATTTGTAGGCACCGGCGCTCCCAGAGGAAAAGATTTAAAAGACCTGCCAGGTCGTTGGGATGATCCCTCACATATACATATTGGAATAGAATGGCTGGCGAGTGTGGCATTTGAACATGTCAACACCATTGGTAAAAAAGTAATCGTACTTGGTGGTGGTAATACCGCTATGGATTGTTGCCGTACTTCCAAACGTTTGGGCGGCGAACAAGTCACGGTAGTCGTCAGAAGCCCCTTTAAAGAGATGAAGGCGTCACCATGGGAAATTGAAGATGCCCAACACGAGGATATTCCGATTCTGGATTGTATGGTGCCTAAATCCTTTGTATCTGAAAAGGGTGTTTTGAAAGGAATGACTTTTGAGAAAGTTCACGCCGTTTATGATGAACAAGGCAAACGCTCTCTTGTGCCCACGGGTGAGGCCGATATTTTTATTGAAGCGGATGATGTGTTAGTGGCTATCGGACAGGAAAATAGTTTTCCCTGGATAGAACGCGATTTGGGAATAGAGTTTGATAAATGGGAAATTCCGGTCATCGATAAAAAAACATTTCAGTCAAACTTGCCGTATGTTTTCTTTGGCGGAGATGCCGCATTAGGCCCTAAAAATGTAATCACCGCCGTCGCACAGGGGCATCAGGCTGCAATTTCCATCGATTTATTCTGTAATGGAAAAGACCTGCACAAGGACAGACCGTCACCAATGGTGAATCTGGTTAGTCAGAAGATGGGAATTCACGAATGGATGTACGAAAATGAAGTGGTAGAAGATGTGCGTTATGCCGTTCCCCATGCTTCCAAACAAAAAACATTGAAAGACAGAAAACTGGAAGTGGAATTAGGATTTGCAACGGATACCGCTTTTAAGGAAGCTCAGCGTTGTCTGAATTGTGATGTACAAACTGTTTTTATGGAATCCCGTTGTATAGAATGTGATGCCTGTATGGATATTTGCCCGACAAGTTGCATTACATTTACACAAAATGGAGAGGAAGAAGAATTACGTACCCGTTTAAGCGCCCCATCCATACATCCTGAACAGGATTTATATGTTTCAAATACGCTGAAAACAGGCAGAGTCATGATAAAAGATGAAGATGTCTGTTTGCATTGCGGATTATGTGCAGAACGCTGCCCGACATCCGCATGGGATATGCAAAAATTTTTATATCAAGTTTCTAAAGCCGGACATTCATGCAACCACTAAATCCATCTGTAAACGATTTCGTTATACGTTTTGCCAATGTAAACGGTACAGGTTCTGCCAGTGCCAATAAAATGTTTGCCACCTCCATTTTTAAAATGGGTATTCCTGTAACAGCGAAGAATATTTTTCCATCCAACATTCAAGGTTTACCTACATGGTATGAGGTGAGGATAAACGATAAAGGTTATCTGGGGCGCCGGGATGGATTGGATATGATGGTATGCCTGAATCCGCAAAGCATGAAAAGAGATGTGGAAGCGGTCAGGCCGGGTGGATATTTTATGTATGACAGTACGAAGTTCTTAACCAAAGAATTTATCCGCGATGATATACATTATCTTGGCATCCCGATGACGGAGATGTGCAATACATCCTTCGAAGACCCTCGTTACCGTCAATTGCTGAAAAATATGGTTTATGTCGGTGCATTATCTGCTCTGCTGGATATTGAACATCAGGTTTTGAAGGATATCATTCTCAAAGAATTTAAAAACAAAGAGAAACTGATAGCTCCGAATGAGCAGGCTTTACAAATGGGTATTGATTATGCCCGCAAACATTTTGATTGTCCGCTCGAAATAAAAGTGCAAAGGCGCAATATGAACGGCGATGCTATAGTAATGGATGGAAATACTGCCTGTGCATTGGGTGCGATTTATGCCGGTGCCACGGTGGCAGCCTGGTATCCGATAACACCATCCACATCGGTAGTTAGTTCGTTTGAAAAATATGCCAACAAACTACGCGTAGACAAAGAAAGCGGTCTCAAAAATTTTGCGGTGGTGCAGGCGGAAGATGAATTATCTGCCATCGGCATAGCCATCGGTGCAAACTGGAATGGGGCAAGAGGTTTTACAGCAACGAGTGGTCCGGGTTTGTCGCTGATGAATGAGTTTTTAGGACTGGCATATTTTGCGGAAATTCCGGTTGTATTAATCGATGTACAGCGTGGCGGGCCTTCTACTGGTATGCCTACCCGAACCCAGCAATCGGATTTAGTCATGGCGGCGTATGCATCACATGGCGATACCAAGCATGTTTTATTGTTTCCATCCAATCCGAAAGAATGTTTTGAATTTACGGCATATGCCTTTGATTTGACGGAGCGATTGCAAACACCGGTCATCGTGATGACCGATTTGGATTTAGGCATGAATGAACATTTATCACCGCCACTAAAGTGGGATGATAAACGAAAATATGACAGAGGTAAAGTATTAAATGCCGAACAGCTGGAAAAGATTGAAAAATGGGGCAGGTACCTGGATATTGACGGAGACGGCGTACCCTACCGAACGCTACCCGGTACACATCCTACAAAAGGCGCCTACTTTACGAGAGGTTCGTCGCATGATGAATTTGCACGTTATACAGAAGACAGTCATACCTATGTGCACCTCATGGATCGGTTATTGGTAAAATGGAATACTGCCAAAAAATTGGTCTATGCTCCGGAAATTTATAATCAGCGGTCGGAAAGTTCAATTGGGATTATCTTTTTTGGTACCACGACCTATGCCGCTCTGGAAGCAATCGATTTATTGAAACAGGAAGGTATAAAACTGGATGCATTGCGTATCACCGCCTTCCCGTTCCATGATTCTATTGAAAAATTCATTCAGGAGCATAAAACGGTTTTTGTTATTGAACAAAACAGAGATGCACAGATGAAAAAAATCCTATCCAATGAGTTGGATATTGATAAACGAAAATTGATTTCCATTTTAAATTACGATGGTACGCCCATTACCGCGAATTTCATACAGGAATCCATTTCAAGAATTACCACACAATCACTCACCCTTCAGCAATAAAGTATGTCCTATATAAAACCAAAATTCCATCATCCTGAGTTGCCTGTCAACCGATTAGGATTTACCAAAAAAGAATACGAAGGTGTAATCTCCACGCTGTGCAGCGGCTGTGGCCATGACTCCATCAGTGCGGCAATCGTGCAGGCTTGTTTTGAGATGAATATTCAACCGCACCAGGTGGCAAAGTTGTCGGGAATCGGCTGTTCTTCCAAAACACCGGCCTATTTTTTAAATAATTCTCATGGCTTCAATTCGGTGCATGGCCGGATGCCTTCGGTGGCAACCGGAGCCGTGTTGGCTAACAGACATTTAATGTATCTGGGAGTTTCCGGAGATGGGGACAGCGCATCCATTGGTATTGGACAGTTTGTACATTCCATCCGCAGGAATCTGAATATGACTTATATCGTGATGAATAACGGTTGTTACGGATTAACAAAAGGACAGGACTCCGCCACCGCAGATGTAGGTTCTATCAGCAAATCGGGAAATGCCAATCAGTTTCAATCCATAGACCTTGCAGGATTAGCGTTGGAATTGGGCGCTACCTTTGTTGCCAGAAGTTTCTCCGGTGATAAGGCACAGTTGATTCCATTAATCAAAGCGGGAATGTCGCATCATGGTTTTGCACTGATAGATGTGGTATCGCCGTGTGTTACATTTAACAACAATACAGGTTCTACTAAATCCTATGATTACGTCCGGGAACATATGGAAGCCGTGGATACATTTGATTATGTACCCTATGAAAAAGAAATTACAATAGATTATAAAGACGGAGAGGCGCTGGAAGTGGAAATGCATGATGGCTCTAAAGTGTACCTCAGCAAGCTTGCCAAGGACTGGGACCCATTTGACCGGTTTTCTGCCTTGGATAAATTAAACAGCTCCCGCTATAAAGGCGAAATATTGACAGGGCTTATTTTTATCGATGAGCACACAAAAGATTTTCATGAAATGATTCATACTGTTGAGACACCTTTAAATCAATTGACAGAACAAGAACTTTGTCCGGGTAATGATATGCTGCAACGTATCAACGATAGCTTCAGGTAGTTTCAGTTGGGGCATTGTTCATTAAATAAAAAAGAGAACGGTATATCGTTCTCTTTTTTATTTCTTATTGTCGAAAATGCAATTTAGCAATATTCCTCATAGGCAGCCACTAAATTATCTGCGATCATTTTGGCAGGACGGCCTTCAATCATGTGACGCTCAATGAAATGAACCAACTTCCCGTCTTTAAATAATCCTATGCTTGGAGAGCTTGGAGGATATGGAAAGGTAAATTCTCTCGCTTTGGCAACCGCGTCGCCGTCAACGCCTGCGAAAACAGTTACTAAATGGTCCGGATGCTTTTCATGTGTAATGGATGCGAGAGCAGCAGGGCGGGCATTTGCTGCGGCACAACCGCAAACGGAATTTATAACCAACAAAGTGGTTCCTTCTTTTTCTGCGAGGATTTCCGTTACTTCTTCCGGTGTTTTCAATGCCTTGAAACCGGCATTCGTTAATTGTTCTTCGCAAGGTTTGGTGATGTGTTCTGGATACATGTTTGTATAATTTGATAATTAAGTAATTAAATAGTTCAATAATGTTATTGCAATTTCTATGCTATGATTTATTTATGTCAATTTGTCCTGAATATTTAGTTTAGGTGTAAAATTTATAAAGTAATTATTTTATTATTTCATTTTTCCATTGCTACATTATAAAAAGCCCAGTTCCAGTTTTGCGGTTTCGCTCATCATTTCCTGGTCCCAGGTTGGTTCAAAGGTGATTTCCACTTTACAGCTTTTTACGCCTTCGATCGCTTTTATCTTTTCTTCGACCTCTGCCGGCAAACTTTCTGCTGCCGGGCAGTTTGGTGCTGTCAGCGTCATCAACACATGCACATTGTTGTCTATATCTACATTTACCTCATAAATCAAGCCCAGTTCATAGATGTTGACCGGGATTTCCGGATCGTAAATCGTCTGAATCTGCTGTATAGCTTCGTCTTTTATTTCCATAAATGATTTTTGTGTTGATGTTTCCATATTGTTTTATCACAGAGTTACACAAAGAAACTCAGAAAACACTGAGTTATTAATTTATAATTCTTTTTATTCCGTCTTTTAATAATGTTTCATTAAAATTAATTAACAAACCTAACTTATAATTTCCTAATTTCAGATAGGTTAGGAGTTGTGCTTTGTGGACATCTAATAAAAAATCTACTGTTTTTAATTCCACTACAATTTTATTCTCTACCAATAAATCCATTCTATAACCTTGGTCTAATCTAATTTCCTTATAGATGATTGGCATTGGTATTTCTCTTTTTACATCTAACCCGTTTTGTTTTAAATCATAAAACAAACACTCTCTATACGCTGACTCTAATAAACCAGGACCAAGATGTTTGTGTATATCAATAGAACATCCAATTATAGTATCTGTCATTTTATTTAATTCCTGCATTTATTTTTCTCTGTGATTTCTCCGCGTGCCTCTGTGATACTTTACTTTGCTTGAAAGGCAATGCCATATGTTTTCATTTTTTTGATCATACTCACCAGCCCGTTGGCGCGGGTAGGCGAGAGGTGTTCTTTCAATCCGATATTTTCAATAAAATACAAATCCGCGTCGGCTATCTCTTTCGCTGTGTGGCCGCTCAATACTTTCACCAGCAAACCCACAATTCCCTTCGTGATAATAGCATCCGAATCGGCAAAGAAGAAAACCTTGCCATCTTTCATCTCCGCATGCAGCCACACTTTGCTCTGACAGCCATGGATCCGGTTTTCTTCCGTTTTATATTCTTCTGCAATCAACGGCAATGATTTTCCAAACCCGATCAGGTATTCGTATTTGTCATTCCAGTCGTCGTACATGGAAAAATCGTCTATGATGTCGTCTTGTATGTCGTTGATGGTTTGCATTAACTCAGCATTTTTTTAGCTTTTAGAATTCCTTCTGCCAACATATCCACTTCTTCTTTGGTGTTGTAAAAAGCAAACGAAGCCCTGCAAGTGCCCGGAATGCCGAAATGGTCCATTACCGGTTGTGCACAGTGGTGGCCAGTACGGATAGCGATGCCCATATTGTCCAACAGTACACCAACATCGTAAGGATGTATGTCATCCAGTAAAAATGAAATCACGGATGATTTATGGGCAGCCGTGCCGTATATTTTCAGTCCTTCGATCTGAGAAAGTTTTTCGGTGGCGTATTGCAGTAATTCCGTTTCGTACGCTTTGATAGTTGAGACACCTAATTCCTGTACATATTGAATAGCAGTACCCAACGCGATGCAGCCGGCAATGTTAGGCGTACCGGCTTCAAACTTAAACGGAAGCTCATTAAAGACAGTACCTTTAAATGATACTGATTTGATCATATCGCCGCCGCCTTCAAAGGGAGGCATTGCATTCAGGATATCTTCTTTTCCGTACAGGATACCCGTGCCGGTAGGTCCATAGATTTTATGTCCGGAAAACACCAGAAAATCGCAATCCAATGCCTGTACGTCAATCGTGAAATGCTGTATGGCCTGAGCTGCATCAATCAGGATTTTCGCACCGTTTTGATGTGCCAGTGCAATCAGTTCCCGGATTGGATTGATGGTTCCCAAAGCATTGGAAACATAGGTCACGCTTACCAGTTTTGTTTTCGGTGTAATCAGTTGTTCCGCATCTTCCAGACGAATAGATCCGTCTGCCTGCAGCGGAATATATTTCAGTACACACTTTTTCTCTTCACACAGCATTTGCCACGGAACAATGTTGGAATGGTGTTCCATTTCGGTCACCACTATTTCGTCGCCTTCACCGATGAATTTTCTGCCAAAAGTATACGCAACTAAATTGATGGCATTCGTGGTGCCTTTGGTATAAATGATCTCGTGTTCGTGTCTGGCATTAATGAATTGCTGAATCTGCCGACGTACTTCTTCATAGCGTTCTGTTCCTATCTGCGACAAGTAATGCACGCCACGGTGTATGTTGGCATATTGATGCTCGTAGTAAAATTTTTCCGCATCAATCACCGCCTGCGGCTTTTGTGTGGATGCGCCGTTATCTAAATACACGAGTTGCTTACCCCTGATCTTTTCGTGCATGATAGGGAAGTCGGCTCGTATTTTTTGTATGTCTAACATTTTAATTTAGTGATTCAATAATGAAATAATTCAATAATGTTCGTCATTCGTTTTTACATTATTTTATTGCTGCATTATTACATTATAACTCTATTTTCAATAACTCCGCGATTCGTTTTTCCAGCTTTTCTTTCAGCGCTTTATGCTTGATTTTTTCCACCACTTCTTCACCGAAAGCAAAGACCAGTAAGCCACGCGCCATTTCTTTACCGATTCCGCGTGCCTGTAAATAAAATAACTCACTGTCTTCTATCTGCGCGGAGGTGGCACCGTGGGAACATTTCACATCGTCGGCAAAGATTTCCAACTGAGGCTTGGTGTAGATATTTGCATGATTACTCAGCAAAATATTCCGGTTGCTCTGAAACGCATTGGTTTTCTGCGCAGCCTGTTTGACCATGATGCGTCCGTTGAACACACCGGTGGAATGCCCGCCCAAAATACCTTTGTATAACTCGAAACTCTCGCAATTCGCCACGTTGTGGTTGATGAGCGTGCGGTTGTCTACATGCTCTTCATTCAACAAGAGATACAGCCCGTTCATATGCGATTCGGCGCGCTCCCCGTTGACATCGAATTGCAATACATTCCGGATAATACTGCCGGTCAGCGACAGGGTAGTTACATTGCAAACAGAACTTTCCTGCTGAGAGACAAAGGTGTTATCCGTAATATTCAACTGTGCGCCGCCGTCCTGGATTTTATACCATTCCACCTGTGCTCTTTCGGCCACTTCAATATGTGTCACCACATTGTGATAAGCCGGGGTATTTTCATAGTTGATGTAATACTCCGCAACTTTGATCTGGCTGTTTTTACCTACCTTGATTTTGTTCTTCAGATTCAGTATTTCCTTGCTGTTTTGGCTTACATAGAAAATCTCTATCAGTTCTTCCTGGATCAGGTTTTCTCCGATCTCCAGAAAGAATCCGTCACTGGCAAGGGCATTGTTGAGCTCCAGGAGAAAATCTTTGGTGTCCGTTTCTGCAACGTTATTGCTGTTCCAGAAGTTGATTTTAGGCTGAATGTTCAGGGTAGACAATTCGGGATGAAAAACTCCGTTCAGAAATACAATTCTGTTAGTCGATACGGAGTTCGCTTCCACGAATTCTTTCTCTACACCTTGAAGGTCTTTAAGACCTTCAAGGTGTAGATTTGGTGAAAAGCCCTGCTGTAAGATCTTGTTGTAATAGGTATATTTCCATTCTTCCTGCTTCATAGACGGGATGCCCAGTTCTATTGCATGTTGCAAAGAAGCTTGTTGAATGGAATTGGAACAGGTTATGTTTTTAAGTGCTTCAATCATTGGTTCGTTGTTTCGTCATTACATGGCCACAGGCTCTATATCTTTCACCCAGTCGTAGCCTTTTGCTTCCAGTTCCAGCGCTAAATCTTTATCGCCTGATTTTACGATGCGTCCGTCGTACATAACGTGTACGAAATCCGGAACGATGTAATCCAGCAATCGCTGGTAGTGCGTGATCACGATAAAGGCATTGTCTTTGGTGCGCAGTTTGTTGACACCATTCGCTACGATACGCAAGGCATCAATATCCAGTCCGGAATCCGTTTCATCCAGAATCGCCAGCTTCGGGTCGAGCATTGCCATCTGGAAAATTTCGTTGCGCTTTTTCTCACCGCCGGAAAAGCCCTGATTCACCGAACGGGAGATAAAGTCTTTCTTCATTTCCACCAGTTCCATTTTCTCGCGCATGAGTTTCAGGAAATCGTTGGGCGCCATCGGGTCTAATCCTTTGGATTTGCGGATTTCATTCACTGCTGCTTTCAGAAAGTTGGCATTGCTCACGCCCGGTATTTCTATCGGGTATTGAAAGGCGAGGAAGACACCTGCTTGTGCGCGTTCTTCCGGCTCCAGTTCCAGTAAATTCTGTCCATCGAATTCCACGGAGCCTGCCGTCACTTCGTATCCATCTTTACCGGTCAGCACGGCTGCCAGGGTAGATTTCCCGGTTCCGTTCGGTCCCATAATGGCGTGTACTTCGCCCGGTTTCACCTCCAATGTAAAGCCTTTCAGGATTTCTTTCCCGTCGATAGTGGCATGTAAGTTGTTTATTTTAATCATGGTAATATGTCTGAACTGTGATTGTTATGGTTTATTTGATTGTTGTGATTTGACAAATTTTAGAAATTCTATAGAATTATTTATTTTTGGTAATACATTGGAAGAAATGTTTCGTTTATCAAGTTGCTGACTAAATAAACTAAGTGCACTTATTTCTGATTCTTTCTCATATTCATAATACCAATTAGCCCAATTAACTTGATATAACTCTGTTTTGATATTATTTTTTAAAGGCGTGTTGTATTTAATTAGAAATTTATCTACTTCTTTATTAAAATGTTTTCTATTCCAATCAATTGCATAATTCATTGCTAAACTAGCTTTTGGTGTTAAACATATTCCAAACATTTCTTGAGATTCAAAATATTCAGCTACATCGTCAATGGCTGGACCAATAAAATATTTGTCTCTGATTTCCACATCGCCAAAAGAAATTGCACCCTTAATAAAAAAATCATGACCTGAATAAATTTGGAAAATACCTAACATAAACTGTGAGAATGAAGATATTATTTCATAAAAAAAATATTCATTTCGATTTTGATCTACACCATTATTAATTATGGCAATTACTAATGTATCTGAAAAAGGAATAAATTTTAATTCTAAAATTGAATCTCCTTTAATCGCTTTATCGAAATTAATTTTCCCATTAATAAATGATTTTTCAACCGCATCAATGCAATCAAAGTATTTATTTCGCCATTTTTCGTCCGACCAAACACCTTTAGTTCCTAAAATATCTACTATTGCTACAATTGCTGGTTTCATTTTCAAATCTTCAAACTAATTTACCCAACACTTCCTTCCAAACTAATTTCCAATAATTTCCTTGCTTCTACGGCGAACTCCATTGGCAGATGATCCATTACTTCTTTGCAGAAACCGTTAACGATCATCGCTACGGCTGTTTCTTCATCAATGCCACGTTGCTGGAAATAGAATAACATATCTTCGCCGATTTTTGACGTCGTGGCTTCGTGTTCCACTTTGGAACTGATATTACTCACTTCCAGATACGGAAACGTATGCGCGCCGCATTGGTCTCCCATCAACAAGGAATCGCACTGCGAGAAATTGCGCGCGTTTTCCGCTTTCTTGTGCACTTTCACCAAACCACGGTAGGAGTTCTGCGATTTTCCGGCAGAAATACCTTTGGATACTATGCGGCTTTTCGTGTTTTTACCGATGTGTATCATCTTGGTGCCTGTATCTGCCTGCTGGAAATTGTTAGTTACCGCCACGGAATAAAACTCCCCGATGGAATTATCACCGGCCAGAATACAGCTTGGATATTTCCAGGTGATGGCAGAACCCGTTTCCACCTGCGTCCACGAAATCTTGGAATTATTGCCTTTGCAAATACCGCGTTTTGTCACAAAGTTGTAGATACCGCCTTTGCCTTCTTTGTCGCCGGGATACCAGTTTTGCACGGTAGAATATTTGATTTCCGCATTTTCCAGCGCAATCAGTTCCACCACTGCAGCATGTAGCTGGTGCTCATCCCGTTGTGGTGCGGTACAACCTTCGAGGTAAGAGACATAGCTGCCCTCATCAGCGATTAACAAGGTACGTTCAAACTGGCCGGACCCTGCCGAATTGATACGGAAATAGGTGCTGAGCTCCATTGGACAGCGCACACCCTTCGGAATGTAACAGAAAGATCCATCACTAAATACTGCACAGTTTAAGGCAGCATAGAAATTATCATTTTTAGGTACAACAGTACCTATATATTTTTTCACCAGTTCAGGATATTCCTTAATGGCTTCGCTCATAGAGCAGAAAATAATGCCTTTTTCTTTCAGCGTTTCGCGGAAAGTCGTTTTTACAGATACAGAGTCGAACACTACATCTACTGCCACACCGGACAGGCGTTTTTGTTCATCGAGCGAAATACCCAGTTTTTCAAAGGTTTTCAGCAATTCCGGATCTACTTCATCTAAAGACGACAATTCCTTTTTGGGCTTTGGTGCGGAATAATAGATAATATCCTGAAAATCAATTTTAGGAAAATGTACATTCGCCCAATGCGGTTCGGTCATCTTCTGCCATTCCCTAAAAGCCTTTAATCGCCATTCCAGCATCCATTCCGGTTCCTCTTTTTTAGCAGAAATAAAACGAACCGTATCTTCAGTCAGTCCTTTAGGGGCAAATTCCTGCTCTATATCTGTGACAAAACCGTATTTATATTCGGAATTGACTACATCTTCTAATATTTCATCTTGTGTTTCAGCCATAATCGGATAGTATCGCTACCAAATATTTAGTACAAATTTAGAGCAAATACAGCTTTAAAACAATCTTTATTTAGATTGGTTCCAAATAAATGTATTTTTTTTATGTTAATTGTCTAAAGACTATTTTAGAGGACGATGAAAAGCCGGCTGCTGTTTCTTTTTTTAGTTTTATTGACGATAACTGTCAATGCTCAAATCGTAAACATTGAAGCAGAGCGTTATACCACGGATACAACAGGTTGGAGAGGAAATTATAGTCTCGGATTCACGTTCGGAAAACAAGCGGTAAAATATTTCGCTTTCAGTAATACGGCACATGTTCAATATAAATCGAAACGCAACCTGTATCTGCTTTTGGGTAGCATAGATTTGATCAAATCAGATAATCAACAGTTAATCAATTCCGGCTTTTTTCATTTTAGGTACAATTATAAGATAAAAGACTGGCTGCGATGGGAAGCATTTACACAAGTCCAATACAATAAATTAATTGGACTTCGACTTCGATATCTGTTGGGTACCGGACCCAGATTTAAAGCGGTACAGGTGGACAAATTTAAAACCTACATCGGTACGCTATATATGCTGGAGTATGAGGTAAATAATGACAAGACACAAAAATTACTACAAGGCAGGTTCAGTGCCTATTTAAGCTTTAGTCTCAGACCAATTAAATCTGTAGAAATTGTTAGTACCACCTATTATCAGCCCAGATTTGATGATACAAAAGACTACAGAATTTCAACGGACAACTCGTTTAGTTTCAGGTTTCATAAGATGCTATCCTTTGGAATCAACTTCCGCTTGAATCTTGACAGCCGGCCGCCTTTGGGAGCTACTACCAACCTAACCTATCAGTTAGAAAACAAGTTAAGAGTGGATTTCTGAGACAGAAATTAAATAATGGTTAGGTTGAGTACCATTCGGGATTAAACCTTATTTTTGTTTTATGACGCATGAACAAAAATTACAATTATTAGAGCAAAAGAAACAGGAAGCGCTATTAGGTGGCGGAAAGAAGCGGGTGGATGACCAACATAAGAAAGGCAAACTTACGGCTCGCGAACGATTAGAATTGTTAATGGATGCCGGTAGTTTTGAGGAATTGGGTATGATGGTGACGCACCGTGCCACAGATTTTGGAATCGATAAGGAAAAATACTTAGGAGACGGAGTTGTAACCGGTTATGGAACGATACATGGCAGGCTGGTCTATGTCTTTTCCCAGGATTTTACGGTTTTTGGCGGTTCCCTTTCAGAAACACATGCCGAAAAAATTTGCAAAATTATGGACCTGGCCGCTAAGACAGGTGCCCCTGTTATTGGATTGAATGATTCCGGTGGCGCCCGTATTCAGGAAGGAGTGGTTTCTTTAGGCGGTTATGCCGACATTTTTCACCGGAACGTACAGTTTTCCGGAGTAGTGCCACAGATTTCTGCAATTATGGGACCATGTGCCGGAGGTGCGGTTTATTCGCCGGCTATGACAGATTTTACGCTGATGGTGGAACAGTCATCCTATATGTTTGTAACCGGTCCGAATGTAGTGAAAACCGTCACCCATGAAGAGGTGACTTCTGAAGAACTGGGCGGAGCCCACACTCATGCCTCCAAAAGCGGCGTAACCCATTTTACCGCTAAAAATGAAGTGGAATGTATTCAGCAGGTAAAACAGTTATTGAGTTATCTTCCTCAAAATTGCGAGGAGCCCGCGCCAAATTATCCTTATCAGACAACAGGATCCGAGCTGAGAACCTCGCTGAAATCCGTGTTGCCGTCCAATCCGAATCAACCTTATGATATGCGGGATGTGATAAACAATACGGTAGATGCGGATTCATTTTTTGAGGTTCATAAAAATTTTGCAGAAAATATTGTAGTAGGTTTTGCCCGAATCGCCGGCAGAAGCATAGGAATCGTGGCTAACCAGCCTGCCTATTTAGCGGGCGTTCTGGATATCAACAGCTCCAGAAAAGGAGCGAGGTTTACCCGGTTTTGCGATGCCTTTAATATACCATTACTGGTGTTTGTGGATGTACCCGGATTTTTACCCGGTACCGACCAGGAATGGAACGGAATCATTGTCAACGGGGCTAAATTATTATATGCGCTCAGCGAGGCGACCGTTCCCAAAGTGACCGTAATCACCCGCAAAGCATACGGAGGCGCTTATGATGTGATGAACTCCAAACACATCGGTGCAGATATGAACTTTGCCTGGCCTACGGCTGAAATTGCCGTAATGGGACCCAAAGGTGCCGCTGAAATAATTTTCAAGAACGAAATTAAAAGTGCCGCTGAACCTGAGCAAAAGCTACAGGAAAAAATTGACGATTATACGGAAACCTTTGCCAATCCGTATCGGGCCGCAGAACGTGGATTTATTGATGAAGTCATTATACCGGAAGAAACAAGAATTAAACTCATCAAAGCATTCCGCATGCTGGAAAATAAGGTGGTGGTCGCTCCTAAAAAGAAGCACGGAAATATTCCTCTTTAAATACAGTTTAGTTGGATTATTGGAGATGAACAGTGCTTACAATGGGATGGTGGTCAGATAGATTGAAAAACGCTTTTTTGCAAAAGCAGCCATCCTTTGTCGGTTTTAATATTTCTACACTATTTATTTTCGCGGAAGTTTCGTGTTCTTTTCTCAGCAAAATATAATCCAGTGTTTGTTGAATATGCTCGAAAAATTTGTTTGCAAGATCGTTGTTGACCCCATCCCAGCTGTATTTTTCTCCGGAATAATGTACCGGTGAAGCATCAAAAATCGATAACATACTGTAATAAGCAGTCGTATCATAATAATCCGCATTCAAATCGCCAATAATCAACTGCGGAATTGCGGGATTAAAATACTTATCCGCCAGGGCAGACTTTAATTGTTGAAATTGCAATTCCCGAACAGTGCGATATTTTTCCTGACTTTGGGTATGCGTACCTATTATTTGTACGGGATTTCCATGAATATTGATTTCTGTAAATGTGGCGCCTTTTCTGGAAAAGCGATCACCACTCTTTTTATTTTTATAAGTGATGAAATCCTGTTTTAACAAAGGGAATTTGGATAATATCCAGACACCGCTGTTTGATTTCAATAGCCCTCTTTTGGTGATGTCAGATTGGAAAGGATAGGATTCTTTTAAATGAGTGTAGATAATTTCTCTGGTTTTTTTCATAAAAGTTTCTTCCAGGATGATAACATCCGGTTGTTGTGCTTTGATATAATCTCCAATCATTACGGCTCTTTCCTGTTGGCAGGATCGGAAAATGACGGGCGGAACCATAAATATATTCCAGGATAAAATTTTAAGAGAATCTCCGGCAGTCGCATGCATGCCGCAGCACAAAAAAGGGAATAGGATTAAAAATCGTTTCATGGGGTTGTCTTAAATCAAAAAAACAGTAGTATACGACGTTTATTTTAAAAAATACCTGCAAATACCCTGAAAATCAAACAAAATACGTATTTTAGACACAAAATTTACACAATGAAAAAGTTTATCTTTCTTTTATTTATTTCAAGCGTTATAACATCCTGTATACCACCTGCAGGTGGACCAGCTCCGACCATCAAGGCTGTAGACGAGAGTGTTAATCTTTCTCGTATTGCCATTGGCTCTTGCTGCAGACAAGACCAAAATCTATCCATTTTTTCAAAAATCAGAAATACAAATCCTGATTTATACATCGCAATGGGGGATAATATGTATGCAGACTTAGGAGCTGTAACCGGGGATCCTACTACCTTTATCCAACAGCAATATGATTTCCTGAATAACAATTACGATTTCAAAACGCTGAGAGCAAATGTTCAGTGTATCGGAACCTGGGATGACCACGATTATGGTTTAAACAATGCAGGTACCGAATATCCCTATAAAAATCAATCCAAAGATCTATTCATGAATTTCTGGAATGAGCCATCCACCAGTCCGCGCAGAACCAGAGATGGTGTTTATACCTCTTATATGTACGGAGATGCAAATCATAAAGTGCAAATCATCGTGCTGGATTGCCGATACAACCTGGATGTAATCAGTGCAGAGCCTATTACGCCTACTTCAGACACGACTAAAACTATCTTGGGCGCTACACAATGGGCATGGTTAAAACAAGAATTATTGAAGCCTGCTAAAGTAAGAATCGTGGTTTCCAGCTCACAGATGTGTATCCAAAACAATGGATGGGAAGGATGGCCAAACTATCCGCATGAATTGGAGAAGTTCTTCAAAACGGTTAAAGATGCCAATGCGGAAGGTGTTTTTGTAGTAAGTGGTGACGTTCACTATTCTGAATTCAGCAAAAGAAATCCTGCGGGACAATATCCTATCTATGATTTCACTTCCAGTGGTTTAACCCATACGGAAAATGGTGCAGCTGCCAATATGTATAGAATCGGCACACCGTATGTGAATCTGAGTTTTGGTCTGATTGATATAAACTGGGCTGCTACGCCGGTACAGATTTCTCTGGGTATCTGCGATTTCAACGGCAATATCGTGAAGTCACAAGTAGTTTCTTTGGACGAACTGAAATTCTAACCAATAGATAAATTCAATGAAGGCCGGACAATTCCGGCCTTTTTTATGTCATTTTCTGTTAAACGATAAGAATTAATTGAGATTAATCGTACTTTTGACAGCTCAAAAAATAGAACTATTTACTGGTCTTATTGTTTTTTAATACTATCTAAACAACTCATTTATGAAATACGCCATCGATCAAAAAGCAGAAGAATTTTTATTCCAATACCTGAACAATGCTTCACCGACAGGATTTGAGGCGGAGGGGCAGAAAATCTGGTTGAATTATGTCAAACCATATATTGATGAATACCATGTTGACCATTATGGTACCGTTTACGGTGTTATAAATCCCGAAGCGGAATTTAAAGTGGTTATTGAAGCACATGCCGATGAGATTTCCTGGTTTGTCAGCTATATAGGTGAAGACGGATTAATCAACGTGATTCGAAATGGCGGCAGCGACCATATCATCGCGCCCTCCAAAAGAGTGAATATCCATACTAAAAAAGGCATAGTAAGAGGTATTTTCGGCTGGCCAGCCATTCACTTGAGAGATTTATCCAAAGATACAACTCCCTCCATCAAAAACATCACTATAGACGTAGGTGCAAAGGATAAGAAAGAAGTGGAAGCTATGGGAATTCATGTAGGTTGTGTGATTACATACGAAGATGAATTGATGATTCTGAATAAAAAATACTACACCGGCAGAGCATTGGATAACCGTATGGGTGGTTTTATGATTGCGGAAGTGGCCCGATTATTAAAAGAAACAAAAACGAAACTGCCATTTGGCCTGTATATCTGTAATTCCGTTCAGGAAGAGGTTGGATTAAGAGGGGCGGAGATGATAGTGCGAAAAATAAATCCAAATATCGCAATTATCACGGATGTTTGTCACGATACGACAACGCCTATGATAGATAAAAAAGAGCACGGGGACTTCAAATGCGGAAGAGGACCGGTAATTACCTATGCACCTGCCGTACACAATACCATCCGCGAACTGATACTGGATACTGCTGAAAAAGAAAAAATACCCTTCCAGCGCGATGCTGCCAGCCGCGTGACCGGAACGGACACAGATGCATTTGCCTACAACGGCGGCGGTGTTCCGAGTGCCTTGATTTCATTGCCGTTGAAATACATGCACACTACCGTGGAAACGGTGGCCAAATCGGATGTGGAAAGTGTGATTAAACTTATCTATCTCACGTTAAAGAAAATTACGCCCCGTATGAAACTGAAGTATATTCACTGAGAATAGCTATCATCCATTTCCACATAAAAATGGAAATATATTGTATATTGAACCTGTAAGTAAACCTTACAGGTTTTTTTATGGTAAGGATAACAAAGATATTAATCGAGACTAATCTTTTTATTGCGATAGCGGCAGTTGCCTTTATGTGGGCAAATATCCTGTTTCTGCAGCTGGATATTGCTCATCTGAGCTTCCTGTCAGTACAGGTTTTTTTCTCCACGTGGTTCGTTTATCAAGTCAGCCGCTGGGTATATTATAAAAAAGGGGAATACACCAATACCGAAGAATTAGTTGTTCAGTGGTTTGAGAAACATCCCAAATTCAATAAAATGACCATGCTGCTTTCCGGAACCGGTGCATTTGTCTTTACACTCTTGTTAAAATGGAAAACAATCGGCATACTGCTGTTTATTGGTGGCATATCCGTATTGTATCCTTTTCCTGTTTTAAAACCCTTTGGTATTCAAACAAAACTGAGAGATTTTCCTTTCGTAAAAATATTTTTAATTGCTGTTGTTTGGAGTACGACTTCTGTATTGCTGCCGGCTGTTGAATCGGGTGTATCCTTACATGACAGAAAAGATGTTTTTCTGCTGTTGCTAAGCCAGTTCATATTCATCTTCTTCATTACCCTGCCTTTTGATATCAATGATGCAGAAGTGGACAGGCAGACCAAAATAAAGACCATCGCTTCGGTAATGGGGGCTAAGACATCTAAAATAATCTGCCTGGTGTGCGGCATACTATATGCATTCCTGATACTGTATCTGTTTATGATAGAAAACTGGCGAAGCATATCTAACATTTATTTAAAGGAATCCACTATCTATTTCATCTGGCTTCTCTTAATTTTATTACAATTGTTTACCTTTTACCAATCAGACAAGGTAAAGAAGTGGGTGATTAAATTAATTTATGATGGCAGTATGATTCTTTATTTCTTCATACTGCTGTTTACGGTAAAATAAATCAGATTGGCAGAATTCGGGTTAATAGAAACCATGAAAGTGGTAAATGGCAGGATAGTATTCAGGAATCTGCATGTGAAACGATTGCACAGAAGCCTAAAGGTGATTCATATTGATGAGAGCGAATATAAGATTGAAGACAGGATATTGAGGTTGTTGAAATATGAATGTGTGGAGAAGGGTTTAAAGAATTTCAGGCTACGGCTGGAAGTTCAAAAAAACAGGGCACATGATTACATGCCTGAAATATCGCCCCTCAAGTGGAGCTGCGTCTTAAGGCCGTTGGAAAGTCCCGTATATCAACTGAATGAAATGGGATTGAGTCTGACATTTCTACCAAAGCATAAAAAACTGCTGGATGTTTTTTCCAATCTTAAACATACGGACAGAAGCATTTATGACAAAGCCATTACATATGCCAGAGAAAATGATTTTGATGAAGCGCTGGTATTAAATGAACATAATATGGTGGCAGATGCATCCATTTATAATGTATTTATCATAAAGGATGGTGTCGTTTACACACCTCCGCTGTCTGACGGTCCGGTGGCGGGTGTGCTGCGGGAGTTGCTGCTGACCCGATTACCCAGCATCCCGATTACAGAAAAGTCCATCACGATTCAGAATGTATATGCAGCAGATGAAGTATTCCTGACCAATGTAATACGCGGCATACGTTGGGTTAAATACATGGATGATAAACAATACACCAACACAATAACAAAGCAATTATTTCAGGAATTTAAATCCGTAGTGTTTGAACATTACGGCGAACATCTGGTATAAGATTTATGCTTTCAACTTTCCGGAAAAGTAGCGTAACACATCAGAAACAGATAGTATTCCAACCAGTTTCCCTTTGTCTACTACAGGAACCGCATGAAACTCATGGGAAATGAAGATTTCCATCACCACCTTGATGGTAGTGTCAGATGATACCGTATAAGGGTTTCTCACCATCAGGTCTTTCAGTTCAAAGATTTCCATGATAGCTTCATTGGTTTGCTCTGCATCTTCGAAGATAGTGCCAAAAGTAAGACGCAAATAATCGGTCTTACTGATGATACCCACCACCTTATTGTTTTCCATCACCGGAATATGCCGGATGTTCTGGTTCATAATGATATGGTGAATACTTTTCAAATCTGCTGTAACATCCACTGTTACCACCTCTTTTGTCATGATTTCTGAGATGTGAATATTATTTATCATAAAAACGGAATTTTGATAAACTAATCTATCAACTATTTTGTTTATTTGACTTGATATAACTCATATCCAAAACTGATAATTATCATTGTACAGCATGACAGCCATTTCCGTTCACTGGTTTCGCCGCGACTTACGATTGCAGGACAATGCCGCACTGTATCATGCTTTAAAGTCAGGCCTGCAGGTATTGCCTGTTTTTATCTTTGACACCTCCATTTTGGATGAATTAAAGACGCATAAAAACAGCCTGACAGAAGATAGGCGGGTTTCTTTTATTTATCAGGAAATAAAGAGATTAAAAAATGAATTGCAGGAAATTGGAAGTGATTTATTGGTATTTTATGGCAATCCGATGGATGTTTGGACACAAATCATTGAACGGTATTCGGTGAAAAGTGTTTATTGCAATCATGATTATGAGCCGTATGCAAATGTGCGGGACGGAGCAGTAAAATCACTGTTGGAAAACCATCAGATTGCATTCCATTCATCCAAAGATCAGGTCATTTTTGAGAAAAGCGAAGTGGTCAAAGATGACGGAAAACCATACACTGTTTATACTCCTTACAGCAAAAAATGGAAAGCCCGACTCAATGATTTTTACCTGCGTTCTTATCCTACCGGGCGCTATTTCCAACATTTTTACAAGACGGAAAACAAGCAACCGTTAATCTCATTAGATAAAATGGGATTTTCGCTGAAGAAATTTGATTTTCCGGGCAGAGATATAGATGACCGCATTGTACTTCACTATCCGGAAACGAGAGACATTCCAGGTATTAACGGAACTTCCAGGTTGAGCGTTCATCTAAGATTTGGCACAATTTCCATACGTCAGTTAGCACGACACGTAATAGAAATAAAAGGGGAGAAGTACCTGAATGAATTAATCTGGCGAGAATTTTATATGATGATATTGCACCATTTTCCCGATGTGGTACATAACTCTTTCCGGCAGGAATATGACAAGATTATCTGGCGAAATAATGAATCTGAATTTCAGGCCTGGTGCGAAGGTCATACAGGCTATCCGATAGTGGATGCCGGTATGCGGGAGCTCAATGAAACAGGATTCATGCACAACAGGGTAAGAATGATAGTGGCCAGCTTTTTGACCAAACATTTATTAATAGACTGGAGATGGGGTGAAGGATATTTCGCCCAAAAGCTGCTGGATTATGAACTCGCATCCAATAACGGCGGCTGGCAGTGGGCAGCTGGTACGGGCGTGGATGCAGCACCGTACTTCAGGGTATTTAATCCCTATTTACAAACGTTAAAATTTGATCCGGATTTAAAATATATTCGCAAATGGGTGCCGGAACTGGACAGCTTTGACTATCCAAAGCCTATCGTTGAACACGAATATGCGAGTAAAAGATGCCTGGAAACTTACCAAAAGGCACTTCGACCTTATTCACAAACGTATTCAAAATAAGTGGTATCAGAGCGGGTGACGGTGTTATCCGGCTGACTTCTGATTGTCCAGATTTGTCTTGTAACCAAACCGTCACCATCTGTCAGGTACTCATAGTCATAGGTTTGACGCAAGGTGCCAGCCGCTAATAAATTATAATACAACCGACGTTTGACCAGATTCTTTTCCAGCTTGCCATACTTGCTTTCCATAGGATAAAGTTCAGTGGTCTTCAGTTTGTCGTTATAATATTCAAATACGATTGAATCTTTCGAACTTGAAGATGGATTGGAGAAATTGGTGTATTCATATATCCAGTAGGCATAGTTTCCATCCGTATAGAAATATCTCACATCGTTCTCATAAATGTTGAAATTATTGATTGAGCGCACCAGGTAACCATCTGCATCAAAGTAATTTTTGGATCTGTTATTAAAAGTTGCGGTGGACAGATTGGTAACCCGGCTGGTGTCAAAAAGGCCAGAGGCTGTCAGCGTTATAAATCCGGTCATTCCTAAAATGCCGCTATAATAATATTCCAGGTCGTATTGTGAGGAATTTTTCATGTATTTCGCGAAATAGGTATCACTGCTGTTGGAATACGTGGTGAATTGTGTATAGTCATCCACAGAATACGTAAAAATAGTGGTGTCCGTATATCCGGAAGAATAATGGGTCAACTTTTTTGATACTTTGCAATTCAATAAAGTGGATTCGTTTTTTTTACATCCGGTTATAAATAAAAGCAGGAGTAAAAGGAAAAGTGTGTTTTTCATAGTTTTTAGAGTGAATTTAAACACATTTTACCGAATAGTCAATCATAGTTTACACATGAAAGATGATTACAGATTTGATAAATTCATTGCCGGTCTCTGATTTTAAAGTTACATTTGATTGAAAATCGATTCGTTAGATTATTGGTTATGATGTATAAAAACACCCGATATTTATTCTTCATTTCACTGGTGTTATCCGGTTTGAATTTTATTACCACCTCCTATTTTAACCAGGAATTATACCCGTTTTTTCACTGGAAATTATATTCGCAGCCCCTTGGAAATGACTACAAATATGATGATTATCGTCTGTATGGAATCAGTAATACAAGGGATACTGTCAGAATATCAAACTCTAATTCACTTATTTTCAGTAAGGATGATCAGTATTATTTTTTATCGAGAGAAGTTGTCAATATCAAAAACAACACATTGTCGCAAAAAATAATTAATAAACGCTTAGGTGATTTTGGTGATGTGATAACTAAAAATGCGTTTGACGACTATCTGCTGATGGAAGAGTCCTTCAATCCATTAAATCTGATTACAGATTCTGCTGATTATACAAAGAAAATCATTTATGAAGTACATCAATAAGCTAATATCTCGTTTTTATAAACCGGAAGAGGATGTATTATACCTTTATGATTTTCGCGTTTTTGATAAAATAGTCGCCGTATTTTCCATTATTTGGACCTTGTATATTGTTTGGCTGTATCAAAATGTTCTGCTGCCACGTCCGGAAAGCCTGTACATGCCCATCTACTGGTTTCAGAAGGTTTTTATGCCCACACTGCCATCACCTGTTTATTTTTACACCGTTGTCATACTTACCCTTCTATTACTGGTACTGAATTATGTTCGCCAGCACGTATACTATCGTATCATCTTGTTTTTACTGATCCTCTGGCTGAATGCGTTGAAATGGAATTATAATTTTGTATCACATGTAGGTCATATTTTTGTGCTCACCTATTTTTTTCTATTTTTTTGAATTTTGACAAGGGTGCGAATGATATAAAGGGAAAAGCCATTGCCGTTCACTGGTTTCAGGCAGGAATCTTATTGACATATACCCTGGCGGGAGTATGGAAATTTATTGGTCTTTTTTACAAGCTATTTATCGAAACGCAAAAAATGAGCTGGCTGAATGAGCATGCTATTGAACTGAATGCCATCGTCAGCAAACGTATACACGACGAATTTCCATCCGCATTTATTCTCAAGCTGTATGCCATTCCTTATGTATGGGAGGTGCTCACCGTTTGTATCTTTTTTATACAATTGTTCTCCATCCTGGGAGCATTGAACAAAAGGCTTTCTTACTTTTTTCTGGCCGGATTAATTATTTTTCATTTGTACAATTCCATCCTGAACAATACGGACTTTTACGTAGCCATCATCACACTGATAATTCTCTTCTTTCCATACCATAAATTCAAACGTATCTTTAATGTCTTCCTGAAGAAAGACGTCCAAGAAAATAAGGTTGTCTGAATTAGTTTTTCTTAATTAGTTTCTGAACTACAGAAAACTCGTCATTGTAACATTTCACGGCATATAATCCGTCCGCTAAAAACTGAATATTGATGACATGCTCAGCGGTATTTTTTTTCAGCAGATTGGATGAAACAACTTTGCCGGCTACATCCACGATATCTATGCTTACATCTTTATTCAGCGGTTTATCAAATCGTACCGTCATTAAACCGGAAGCAGGATTGGGGTATACAGAAATGTCCAAATCTTTCATTCTTGGATTGTAAACGGATGAGATGACAGACTCTAATTCTCTTTTTACGATAATTCCGGACCGGCGGGTCAATAAGTTATAGCGCATCATGTTTACCTGCTGCTTTGTAAATAAATTATAGCACAGGTCGGTGGAGTAATCCATGTAGTTCTCATACATATCCGGATAATCTCTGCCTAAATAGGGTTTATTGCATGAATTGACGGTGGAATCGCAAGGATTTAATGTTCCTCTCGGTATATTGGCCGCAAATGCTTCCGCCTCTTCAGGCGTGTCATCCATAAAATCATCCACTGTACATCCATCTGTTACAGGCAATCCCGGTAAATTTACCACGTTACCCCATTGGTGTTGCAATCCAAAGTAGTGACCCACTTCGTGTACTGTCGTTCTGCCGGCAGCATAGAAATCCCGGAAGCGTTGGGAGGTAGAGTCTTGTGCATACCAGTTGTTTTGACCAAAAAACCGGAAGTCGATAACGATACCGTCATTCTTGCCGTGATCCAGTGCCAAACCACCCCAATTGATGGCATTGGAAGGGGGATAGGCAAATCCGCCCAGGGCACCACAAGTATCACACAAAGTCAGACAGGTACGGCATTTTCTGTTCGCAAAGTTCAAATCACAAACATAGATATTCAGGTATTTCCCGGCGGGCCATGGAGATTTTCCTGTAGAGCCGGTTAATAAGAAAAAGTCTTCTTTCAGGGGCTCCACACCTAAGGCCGTCCATATTAATGTACTGAGCGGATCCCAACCGGATAAGTTTCCTAAATTCCCCTGTGTTCTGGTAATACCGTTCGTATTTTGTCCGCCTGGTGTTTTTTTCGCTAATTCGAATTTGATCTTAGCCTTTCCTCTGAAAGGAATAAAGAAGGGCCTTAAATTGATACTGTCAGCGTTAAGCAGGTTGTAGTCTCTGTTTAAAGCATCAATCTGAGACTGTATTAGGTTATCCGGAATATTCTCGTACTTATTATTTCCTAGATACACCACATGCACCACCACTTGTACGGTATATATGGAATCTGTAGTTACCAATGATGTGTCGTACGCGGCAATATCATTGACAGCACTTGATATTTGTTCCAGATAGGTAGCTCTGAGTGCAGCATTATTCAATACGTCATTTTGTATAATATCGTCTAATGCACATTTTCTGATTTCCTGAGCATGGGAAGTCAATAAAAAGGATAAAAAGAGCCCAAACAGAGCGGTAACTTTTTTCATATCTCTTGCGTTTGCGCAAAGATAAAACTTTTACCGGTTAATTTAAGATAGGATCTTCCGGAAATGTGGATAACAATTTGTTCTTGCCGCCCATTTTTACCAGGACTTCCTGCCACATGTATTCACTCATTTTGAAGATTTCCGGATAGTTTTTAGAAACAATCCAGCTTTCATCCTGCATTTCTTCATTCAGCTGTCCGGCATCCCAGCCTGCGTATCCGGCAAAGAAGCGGATATTGTGTGGCATGATTTTTTTCTCACGGATGAGTCGTTTGAGTTGATCGAAATTGCCATTCCAATATATATTGTCTTTGATATGGAAGGAATTTTCAATTATTTCGCCGTAAGCATGGATAAAATTTAATCGATCCATTCCTACCGGACCACCATAATGCACCATACCCTGAAAGGATGGGAAATCCGGTATCATTTCATTAATCCGAAAGATAGAAGGACGGTTTAGTACCAGACCTATTGTCCCTTCCGCATTGTGTTCACAAACCAATGTAACCGTTCTCTTGAAACTCGGGTCTTTCATAAATGGCTCGGCTATCAGCAAATCACCTTTTTCTATATTAAAATCTATTGCCATATTTTACTTTTACCATCTGTTAATTATAGAGTTGATATGCTTAACCGCTATCAGCCTGTCGTACCGCTCACCGAAAGAATTGTAATACAGTAAGATAGTATAATCATTTTCGGTATCCATGTAATATCCTTCTGTGATAAACTGGTCGGTTACTCCCTGAGTTTCATCTTTAAACACATAACTATAGTTATAGGTTCCTTGTTTCAATAAAATATTAGCGGAATAGCTTTTATCCAGATTGTCGTACGACAATTTAGAATTTTCATCACAACGCCAGT
This sequence comes from Chitinophagales bacterium, assembly GCA_046329865.1. GTDB lineage: Bacteria > Bacteroidota > Bacteroidia > Chitinophagales > JADIYW01 > JADJSS01. The sequence goes on along the minus strand of JAXLTW010000007.1, from coordinate 67,973 downwards.
CATTGAATGCTCCCACTACATAGAAGTTTCCATTGGATACCGTTCCACCAAAATCAAATGTAAAATGCACATTCGCATAATCGGCAGCCGTATTGTATGACGGATTATCCAGATTATCTATATAGTACTGACCGTTCAGATCTTTAACTATCTGATATTTATTTGGAGCCTGTGGCTTTTCAAATAACAGGTACACATCATTTTCATCATCTCTTAAATCGAACGCCCGAATATTCTGTCCGCGGAAACGCAGTGACCGCATATCAAAAAAGCGAAACTCCCTTCCGGCAGTAGGGAAGGTGAGTACTCCGTTCAGGTCAAAATTTAATTCGTTCATCCCAATAAATTGCGGACGAATATCCAGTTTGGCATTATCCCAACGATAGTTCTGCAAAACGGTAGCCTTAATTTCAATATTGGGATTGTCAATTTTAAAGCCCTTATAGTTCACTCTAAAGATTACTTCCTGGTACTTTTCCCGATTGATCAGGCTGCGCGGATAAACTACGCCTGCATCTATCATTACCTTTGACTCGGCGATCATGAAACGTCGGGTAAATATCGGATTCTCCTTATTCAGATCATACACAACAAGTACATAATTGCCGGATTTATTGACGTTCATGTCATAATTGGGAAATTCCAGTGTATAATGAACATACGGAACTTTCGCCCCGTTTGAGTAATCGTAATCAGAAATGTTTGCTTCAGTAAATCCGTCCACATATTCCATGATATTCATAGTGGTAGGAGTCCAGTTGCTGTTGCACTGAATCACGGTATAATAGTAGTTTTTAGGTTTTCCGGATAAATCGTCAAAATGCAGTTCCAGTTTTTCATTTTGGTCCTTATATAAAATGGGCATTGCCATATCGGATCCGGCAGGGAATAACTGTACGGTTTTAATGTATGGAACAAATACCTGATTTTCATACACCATTGCATGGATTTTCGTACTCCAAAGTACGCACAACAACAATACAGCATTCCGGCATTTCATCAACCAATTATAGCAAATATCTTTCCAAAATTCAACTTCTTATGTTTTATTGATAAAAATTGATAAAAAGTAAGCCGGAGGGCAATCCACGAACTCGTTTTAACAAAAAGTAAATTGTATTTTTGAAACGTGGAATTCCGTAAAGTCATACCCATTTCCAAGTCATCGTTTTTTATCCACCATCGGGATGAAATCATACTCATGGGATCCTGTTTTACTGAAAATATAGGTGAAAAACTTAGGTATTACGGATTTAACATCACTAAAAACCCGTTTGGAATCATCTATAATCCCGTTTCCATATTTCAAAATCTGGATTCCATTATACAGCGAAAGAAATATACAACATCTGATTTGATGAAACGCAATGATTTGTATATCTCTTTGGACCATCATGGCAGCTATTCAGATACCGACCAAGAACGATTACTGCATACAATCAATTCAGAAGTGGAACATGCTTATAACCGTTTTACCTCTTCCAACTATATTATGTTCACATTAGGTACTTCATTTATTTATCGCCATACAGCTTCCGGTAATATTGCAGCCAATTGTCACAAGCTTCCGAATACCCAATTTGAAAAAAAACTGCTGACAACAGATGAAATCAAATCTGCTTTCCGGCATATTAAACCGCATTTGGCAGGTAAAACAATAATATTTACTGTCTCACCTGTTCGGCACTGGCGAGACGGCGCTGTTCAGAATCAAAGAAGTAAAAGCATTTTGATAGAAAGTATCCATCAGATCATAGAAGAAAATGACAATTGCTTTTATTTTCCGGCATATGAAATCATGATGGACGAGTTGAGGGACTACAGATTTTATGATGAAGATATGCTGCATCCGAATCAAACTGCGGTAAATTATATATGGGAGCGTTTCTGTCAAACCTACTTTGATGCACCGACTCAGGAAATCATAGAGAAGATACATAAACTCCGCCTGATGGTTCAGCACAGAATTAAACACTCCAACACAGCAGAACAGGCAGCTTTTGAACAGCAGAAAGACCTTCAAATTGCCGCCTTTCAAATAGATTTTCCTGCAATCCGGATTGATTTCACTCCTTCAGGAGAATAGGAAACTCCATTTGCAGCCTGAAATTCCAGGCATTCAAAAGGTTAATCTGAAATTTACCGTTTAACAAGTCAATAACAGATATGATAGACTTGATATTCTCGTCCTGTGTATTCATATTCCCGCCGGTATGTTGTACCCTGATTTGTGCTTCATTAATCGAAGGAATGACATAAATGCTGATAGTCAGTTGGTCGGGTTTATGAGCCGAAAAATATTGTATGAGGTATCTGATGATATCATAAATCAGGTGTTGTGAAACAGGGGATAGGTTTTCCGGTATATTGAAATTGTAGTGTAACGGAATAGTATGCTGCATTTTATATTCTTCCAGCATATCTTTTAATGCCACCTGCACACCAAATTTTTTGAGAGTAGGAGGAAGCAATGCATGGGAAAACAATCTGATTTTATCACAAATCGCGTCGATTTCCTTTGTGATTTTCCTGACTTCCAGGTCTGTTTCATTTGTCTTTATTGCGGACATTTTCATTTTAACAGCAGACATCATGATACCAATCCCGTCATGCAGTTCCCTTCCTACACGGGCGCGTTCATTCTGTTGTCCTTCTATCAAATAATAATTATTATGTGAGTTGATCAAACTCATTTCTCTTTTAAGATGTTCATTGCTTTTTAGAACCTTCAGTACACGATACACGGAAGATATGCAAATTATAGCGGCAATAAAAAAGGCATTACTGTATGTATATATTTGTCCTATATAAACACCTTTTACATCGCTGCCAAATTCAGGTTGCGGATAGAAAAGGAAAAAATTAAATGAAATGGAATAAATCATAATGAATAAGACAATTGATTTGTCGTTGGTATTAAAATAGACGATAATGAACGTGACAATAACAGTGGTGATACAGACTATCACAAAGATATTCTGAATAAAAATAAATATTTTCTGGGCCGGTGTGCTGAACAAACCTGCAACAAGAGAAATCAACACAAAGAACAATCCAAAATAAATAAAGTATCGTAGTCTATTATAGAAAACAGGCAGATTGACCTTGTTTTTGATAAATCCCCTTAAAAACAGGATTGACGTAATCAGATAGATAGATAGCATAATTTTTCTAAAGAAATAATCTACAGTCGGATGATCCGGCCATAATAATTCATATCCAAAGCTATTTTTAATAAACAGATAAAATATTCCGGAGATCAGATACAATACATAATAATAGTATTTTCTGACATTAAGCAGGTAGGTCAGGATAAGAAGGATAAAAGTAAACAAAATCAATATTCCGTAAAAGACCCCTCTGGTAAGTTCCAGCGCTTGCATTCGGTTGAGTTTGGCTTCCTTTTTCCATACCAGTATCATCGGTTTTATCAGATTGTGAATATCATCTTTATGGAAATTCAGAACGATTGTATTGATTTGACGGGGTCTGATATTAAACTGAAAAACGATATTTCTATCATAATAAATTCGCTGACTTAGTTTTTTTGATACAAAAAAATATTGTTTCAGAATACTGTCGTTTACTTTCTGTATTAATGAAATTTTCTCTATCTGCGAAATTGGAATTTCCAGTAATATTTCCTGATTGGTCGGATGTGTATTCAGTAATTTTAATTCATATTTTACCGAGTCCTCCGTTTCTGTAATGAAAAGATATCTGGATGCTGGTTTGCAACGCATGGATTTGTTGATGATAAAAATACTGTCGTCTTCCGCCGCAAATGTGGATTGAAAGATTAAGAGCAATATCAGCCCCCATAGTATTCTTATGGCAGTTATTTTTCTCAACTTATGTCTTTAAGAAATAAAATCAAATGTGTTGTGGTCCCGAATTTTTCATCGGATAAAATATAAAAATGGCCATTCAAGCTGTTCATTCTCGATTCTATATTCATCATTCCGATTCCTGTTTTTTTTGCCTCCAATCCTGAAAAACCAATACCATTATCACTTATTTTAATTTGTAGTGATTTGTTATCTATTATTGCAGAGATATTTACCAGGTCAGCCTGAGAATGTTTAATGATGTTATTGGATACTTCCTGTATGATACGGTACAGATTGATATTGGCTACGGCATTCAACTGCAAATTTTCCGGTATCCTGTTGAAATCGTAATTTACCTCCAGGGTAGTAAATAACTTATCTGTTGCAGTAAGAATCAGCTCCTTTAACTTCATTTTTTGCATATCAGGAGCCATATAATTACTGGTAATATTTTTAATGTCTTCCAGGGTAGTATCAATTTCCTTTAAAACCATCGGAATGATTTTTGTATCCGGCTGTTGACGGTTTAATTGAAGTAAATCATTTTTTATCCTGTCAATATCTTTAGATATGCTACTTTCAATGGATGTAGTTATTTTTTCCCGTTCATCTTCCTGTCCCAGTACGAATGTGTTGATGTTTCGTTTTTGCAGAAAGTCCAGCCTTTTTGCGGATATACTGTTCTGCCGGATGAGATTGTGGTAATTTACGGACATGAAGACCGTTACCAGAAACATTTCAAACATGGTGATATAATAGCAATTCTGAGGAATGAACAAATTGCTCGAAAACAGCTGAAACCGGTTGAGTCCATTCAGAAAAGGAAGCATGGCATATTCGTTATTTATAAACAACATCCAGTTGATGAAGTGCAATATACTTCCGGCAGTAACCCAAATAATTTCTCTTCTTCTTGCGATGACATAGGTATTGACCCCAAGTATGATGACCATTACCCCGTAAAAAACAAACAGAGCATAAATAAAGCGCTGATTCCAGTTGGATTGGATGTTGTCATAGCTTTGGTTGTAAAATTGTATCAGAAAGAAAATCCCAAACAAGACTAATACAGTAATGATAAATTTCAACATCCATCCGGAGAAATTATTTTTAAACTGTACGGCAAAAAACAAGCGGATGAATGAGATATGTGCAATCAGGTAACCAAGTACTGCCACGACCGCTATATGTTTTTGTGTCGCAGCCGAATAAAACCATCCATACTGATAACCATTGCCACTGTACTGAAAGAAGAGAATAAACGTAAAAAAGTGGATAGCGAGATAAATTAAAAAGAATTTACTTTTGCTGAAAATATAAAAACATATCAGCAGTAGAAAGTACATAAAGACAATACCATAGAATATACCCACCAGAAAGTTGTCGTGGTTCGTGTCTTTGATGAAGCTGTTTTCGGATGCAAGCTGAATCCTGAAATTGATCGGTTGCCATTGCTTTCGGATAGTATATTTTATATTTCTGGTTTCTCCGGCTTTTAATAAAAACGGATACACGTGATTATAGTGTTGAAATTGCCGTTGCGTATAACGTATCAAATCACCCAGTATCATTTTAGTGGTGTCGTCCTCAATAATAATCCTATCCAGTGTGGGGTTTATAAAACTCAGGTAAAGGTTTTTATCCGCATCCGTGGTGTTCTGAACCTTTATTTCTCTGATAAAGTCCTGCTGCGCCGGATTGTAATGGGTGACTAAGGTGTTTTCCAGCTCCAGTGTGGTGAATTTATCGTCTATCAATATAGGTTTGTTACCATATACTTCCGAGCATTGCAAGAGGAGCAAAACAACTAACAGGTTATATGTCCATCTTGTTATCATGGCAACTGTTCCAGTTCGCTTCTAAGCTTCTTTGTCATACCTTTAATTACTTCGTCATAGGAATGATCAATCATAGCATAAAATGTTCTGTCTGAGAACTCTTCTGCGCACCATACCGTATTCCAGTATTTCTTATTCATGTGGTAACCGGGCTGTACACTCTCATACTGTTCTCTCCATTGCACCGCCAATTCAGGGTCGCACTTCAAATTCACGCTGATTTCCACTGCATGAATATTCATCAGCAAAAACATCTTACCCATGACTTTAAACACCAATGTTTCATTGTCAAATGGAAATTCTTCCGTTACCCCTTTCTTGCGGATACAATATTCCCTGATATCTTCTACTGTCATCCTAGTCGATTTTTATTTTATATTTGTAAAACAAAGCAGTCATTTATAAGAGTCCTTTGTTTGCTTAAAAATACACAATTAATGATAAACCAGAATATTGTACACGAAGTAGCCAATACAATTGCCGAAAAATATGACATCTTGCTAGGTGCATTTAATGATATTACGCTTTGTGCCAAAGAATACTTCGAAAACAGGCGCTTTAAGGATTTGTTTTTTCGACAGCAGGAACGCTACCGACTGTATGGACAGTCTGTAAAATTGGTCTTCGCCAGAACACAGGAGTTATTGGGAGAGCAGCTGCATAATGTAGAATACTGGATGTCCATCAAAATTGAATTTTCCAAAATCACGAAAGACAAACCACACAGGCTCAATTCAGAAACTTTTTATAACTCCATTACCCGCAAGGTATTCGTCGACAAGAGTTTCAATTCGGATTACGAATTTTTCGATTATACCGATTACAAACCCATGCCAAAATATGATGTTGAAATCTTCGATACGATTGATTGTTCGCATTTCTCCGTTGTGGCCATCAAACAAATTCTTAAATACTTCCAGTTCAGTGTACCGTTTGAGGATATTGACAGAGATGCCCAACTGATATTTGATGAAATGGCACCCACCATTATACATCAGAAATCCAATTTATTCTTAGACAGAATTGAAATTCTAAAGCCGGTATTTTACCGTAACCGGGGTGCCTTCATTGTCGGAAGGTTGTTTTATAAAAACTGGTCGATGCCGATAGTGATTCCGCTGTTGAACGAAGAAAAAGGCATTTTTGCAGATTCCGTCATTTATGCGCCGGCAGAAATCAGTATCATTTTCAGTTTTACCAGGGCTTCTTTTTTCGTCTATACCAAATATCCTGCCCAGCTGATTGATTACCTCAAGGCGATGCTGACACATAAGGCGGTGGGAGAGTTGTATGATTCCATTGGTTACTACCGGCATGGCAAAACAATTTTATATCGTGATTTGATGAATTACATTCATAACCATGAAGATAAATTCATTATCGCACCCGGCATCAAAGGGATGGTTATGGCAGTTTTTACCCTTAAATATTACAATTTCGTATTCAAAATCATCCGAGATAAGTTTGAAGCTCCCAAAAACTGCACCCGTGAATTCGTTATCAAAAAGTACGAAGAGGTGGAAATAAATGACAGAGTAGGAAGAATGGCCTATGCTCATTTATTTGAAAACTTAGAATTCCCCAGACATTTATTCACGTTCGAACTGATTCAGGAATTGCAGGATTCGTGTAAAGAATCTGTGGAGTTTAAAGGAGATAAGGTACTTATAAAACACGTGTACATCGAGCGACGGATGTCTCCGTTGAATCTATACCTGCAAAATGCCAATCCGATTGACGCCTGCCGTGTCATTCTCGACTATGGGTTTTGTGTGAAGGAACTGGCGGCTGCCAATATATTTCCGGGTGACTTATTGTTGAAGAATTTCGGGGTTACCCGGCATGGCAGAGTTATCTTTTACGATTATGACGAAATCGCCAGGGTGACCGACTGCCGATTCAGGCGATTGCCGGATGTGACCAATGAGGATGACACAAGAAGTAATTTTGAAATGATTACGGCAGAACCCAACGATATTTTCCCGGAAGAATTTAAAGCTTTTATGGCACCGGACGGACCGATTGGTGAGATTTTTCTGGCAGAACACCATGAAATTTTTGACCCTAAATACTGGCGCGACATTCAAAAACGAATTGAAGCAGGTGAGTACCTCAGTTTTTATGCCTACGACCAGTACAGAAGATTTAAACGAAATTAATTTTCTTATGAAATTATTCAATTGCTTCATTCTGAGTACAATTCTTATCATTTCTTGTAAAAAACAGGATTCAATTCCGGATGCACATTTTACAAGCGCCAATTACTATATCAATGACTCACTGGTGGGAAAAACAGATTATTCTTATGATGATAGCAGCCATTTGTTATTAAGTGAAACAACCCACCTCTATGGAAATCGGTTTGTCAGGCATTTTTATGCATATTTTAACGATTCGATTGTTGCCAATGAGTTGATATTTAATGGTACGGATTCCATACATAATCAGATTACCATATTTATAACAGGAAATGAGCGTTTGGTGATGCGTATACGGATTTTCAATCAGGATAATCTTATTATAAGTTCTGATAGGTATTATAACTATGGTTTAACCAACCAACTTCAGCATGTTGACTATTTTTCAGGAACACAGCTCTTCGATTTTAACTATACAATCAATAATATTTCCAGTTATAAACTATTGTTTCCGAGACTTTTACCTCCATATGGTAATGATACGATTCAAGTTGCTGCCAACTATACAACTTTCCCATACCAGGCCGGTATCAATAATTTTTTGTTGGTCAATATGTTTAATTTGATTTCCTCTGAATTCCAGACTATGAACCTGGAATTGGCAGGGTGTACCTTTAATACTGCAGATAACCTGATGAGTAGTCTTACTTTTTTACCCACAACCTTACCGGATTACACGTATCAATATACATTTGACGTTAATAACAGGGTAAGTACCAAAACATTGGATTACGTTTCTCCGGTAGAATTACCGCCAAATCAACTTTATAAGGTTGTCTATATTTATTCTTACTAAAACTGGTTTAATTCAATATATAGCGTTCTTGTCTTTAATGACTAAACTTAATTTAACATAATATAAATTATAGGACAAAATAGATTAAAAAAATATCTTAAGTCATTGATTTACTGATAATTAATTATTGCTGATTTTTGTTCAGGATTTGGTTGAATACTTCTTCCAACTGTTCAGGATGTAAATCTTTGCCTACGATTTTATTGTTGCTGTCTAAAACATAAATTTCCGGTGTTACATCAATATGGTACTTTTTATAATAAAGACTTTCCATTTTCGGATCGAACACATTGTGGAAATTATCCGTATGATACTTTGCCACAAATTCACGCCATTTGGTCTCATTGTCATCCAAACTGAGTGCATAAACAGAAACTTTATCCTTCCATTTCGTTACCAAAGCTTGTAATTTAGGCGCTTCTTCCTGGCAATGACTACAGTCAGGATCGTATAAAAAGGCAATTTTTATCGGTGTTTTCAGGTCATACATGTTCTCGTACACTCCATTCAGATTCTTACAGCGTAAATCCTGTCCTGTACTTCCAAGCATACTTGGGCGCATGGAATTCACTTTTAGACGGATTTTGGTCAATTCATACGGATTTTCCTTAAACCAGGATCCAGCAATTTCATCTGTAAAATAATTATCAGCCATATAAACCAGGATTTTTTCATCACCCATAATACTTGGTTTTTCATACTGAATAGCAATCCAGTTGACAATAAATTTGAAGCATTCCGGACATTTTCTGGATTTTTCAATTAATGGAACGGCATATTTTATGATCGAATCAGGATTTTGAGGCACCAATTGTGTAATATACGTCTTTAATTTATTGGCAATTACAGGCGTTCTGAGTAGTTTTTCATCTGAAATGTCGGTATTATTCCAATATTCATTTCGATAAGTTTGTACCTGTAAGGTCGTATCTAGTGTACCATTCGGTTTTTTAGGGTATTGCAAAACCGGATTCTGTCCGGATATTTTGAAATAGGTAAAAAAGGAATGCGGATATTGGGTAGAAATAGTACGCAGATAATCTTTTCGCTCTTTAATAAGTGTTTCTTTCAACGCATTTAACGATATATAAAATTGATTATCAGACGATAATAATTTCAAGGCAGTTTCAATGGAGTCTAACCGTTTACGGTGCGCAGCTTCAAATTGCTGATTCTCATAAAAAAGGGTATTGTCCACACTCTCGTTTATTTTCATATGACCGATGATGTCTGCAGTATCCGAGTGCATCGAAAATTGCTGTTCTTTATCAACTAAAAATTGTACAAAGCTACGTTGGTCCGGAAAGACAAAATAATACAACCCGCCTTGCAGCAATTCATTTCTGGTATATAGAGCTTTTCCGTTTTTTGCAGGTAATGTATCCACCAAATAATTATTATTGCCCAACATCCCTACAATCTTGCAGAAACCGTCTTGCATCCCTTTGATTTCAAATGAAATAGATACTTTTGATTGAGCTTGAACGGTAAAGAAAAGAAAAAAAGTAATGGCTAAAAGTATACGTCCGGGTTTCATTATCAGGCTAATTTTGCCTGCAAAATTGCAAAATATATGCCATTTTATGTAAAGTTTAATAAAAACATGAAAATTCTTTTTTTAGCGCATTTCAGCTATCTTTATCGTTTTAATACAGCGTAAACACATGTACTTATATACAAATTGGGCAGCTACCATTCCTATGGCCAACGAGGAACAGGATTTCGAGCCTTTTGTCAACTTATTGACCCGCGTGATGGATGTTATCGGTACCGGTAAAATTTATTTTGTGATTGATAATGCATCCAAAGACAAAACCCTGGAACTGGCACAGGATTTAGCACAAAAAGACTCTCGGTTTGAGGTTGTCTGGGCGCCTGATAACAGAAATGTCGTAGATGCTTATCTGGCCGGATTTCGGATTGCTTATGCCAATGGACATGATATCATCATTGAGATGGATGCCGGATTATCTCACGATCCGAGGGCTATTCCAATGTACCTGAGGGTGCTGAATGAAGGAAATGAATGTGCTTTCGGGTCCAGGTTTATCAAAGACGGCTCTATGGGAGACTCTCCGTTCAATCGCAGAATGCTGTCAAAAATGGGAACAGTATTGGCTAACTTATTGTTAGGCACTAAGTTATACGATATGACCAGCGGATTCCAGGGTTTTCACAGAGATATTATTGGTAAATTATTGCAATATCCTCTGAAATCCAAGGCTCACTTCTATCAGACAGAAGTTAAATACCTGCTGAGAAAACATCGCACTGCGGAAGTTCCGATTCATTATCAGGCACCTTCCCCACGGGTCTCCCCGTCAGCTGTTAAAAATGCCCGTAATACCTTGCTGTATTACTTTTGGGAACGCCTGAAAGGTAATACTCCGGTATTATAGTAAAACTCAGTAATTTTTATTCAAACAATTGAAATATAGTATATTATGTCAAAAAAATCACTTGTAATTACCTCCATTGCCCCGGACACGCTTGAAGTGTTACATACCTATGCCAAAGATTGTATAGAACGAAATATTGACTTCATTATGATTGGAGACACCAAATCTCCGGATAATTTTAACATAAACGGTTGTGACTTCTGGTCTGTTGACCGTCAATTGACACTTGATTCATCCTTTGCAAAAATTTGTCCTACAAGACATTATGCAAGAAAAAATATCGGATATATCGTAGCGCTTCGCAATGGAACAGATGAAATTGTTGAAACGGATGATGATAACCTGCCTAGAGCGGAATTTTGGAACGAGAAATCAAAAATTGTCAAAGCCCATGATATTAAAGCTCAAGGTTGGGTGAATGTGTATAAATACTTCAGCGACAAATTTATATGGCCGAGAGGATTGCCGTTAGAAGAGTTGCAAAAACCGAGTAAACCACTCTCCGATTTTGAAATTAAAGAAATTCTCTGCCCGATACAGCAAGGACTGGCGGATGAAAATCCGGATGTTGATGCTGTGTACCGCCTTACCTATCCTTTGCCTTTAGATTTCAAAAAAGGCATGAATATCGCATTAGGAGACGGTGCCTGGAGTCCATTCAACAGTCAAAATACCTATTGGTACAAAGAAGCATTCCCATTGTTATACCTTCCTGCCTATTGCAGTTTTCGTATGACAGATATCTGGAGAAGTTATGTGGCTCAGCGTATAGCCTGGGCAAACGGGTGGAGCATACTGTTCCATGAAGCTACAGTCTGGCAGGAGCGCAATCAACATAACCTGCTTAAGGATTTTGAAGATGAAATTCCAGGTTATTTAAACAACTCAAAGATTTGCAATGAGTTAGCAGCATTGAATATTAAGGGCGGTAAAGAAAACATGCTGGATGATTTACTGACCTGCTATGATATGCTTACCGGAAAAGGATTTGTTGGAAAAGAAGAAGATGCATTAGTTCGTGCCTGGTGCTCAGACATAAGCAAGGTTTGGTAACTATTTCAAAGAGAATAAGTTATCCAGTCCGATATAACGTTCTACCGTAAATCCTTCACCAAAATCTACCCCAATGGGCCTTCAAACTGTTTGGCTCTGCCTATGACAAAATCGAGAAAATCTTCTCTGGAAATGGGTGTTGGTGGTTCTGTGGAATCTGGATCGTAAAACTGTGATTTAAAAGCTTTTATAGCCTCCATTTTCTTCAATTCAAATCCTGTTATATCCACTACAAAGTCCGGTTGGATAAAATTGTCCTGTACATATCGGTAAACTGCTTTTGCCCTCCATGCCAATTGTGGTTGGTTGTCATAGCTGGTCGCAACCTTAATTAACCCACTCAGAAAATTAGCCCTGGAGACCAAATCCCCTCCTCGTGAGTGGTCAGGATGCCGGTCAGACTTTGCATTGGCCAGTATGATTTCGGGTTTATATTTCCGGATGATTTCAACCACTTTCAACAGATGTGTCTCATCAATCTCAAAAAACCCATCTCTGAATCCTAAATTTTCCCTCACATGAATACCCAATATTTCAGTTGCTTTTTGGGATTCTTCCGTCCTGATGGCAGCAGTCCCTCTGGTTCCCAACTCTCCTCTGGTTAAATCAATTATGCCAACTTTGTACCCCTGACTGATATGTTTCAGCACAGTACCGCTACAGGCAAGTTCCACATCGTCCGGATGGGCTGCAAAAACGAGGATATCTAATTTTTCCATAGTAAAAACAAAATTAACTAAAATATCGATAGACTACCGTAAGACTGTCCTTTACTTCGAAAAATGAAGTTCCGTCTGATAGATATAAGTTTTACCCAATTGCCCTCCAATCCATATTTTATCGCGTTTTTGGATATCCGATGAATAATTCAGCAGGTAAAAGGAATTTTCATCCTTTGGAGCAATTCCCGGAAATGCGGTATCACCGGTAGACGGAAAATCAATGATTGGTTCGATTTCCATTTTTTCTTTATTAATCTTATATAAGGCGGTCACTTTTTTACTGAAAGAATATCTGATGAGATTTTTAAATCGCTGTTTTTCATCCGGAATTTCCACCTGTGTGGCATCGCCTTTCAGTTGCCTTCTGGAAATCAGAAAAATAGCATCCCCGTATTCAAACAGCAGTGCGCTGTCGTACTTTAATTTAGAAAATTTTACTTTCCATTTATCGATAGAGTCTTTGGAGGCATAGCATAAATAAGAACCCGATCCCTCCAGCCGCACCGTTGCCCACAGATTTCCGAAATGATCAAAAATAAATTCTCCTTCCTCCGCTCCTTTCGTGGTGATTTGTGGCTCTTTACTTATCGGATTGAAATGCACCCCATCTTCAGAGGTAAACAAACGCAAATTAGCCTGATGCTCGCTATTGTACAGATTCACTCCGTAATAAGCAGACAGATAGAGCGTCCCTTTCTGAGTCCGAAAGCGCCAGTCTACAAATCCATCCAGATTCGTTTGTTGTTTTTCACTCCATCCACGGGCAGATAAAGAACTCACCCAAATATGTTTGGGTTCGAACTTGAACATCTTTGTACCTCCTTCAAAAAAGTAAAAAAAGAGCTGCTCTTTGAAAATGGCAAATCTTGGTTCGCGCATATCTGCACCAACGAAAAATGAGTTTTCATACGTCCACTTCTTGAAATCCGTGGAACTGATAATGTAAAGCATCGTCTTTTTAGAAGCGAAATGTGTAGGAGCCGTTCGGAAGGCAACATAATAACGGCCCTGAAACAGCGTCACATCCAGATTGTTATTGGAATTCCTGCATTTTATAGTTTCCGGCAGAGAGGCAGATGGTATCAGCCGGGTCCACTCTGTTGTAAATACTTGCTGGGCGTATAATCCGGCGGAAAATAAAAGAGTGCAAAAAGTGGACAGGAGCACATGCATTATCGAAAACACTTACTTTTTCAATAACGCTCTGATCTCATTTTTGATTTTATCCGATTCAGGATCGGTGGTAGGAATAAAATAGTCTACCACTTTACCCTCTTTATCAATCAGATATTTCTGAAAATTCCATTTAGGATGAGTCAAAAGTTTAACTCCGGGCGCATTGTCACCCAAAAATTTAAAGACTTCATGTTGGTTTTCACCTTTCTTTACATGTATTTTCTCCATGATGGGAAATGTAACCCCGTAATTGATTTGGCAGAACTCCTCTGCTTTTTCAGAAGACAATGGTTCCTGTCCGGCAAAATCATTGGAAGGAAAGCCGATAACTTCAAAACCGTCGTTTTTAAACTCTTTGTACAGCTTTTCAAGTTTATCGTACTGAGGAGTCAATCCGCATTTAGATGCCGTATTTACGACCAGTAGTACTTTTCCTTTGTAATCACTCAGATTCACTTCTTTGTTTTGGGCGCTTTTCACCCGGAATTGGTGTATTGAATTGCTCATTTTCTATTTTATATTTAGTTCCATCCTGTTGATATATTTCTTCTAATCGGGCAATATAGTTTTCTATTTCTTTATCCTCTCCCTGAGGCTCATATTTGTCTTTCAAATTTAACTGAAAAAATTTACCGGCAAAATTCCACCAGAACGCTTTCCAGCCGCTTCTGTATTCTTTCAGTAAATCATACACCGTCTGTCCTGTTTCCCGATGAATCAGCTTTATCAAAAACTGCCCTTGTTTTCTCGTTAAGTTTTTCAGGTTATCTTCAAACTCACCTCTGAGCACTTTTTCACACTCGTTCAAATAACGTTTTTGCTGTCTTTTTGTTTTACAAAGCTTTAAATCGTCATTTATTTTCTTGGTCAGCCGTGCCGTACGCAAGGCATACGGATACACCTTTCGCAAATAGCGCATTTGCCATTCCTGCAGATTCACCTTTGTCAGCCGTGTAGCATTAATCTCTATGGGGTCCAGGACAATTTCCGGCAATGTGTCTCCCAATAAAATTACCTTGGGTAAAACAATGGGGTCTTTCTCAGACTGAGCCTGTAATGTCGGAATGGTCCACCAAAAAAATAATACTATAGCGAGTTTTTTAGCCAATTGAAATTCTGTTTATACCAATACGAGATACTACAACCATGCCAAACAAACTACAAAATGAATAATAAATTGCAGTAAGTTGTCGAAGATGCGCTTGTAATTTAATAATTTTAACAAATATTAAAGGTAATATATCCTGTGAATAGAATCGTCAAACATTTAAACCTGATTTGTTTCGCTTTATTTTTTTTCAATGGCATCTTGAACCTGAGCGCTGAAATCGGTCATCCTCTGTTAGACAGTGCAGACCATTATAAGTTTTCCGATTACAAAAAAAGCATTGCCTTTGCACAGCAGGTTGAATTCTCCGCAAAAACAAACAGAAATGATACACTGGCAGCCGAATCTATTCTGATACAGGGAGTCGCCACCTACCTGGCCGGCAAACATGACGAGGCATTAGGTTTTTATCTGAAAGCGCTTAAATTATTTTCCGCTGTTCAAAGCAATACCGGTATTGCCAAAACCTATAATGAGCTGGGTATTTTATACCGTAAACAAAACAAACCAACGTTGTCAAAAAGGGTTTTATTCGAGGCCATCCGCTTAACCGATGCAACAGCAAATTCAGATATTTCTGCCACCTCCAACAACAACCTCGGTCTGGTGTATGAGGCGGAAAATAATATAGACAGTGCTGAATATTGCTACACAAGGGCTTTTGAATTATACAAACGCACGAATAACCGTCTTGGAATGGCCTATGCACTGGATTATCTGAGCGGCATTTATGCCCGTACCGAACGATTTGATGAGGCGGAACGTGATTTGCGGCAATCATTGGAGATTAGGCAACAACTGAATGATAAAACCGGAGTTGCGATCGCTATCAATAATTTGGGAGAATTATTTTTAGCAAAGAAAGATTACACCAACGCTTTACATTATTTCAAATCTGCTTTTGATACTGCCGAAGTGCTCCATTTTATCGATTTACAGTCAAATACTCTCCAAATGCAGGCCACAGTTTATCAGTCAACCGGAGACTATAAAAATGCGTACGACGCGCTGCAGCGGTATACAATTATGAACAAAAAGGTATTGGATGAGAAAAGGCTGAAAAACATTGAAGAGTTTGAAGCAAAGTATGAAACTGAAAAGAAAGAAAATGAAATTACACGGCAAAAACTTCAACTGAGTAAACGCAGAAATATATTGATTACCTTGTCAGGTATTTTAGTGGCTGCCCTCTTTTCATTTTATTTTATATACAACCGATACAGGCAACAGCAGGAAATAAGACTCCAGCTAGAACTGGTGAAAGAGGCAGAAAAGCGTTCACTTGCCATTTTGGAATCAGAGGAAAATGAACGGCAGCGGCTGGCACGTGAGTTACATGATGGAGTTGGGCAGCTATTGACTGCCACCAAAATGCAACTAAATACCTTTTCAAATGCCTTTGATAATACTTCCGGACAGAAGACAGGTTTGGACAACTCGCTGAATATGCTGGATGAATCCATACGGGAAATTCGATCCATATCTCACAATATGGTACCGGATTTGTTGCAAAAAAAAGGGCTTGAACATGCTATAGCCGATTTCGTTTCTAAAATCAATCAAACTAAAAAAGTTACGTTGGAGTGGGAATGTATCGGATGGGAGGAAAATATGCTGGATGATGCCTCCAAACTGATGTTATACAGAATCATACAGGAAGCCATCAGTAATGCGTTGAAATATTCTGAAGCCACAAAAATTGCACTGCAGCTTACTGCGGATGAACACGAAATCACCCTGCTCATTGAAGATAATGGAAAGGGTTTTAATGTAGCGGAAGCCCAAAAGAAAGGCGGTATTGGTTTAAAAAATATCCTACTGAGAACAGAATACCTTAAAGGCAGTTTAGATATCGACTCCTCCCTGCAGAATGGCACTACCATTATTATAGAAATTCCATTATCTTAACATCGATGAAAAGCATACGACTCGTACTGATTGATGACCACCTAATGCTGATAGACGGATTGACGGCATTACTCACCCCATACGATGATATTAAAATACTGAAAACCTTTACCAACGGGAATTTATTGCTGGATGAAATTCACTTGTTGCAGCCGGATATTGTTTTAACGGATATCAGTATGCCGGAAATAGACGGATATGAATTAACCAAAAAAATAAAACAAGCGCTACCGCAAACGAATGTCATCGCATTGTCCATGTTCGGAGGCATCCATGAAATCAACAAAATGCTGGAAGCAGGCATTTCCGGATACTTGATGAAAAACGTGGGTAATCAGGAACTGATTGAAGCCATCCGGAAGGTAGCCACAGGGAAAATGCATTTCAGTGATGACGTTTCGGAAGCATTGGCAAAAAGTGCATTTTCCAAGCCGGCAAAAAAAGAACATCAACCTACGCTTACAGACAGAGAGCTGGAAATCTTAAAACTTATAGTACTTGAACTGAATAATGCAGAAATAGCGGATAAATTATTTATCAGCGAACGAACAGTTGAAACACATCGTAAAAATATGATACGAAAGTTCAATACCAAGACAATAGTCGGATTAATAAAATATGCCCTCGATAATAAACTGATTTAAACTCTACGTGCTGGCACGTAGTTAAAAATACTCCATAGTACCTATTCCCATTTGTGCAGACAGGACGTAGTTTTGTAAAAAAAATTATATATGCGCACATTAAAGACTCTAAGCTATGTTTTATTGGTGGTTGCTTTGGCAACAACAGGATGTACAAAATCATCCACCACCACAGACACCGGAGTACCATCGGCTCCCTCTCCTTCTTTTTCAGGAGATGTAAAAGGTTCACTGGTTTCATTAAGAACCAGTTTTTCCTATGATCCCAATAAATTTATCAACCCCAAACCACCCATTGCATTGCCGGTGGTGGATGTAGATGCGGAAACAGCCGTCGCTGCTTTCAGCAATGACTTCTCTACTTCGGTATTTTTAGATGCTGGCGCTGTAAGCGTAAACACTAAAGCATTGGATAAATTGTCTAACAACACGTATACCAAACTGGCATTTGACTACACCTCTCCCAGCCTCGATCTTGGCTTCGGTTCCGGAAGCAATTGGTCGGTGGCAGGCAATGGCGATGTTCCGGCTATTTCATTCAACCATACCACTACATTTCCAAACTATAGCGGAAAAGCAGATTTGCCGGAAACGGTTTCTTCTTCTGATGACCTGACGATAAACTTAACGGGTAAAAATCAGCAGTGCGGACTCTGTTTATGTATTATTTGCCAATAACAGTAAGCAGATCTTAAAAAGAGTGGGAGGTGGTGCATCTTCTGTGACCATCAGCGCTTCAGATATTGCCACATTGGGCACAACAGGCGGCAACGCTACTGCTATACTGGAAGTATGTCCATGGAATTTTACGATAGAAACCATCAGCTCCAAAAAATACGCTTTTGTAAAGGAACAGGCTGTAGTTAAATATGTAAAAATCAATTAATCAGCAGAAACCATTTTCAACATATGTTGCGGGAGCGGAGTTAGAGATAACTCCGTTTTTTTATTGTATTTATTCACTCTTATATAACCTGATTTTCTGAAAAATATTCTGTCTATGTAGTATTTTTGCAACTGCAATAATAAGACTTGTTATTAGTTACCAAGATATTTCACTTTGAAATGGCACATGCCATACATGGTTATGATGGCCCTTGCAAGCATATTCACGGACATTCCTATGTTTTAGAAGTTACAGTAACCTCCGAATCTGACAATAATACCTACCTTGATAAAACAGGGTTTGTGGTAGATTTCAAGGATTTAAAAAGAATCGTCACTGATGCCATCATTAAAAAGTACGACCATAAGCTTGTTCTTTCAAAGGAATATATGAGTGCACATCCCAATTTTACTGCTGCAGAGAACCTTATTATCTGGGATTTTGAGCCGAGTGCGGAAAATATAATACTCTATTTTAAAAATACACTGAACACCATACTTCCTGAAGAAATGCAACTGGCCAGACTTAAATTGTATGAAACCAGCAGTTCTTTTGCGGAGTGGATCAGGTAATCCTCACTTTTATAGGAAGAAGCAAAATGGATTAAAGTTCATTAAGCTCTAAATTTGCGCGTCACCCCTCTGATACAAATTCCGTCTTATGGTCAGATGTTTATGTGATTATACGTTTGCTTCAAGTTTGTTTATTGTCAATTCCACTGCTCTTTTAATTTCGATTTTACTTACATCTATCTCAAAAACTTTGTTGTCATTCTTGTAAACTTCATAAATATAATAATCGTCTCTCCAATCTTTTTGGCTGATTTCAATTTTCGTTTTTTTATTTTGGAGAATTAGTCTGTTGGTCATTGAATTTGGGTCAAAGGGAGATACTTTGTCGCTGTTCAAATGAACTGTGTAGCCAGTGTCTGCAAGTAATTTATTTATTTCCTTCTTTAGACTTCGAAAAAATGTTGGCTTGTTTCTATCAGGCAATTTACCAAATTTATTTTCAAAGTCTTTGTCTTTAAGATCTTGAATTTTGTTCGTATCAAGCCAAATATTTGTTGTTAAAAGTCTTTGATTACGTTTAAACAACTTTGCAGTATTTTCTATCACTCCTTCCAATCCATTTTGTTCACATACATAATAGTCAAAATGGTCATAGTTGTTTTCGCTTTCCCAAATTGCCAAGTCTTCAAAACTCAGGCAATTTGTTTTGTCATCGTAGTCTGCCGGGTTGCCATTAATAAGTCGTCTGATTTCACAATGAAACCAACTTTCGTCTGCACAAATTTCTAATTGAATTTCTGAACTGTCATTTCTGTAAATCAAATAATAGTCTGCTCGAAGATTGTGATCCTGTTTTGCTGACAAAAGTTTGAACCCAAAGTCAGTTACCAAAAAGTCAAATCCCTTCTTGATTTTGTCAAGAGTGGTCTTTTTGAATATTTGGTCAAGTAGACTCATTTATTATTTTACGTATTACTATCTGATTTACGTCATATGAATGCCCATAATTATAAATTTGTCTTCCTTCACCGACAGAACTACTAAAAGAAAGATTTGCTACATCAGTGGAAATGTTCTGCGAGGTACCTTTCCGCATCCAATGCCGCCATACAGCCTGAACCTGCTGATGTAACGGCCTGCCGGTAGATTTTATCCTGCACATCGCCGGCGGCAAAGACACCGCTGACGTTGGTTTTAGTTGAACCCGGAACCGTCTGGATATACCCGGTTTCATCCATGTCCAGCCATCCTTTGAAAACATCAGAATTCGGCTTATGACCAATCGCTACGAAGAAACCTTCCAGTTTGACCTCCATCACTTCGTTTGTAACATGGTTTTTCAGCCGTACACCTTCTACTTTCTCTTCACCCAGTATTTCCTCGGTTTCGCTGTTCCAGTAAACTTTGATATTTGGTGCTTTCAACACCCTCTCCTGCATGATTTTTGATGCACGCATTTTGTCGCGTCGGACAATCATATGTACCTGCGGACAGAGATTGGACAGATACAATGCCTCTTCACAAGCAGTATCCCCCGCTCCTACTATCGCCACTTCTTTTCCTTTATAAAAGAATCCGTCACAGACGGCACAGGCAGAAACACCGCGCCCATTCAATTTTTCTTCGGATGGAATTCCCAGCCATTTGGCTTTAGCGCCGGTAGCGATGATCACTGCATTCGCATGGATTTCCTTTTCATCATCCACCCAGATTTTATGTATTTTTCCAGAAAAATCTACTTTCGTCACCAATCCGAATCGGACTTCCGTACCTACACGTTCCGCTTGTTTTTGAAAATCGTCCATCATCTTCGGACCTGTTACCGCATCCGGATAACCGGGGTAATTTTCTACATCCGTAGTAGTCATCAACTGACCACCCGGCTCTAATCCGGTATACAATACAGGTTTTAGATTTGCCCGGGCGGCATAAATCGCAGCAGTGTATCCCGCAGGACCTGCACCAATTATCAGACAGTTTACAGTTTCAATCATTTTTTATAAATTAAATCAGCGTATCATTTTGTATAACAAAAAGCGAAAATAAAAAGTTCTATCTGGATAATTCAATTAATCGCTGATGAATTGTCAACACCTGCTCTATCAGTGGTACCGAATGATCATTGTGAATCACAAAATCAGCCTTTTTTATTTTCTCTTCTTCCGGCATTTGTTTAGCAACGCGTTCCATAACTTCCTCTCTGGTAGCCTTATCCCTTTTCATTGTTCTAGCTACCCGCTCTTCCAGTGGCGCAAATACGGTGATGGTCTTATCTAAAAAAAGATAACTGCCGCTTTCAAACAGAATAGCCGCTTCATATAAGGTGTAGGGTTTGTCTTCATGCTCCATGAACCATTGCTGGGAATCATTAAAAACAGCAGGATGCACAATAGCATTCAGTTGTGCCAATTGCGACTGATTTTGAAATACTTTCTCCGCAATATATTTTCGGTTAAGCAGGCCATCTGGTAAGTAAGCATCTCCGCCAAAGAGAGCTGTCACCTGCTTTTTGATGGTTTCATCTTTGAGCATCAGTTCTTTCGCTCTGTCGTCAGCATAATAAACAGGTACCCCTAGGGTTTCAAAGATTCGGCAAACGGTCGTTTTTCCGCTTCCTAAACCAACTGTTATACCCACATTTCAGCATAAAGTAAAAAAAGAAGTATCCCTGAAGAATATTAAATCACCGCAAGAAGCAATCAGGCTGGTTGCGTAACCGCATTCAACGGTTTAGAAAGTTCCGAGTTGATGGCGGATTTCTCTATTTTCAATCGGGTTGGACCATCCACCTGGATTAAAAAAGTCTTGTCTTCATCGTTCACCGAAACTATTTTTCCGTGTATGCCTGCAATGGTAATGACTTTATCTCCCGCCTTTAGCGTATCAATAAAATTTTGTGCCTCTTTAGCTTTTTTGGATTGCGGACGTATCAGGAAAAAATAGAACACCACGAACATCAGCGCCATCATGATTAAGGTCGGTAAACCGGTTCCGGGTGAACCTCCTGCTTCTAATAAAAATAATAAGTTCATACATTTATTTTGTACTACAAAACTATGATGTAAAACACACTAATCAAAATATACTTATTTATTCTTTCAGATACGGTGTTACAGTTCACATTTTATTAACTTTACAGACAAAATACATTTAACCAAACCAGCTTAAACAGATATTCTATGCAGTTCCTGAAAAATTTAAACATCCAAGACATAAATATCGGCACATCCACCGGCACACAATGGATAGAAACATCCCCTCTGCTGGATTCTTTCTCTCCTGTGGATGGAAAAAAGATTGCATCGGTGCAACTTACCGGTAAGGATGCCTATGAAGATGTCATCCGGAAAGCACAGGAAGCTTTTAGGGTATGGAGAATGGTTCCCGCCCCTAAGCGCGGAGAGATAATTCGTCAGATGGGCGATGAATTCAGAAGGCACAAAGATGATTTGGGACGATTGGTTTCCTGGGAAATGGGCAAAAGCCTGCAGGAAGGATTGGGTGAAGTACAGGAAATTATTGATATATGCGATTTTGCTGTTGGTCTGTCGAGACAATTATATGGATTAAGTATGCACTCTGAACGCCCACACCACAGGATGTATGAACAATGGCATCCATTGGGAATAGTTGGTATTATCACTGCTTTTAATTTTCCGGCTGCCGTTTGGGGCTGGAATGCCATATTAGCCTGGGTGTGCGGTGACGTATGTGTATGGAAACCCTCTGAAAAGACACCATTAACCGCAGTTGCCTGCCAGAAAATCGCGGAGAAAGTTATTAAAGCCAACAATCTGCCGGAAGGATTATCCTGTCTTGTAACCGGCGACCGAAATGTTGGTGAATGGATGGCGTCAGACGAACGCATTCCGCTGATATCCGCCACCGGTTCCACCCGAATGGGTAAAGAAGTGGGTAAAATGGTGGCTGCCCGATTAGGCAGAAGCTTACTGGAACTTGGAGGAAATAATGCCATCATCATCACGCCGGAAGCAGATTTAAAATTGGCGGTGGTGGGTGCGGTCTTTGGAGCCACAGGCACCACCGGGCAACGTTGCACTACTACAAGAAGATTGATTATACATACCTCTATTTATGAGCAGTTTAAACAACAATTGATAAACGCTTACGGGCAATTAAAAATAGGCAATCCACTAGAAGAGGGTGTTCATGTTGGCCCATTGATTGATAATCATGCAGTTAGAAATTATTTAAACACCATCGAAGCCTGTAAAAGCCAGGGAGGAAGATTTATAGTAGAAGGTGAGGTATTGTCAATAAAAAATTATGAATCAGATTGTTATGTAAGACCATGCATAGCTGAAGCTGATAGTCAATTACCCATAGTGCAAACGGAAACCTTTGCTCCTATTTTGTACCTGTTGAAATACGATACACTTGAAGAAGCCATTGCATTGCAAAATGAGGTTCCACAGGGATTGTCCTCCGCTATTATGACACAAAATATGCGTGAAATGGAATTATTCTTATCAGCAGTCGGTTCGGATTGCGGTATTGCAAATGTAAACGCAGGAACTTCCGGCGCTGAAATCGGCGGAGCGTTTGGCGGTGAAAAGGAAACCGGAGGCGGCAGGGAATCCGGCTCAGATGCATGGAAAGCATATATGCGGCGACAAACCAGTTCTGTCAATTATGGAACCGACCTGCCATTGGCTCAGGGTATCAAATTTGACTTTTAATAACAATCGGTATCGTATTATCACCTTATTTTTATCCTACAAAAATTGTTCATGAAAAAACTGCTGATAATCTTCTTATGCTGGACTGCTCTCCAACTGTCTGCTCAAAATAATGCTTTGTTTTTCTATATGAATTCGGGGAAATTCGGATTTGTAGATGCAAGCGGCAAACCAGTTATACCTGCAACTTTTAGCTTTGCCGCTAATTTTTCTGAAGGATTGGCAGTGGCCGCAAAAGGGGACAATACTCAAACAGCTCTTAAAGGGTACATCAATTCTAAAGGTGTATTTGCCATACCACCTGCCTACACAGCAGCCGGCGATTTCAGCGAAGGACTGGCAAGGGTACAGGTGAATGGAAAATGGGGTTATATTGATAAGAATGGTAAGATGGTTATTTCTCCACAGTTCCAGCTTTGTTATGAATTTAAAAACGGATATGCGCAGGCTCAACAGAAGAACCTGTGGGGATTAATCGATAAAACCGGCAAATTTGTCATCAAACCAACCTACTACAGCCTGACGGATTACTCCGGAAAAGTATTGGGTGCACAGAAAACCATGTATAACGATTGGATGTTGATGGATATTCATGAAAATAGCACCTCATTAAAAGGATTTAGTAAAATGGGAAGTTTTGGAAACGGGTTAGCGCCCGCCCGCAATGTGGAGGACAAATGGGGTTTTATCAACGAAAAAGCCGAATGGGTCATTCAACCGAAGTACAGCAATGCTCACATCTTCAGTGACTATTTAGCCGCAGTAGAAGTAAATTTCACCCATTGGGGCTTTATCAATACCAGCGGTGAAATGATTATAGAACCGCAATACGACCGGCCTTCTGTTTTTAAGAACAGTATTGCACAAGTTGAAAAGGGAGATAATGTTCTTTTAATTAATCCCAAAAGTGCAACGGTTTATCAATTCAAGAAATAAGTATCCGCTTAGATAATCATTAAGGAACAAATACCCTTGGATTATTTATTTTTTTCAAATCCTCGAAGAAACTCTGTTCTGTCTGTGATTTCTGTTTTAAATGCACTTTCTATCTGCAAGCCTTCTGCCAGCGTAGTATCCATGCCCTCATTGTAGAGTTTTTTCATGGCTGCAATGGTTTGTGCAGAATTTTGAAGTATATCATAAGCGAGTTCAAGGACTGTTTTATCTAAATCGTCCAGCGGCACCGCTTTGTTGACCAATCCTATCCTTTCTGCTTCTTTTCCGGAGATTGGTTTGCAGGTGAATGACAACTCTTTGGCTTTCATCACGCCCACCAATCGGGGTAAACGCTGTGTCATGCCCCAGGTTGGCATATACCCCATTTAGCATGCGTATCACCGATTTTAGCGTCTTCTGCTGCAATAATCAAATCAAAAAACATCATCAGTTCGGTAGCGCCTGTATAACAATGTCCATGAATCTGTGCGATGGCGGGTTGTGGCATATTCCGAAGCAGGCGCGCAATTTCATTTCCGTCCTTTATAATTTGATCTGCGGTAAATTGTCCCCCCACCAAGCTTTCATTCATCGCTTTTAAATCTACACCTGCTGAAAATGCTCTCCCCGCCCCTTTCACAATCAATACTTTACAATTCGTATCGGCAGTGACCATCTGGATGGCACATTTGAGTTCGTGAATCAGGTTGGGACTCAGTGCATTCAACGCCTGCGGTCGATTAAGCACAATGGTAGTTACCTGTCCGTTTATCTCAATAATGATATCCCTGTAATCCATAATAAGGTTATTATATGCTATCCTTGTTCATAAAAATCCATTAAAGAACCGAAATACTGCTCATTCCAGCCAGTCACGATGTCCTCAAAATCTTCATCCGGAATATTCGTATGCCTGAGCTCGACGGAAGTTCCTTGTTTATGTTCGTGTAATAAAATAGTGACGATAGATGGTGCTGCCTGTTCACCAAAGTACCATTCCTGCACAATTTTCTTATCCGGAACAAACTCCAGATTCATACCGGTTATGCTGCCATCCCATAGGGAAAATTCCGTATTCGGTTCAGCTTTCATCTCCACCTCATCACCTGTCCATAGGCGAATAATGGCCGGATTTGTCAAAGCCAGGTATACCATTTCCGGCGGTTCGGGTAAAATGTAGTATTTTTTAAAGTCTTTCATAATGTACGCTATAAAAGTAAGGCAAAAATTGGAACATAGTAAAATATTCAGCGTTTTAAGTATTTTGGAACGTTATTTAAATATTTATGGTACAAGCACATTCAATCACGACCACTAAAACGGCTCGTATCTTTACACACGGAATTATATCGCCAAAGACTAAATTAGTATGGATTGTTGCTCACGGTTATGGATTTTTAGCAGAATATTTCATCAAAAAATTTGAAGAGCTGAACCCGGAAGAGCATTATGTGATTGTTCCGGAGGCACTCAACCGGTTCTATCTGAAAGATATGACAGGCCGTGTTGGAGCCTCCTGGATGACCACCGAAGACAGGGAAAATGAAATAAAAGACTATATTTTATATCTGGATAATGTTTATGAAACATTAATTTCACAAACAGACGCAAAAATTGTTGCTTTGGGCTTCTCACAGGGCGCCTCAACTATTGCACGATGGGCTGTAAATACCTCTAAGCGATTGAACCGTATAGTGTTTTGGGGCGGAAGTATACCAAACGACTGTTTTAATCAGATTGAAAAACTGAATTTATTATCTCCCTATTTATTGGTAGGCGACCAAGATGAGTTTATTTCTAAGGAACGGTTGGAAGAGGTAATGAAAACATTTATTAACACTGGGTTAACATTTTCACATATTTTTTACAAGGGAGGACACGCAATTTTAACCGAACCTTTAATGCAACTCTCTGCTGCCTTAACAGAGCCGTAAAAAGCTGGCAGTACCTTTGCAAAGGACTTTTTAGGCAAAAGCTAAGTTCAATAAACCAATAGTTGCCATGAAAAAGATAGTTATTTTTTTGCTTATTGTTATTCCTTTTTGCGATGTAAATGCACAGGTTGAGTTTGGAACAGCTTCCTATTATGGAGTTGATTTCCATGGAAAAACTACTGCGAGCGGTGAAACCTATTCCCAAAACAAACTGACTGCCGCACACAAAACCTTCCCTCTGGGTACTATTCTTAAAGTAACGAACGCTCAAAACAATAAATCCGTTTATGTAAAGGTAAACGACAGAGGACCGTTTGTAAAGGGGCGAATTGTAGATGTATCTACCAAGGCGGCAGAATTATTGGGTTTCAGAAACAAAGGAACCGCTTATGTGAAGCTGGAAGTCGTTGAACCCAATTCCATACCGACTGATTTAGTGGATACAACCACTGACATAGCCCTTCAAAATGGAATTCAGGTTTATGACAGCAGTAACCAGGAGGCAAGTGTGCTGCAAAAAAATGATACCTTGGTTTCTACCTCCAAACCTGCAACGACAAACTACCAGAACAATACACAAGGCAAGAATTCGCCAATAAAGACTACCGATTTAATTGAAGACAATGCGATTACGAACCGCTCCCCGTATTTTGTAATCACAAACATTGATAAAACCAAAACAGGATTCTTTGGGTTGCAGTTGGGGGTATTTTCAGATGTAAATGCAATATTGGCATTAATAGAAGAACTGGAAGCCAAGTATAAACAGACGATGGTTGTACAACAGGTGAAGCATCAGGATAAGACGGTTTATAAATTGCTGGTGGGAAAATTTCAGAACAGAGCTTATGCAGATGCCTTGAAATCAACCTTGTCAGACAGATTCAAAGATGCCTTTGTCGTGAAATATGAGTAAAGCTTATTGTTTTACAAACGACGCGATATAGTTTTTGTCCGTCGACTCAATGGCCAGTTGATACCATCCTTTTGGCAAACTGCTTATCCCGATTTTATTGTCTTGTGGAATTTTAGAGGCTACCATGATTTCTTTTCCCGTTATATCATAAACAATCAGTCTCGATGATGTATTTTGAAGGGTTGGAAGGTTTATGAATAGTTCATCGCCCGTCGGATTTGGATAGAGTGTAAATTTTTCCGTATTATTTGTACTGATTCCCGTAAGGGAGAAATTTAGAGGAATCGTTGAATTCCAACTGTGATATCCGCTGCTGCATAAAGAAGCAACATTCCATCTGATTCGTCTGGATGGATTTATTTTCACCCCCATTGTATTGGAAGTTGTTTCATAAAACACCACTTTATCACTGTCGTCCGCTACTCCTATTTTATAACGATTTACTCCTGCTACAGTATTCCAGCTCAACTGAAATGAGTCGGACGAAACTGCGCTTGCCTGTAAATTTCCGGGTGCATCACAAACAACCGACTGAGGTATTTCCTTGTCTTTAAAAAAATTCCAGACGGTGGTATTCATTGCAATATCCTGTGTCGTTTTGCCTAAAATTCCGGCAAATATATCATTCGCACCCGGCCAGACATGTCCTCCATTGATGACTTTGTAGAAGACTTGCTGTGCATTCTGTGCACAATTCTGATAGGTATAAGTAACTACGCGCGTACCATCATTTCTTAAATCAGGTAAGGTATCAATAACCGGTACCACATCGCAGTTATTTTTAATCTGCCAGAAATGTTTTACAGAATCTATACTCGGAAAGTTGCCCGGAATACCAAAATAAGCCGTAACAGGATCCGCAGTACCGTTGAATGCAGCGATATTGACGGGACGTGCAGGAACACAACTATTCAGATTGTCAAAGACCATACTGGCTACATCGGGCGCAATAGCAGCGACCCTGTTGGTTGCATCACAGGCGAGTTTATAACTCATAAATCCACCGGCTGAATAGCCCATGGAATATACCTTTCTCAGGTTGGCATTATACAGAAGAGCTGCTCTGTCCATTAAATCGCCTAAAAAACCGATATCATCCACATCCGAAGAAACGAAGAAAAAGGTACCGGAATTCCAGCGCAAGTCGACTCCTTCCGGGTACAGGGCGATACACCTTACGGAATCAGCAGTTTTGTTGAATTGGGAATAATCCATCTGGAACTGTGCTGTAGTAGTAAAACCATGCATATTAATTACCACCGGTAAATTTTCAGAAGGACTGAAGTTCCTGGGCAAAAACACATAAAAGTTTCTGGGTTTATTTTGCCAGCGAATTTGATAATATTTCTGAGCAAATAAAGGGGATACCCAACTAATCAGCAATAAAAACGATATTATGGTTTTGTTCATGCAATAATCATTTCATTAGCTTAATAAATTAAGAACAGATTTGTTCAATTAAACTCCGGATTATCTTTTTTCAATGGGATTAAACTCATGGCACGTTCTGAAATGGCGGTAATGCTCAAACTCGGGTTTACACCCGGATTAGCAGACATCATACTGCCGTCGCATACCATCATATTTTTATAGTTGAAAACGTGGTTGTTTTTATCAATCACCCCGGTGGATGCATCTTTACCCATACAGGCACCTCCTAAGATGTGCGCTGTTGTAGGTATACCCAATAACGTTTCCGTACTCATCACCATCGCTTTGCCATTTATGATTTTTTCAATCTTATGAGCAAGCTCCTGCGCTTTGGGATTGAAAGCAGTAGGTGCCGGGCCTGTATCCAGATTCGTTTTCATAATACCTACCTTGGTTCTCTTGAGACTAAGGGTTGAATCGATGCTCTCCATGTACAGCAAAATATGTGTTTTCTTACTCCAGTCATCCACAAAAAATATTTTGAGATTGTCCAGCGGATGCAGGAAAAAGTCCTTAAGCATATTGAAGAAGCGGATAAAAATATTTTTTCCCTGTACCATCGGCGCCATAAAGATTCGCCAAAACCCAGCCCCTTCCGAATATTTGACCGGTTCTATATGACGATGTTCATCAATATTTACGATAGACCCTATCGCTATACCTTCCGAAAAAGAAACATCTTTGTCGAACGTGGTGACACCTATCAGACTTTCAGAATTGGTACGGATGCCCGTACCGAGTTTATCCGATACTTTGGGTAATGAAGTTTCTTTCAGTTTCAGCATCAGGTCCATAGTACCCAACACGCCACCGGCAAAGATGACTCCTTTTGCTTTCACACGGCCTTTTTTGGGAAACCACGACAACGAATCCTTGTATCTGATTTCATAACCCGCGCTTCCATCTTCACTCAAAGGAACGACATCATACACTTCTTTCTCCGCAATGATTTCTGCGCCCAACTGTTGTGCAAGATGTAAATAATTTTTATCGAGTGTATTTTTAGCATTAAAGCGACAACCCAGCATGCATCCGCCGCATAAATTGCAACCGGTTCGATCCGGGCCTTTTCCGTCAAAATACGGATCGGGTACGGTCACCCCTACTTTTCCGAAATATACTGCCACATCTGTTTTATCAAAGGCTTTTTCATCACCCATATCCTTCGCCAGCTGAAGCATGGCTTTATCGCTGCGGCTCATATAAGGGTGTTTTTCCGCTCCCAGCATTTTTTTGGCTGTTGCATAAAAAGGTTTCAAAGTCTCCTCCCAGTTCTCCAATCCATTCCAGTGACCGCTGTTGTAAAACTCTGACTTAGGCACCGGCAATGTATTGGCATACACCACTGAACCACCACCTACCGCTACACCACTCAATATCGCAACATGTCGATAAAAGGTAAGTTTAAACAATCCCTGCATTCCCAGTTTCGGCATCCACATCCATTTACGCAGGTTCCAGTTAGTTTCCGGAAAATCTTCCGGTTTATTAAACCATTTTCCTTTCTCAATTACTAAAACTTTATACCCTTTCTCTGATAAACGCAGGGCTGAAACGGAGCCGCCAAAGCCGCTACCAATAATTACATAATCGTAGTCTAAAGTGTGTGTTGCCATGAAATCTGAATAATTTGAAAAACAAATTACGAATTAAATTCATTCTTTAAATGAATTTAAGATAAGAAGCAAAAATAAGATGATAAGGTTGAATGTTATGAATACTTTTCAGCTGAAACAATTAACCATTTCTGAATTTTTCCCATGCTTTTTGTGCCAGATTCCAGGTAAGGTATTCAATATAATAACTACCTCGGGCGACATCCGGAATTTCTGAAAAGCCGGCCTCCTGCTGTAAAATATGATGCACATTTCGAGCGATTCGTTTTCCAAAATCAGTATTGCCATTCATAACATCATGGCTGTTGATAATGACGGCATCACTGCCCCCTAAAACGGCACTCATGGCTTCCGTTGTATTTCGCAGCATATTGGTATACTCATCCGCATCGGCACGCTTCTGAAGTCCGGTTTCACTCAATATAAAAAGCTGATACGGATGGTTTTTTAACTGACAAAGTTGTTTCCACAACCAACGGAACGCCCTTAATTTGGCAATTTCAAAAAAATAATTCTCACCACAATAAAAATGAAATTTACAGGTTTTAAAGTCCGCCTCAACACCAAGTTGTAATGCCATTATCAATTCCTCCGTAATGGTTTCCTGCCGGGCAATATGATTCACCGCGACACAACTGTTCGGCACCTTATTTTCGAGTATCGTGCGGTTTTCTTCCTGATAATGCTCAAAACAGACAGAGGCAATGTCCAGTAAAATACCATTTAACAATGTATCGACTTCGGAGGGAGCAAGGGAATGATGGTTTAAATTAAATATAATTGCTGTGGCACCGGAAGATAACGCGTGCAGTGCCTCCCGATTTGCCTTCTGGGTATTATCCACTAAAATCCGTTCTGTAATCTGCCAGCCGGCGGATGTTTTGGCGGGAATAGTGAGTTGATATTTTTCATTGTCTGCTTTCGTATAGAATGGAAGGACGTCTATACCTTCTTTGCTGTGCCAGATGAGTTTGTCAAAAGCCTCCCCTTTTAAATCTTTAATGATCTTCGATTTCCAGTCATCCGCTGTCACCGGAGCGAATTGTTCATAAATATCATCAAATGCCTCAGTTGCCATGGTACAAAGATAAAAATTTGAATGCAGTCTCCTGCATACGTTATGATTTTTTACAAAAGTGTCATTCTATGCTTAAAATTTTTATTTCTACTCGCTGATTCAATGGATTGTCCGGCTTTTCAGGCATCAGCAATTTTGTTTTACCATATCCTTTATAGCTGAGCCGGTTGGAGTCGATGCCTTTGCTTATGAGGTAATCCACGCAGGTCTTCGCACGACTGGTTGATAGCTTCTGACAAAAATTATCATCACACAGTCCGTTGGTATGTCCTCCGATTTCAACCTTCAGTTTGTTATTTTTCTTGAGAAATGCCACCACCTTATCCAGTTCAGGATATGACGGAATTTGCAGGTACGAGGCATCTGCCACAAAATAGATATTATTCACCTGCGCTATTGCCCCGACTTCCAGGGGCACATTGAATAAATCATATTCTTTTTGCAGCAGTGTATTGTTGCCGGTTTGCTGTTGTACTTTTGCCAGTGAATCAATCGAGCGTTTTAAAGCCAGCACCTCCCGCTCCTGTTGTTTTTTCAATGCATCCAACTTGGCTTTATCCTGTTCCATCTTTAGCTTCTCTGCGGCCAGCTTATCCCGTTCCGCCTGCATCTGTGCAAGCAAATCATCCATTTGTTTTTTCTCGAGTTCTAATCTGCTTTTTTCTGATTCCAGGGTCGCATTTTGCGATGCCAGTTTATCTTTTTCCTCCGTGAACTTAGTACGTTGGGTTTGTAAATCAACGATATCTTTTTCTAAATCCTGTTTACTGCTGCCCAGCTTGTCCTGCATATCCGTCAGCCGCTGTGAGGCTGCTTTCTGAGCCTCCTGAATAGAATCCAGTTTTGCTTTTTCAAGGGATAAATCTGCAGAATGCTCCGGTGCTGACGAAACTACAGTAGTTGCCGGAGCAGGAACAGGAACTTCCGTTGTTGAAACGGGTGTAACCGCTGCTTCAGTAAGTGACACAGGAATAGATGAATTTATCTCTGCAGGTTTAGGTTTATTTGTATCTACCGGAGTTTCCAAAGGTGTATCCGGTGCCTGAATCTCTTTATTGTTCAACGATACTGATGACGGCTGTGTTGAAACCTGCGGGCTTTTTAATTGAGCTATTTCATCCTGCAGCTTTTTTAATTTATCCTCATATTTTGAAATGACCGGATTGGCGGTTGTAGCAGTTGATAACGCAGGAGTAGATGAAGCATTAGCCGTTGGGTTGGTTACCGGTTTTGGGACAGTATTTTTTACATCTGTAACTGCAGGTGAATTTATGTTAACCGTTGGATTTTTTTGTTGTTTTTTTAGCTCATCCAGTTTTTGCTGATAGGCGTCGTAATCCTGTGAAAACTTATCCTCCTGTCTTTCTTTTGGTGGCTGAGGATCATAAGGCTTTTGTTGCCACGGGTTCGATTCCAGTTTATTGCTTTGGCCAACATCCCGTTGCTGCTGTTTTAAGGCGTCCAGTTTCTGCTGTAAGGCATCTGTAGTTGCATTTGACGAAGCAATTGGCGCCGTTGGATTGGGATAATCCAGCGTGGGATTAACAGGTTTATTTGCGGTATATACCGTCGGCTGCGGCGTAGATGATTTTACGGATGCCTGTGTTTGCTGCCTTTTCAACTCATCCAGTTTTTGTTGCAATTCATCCGTAGCCGGATTATTCGTTTTTAAAGCCGGCGGTGGCGGAGCAGAAATGGCAGCCGGATCAATTTCATGGGTCACATAATTTGGTTGACTAACGACAGGCGCAGTTGTTGGATTCTGATAGGAAGGAGTTGTGACTGCAACAGGCATATTTTTCTGAGACAATCTCGATAAATCACTGTTATTCGGATTAACCGTTGGATTATTTCTGATTTGTTCCTGAGCTGCCAATTCTTCCCGTGTGAGCACTTTCCTGACCGGTTCAGGTGCTTTATAGGGTTGAATGGAATTGACCACTTCTTTCTTTACAACAGGCTGTGGTGAAGTGGAACTAACCGGAGGAGTATACTTAGGTTGCTGAGCAACTTGTACCGTACCTACCTGACTTTGCTGTTGTTTGAGTGCATCTAATTTTTGTTGCAATTCGTCTGTTTGGGGATGAACAGTTGGTTTAACCGAAGTTGCATTCGCAGCAGAAACCGCAGGTGTTGGATTCGACTGTGCAGATACTGAAGTATATACAGGTTCGGACTTAATGGATGAGGTTAATTCAGGTCTGTTGATTTCAACAGGTTCCGGCCTTATTTCTCTGGGTAATTTAATGCGGTATAAATCATTTAATCCAAAATAAGTTTTGCCGCTGGAAAAATAGGCATAATCCCCGGATGCAGGAATCGTGTAATAAATATCCATTTCATCCGTATTAATTTTATCTCCGAGATTCAGCGGTTTGCTCCAGTTTGTCCAGGTATTATCCAGGCGTTTGGTCATATACATATCATAACTGCCAAACCCCGGATGCCCGGCTGAGGAAAAATACATCGTTTTACCATCTGCTGCCAGAAAGACACTTCCTTCCGCACTGACGGTATTGATGGTTGGTCCCAGATTTTTAGGTGCCGACCAGCTACCGTCACTGTATTTTTGAGAAACATACAAATCCATATCTCCGTATGAATCCGGTCGTTGGATAGCCATCAGTACCGTTTGTTCATCGAGGCTGACGTGATAATGGGCAAACTCATTGTCGTTCACGAGGTTGGGAATATCCAATGATTTTGGCTTTGACCATTCACCATTTTTTTGTCTGGTAGAATACGAAAGTCCGTTATAATTGTAAGAATTCCGTATGTATTTGTTGGCTGTATATAATTTATTGTTATCACTGCTGATGAAACAAATGAAGTTATTATTCTCATTATTCAACGGAGGCCCAATATTTTCAGCTTTGGAAAATTTACCGTTCGTCATGATGTAGGAATAGTAGATATCGTCGTTGTGTTCTTTTCCCATGTTTTGCTGCGCAAATTTTCTCGTAAAATACAATCTGCTGCCATCGGGAGAAATCATGGGTAAATGGTCATAATATTCAGAATTGACATTGGGTCCTAAGTTCTCGGGAAGACCTACGGCTTCACTGTATTTTATGACATTGATGGATTGTACATAGGGCGTTGTAGCAGACGATATTCCAATACAGTCAATCTGTTGCATACCTATCACCGCATCTGTATTGAGAATCAGTTTCAGCTTAACGACATTATATGTGGGTTTGATTTTAAAATACGTCAGCACATCATACATCTTTTGAGTAGGAATGGGATGCTGATTCTCATACACGCTGAATTTTTTACCTGAATTATCGTATAAAATTATCTCCGCCACCGAACCGGAATTCAGCGTTTCTCCAACAATCACCTGCTGAACGGTTTGCGGATAACTGAAACCAACCGTAATGGATTCTCTCCCTGCCTGTGATTTGGCGGGTGCCCATGCAAGTTCAGACTTACCATATTTCATAGTGTTGGGATAGCCCAATACCTGCCGTGCTCTGTACCGGTTTGAATTTTCCGGAATGTCCTTGTCTCTGAATTCTGAAGAGAAATCAATCAACTGGCTGGCCCATTGAACGGTTTGTCCAAAAGAACAAAAAGCAGACAGAAAAACAATACCAATGCAAAGAGTGAGTCTCATAAGTTTACGCCTGATGAAAATAACGAATCTTCCCAAATTTCATGGATAAAATACAAGATTTATACCAAAAAAACGATTCTATACTATTTTACAAATTATAACGTTTATTTTTGGTATTAATTTTGAACTGATTCCATAACATGAAGTGTAAACTTATACTAGCGGCATTACTGCTGTCCTTCTCTGCAAAGGCTCAACTGGCTCCGGACGATTTTATAAAAATAAAAGCGCTGGAAGATACCATCCGTATCTATGGTGATACCCTTATTAACAGCCAATTGGAAGAAAACAGAACTATTGCCAGCTATCGTATCATCAAGTCTCTGTCGAAAGCATTGAAAATAAAAAACTCCTTTTATTACCGATGGGACTCCACATTGCCCTGGAAAGTGGTGATGCCGGAAGATGGCTCATTCAAAGTTTTTACCTGGTACACCCGAAGTGATATTGACCTGTACAAGTATTTTGGCACCGTACAATTAAAGTCAGATACTCTGAAGATGTTCCCGTTGATTGATTATTCTGATTTTACCGACCATCAGGAAGATATTAATGTGGACAACGGCAATTGGATAGGCAGCCTGTACTATGGAATAAAAACGGTTAAAGCCGGAAAGAAAACCTATTACACCTTATTTGGCTGGGATGGCAACAATAAGACGAGTAATAAAAAAATAATGGAAATCCTGTCGTTTAACAAACAAGGAAAGATAAGATTTGGCGCACCGATTATCGATATGGGGAAAGGAAAAATACTGAACCGTTTTATTCTTGAATTTTCCGATGAAGCGACTGCAACCCTTGCTTACAATGAATCAGAAAAGAAAGTGATATATGACCATATCATTCCCAACGGTGATGCGCTGGAGGGATTTTTCGGAAACTATATTCCCGATGGCACTTATGAAGGCTTTGAATGGAAAAAGGGGAAATGGAAGCACGTCAATGAAATCGGTTATGAGAAGCGAAAAGACGGTGATGTTCCCAATGTCATCAAAAAACAATCACTCGAACTGTACACTCCGAAAACAAAATAGTCCTCATAGCTTATCGAGAATCAATGCAGTTGCAATCGCCGCATTCAATGATTCGGCCTTCCCTTTTTTCGGAATAGTTACCGGATAGGAGATTTTTGACAATAATCGCTCCTGAATACCATGTCCTTCATTCCCGATTAAAATCGCGCCTTTTTCAGAAAAATCCTGTAAATGATAATTTTTTCCATCTAAGACCGCACCATACACGGGCAATTGATATTCCTGAATGATTTTTTCGAGGTCCTCCTCTATCACCTGGACCCTGCCAATAGATGCCATACTCGCCTGTACCACTTTAGGATTAAAAGCGTCCACACAACCATCCGAACAAATGATCGTACGAATACCAAACCAGTCGCAGGTCCTTATAATGGTACCCATATTCCCGGGATCCTGTATGTCGTCCAGCAGCAGCACCCATTCGTGTTTCTTAATCGAAACCGGACGAGATGGAATTTTAAATACAGCAAGGCTCTGATGGGGTTGTGTCAATGCTGTTATCTTCTTCAAAGTAGCTTCTGAAATGATTTTTACGCGGTTATCATTTGTCGCAAAATTGTTTTGAAGCGCATAGATGTTTACAACTTCCAATCCTTCATCTATTAATTCTTTTATAATTTTATCCCCTTCTGCGATAAATTCGGAATACTTATGGCGGTATTTCTTAATTTTGAGCGCATTTATACGTTTTATTTCAAGCTGGCTGAGCATTCTATGCAAAATTATTTTCAAAGATGTAAAAAAATCGGATATGTAGTGTGCATACTGCTGCTCTATTCCTGCTCAGCGACCAAACATTTAATCAAAGAAGACCAAAGCTTGCTGATAGGCAACGGAATAAATATTAAATACACCGGTAAGATTATAAGCGACAAAACGGAATTAAAATCGGAATTAGGCAAACAGGTTGTTTACAATCAACAGCCCAATTCAAAATTTCTTGGGTTATTTCGATTAAAACTGGGTGTATATACTTTAACCGTCCTGAAGAATGAAAAGAGACTGATAAAGAAGAAAATGCTGGATGAAAAAATCCGGAGTGGTAATTACAGCCGGAAAGATACAACGGCACTGGTACGGTTAATGAAAAAGAAAAGTTTTGAAAATTTCTTAAATGAAACATCCAGCGGTGAGGCTCCGGTGCTATTTGACTCTTCCACACTGGTGACGTCTATCAACAGGATGAAAAACTACCTGTTTTATCACGGATTTTTTTACAACGACGTTTCCGCCACCTTTAAAACGAAAAAAAAGAAAACAACGGTATCCTATAATATTCTGTCCGGACCTCAGTTTACCTACAGAAATATAAAACTATCCGTTGAAGACAGTTCATTATATCCAATTGTAACTTCCAGACATCAGGATATGTTGATGAAAAAAGGCGACCCTTTTGATATTGAACTCGTAAAGAAAGAGCGTCAGCGCCTGGCGGATTTAGTGCAGAATCAGGGATATTTCACCTTTAGTCCTGAATATATTTTTTTGAATATCGACAGTACCATTGGAAATCATCAGATTGATGTTGAATTGATTGTCCGCAATGAACAGGATTCCTTGATTCATAAAAAATATTCGTATGTCGAGATCAATTACGAAATCATTGAATTTGACAAAAAGAAAGAAAATCTGAAACTCAGCAGGAAGGATTTTATTTATGATACGATATGTAATGTAAACTACAGGGTTTTAAGAAGCTCCGTACTACCTAAA
This sequence comes from Chitinophagales bacterium, assembly GCA_046329865.1. Taxonomy (GTDB): domain Bacteria; phylum Bacteroidota; class Bacteroidia; order Chitinophagales; family JADIYW01; genus JADJSS01. The sequence continues at coordinate 29,923 of JAXLTW010000007.1, read as the reverse complement.
GCACTCACTAAATCCATTTATATCAAACCGGGTGATTATTTTAATAAAGACCAGCTGCAAAAAACCAGAAATGCACTCAACGGATTGGGCGTATTCCGTTTTGTGAATGTAGAGAACGAACCGATTTCCATCTCACCGGAGGAAAGTGGATTGTATACCAAAATAAAATGCGCACCTGCCAAGCGACATTCCTTCAGTACGGATATAGAATTAAACACCAATGCACAAAGCACACTGGGTTTCAACCTGGTGGGCGCCTACCGAAATAATAATCTTTTCCGGACGGCGGCCAAGTTTCAGTTCAACATCAGTACGGGGGTTGAGTTTCAACTGTTAAAAGAAAAACGCATTGAAAACAGCGCCATTAATGCCGTCAATATTAATGTTGAAGCTAAAATCAATTTAGCCCGTTTGTTTCCTACCTTCAGAAAAAATAAATGCATCACCTATCAGAAGTATAAACCGAGAACCTTTATCAGTTTAAACTACAACTTTCAGAAGAGAATCAAACAATATAATATACAAACGATAGGAACCAGTTATGGATATGAATGGTTTAATGACAAATACCGGCATATTCTGACGCCACTCAGCTTTACGTATGTATTGCCTACCAATCTCAGCGATTCCATACAGCGGCTGATGGAGGTAAACCCGCGGTTCAAACAGAGTTTCAGCCAGCAGTTTATCATGGGGCAGGAATATACCTTTTCGTATACGAACCAAAACCTGAATGTAGGCAAATACAAAAACTTTTTTTACTTCAGGGGTAACGCATTCCTATCCGGCAATGTATTGTATGCATTCGCTTCCATTACGCAGAAAGGTAATGAAAAGCCTTACAAACTGGGCGGTGTCAGTTTTTCTCAGTTCGCTCGCCTGGAGGCGGAACCCCGCTATTATTTCAACTTCAAACGGGGACAGTCGCTTTCTTTCCGGCTCTTTGCCGGTATTGGTATCCCCTATGGAAACTCCACATATAGAGATACCGCCGTTATGCCATATGTCAAGCAGTTCTTTGCCGGCGGCCCCAATTCCATGCGTGGCTGGGGTTTTCGACTGCTCGGTCCGGGCGGATTTAAGATATACGACCAGCCCAACAGAAGCTTGCTGGATCAAACAGGTGATATTAAACTGGAACTGAATGCAGAATACCGGTTTACGATTTACAAAGTGTTTAAAGGCGCCATCTTTACAGATATAGGAAATATCTGGTTGATAAAAGAAGACCCCTCGAAACCTTTGAGTAATTTCGATGTCAAACGATTTGCCAAGGAACTGGCCTGGGATGCCGGTTTTGGATTGCGGCTCGATATGAACTTCTTCGTTATTCGGTTTGATGTAGCTTTTGCATTGTATGATCCTGCATTTGATGAAGGAGACAGGTGGATTTTTAACAAAGTAAACAACGAAAAATACAAATTATATAAAAAGCCGAATAATAAAGAATTAGGGCTGTATAAATTCAACATGAGAGACTTTGTAGGCTTGAATTTTGCGATTGGTTATCCGTTTTAATCTCTTTCCCATTTACACAACTATTCATTACCTTTATTTTTAATTCTACATGGAGCAGAGATACGTGAAATTTCATTACAAAGTGGTGTTAAACAGGTGGCTGACAATTGCGGCACTACTTGTCATATATTTTCATTCACCCGCACAAAATTTTCAGCGCTTTGATTATTTGACCGTAACAGAAAACAGCAAACAGTTGCGATATCCCTGGACCGGCGGCATAAACAGCGTACAATTTTCAAAGGCAGATGTGAATCACGACGGTATAAAAGATTTATTTCTTTATGACAAATCCAGTGGACGAATCTGTGTATTTCTGGCGCAGGGAATGAATTCCACTCAATATGTATTTAACGCGGGTTATGGAAATAATTTTCCGGAAGTAAACGGATGGATGGTGTTAAAAGATTATAATTGTGACGGTATAGAAGATTTTTTTACCTATCAGGCACCCGGAAACATAAAAGTATATACCGGTTATTACTCAAACGATACATTACAGTTCCGATTAAAGCAAAACGGCTTCTTTTATTTCGGTTCGGGCATTTTTATTAACGTCTACTGTTCGGAAGTCATCAAACCTACAATAGACGATTTTAATAAAGACGGTGACCTGGATGTCGTTTCCTTTAATGTTTCCGGTAATAGATTGATATATTATGAAAATCAGCAGAAGGAACTGGGACTGTCCTGCGACAGCTTATTTTTCAATAAAACCGATAATTGCTGGGGTAATGTATTCGATACATTTTCCTCTTCTTATGCCTTAAAAGACACCTGTTCGTTTAAATTCAACAGAATAGGAAGCAGTAATGAAATCATGCACACCGGCTCCTACATAGAATCTATGGATGTCGATAACAATGGTGTTCTGGATATTTTGGTGGGCAGTGTCGGTCTTAATAATATGACCATGCTGTACAACAACGGCAGTACTATTTATGCAAGTGTGCTGAAACAAGACACGCGTTTTCCAAGCTATGATGTACCATTCAATACCAGCTCATTTGCAGCACCTGTCTTTTTGGATGTCAACAATGATGGTAAAAAAGATTTGCTCGTTTCAACGTATGATGAAGGGGCGGCGAATATTGAAAATATCTGGTATTATAAAAATATCAGAAGTGACTCTGTCGATTTACGCTTTCAGCAAAAGGATTTTATACTGAATGATATGATTGATGCCGGCGAGAATTCAAATCCCTGTTTTATGGATGTGAATGGTGACGGACTGACCGATATCCTGTTGGGAAGCGGCGGTTATAAAGACTATATCAATCCGGCAGTTTATAAGCTGCGCTATTATAAAAATACCGGTACATCCACCTATCCATCCTTCACATTGGAGAACGAAGACTTTCTGAATATCAGCACCTTTGGTGTTCAGGAAATCAAACCCGCATCGGGAGATATCGATAATGATGGGGATACGGATTTGGTCATTGGCTGTATCTACCGGTGATTTAATTTACTGGGAAAACACGGCAGGCAGCGGAAATCCTCCTAATCTTGTATTTAAAGGAAATCTGAAAAATGCCTCTAATACCGTCATCAATATTGGTGCTTATGCGGCACCCTGTCTGGTGGATTTAAACAGAGACGGGAAAACAGACTTGGTAATCGGCGAGCGCAACGGAAATATCAATTATTACGCCGGAAGTGAGTCAGGGAGTATAAAATTAAATTTTGTGACGGATTCTCTCGGAAAAATAAGAATTAAAACCAATAGCAGTCAGTTTGGATTCACCCATCCCTGTATTGCAGATGTAACAAACGATGGGAAATACGATTTGATATTGGGAACAAATCTGAGCGGTTTACAATTTTACAACAATATTGAAGATAAACTCAATGACGCCTTTACCTACACTTCAGATATTGTATCCGACAAACTGGGACTGAGAACAACAGCAGTTGTCTCCGATCTCACCAATGATGGAAAATTAGAATTGCTTACCGGAAACAGTTCCGGCGGATTAATCATTTTTAGCCAAGACCCTCCGCCTTTTCAACCCGTTTCTGTAAAAAACAATTTGGCTGAAAATATGCCTTTTACTGTTTTTCCAAATCCTGCAACCAGTCAATTTTATATACATCTGCCGGAAATGGAATCATCCGTTAAAATACAATTGTATAATCTACTTGGGCGACAAATATTTGCTGCTGATTACAAAGAAGATTACATCGTAATAAATACCGCTTCATTTTCAGAAGGCGTGTATTTATTGAAAGTTTCTGACAGTAATAAACAAGGTATCCATAAAATAGTCGTAGTGCATTAAAAATAAAGAAGGGATTCAATATGAATCCCTTCTTTATTTCAACGATTATTCTTACTACATCTTTATAATCTTCACTTCCGTTCTTCGGTTATTTTGGTGGCAGTCGCAATCTCCTTTTGAATCTGAAGGGCAACCGGCAACACCGCTGCAATCTTGCAATAACTTGCTTTCACCAAATCCAACCGCCGTCATTCTGGATTTATCTATCCCGTGTTTAATCAGATAATCCACCGCACTTTCCGCTCTGCACTGAGAAAGCTTAAGGTTGTATTCGTTTGTACCGCGTTGATCTGTATGAGAAGATAACTCAATCGTCATGTTTTTATACTGTTTCATGATATCCACCAAATGGTCGAGTTCTTTGGAAGCATCATTTCTGATGTTGCATTTGTCGAAATCATAATATATGTTGCGCAGGACAAAGGTCTTACCAACTTCAAGTTGCTCCACACACAGTTTCAATTTGACATACAAGGTTCTGTTTCTGTCCAGCCCTTTAGTCGTAATATCTTCCATGTTTGAATAGTAACCGTCTTTACTGCCGACTACGGAATAATCTGTATTGGCATTCAGATGGAAAGAGAATTTTCCGCCGGCATCAGAGATGGCTTTCTCTACTTTTCCGGTTTCCTTATTAGTCAGCTCCACTTCTACTCCGGCCATTATCCTATCTTTCTTATCGCATTCTACTGTCAGACCATCAAGAATAAATCCGGGGTCTTCATATAACAGCTCTTTGTAAATATTCCCTTTCTTTTCAAATTCTGTTTTACTGACACTCTCCGAAGTGGTTTTAATGCCATATCTGTCACCGGTCAGCGCATAAACATTTGGTGCAACATCTTCGAATGTCACCTTGCCATCTTTTCCTGTTTTTTTGGTGCCAATCACTGTTCCATTGGCATCTGCCAGTGTAACATCCACTTCATTTACCGGCATTCCTGTAAATTTGTCTTTTACCGTCACAATGATGTTCTTATTGACCTCCCGTTTAGCCGGTGCTTTTTTAGTTACCGATGATTTTTCTACCCTAAATACCAGACCGGCGGATAATGCAAGATGGTTAATGTTTAATTTTTTAACCGGATATGCATTCAACGGATTTGATGGAGAAAAGTACTGAAACGGATTTAAATTTCCGGAGGTGCTCACAAAATCTTCCGGGCGCAGATAATTCAGTTTATAATCTGCATCTGTTTTGACAGCATTATTGCTGACGAAAGAATGTACATAGTCCATTCCCGCGGTTACCCCCACATTTTTATGAAACCAGTAGTTGACATACAACCCGATTTTCAACCCTGCGGCATTAATGCCTTTATTATAGTCATATTCTAAAATCGTTTTGCGAGGTGCGAATTCATTACTACTTACTTTTCGGCTCAATGTATCTACACCGACGCTTAATGAGCCCATCATCAGATGGCTTAAGCCCACCCGCACGTTTAAATCTACATCGACTTTATCATTGGTATAGAGTTTTGCGCTAGGGCCGATACCAACAAAAATAAGTTGCTGATTTCTGCGATTGCTTTCTACCAGTTTGCTTGACGGGTTATCGTCAACAGTAGAAGCAATGAAGTTGGTCAATACTGCCGGTGCAACATAGTTGATACGGTTATTGAAATAATCTACGTCTACACCAAAGCCAATATTTTTATGAAAGTAAAAATCAAAATTGGCTCCGCCATATCCACCCCATTTTGATTTTAGAAAATCCTGTTTGTCATCTGAGCGGGAAATGGTCTTTACGATAAAACTATCCAGTATCGTTACATTATGGACATCCAGACTGAAAGGATACGATTTAAAATTTGTTCCGGCTCCGCCCTTCACTCTTCCCTGAAACTTGAAGTAGTGTTTTTTAATGATTGAATCAGTGACACCATCCTCTGCTATCGAAAAACTACTGAATAGCAGGAACAGAATACTTAGTAAGACGCTTGTTTTTTTAGTGGCATTCATAGTATTAATTTTTATTGTTCAAATTTATACTATATAACACATACGTGCTATGATATTTATCATCTGGTGTGCATCAATGAGAATTCGGGAAAATAAGGCATAAAAAAAGGCTGAACTTTCGTTCAGCCTCGAGGTCGATGGCGGATTCGAACCGCCGTACGAGCTTTTGCAGAGCTCTGCCTAGCCTCTCGGCCAACCGACCATTTTTTGTGGACTGCAAATCTACATTTTTTTATCTAAATACAAAATTATTCGACATTTTTAGTCGAGGTCATCCCCGGCATTTAAATTTTTGATAGCATTTGGAACTTAAAAAGAGGCTTTATTCTTCCAACTCCACCACGCTCGCATCCACTTTACCACCTAAAGGAGGATGGATTTTTCTGATTTTAATGCGAATCGTATCTTCTGCAGAGACAAACAAACGGATATCATTCATAATTTTCCTGGCAAGATGTTCAATCAATTGCACGGGAACCTGCATGTTTCGCTCAACAGCCTGATAAATCTTTTCATAATTCACCGTACCCGATAAATCGTCGTACCACTGTGCTCCTTCTGTGTAAGCATATACCCAGACATCCACAACATATTTACCTCCTATCTTACGCTCTTCCTCGTATACGCCGTGATACGCATAAAATTCCATACCCTCCAGTCCTATCCATGCTTTTTTTTGCATATCTTGCATTTGGTACAAACCTAACTATTTTTAAACAATTAAACTATTTTTATGTCCAACCGATATGCATCTTCTTACCGTGGATTCGATTATCTGCTGCTCGATGCACAATTGACCGATGAACAAAAAATGATACGCGACAGTATCCGAAGCTGGGTAAATGCTTCCGTGATACCTGTTATTGAAGACTGCGCCGAACATAATCGTTTTCCAAAAGAGCTGGTGAAAGAACTCGGACAAATCGGCGCTTTAGGTCCTCATATTCCAGCAGTATACGGCGGCGGCGGACTAGATCTCATCTCCTACGGTTTGATTATGCAGGAACTGGAACGCGGCGACAGCGGCATCCGCAGTTGTGCCAGTGTACAAAGTTCCCTGGTGATGTATCCTATCTGGAAGTTTGGCAGCGAAGCTCAAAAGCAAAAATTCCTGCCACTGCTGGCAAAAGGTGAAATGCTCGGCAGCTTCGGACTGACGGAACCTAATCATGGCTCTGACCCGTCAAGCATGGAAACGCGCCTCCTTCAAAAAGAGGGAAAATACGTCCTCAATGGTGCCAAGATGTGGATTACCAATTCCCCGCTTTGTGACCTGGCGGTGGTATGGGCAAAAAATGAAACAGGACATATTGTTGGCTGTATTGTGGAACGCGGTATGAAAGGGTTTTCAACTCCTGAAATAAAAGGAAAATGGAGTTTACGCGCCTCTATCACCGGTGAACTGATTTTTGAAGACGTGGAAATTCAGGAAGAAAATATATTGCCTTTGGCCAAAGGACTGAAGGCGCCACTCTCCTGCCTCTCCTCTGCCCGTTACGGCATTGGATGGGGGGTGTTAGGTGCCGCAATGGATTGCCTGCACCACGCGCTCGAATACAGCAAGGAACGCATTCAGTTTGGCAAGCCTTTGGCCGCATTTCAATTGACCCAGAAGAAACTGGCAGAAATGTTAACCGAAATCACCAAAGCGCAATTACTGGCACTTCAGGTAGGCACTTTAAACAATGAAGGAAAAGCCACTCCGGCACATATCTCTATGTTGAAACGCAATAATGTAGAAACCGCTTTACGTATTGCACATGAATGCCGGCAGATATGCGGCGGTATGGGTATTACCGGAGATTTTCCGTTTATGCGCCACGCCATGAACCTGGAAAGTGTCATCACCTACGAAGGCACCCATGAGGTTCATCTGCTGATTACAGGCATGGATTTGACCGGATTAAATGCCTTTGGATAAACGGCAATTCACTTAAAAATTCACTACACTGATAGGCTCCAGCGTAAAATCAGCGCCGTAATTATACTGAATGATTTTATTGGTACCCACCGCAATTAAATGAGATGGAAGCGGAATAACATCCGTTACATTATCCTCATAGGAATTTTTCAGTACCAATGCAGCCGGATTGGATGCATCCATAACTTTCAGGCCGCCGGAACCAGTACATACATAAAGGATTCCATCGTGTATCCCTAATCCATAAGGCTGATTCAACAGATAAGTAGAAGTTAACGTCGGGTGCTCAATATCCGTAATATCCAGCACATTCACCTGGTCTTCAATAGCACCGCAGGAATTCCCGCCTCTGACTGTGATGTAAGCCGTATGATTATCTACTACAACTGGATCACAAGCCGTTGCATGTGAAAAGGAAGAAACAAAATATGGATTAAATTCATCAGATGCATTGATGATATACATACCATTTGTAGAACCGACAAACAGGAACTCGCGTTGTTTGAATAAAGTTTCAAATTGACCGCCACCAAGCCAGTCAGTCATATAGACGTTTTTGTCAAAAACGGTATTTTCCGGATTACTGATATCAAACACATTTAACTGATAGGATTCCAATCCATACAGCGCATTGTTGTTAATTTGAAAGCGCGCATAAGACCCACCGGTTCCTATGGCGCCACCTGTGTTGCTTTGTAAATCCGCAAAGGCCGCTTCCATTAAGATACGATCATCGTATTTCGGTTTATCCCGGGTTTCTAAACGATATCCCACCACAATCTCTGTAGAATCAGCTGTTTCCAGGTAATCATAAAATTCAGCTGTTGAAGGATAGGACGGATAAAAGGAAAATGCATGTTCTACCGTTTTAACTAAACGAATGGCATGTATATCGGAGATATCAAACACCAATAAATCCACAAAATTATCGGCAAAGAGATAGTTGCCTTTCACCGCAATGTCATGAACCCCTTCGAGGTTGATGAAAGCAGTATTTACAGGACTGGCAGGTGTATGATTGTCAAAAACATGTACACCGGATTCCTGAGCGATGTAAAATAATAGATGGGAAGTCACATATATTTTTCCATCTGATTGTGTTAATCTTGCACCGGTGACTGAAACACGGCTGCGTATATCGCTTAGCTTTTTGACAACAGGCACGGCAAATACTGCCTTTTCCGAGTCTTTTTTACAGCTAACACTCAAGCTTATAAATAAAATGATAACGAGATAGTGAAGTGATTTCATTAGAAATTAATATGTATTTTAAAGTTACACAAACTTCTTCAATATCATTAAAAAATACAGCACATTTCAGTTTTGTTTCTGAAATAATGCCCTTTACTAATCTAGTTTGAAGAACCGAAGTGTTACTATAATTCAATTGTTTTTACACATCTTTTCCACCTGGTTATACACTAAAAAATCATACTTGTACACGAAATCAGGCTATTCTTCCACAGCAATTTTTCAAAATATTTTATAATCCATTAATAATCAAAACGGAAACAGTTTGTTCCACGATTAGGAAATAATTAACATGATAAAGTTGACTATTCCTGAAATAACATCGAACTTAAAATTGTATTTTCGTTACCCCATGGAAGAATCTACAACCAATAAAAGAACCACCCGATTTACCAGAAATAAAACGGAAGATATCTCCAATCTTTTATACGGGAAAATACCCCCTCAGGCGCGTGAACTGGAGGAAGCCGTGTTGGGCGCCATATTGATCGAAAAAGATGCCATTGCGGAGGTTTCAGACGTACTCAAACCGGATAGTTTTTATGTAGATGCCCATTCCACTATTTTTCGTGCCATACAAAACCTGTATGGAAAATCGCAGCCGATAGACCTGCTGACCGTTACGGAAGAATTGCGCAAAGAAGGAAAACTGGAAGAAGTGGGCGGCGCTTATTACCTGAGTGAATTAACCAACAAGATAGCCTCCTCCGCCAATGTAGAATATCATGCACGCATTGTCATACAGAAATTCATCCAACGGGAACTGATACGCATCTCCAATGATATCATACGCGATGCTTATGAAGACACCACGGATGTTTTCGATTTGCTGGACAACGCTGAAAAACGCATTTATGAAATTACCGATAAAAACCTGCGTAATTCCGTTCAGGGTATCGGACAACTGGTATCCAAATCCATTACGGAGATTGACGGATTGATTAAACGTCAGGATGGATTATTGTCTGACTCCGTTCCATCAGGTTACCTGGATCTGGACAAAATTACTTCTGGTTGGAAAGCGACGGATTTAGTCATTATCGCTGCCCGACCATCCATGGGTAAAACGGCTTTTGTGTTAAACCTTGCACGCAATGCCGCTGTGGATTTCAATATGCCGGTGGCTATATTTTCCCTTGAAATGGGCGCAGTACAGCTGGCAAAACGATTGATTTCGGTGGAATGTGAAATCGATGCGCAACGCATCAGTAACGGCAAGATGAGCGATGCTGAATATGCCATGATGCTGGAGAAAGTGGAACGTCTGTCACAAGCGCCCATTTTTATCAATGACCAACCAGCCATCAATATTTACGAATTAAGAGCACAATGTCGCCGTTTGCAAAACGCACACGGCATCAAGATGGTGATTATCGATTATTTGCAGTTGATGAGCGGTGGCGGTGATAAAGGCATGAACCGCGAGCAGGAAATTTCCTCCATTTCCCGCTCCCTGAAAGGATTGGCAAAAGAGTTGAACATTCCGGTAATTGCTTTGTCTCAGTTGAATCGAAGTGTGGAATCGCGCGGTGGTGAGAAAAAACCAATGCTGTCTGACTTGCGGGAATCCGGTTCCATTGAGCAGGATGCGGATATGGTGATGTTCCTTTATCGACCGGAATACTACAACATGACGGAAGGGGCAGACGGGGCAAATCTAAAAGGAATTGCGGAAGTGATAATTGCCAAACACAGAAATGGTCCTACGGATACCATTCCACTCAGGTTCAATAAAAATTTCGGACGTTTTTATGATGCGGACAGACTGTTGGAAGAAATGCAGGAAATGACATCGTATAAAACGGTACCGTCAAAAGGCAACTTTATGAAAGACGAAGATAATAAGGGAGATGATGCCTTTGATATTTTCTAATGAAGTCAGGTTTTTCAGTCAACCGGAAAAATCCTATTCTTTCACTTGTTTCAACAGACTTTGTATCCTCTTGCGGACGAAATCAGACTTGGTGGCATAGGTCACCTTAATCATGTCTTTTGTCCAGATTCCTTCCTGTAAATTGTAAACAAAATTTTCATCCTGTTTTTTGAAAAAACTATTTTTTTGTGCACTCCAGCTCAATTGTTCTTTAATGACTTTTGCCTTTTGTTCCGCCGGAAGGTTTACTTTCACTTTCTCAAATACAATGAGCAGCATGCTGTCCAGTTGTTGTAAATAAACCTTATGACAGTTAACCGAATCCGCCTTGAATTTTTCGCATTCTTTATGCTGCTGTTCCAGTGCCTGGAAAGACTCTTTAGCAGTTTGTGCCCCGGCATTCATAGCAGCAATAAGAAAAATGACTGAATAAAAACAACGGGTTAAATAATTCATGCTCCAAAAATATAAAAAAGTCAACCGCATGGGTTGACTTTTTGTCTTAAAAACTTGTTAAGGATGGATTAGAATCCTTTTTTAGCAACGCCGTCTTTAATTGCCTGCAATGCTTTAGCCTCACCTAAAATAGCAGCCATTTTATTGCCTTTGCCATCATTTCCGGAAGCTAAATAACCACCTCTGGATGTTTTGGTAATTACCGCATCGTGCATTGGTACATTTTTTTCCTTCGTTTTCAGGCAGTATGCCAGAATCATTTTCGATGTGTCCATTGTTATTTGATTTAAATGATAAATAAGTTGGTCAAATTTAATAAACTATCTAACAATAGGGTGACAAACAGCTTATCTGGAATTAATCTACTAACATTTACCAAAATCAGAAAAACTATACATCTATATGATTATCAGTGCATTATTCAATATTCTTACTATTCTGCTAAAATATTGTTCATAATTTTTGTCTGATGACGGATTGATTCCTGGTGAATAGCCTCCATCATGTCTTTGACAAAGTCTTCCGTCAGTTCTTTTTTTGCTGCTTTTTTGATACGGTCATGTATAATTTCATCCCAACGGTTGGTCTGCAGGATGGTGATGCCATTATCCCGTTTGAACTCCCCTATCTTACGGGCGATGTCCATCCGTTCCCCCATTATTTCCAGCATATAGTTATCGATTCTGTCAATCTGGGCACGTAAGGATTCCAGTTTGTTTTCCGCATAATCATCTAATTTACTGGAACGAACGATTAAAGCGGAAAGAATTTCTCCCAATCGTTCCGGCGTCACCTGCTGCTGTGCATCACTCCATGCATTGTCCGGATCACGATGTGCTTCTATCATCAGTCCGTCAAAATCAAGGTCCAATGCCTTTTGAGATACGGAAGGTATCAGTTCACGGGAGCCGCAGATATGGGAAGGATCCACAATAATTGGCATATTCGGGTATAACCGGCGTAATTCTACCGGCAACTCCCACATAGGTTTGTTGCGGTATTTGGATTTCTCATACGATGAAAACCCGCGGTGAATGGCACCTAATCTATTAATGCCAACGGCATTCAGGCGTTCCATGCTACCCAGCCACAGCTGTAAATCCGGGTTAATCGGATTTTTTACCAAAACAGGAATATCCACGCCACGTAAAGCGTCTGCTATTTCCTGAACGGAAAACGGATTTACGGTGGTACGGGCACCAATCCATAGGATATCGACACCCGCTTCCAGCGATTCTTCCACATGTTGTGCCGTAGCGACTTCCACAGTGGTTGGTTTTCCTATTTCCTTACCGGCATTCACCAGCCACGTTAATCCTTCCTTACCGATGCCTTCAAACATCCCCGGTCGGGTACGCGGTTTCCAGATACCGGCTCGCAGTACATCGATTCCTATGCCCCCCAGACGTCTGGCTGTCTCTGACATTTGTTCTTCGGTTTCACAAGAACATGGCCCGGAAATAATGACCGGCCGCTCGAAATTAAATCCCCAGTCTTTCAAAGGGATAATGTTTAGATTACTCATATGATTCGTTATTTATTTTTTGATGGTTGAATAATAATAGTTCTGCTAAATTAGTTCATTTGTTTTGTTCTCTTGATATACCTCTAAAACATTAATATTTATTAATAGTTGGCACCCAATCGTTATTTCAGGATTTTCCTGATTTCATTGGCCTGTTTCATAAAATCCAGCAATTCATCATTCTTGTTTTTGTTAATCAGGTTTCTGAAATGGTACATTTTTTCAATGTAGGTATCCATGACTTCCAGTAAATAAATTTTATTTTGGTGAAATATGGGCGCCCACATTTCCGGGGAGCTTTTAGCCAGCCGAACCGTGCTTTCAAAACCACCACCCGCCATCTCCAGGATCGCTTCTTCGTCTTTTTCCTTTTCCAATACCGTTGATGCCAGTACAAAAGAGCTGATGTGCGAAATATGAGAAATATAAGCCGCATGCATATCATGCTGGTGTGCATCCATATATTTTAGCCGCATGCCGAGTACCCGGTACAAATTCTCCACCAGTGTTACGGCATCTGTATCGCTGTTTTCCTTATCGCAGATGATGCAAACTTTATTACGGAATAAATTCGGAATGGCTGCACCCGGTCCGGAATTCTCCGTACCTGCCATCGGATGCGAAGGGACATAGCGATTTCTGTTTGGATGGTCTTTTATAGCATCAATGATATGACCTTTTGTAGAGCCCATATCCGTTACTGTCTGATGTGGCTGAATACGATCCAGTACCCATTTCAACTCTTCTATCAGACTATTCACCGGGACGGTCAGAACAATCAAATCTGCTTGCTGTACGGCCTCTTCTTTCGACAGAATTTTATCCACCAAACCCAACTGCAGTGCCAGGTCGCAATTCACCTTGCTTCTTCCTACACCCCAATAGGCGGAAGCAAAATTTGCAGTGCGCAAATCTATCGCTGCAGAACCGCCGATTAAACCGATACCAATGATGGCTACTTTCATGCGTTAGTTCAATTTAGTTATTCTGTTTAATGCTTCTTTCAATTCATTTTCCGGACTGCACAACGATATGCGAACATATCGTTCACCTTTGCTCCCGAAGATGAACCCAGGAGTGATGAATACATTCGATTCGTGCAATACTTTTTCCGTCAATTCTTCCACATGTGCATATGAATCCGGAATCTTTGCCCATAGAAACATTCCGATTTGTTCTTTATCATACACACAACCTAAGGCATCCATAATCTGGTAAGCATACGTTCTTCTTTTTCTGTATTCATTGTTGCGCTGTTCATGCCATTCTGCACTATTCGACAAAGCCGCAATGGCTGCTTCCTGTAAAGGCAGGTACATGCCGCTATCCACATTGCTTTTCACTTTCAGAATGGTATCGATGTAGGCTTTATCGCCACCAACCATGCCAATACGGGCACCGGCGAGGTTATGTGATTTGCTTAAAGAATTCAACTCCAGACAGACATCCATAGCGCCTGGCATTTGAAAGATTGAAACCGGCATACCTTCATTCAAAACGAGACTGTACGGATTATCATTTACAATCAGTATATTAAATTCCTTCGCCACCTCAATGAGTGTCTTAAAAATCTCCTCATTCCCTTTTGCTCCGGTCGGCATATTGGGATAATTAATCCAAAGTAATTTTGATTCACGTAAAACCGATTCGCTCAGATGCGTAAAGTCCGGTGCCCAGCCATTCGATTCATCCAAATCATAGTAAAACGGAACAGCTCCTGCCAGATAGGTAGCAGAAGTATATGTGGGATAGCCCGGATTAGGGACCAACACTTTGTCGCCGGGATTCAAGAATGCATTGGAAATATGAGATATGCCTTCCTTAGAACCCAGCAACGGCAGTATTTCAGTGTCCGGATTCAACGTCACTTTGTACGTGGATAAATACCAGTTACTCATAGCCTTGCGCAACGCAGGTATTCCGATATAGCTTTGATATCCGTGATTTTTGGGATTGTCTGCAGATTTTTTCAGCGCTTCTATGGTTTGTTCGGATGGTGCCTGATCAGGATTGCCGATGCCTAAGTTCAGAATATCTTTTCCTTCTGTCCGCAGTTGAGCAATCTGCTTCAACTTAGCGGAGAAGTAGTATTCATTGATGTGTTGTAATTTATCAGCCGGTGGAATTATCATCTTATTGTAATTTTTCGCCTTGTTTATATTCTCCTAATATTTTTAACTCTGTTGTCAGTGGTTCAATTTCCTGCAACATTTGTGTATAGTCCTGTTTGTTTTCAAATTCCAGATCCGCATACATATAATACTGCCATTCTTCTCCAATAACGGGCAGTGACTGAATTTTTGTTAAGTTGATATGGTGGCTGCCAATAATTGTCAAAACTTTCGCCAAACTTCCCGGATGGTGATGCGCCCTGAAACTAAGCGAAGCTTTATTAAAATCGGTAGTGCCGGTTGAATGTTTATCTTTATCCGCCAGCACCAGAAACCTGGTAAAATTCCGCTTGTTGTCGTGTATATCTTCCGCCAGTATATCCAGTTCATATAGTGATGCTGCACGTTTACTGGCAACAGCTCCCCGATGTTTAATGTGATGTTGTTTGATTTCTTTAGCGCTCAGTGCCGTATCACTGGACTCTATCAGCTGTATTTCCGGATAATTATCAAAAAATCCCCGGCATTGCAGCAACGCCATCGGGTGGGAATGTACTTCATCAATATCTTGAACGGTTTGTCCGGGCAATGCCATCAGGTTCATTTCAATTCTCAGATACAATTCTCCGATGATATATAAGTTCGAATTTCGGAGTGACGCATAATTGGGCAAAATGGAGCCGGCCAGTGAATTTTCGATGGCACATACTGCATAATCCGCCTGATGCAGCTTCATCACATCGAACAGTTTTGGAAAGGAAGCACATTCTATCGTTTGAATTTCATTTCCAAAAAATTGTAACGCCGCTATCTCATGAAAAGATGCTTCAAATCCCTGTATCGCTATGGTTGGTTTCATATTAGTAGTATAAAAAAAGTCCCGAATGAATCGGGACTGCTTATTTTATAGTAAACTACAACATTATAAGTCCCGCTTAAGAGCGAAAAAAGAAATAGCCGTAGTAAAATATTTTGTTCATGACTACAAATTAAAATAGAATTTGTTTAAAATGCAACTATTTTAATATTAATTCATGGTTAAGCCAAAAGTTATCTGGAAAAGGTTTGTTTTTTATGCGACATATTTTAAAATTGCATACCTTAAAATATCGTGTATCATTAAAGCATTAGATCAGAAAGTAAAGGAACGATGACAGAAGCACAAAAACTATCCCATTGCGATACGAACTATCCCGTAATATTGGTCAGCGGGTTAGGATTTCACGACCAGAACAGGGTTTTAAATTATTGGGGATTAATTCCCGACCACCTGAAACAACATGGCTGTGATGTATATACCGCACATCAGGAAGCCTTTATTTCCATTCCGGATAATGCGCTGAAATTGAAATTCAGGATTCTGGATATTCTGGAAAAAACAAAAAAAGATAAAATCAATATTATTGGCCATTCCAAGGGAGGACTGGAAGCTCGTTATGTCGCCAGCCGATTGGGAATGGACGAGCATATCTCCAGCATCACCACCCTGGGATCTCCGCATCGTGGGACACATCTGGCTGATATCATCCTGGGGAGATTGCCCTTGCCTAAGTTTGCAACAGCCCGTTTAGTGAACCTATACGCTACCCTGATGGGCGATAAAAGACCGGACAGTCTCCGTGCGGTAGTGCAGGTGACCACACAGGGAATGAAACAGTTTAATGAAGAAGTTCCTGACTCCACAAAAGTGTATTATCAAAGTTACGCCAGCCACGTCAACAAGGAATATCCAAACATATTATGGAAAACCATCGCTTATATCATTCGTCCTTATGAAGGTAAGAATGACGGAATGGTGGGTATAGAATCCTGTAAATGGGGTAACTACAAAGGTATCATTCAATCGGATACCGCCTCTTCGGTCAGTCATGCGGATATGGTGGGGCTAACCCAGTTTTTTGGAAATCCAAATTTCGATGCCCGTGTCTTCTTCACTGATATCATACATGAATTAAAAAAAATGAATCACTGAATCAAACCAATTTCAATGAAGATGCTATCCTTAAAATTGGCATTTTAATTGATATATTTGCATAAATTTCCAAATGATGCAAAAGTTTTATGCGATTGTTTTGTTTCTGTTATCCACGGTAACCTCTTATTCCCAAAATTACAATATCGATGCATATACGTTCCATCAGTCCATAGTGGAAGCTCAGCAGAACATTGGCACTGAAGTTTATAATTTCAATCAAAGCGTGTCTGAACTGAACCTGAAAATCCTGAAATTTGAAATCCAGCGAAGTATAAATTTTACAGATAGCCTGAAAGCTTACAATAATGAAACAGCTTATTTGGATGCCGCAAAAAAACTATTCCTGTTTTATAAAGATATCGCCGAACATGAATACGCCGATTTGTTGAAAATTGTGGAAGACCCGGAACTGGAAGCAAAGGATTTTAAGGAAAAGAAGATAGCCATTCTTTCTAAAATAAAAGTAAAGGCGAATGCCGTCTATCCGGCTTATAATGCTGCACAAGAAGCTTATTGTAAAAAATACGGATTAAAACTGGAATAGTATTTATTTGACTATCCGATAGCATTTCCGTTTCAGCTTTCCTTCAAAGTCAAACGGAGTGGTTTGTTTGGTAATATCCCTGATATTTTTGGTATGCAGTTTTTCCGTATCCAGTTCAAATCCTCTGTAATTGATGCTAAACAACAGCACTCCATTCTCCGATAAAAGTTCCAGGCAGCGATTGATAATTGTCGCGTGGTCACGTTGAATATCGAGCACATCGAGCATTCTCTTGCTGTTGGAAAATGTAGGCGGGTCGAGAATAATTAAGTCATATGAACTTTCCGGAACTGTTTTCAGGTATTGCAATACATCCTCCTGAATAAACTCATGCTTGGTGTCGTCGTAAAGTTTGTTATAGGTAAGGTTGCGTTTTGCCCAGTTGATATACGTCTTTGATAAATCCACTGTCGTTATTTTGGAAGCGCCACCGGCAGCGGCATACACGGAAAAACTGCCGGTATACGAAAATAGATTTAATACCCGTTTACCTGCTGCCATTTCTTTTACCATTTGACGGGTAATACGGTGATCTAAAAACAAACCGGTATCTAAATAATCGGAAAGATTAACTATAAAACTCATTCCGTTCTCATCCACTATCATTTCTTTCTTCTCCTGATTCAGTTTGGTGTACTGCTGTTCACCTTTCTGACGTTCACGCAGTTTCAGAAAGACGTGTTTTTCATCCACTCCGAAAACCTCTTGTATAATCTGCAAGGACGTTTCCAGCCACTCCGTGTACTCTTCATCCGCCAGTTTATGTTTGCTTTTATATTCAGCCACATATATGCAGTCTTTATAGACATCAATGATAAAAGGAAATTCAGGCAAATCGATATCATACACCCGATAACACGACAGGTGTTGTTTGCGTGCAGTCTTACCGATGTGTTTATACACTTTCGATAAGCGGTTTTCAAAAGACTGAAATTTATCGTGCAAATTATTTCTTCTTCAGGTTCTCTATAAACTGTCCGATGCTCTTTCGTACCGGTTCGCTCCACCATTGCTGCAGGAATGTTTTCATCTCGAAATCAGAAATGGAACTGGTGGATTTCAGCTGATCTTGTTTTAACTGCCGTTTGGTGATACGCCATCCGGATTGATTAAACGCAAGGTATTGCTTTAGTTTTATTTCGGCTGTTTCCAGCACCTTTTCAGCCGGCACCACTTCATCAATAAGTCCTATCTCTTTGGCATGTGAGGGCGAATACAGTTTTCCCTCCATCAGGTATTGATAAGCTTTTTTTCTGCCAATCCAGTAGCTGTAGATATCAAACACACCTCGTGGCACTACAATTCCTATCGGAATTTCATTCAAGCCAATCTTATAATTTCCATCCGCCATTACCCGGTAATCGCACCCGATAGCTATGATGCATCCTCCGGCCGGTGAATGTCCATTAATAGACGCAACTAACGGTTTATCAAAAGCCACTAAATCACAAACCAGATCCATGAAATTACGCCAGAATTTTTCAAATTGCTTATCGTCGTATGTGTACAACTCCGGCAAATCCAGCCCTGCGGAAAAGAAATTTTCTTTGCCATTAATGATGGCTCCTTCAATACTGTCGTCTTCCATAAAGTTTTTGAGGGCAATCCTCATTTCCGCCACAAATTCATGGTTCATGGGATTTGCTTTTTCTCTATCCATCTGGATAATGCCATAATTTTCTTTCTTAATCAGGTGAATGTGTGCCATATCTGTTAAAATAAAGGTTTGCGTGTGAATAAATGATAAGAAGAACGAAGATAAAGAAAAAGACAAATATAGTTGCAAGGTAATGTTGTCTTCATCCAAATCCTGTTTATTTGAGATATTTTTGTATCAAATTTGAAGGATGGATTTGAAAATACCCTATACAGGACAAAAAAGAATAGTAATCGTTGGTGGCGGATTTGGCGGCATTGAACTGGCCAAGGCGCTCAAAAATCAGGATATACAGATTGTATTACTGGACAAACACAATTACCACACCTTCCAACCCTTATTGTACCAGGTGGCAACAGGTGGTCTGGAACCCGGAAGTATCGCTTATCCATTGCGAAAATTCATGCAGGATATCCCGAATGGCATATTCCGTCTGGCAGAGGTAAAAGAGGTTGATACCCTACAGCAAAAAATACATACAGACATTGGTGACCTGCATTTCGACTATCTGGTGATAGCCACCGGAAGTACCACCAATTTTTTTAAGTTTCCCGAGACTGAAGCGGGCAAGATGCAGCAAATGAAAGATATTCCACAGGCACTGGATTTGCGAAGCTATATCCTGGAAAATTTTGAAGAAGCATTACTGACATTCGACGAACTCAGAAAAGAAGCATTAATCAATATTGCCATTGTAGGCGGAGGCCCCACCGGCGTTGAGCTGGCAGGCGCCCTTGGTGAGATGCGTAAAAACATCTTGCCAAAAGATTATCCGGAACTGGATTTCCGAAAAATGCAAATCCATTTGTTTGAAGCCGGCGACCGTTTACTGTCCGCCATGCATCCTGAAAACTCGGAAAAATCGTTGAAATATGTAAAGGATTTTGGAGTCAATGTATGGCTGAATACCGTTGTAACAGGATACGACGGTAGCGAACTTTCCCTGAATAACGGTAAAAAAGTGAAAACCGATACAGTCATCTGGACTGCCGGCGTGAAAGGAAATCCGATTGCCGGTCTACCTACGGAATTAATTGCCGGAAACAACAGAATCGTTGTCGATGAATTTTGCCGGGTAAAGGGATTTGAACATATTTATGCATTGGGCGACGTGGCATTCATGTCGCAGGAAGCCTTTCCCAAAGGACATCCCATGGTTGCTCCGGTTGCCATTCAACAAGGTCACCTGGTCGCTAAGAATATTCTGCGAGAACTTAAGAATACGAACATCAAACCATTTGTCTATCTCGATAAAGGAGCAATGGCTACCGTTGGAAGAAACAAAGCCGTTATGGAAAGTAAAGGCATCAGAATGGGCGGTTTCATTGCATGGCTGGCATGGCTATTTGTACATGTGATGACACTCGTTGGATTTAGAAATAAACTCACCGTAACTCTTGGCTGGCTGTACAATTACTTTACTTACGACCGAACATTGAGACTGATTATTCGTCCATCCAAAAGAAAAGAAGAATAAAAAAGCCGTCCGGAAATAGTCGGGGGACGGCTCAGAAACATAAAAAACCCTTTTTTAGCTCTTTGGATTATTCAGGATAACCAATGCGGCAATCACGCCGGGCACCCATCCGATTAAGGTCAGGATAAATGTGATGACAATACTTCCGCATCCTTTATCATAAACAGCTAAAGGCGGAAATAAAATACTCAACAAAACTCTCCAAATACTCATTTTATTAATTGATTTCAGATATAAACAACGTTTATACCGGATTTAGTTCCATAACAAACAATAGTAAGGCTATGTGTTATTTATGGCGGCTTTTTAAAACTGCCAGCACCTCATTGAGAGAGATGTTTTTTTCAGCCAGTAAAACCAACAGATGGAATAACAGGTCTGCCGCTTCTCCCTTGAATAATTCATCATTGTTATCCTTTGCTTCAATGACGACTTCCACCGCTTCTTCGCCTACTTTCTGCGCGATTTTATTCAGGCCTTTGTTGAATAGTAAATTTGTGTAGGAGTTGTCTTTCGGGTGCAGTTTTCTGTCCTGAATAAGCGCTTCCAAATAATGAAGGAATGAAAATTCGTCTTTATTCTTTTCATACCAACAGGTGTCATTTCCGGTGTGGCATACAGGCCCAACAGGTTTTACTTTTATCAGGAATGTATCATTATCGCAGTCCAGCTTAATCTCCACCACTTCCAAAAAGTTGCCACTCTCCTCTCCTTTTGTCCATAAACGATTTTTACTTCTGGAGAAAAATGTAACCTTATTCAATTCTTTTGTTTTTTCCAGACTCTCTTCATTCATATATCCCAGCATCAGTACTTTTCCAGTCTGAGAATCCTGGATAATAGCCGGAAGTAAACCGTCTTGTGCTTTTTGAAAGTCTGGCTGCATACTCAAAAATACGTTTTATATTCTAACGTTAATTCCCTGTTGCTTTAAATAATTCTTTAAATCCGGAATCTTTATTTCTCCGAAATGGAAAACACTGGCTGCCAAGGCGGCATCCGCGGCGGCAATTTTAAACACATCGGCAAAATGCTGTTCGTTGCCTGCGCCTCCGCTGGCGATAACAGGTATCAGGAGGTTTTCTGAAAACCACTTCGTGATTTCCAGTGCAAATCCGTTTTTGGTACCATCATGATTCATGGAAGTCAGCAAAATTTCTCCACCTCCCCGTTCCTGAATTTCTTTCGCCCAGTCTTTGGTGTAAATCGCTGTGGGAGTCCTTCCGCCATGCGTATATACCTTCCAGTCATCTTCAAGTTTGGTGTCTATCGCGACGACCACACATTGCGAACCGAAACGCGCCGATAACTCATCAATCAGTTCCGGCCGTTTGACGGCAGATGAATTGATAGAAACCTTATCGGCTCCTGCACACAGCAAGGCATCCACATCTTCCACGGATGAAATACCGCCGCCTACCGTAAATGGTATATTGATAGCCGCAGCCACTTTTTCTACCAGCTCCACCAGGGTTTTACGTCTCTCCACCGTAGCTGTAATATCCAGAAACACTAATTCATCCGCTCCCTGCGCCACATAAGCTTGCGCCAATTCCACCGGATCTCCGGCATGAATCAGATTCACAAAATTCACACCCTTGACAGTTTGTCCATCTTTGATATCTAAACAAGGTATGATGCGTTTGGTAAGCATGGTACGGTTTATTGAAAACTTTTTAATGATGACAATGAAATTCTTCCTTCATAAAATGCTTTACCAACTATAGCAGCATAGCAGCCGATTTCTTTCAGACGAATTAAATCATCCATCCCTGAAACCCCGCCTGAAGCAATTAAATTCAGCCCTTCATAAGCTTCAATAATTTTCTGATACAACTCAACAGACGGGCCTTGCAGCATGCCATCTTTGGAAACATCTGTACACAACACATAATCTATCCCTTCTTCAAAATAAAAATCCAGGAATGAAAAAATATCTTTATCGCTGCTTTCCTGCCAGCCATGTATAGCTATTTTATCCTTGATGACATCCGCACCCAGTATCAGTTTTTCTTCGCCGAATTCCCAAATCCAGTCGACAAATTCTTTTGGATTTTTTACCGCCAGACTGCCCACCGTTATTTGGTTTGCACCTTTATCAAATGCCATTTGCGCGGCAGATTTTGTTTTTATTCCGCCAGAAAAATCAATCTTGAGGCTGGTTTGCAAAGCAATGGATTCCAATACTTTCCAGTTAACGACTTCACCCTTTTTAGCGCCATCAAGATCGACCAAATGCAAATGGCTGATTCCGTTGGCTTCAAATTCTTTAGCTACTTCGACCGGATTTTCGTTGTAGATTTTTTTAGTAGTATAATCACCTTTTGTCAGTCGGACACATTTTCCGTCTATAATATCTATTGCAGGAATAATCAGCATGTTGTTATTGGTATAAAAAAGTCCGACTTAAAGCCGGACTTGTAAAATAGAAAAAATATTTTTTATTGAACGATAATATTTTGTGTCGCTATTCCTTCTTCCCCAATAATGCTGATAAAATACATTCCCTTTTCCAATCCAGACACATTCATCAGCTTTGTATTCTGTCCGATTCTCACCTTCATCGCATCATTTAGCAACACCTGTCCACTCACATTAAACAACTTCAACTGATAGTCTCTGTTTTTAGCGGAGCTGATTTTAATTTCAAAAAGGCCGTTGTTCGGATTCGGAATGACCGCGAACGACAAATCCAATTGATTCAGTTTAACCGCCGTCAGGGAGGCATTGAAATTAGCTGATAGCGTGGAAGTGCAAGTACCGTTAATCACTTTTACAGTATAAACTCCCGAAGTTGAAATTTTTAAGAATGGAAAATTAGTGGTCGTTAGCAATATACCTGCTTTGTACCATTCATAAGTTGCACCTGCTAAGATAGTACTGCTGTAAAGTGTATCGTTACTTTGTGTAATGTTGGGTGTTGCCGGTGTTGAATTCACCGTAACAGTTGCTATGGCTGTCTTGCTGCAAGAATTTGAAGTGCCTGTAACGGTATACGTAGTAGTGGAATTTAAAACGGGTGTAGTTATAGGATTGCCGCTCAAACCGCCTGTCCAGGTATAAGTGGTACCACCACCGGCGGTTAAAGTTGCCGTTTTACCGGAACATATTGTGGGTGAATTCACCGTTATGTTTGGTAAAGGTGTTACGGTAACCGTTGCGATGGCTGTTCCGCTGCAAGCTCCGTTATTTCCGGTAACAGTATAGGTGGTGGTGGAATTTAATACAGGTGTTGTTGCCGGATTGCCGCTCAATCCACCTGTCCAGGTATAGGTAGCTGCTCCATTAGCGGTAAGTGTGGCAGCAGTACCGGCACATATAACCGGAGCGTTTACTGTCACAGACAGCGCAGAACTTACCGTTACAGTAGCAACCGCCGTTTTACTGCATCCGCTGCTGGTTCCCGTTACCGTATAGGTTGTTGTAGTTGACAAAGCCGGTGTAGTTACCGGATTGCCGGAAAGGCCACCTGTCCATGTATACGATGTGGCGCCATTTGCCGTTAAAGAAGCTGTTTGTCCGGAACAAACTGCTGGTGAATTCACCGTAACATTCGGTAACGGCGTAACGGTGACCGTAGCCACTGCAGTTTTGCTGCAACCACTTGTTGTTCCTGTTACTGTATAGGTTGTGGTGTTGCTTAAAACAGGAGTTGTTGCCGGATTACCACTTAACCCCCCGGTCCAGGTATATGTAGTTGCTCCACCGGCAGTTAAAGCAGCCGTTTTCCCTGAACATATTGTTGGTGAGTTAACAGTTACGTTAGGCAACGCATTTACAGTTACCGTTGCCACTGCCGTTTTAGAACATCTGTCGGTCGTACCTGTTACCGTATACGTTGTGGTATTGTTCAATACCGGAGTTGTTGCCGGATTACCACTTAATCCCCCTGTCCAAGAGTAGGTAGCAGCACCGCCAGCAGTCAGGGTAGCTGTAGAACCTGCACATATAGCCGGGGAGTTTACTGTAACAGTTGGGTATACTTTTACCCGTATAGATCTGGAAAAAGGTGTACTTGCATTACCCGACTTATAGGCTACCAAACTGATCGTATAAGTACCAGCCGTGTTGAATACAGGTGATACTGTTGTTAAAGAATTTGAGGTAGAAGGGGTACCGCCGTTGATTGTCCAGCGTACAGAATCCGGAGAACCACTGGATGCAGTCGAAGTATTGGTAAAAGTCAGACTACCTCCCAAACAAACCGTCGTATCACTCCAGGAAAATGAAGCAGTTGCCGTAGGGGTATTTGTAGTACTGATATACAGGTTAATATTATAAAGATAAATATTATTATCATAAAGACCGTAATTTCTAAACGTCACTTTTACAACCTTATTCAAAAACGGTGCCGGTATCAATGTAGAATCCTGTCTCCACTGAGCAGCTGTAGGTGTGAATTTACTTGCTGTGGCATTTGCCGTTGCCAGTTGAGTACCGCCTTTTTTATAAATACTGGTGTTATTACCACTGCAAACATCTGTTATCAATACCTCTAATGTATCGTATTTATTGGTGCCTGTGAATTGAATATAAGGTGCATAAGCCACATCAAATTTAACTTTTGGATTTGTAGCACCTGTTAAATTGATGGACGGAGTAATAATGTCATCTTTTAATTTTCCGGCATCGTTGTCATAATTATTGAAAAAGACAGATGCATTCGACGTTCCAAAACCACCAACAGTTGAGGACCTTGTCCAATTAAATCCTGACGGAGATGAAAGGGACCAGCCTGTCGGAGGAAAAGTAGTACTCTGAAATCCTTCTGAAAATGGAAGCGAGGCGCCTGTAGGATTTCCCACCACAATATATCCCGTTTTTGTTAACGTATTATTACCCAATGTATTGGTCGCTTTTAAAGTAACATCGTATGTACCTGCAGTATTATAGGTGATAGTGGGATTTCTAGAAGTGGACGAAGACGGTGTTCCACTCGGAAATGTCCATTGCCAGGATGTCGGTGCATTGGCAGATAAATCCGTAAAAGTCACGGTATTTCCTGGACAGATACTGGTTCTGTTGGCAGAAAAATTAGCTACCGGCGCCTGTGGTGTTATATTACAAACAGAGGAAGATGCAAGTGGAAGACGGTATGTACCGTTAGCCATTGCCGTCTGTATTCTTGTACGTTGGTCAGGAGTAAACATATACATACATACATCATCTGTATAATCCATGAAATTCATGAACATTTCACCATTGGGAGCGTTACCGCAAGATGTCTTAGGGAAAGTCGGGCAGTCATAATTTTCCGACTGTTGTGTGGGAGTATCATTACAGTAGTCTGTACCGCAGTTGGAATCTCCCCAGATGTGTCTGAGTCCCAGCCAGTGGCCAATTTCATGGGATACCGTTCTTCCTCTGTTGTAGGGCGCAGATCCAGCCGCCGTACCAATATTATCTCCAAAATATATATACCCAATAACAACACCATCATCCGTATTACTTCCAACATCGCCCGCGGAAATACCGGATAAAGTCGATGCTGCAGGAAATGTAGCATAACCTAAGGTACCATCTTCCAGTGGCAACACCCATATATTGCAGTATTTTGTCGGATCCCAGATGGTAGCTGGTTTTATGGTGGCATCTACATAATTACTCAGCCAGCCAAATGTTCCGGGATTACTGAATCCCATTCCCTGTGCATCCACTCTGTCAATTCCCGCTTCATCCATTGTAGTACCATCCGGTTTTTTCTGTGCCAGGCAAAATTGAATATTGGTATTGGCTACCAATGAAGCAAAAGCGGTTGGCACATTTCCAACATTCAGCCCTATACCTGCGTAATCCTTGTTCAACACATCAATCTGTGAATTTACCTGCGCCTGTGATATATTTTGTGTAGCGTTCCAATACACAATATGCACGACAACCGGAATTGTATAATCGGTCATCATCCTTGCCTGAGGATTTTGCTGCGCAGCTAAATATTGGGTGATTTTTTGCTGGAAATCATTTTCCCATTCCAAAGATGGGATCTTAGTCTTACAGGTTCTTTTTAAAGGAGTTGTTCTGTTTTCATTGCCACCATCTTTGTCAGCAAAAGCAATCGAATTGAATTGAAGAGCGGTAAAAATGCTCAACAGGATAAAAATTTTCTTCATTAATTCTTTTTGTTTTAGTGTGTGTAATACCTACTCCATTATTTTCTTTTTGGAAAACAGAAACAGCTATTCGTAAAAAAAATGATGAACAAATATACGAATTGTTTATTATTAACTAAAACACTTTAACTAAATCACAACAAGTTAATTATCAAATACTTATAAAGTTTTTAAGTATTTTTCCACCGGCTTCCGCGCTCTTTTCCGGATGAAATTGTACCGCGTAAAAATTGTCTTTTTGTAAAGCCGCGGCAAAGGGCAATATATAATCACAGGTGGCTATGGATAAATCACTTTTCTCGCAATAATAACTGTGTACGAAATAGACATAACTTTTTTCATCCAGCCCACTGAACAAGGGTGATTTCAATTCCTGAATCGTATTCCAGCCCATGTGCGGAATTTTAAACAGCGGTTCAGACTGAAACTTTTTCACCTTCACCGGAAATATATCCAGGCAATCCACATCCCCTTCTTCGCTGTGTGCACACATGAGCTGCTGACCTAAGCAGATACCCAAAACCGGTTGTTTCAACTGTTTAATCAATATATCCAGCTGTAATGCCCTGAGGTGTTTCATCGTGGATTCAGCATGGCCGACTCCCGGAAATATTACCTTGTCAGCCGACCGGATGATTTCCGCATCATCAGAAATGACGGGTTGAATGCCTATACGGTGTAAAGCATGTTCTACACTTTTTGTATTTCCCGCATTATATTTTATAATGACAACCTGCATTTGCTTTAATCACCGGATTGAATGGACCTGATAAAAGATGTAATATCCTGATTTAAATTTTTGGATTGGTCAATCGCTTTAATAAATGCGGTTCCGATAATAGCACCATTCGCATATCGGCAGGCTGTATCAAATGTTTGCTTATCGCGAATGCCAAAACCTATGAGCGACGGGTTACGCAATTGCATATTTCGGATACGTTCAAAATAAGATGTCTGTTCCTTTTGTATATCCGAATTGCCGCCGGTTATCGCATTGGAAGAAACGATATAGACAAAGGCATCGGTCAGTGTATCAATTTTCCGGATGCGCTCCTCAGAGGTCTGGGGGGTTACCAGAAAAATATTTTGAATGTGATACTGACTGAATTTTTCTTTGTAAAAAGTTTCGTACTCATAAATGGGCAAATCAGGAATAATGACTCCATCAATTCCGCAATTATTTGCATCTTTCAGAAAATTATCAAAACCATATTGCATAGCCGGATTGATATATCCCATTAAAACTAGCGGAATATGAATTTTGGCACGAATATGCTCTAACTGAGCAAACAATACTTTCAAGTTCATTCCATTATTAATCGCAATTGTATTGGAATGTTGTATCACCGGACCATCTGCGGTCGGGTCAGAAAACGGCATCCCTATTTCTACCATATCTACCCCGTCTGCCTGCAGTTGTTCCAGTACAGGCACTATGCTTTCCAGTTCAGGAAAGCCTGCGGTACAAAATACACTGAGAATAGACTGCTGTTTACGCTGAAAAAGTTCTTTGATTCGGTTCATCTGGTAGATATATTACAGCTTCAATGTTTTTAAATAGGTATCCAAATCTTTATCGCCTCTGCCGGAAAGATTAACAACCACGACATCATTTTCCTTAGCTCCTATCCTGTCTAACACAGCAATGGCATGTGCACTTTCCAACGCAGGAATAATACCTTCCAACCTGGATAATAATAACACTGCATCCAAAGCCTCTTCATCAGTAGCACTCAGAAACATAGCACGTCCGGTTTCAAACAGATTGGCATGGATAGGACCAATCCCGGGGTAATCCAACCCGGCAGAAATGGAATGCGGCTCTACCACCTGTCCATCTTCCGTTTGCATAAATAAAGTCTTGCTGCCGTGCAAAACCCCTGGTTTCCCAAGTATGGTGGTTGCCGCGCTTTTACCTGAATAGACACCATGACCTGCTGCTTCCACAGCTACCAGTTTCACATTATCATCCTCCAGAAAATGGTAGAATGCCCCCGCGGCATTGCTGCCTCCGCCCACACAAGCCACCACAAAATCCGGATGTTCATTGCCTGTTTTATCCTTTAACTGCAATTTTATTTCTTCTGAGATAACACTCTGGAAATAGGCAACCATATCCGGAAAAGGATGCGGGCCTACCACACTGCCAATGATATAATGCGTATCCACCGGATGGGAAATCCAGTCGCGCATCGCTTCGTTCGTAGCATCTTTCAGTGTTTTACTGCCACTGGTAGCTGGACGCACTTCCGCTCCCAGCATTTTCATACGCTGCACATTGGGTGCCTGACGGGCAATATCCACTTCGCCCATATATACCACACAAGGCATGCCCATCAGAGCACATACCGTCGCAGTGGCAACGCCATGCTGACCGGCACCTGTTTCCGCAATGATACGCGTTTTCCCTAAGCGCTTTGCCAGTAATATCTGACCAACAGTATTGTTAATTTTATGCGCACCGGTATGGCACAAGTCTTCCCTTTTGAGGAAAATACTTGCATTGAAATGCGCTGACATGCGTTTTGCAAAATACAAGGGTGTAGGACGTCCCACATAATCCTTCAACAACGATTGAAATTCTTTTTGAAAGCTCTCTTCCGAAATAATTTGTTTGTAGCGTTGCTGTAGTTCTTCCACATTCGGATGCAGCATTTCGGGGATATAGGCTCCGCCATATTGGCCATAATAGCCGTATTCATTCACCTGATATTTATCGCCTGTTGCCATCTGATTTTTATTTTTTCCGGTTCCGAAGAGTATCTATCAGTATGCTGCATTTTTCAACATCTTTCCGTCCGGGTTCCAGCTCCAATTTACTATTAAAATCCAATGCATGAACAGGGATATCTTTTATTAAATCGTAAACACTCGGAATATCAGCAATATCCAACCCGCCCGATAAGAAAACAGGTTTTTGAAGTTGATATTGGTTCAACAATGACCAGTTGAATTTTTGACCAGTTCCACCATAAGTGGAAGATTTGGTATCAAACAAGAAATAGTCACATACCTCTTCGTATTCGTTCAATACAGAAAAATCAAAACGCTCATCAATGCCGAATGCTTTAATAATACGAAAATCCAGCAATTTCAGATTCTCACAATATTCCACTGTTTCATCGCCGTGCAATTGTATTACATCCATTTCATAGGATGTTGAAATACGGATTACCTCTTTAATCGTCTCATTGACAAAAACGCCTACTTTCTGAACGGGAAATTGTATAGCAGCGATAGTTTCATAATTCAGGGTAT
>JAXLTW010000006.1:0-136608 GCA_046329865.1 Chitinophagales bacterium | reverse complement strand
GGTGTTAAGGAAGCACAACTTCCTCTGAAGATACCAAACTGGATTCCTGTACTTCCATCTTCACCGCTTGTACAGGAGACACCCGTAACGGTTAGAGTAACCTGACTGTTGTTATTATTTGCAGGCGCTGTCCATTTGTACCAAACATCATTTTCCAACGTCAGTGCATCCACATAAAGCGGGTCGGGATCTGCACATTCTGCCGTTGCACCGATATTCGTTCCTGCCTGCCCGACACATAGGTTCAAGTTGATAGCGTTGGCGCACTGGTCATTGGAAGGAATCGCATCCGGAGCCCCGACAATATCCGGTCCGGGTGTAGGGTTGGCCGTATTGGTGATGGTTTCCGTTACCTGAACGGTAAATGTTGCCGTTGGCCGGAAGAGCGTACCACTCACCCACACATAATAAGTTTGTCCGGGAATAACAAATGCAAACAGTCGTTCTGTACCGCCTGTACCGCCATCATCATTACATCCCGCCACTACATTGCTCTCGCCCAACTGAGAACAAGACAAATTACAATCATTGACGCCACCTTCCAAACCGGCCATCGGGCCAATCAGACTAATCTTCACATCAGAACTGCCATTGGGAACCACATTGACCTGCACTCTGCCCGAAGCTGGTGCCGTAAACTTATAATAGACATCCTGATAACCCGTACATCCTGCATCCAAATCAGAAGAAGCGCCGGCATTGGTTCCTGCAATTGGTGCCGCATTCATCGTTAAAGGGGTGGCATTGCAGATAACGTCATTTTGCACCATCGTCCAGTAAGGCAGGCATATCCGGCTTAACCAGCAATCTGCACCGGTAACGGTGATAGTTTTACAAACCTTATAGCTGGTTGAGTTATTCAAGCCATTATATATTCCCGGAGAAGATGGGGTAAGCGGCGCTGAAGCACAGTTATCCCAAACCTGATACGTGATGACCGCTGAATTTAAGCATGTAGTGGTATTTGCACCATTGGTCGTAATTATTTCATATCCGCGGTTAGTAGGAAATTGTATGGTTGTAAACGGTGCGGGTACAGTAAAATTACCGCAAACCGTTGCAGTTTTGACAGAAGCATAAGCAAAATTAGAATGACAGGCTCCGTTGGCTGCCGTTTCATCAAATGTATAATCATCCGGGCTGGCAAAGTAATAGGACTTACAGTCTGCATCGTTACAAGTGGTACACTGATTGACACCGGAACAAGAGAATGTCGCTGTTGTGCCCGTTCCGGAACCGGGCGAACCGCCGAAAAAATCGAGGTAAAACCCTTCCTGTGTACCATCATAGTTGTCTACCAAAAGGTATAATACCTGTCCGGCGGTAACCGTTATGTTATTTGAAAATAAATTGCCGGATGCACCGTTTGAATTGCCATTTGTCGTACCCCTGATTCCTGTCGGAGATTTCGGAGCCGCAAAATTACATCTGTCCGGCAAACCTAAAGCCGAGCCGGTTGGACAAGTTCCGCCAACGCCCATATTCCACAAAGAAAAATCATAATCCGCAGTACCATTGTAAGGTCGGATCGTGAATTCCAAAGTACCCCCTGTTTGGATGACAATCTTAAACCATCTGGTATTCTTTTCCCCTGCCAACATACAGCCGCAACCACCGGTAGGACATTCCTGTGTACCCGGTCCGTCATCCAATTGTTCTGCCAGCTGGTTGTTACAAACCTGAATGGCATTTGAACAATTATTGTTTAACTGCGCATACAAACGTGACTCCATCAGGAAGCAGGCAATAAAAAGCAGGAATTGTAAACATCTCTTCATGCGCTCCGTTTTATGGTTGTAGTAGTTTTCTGATATCCTCTAACTGCCGTTGCTTCTTAGCGATATCGTAATTCGGGTTGTTGGCGTTCTGTTTAATCTCAGCCTGTAAATCGTCTGCCTCCTGCTGCAAATACAATCTCTTACTCTCCGCAATACCGGAGTGAGTAAAATCCTGAACGGGATGTATATCCTGTTTTACTTCTCTTTGTTTGTAATTTACGGATACGGCCGGCTTCACCGCTTTTCTTTCTGCATTGTTTACAGTTGCCTGCTCCGGCAACGTTTCTATAAAATACTCTACGCTGTTATCTGTGAAAGGTTCTGTATTCGCCGGTTTTTGTTTTTCAATTTCGGATGTGCTGTTATTATTTTTTAATGCTGCCAGTGAATCCATGTTTTTTTTCAGAATTGGAGACGCACTTTTGGATTCCGGACTGGTATGGGGGATTTCTTTTTTTACCGCTGCTGTTTCATCTTTACTTTTCTGTATAGCCGTGTTCGGAGATTGTGAAATGTCTGGAGCAACTCCTACCGCAGCGGTTTTAAGCCTGACACTTTGTGCGGGTGAAAGCACCTGAACAAAAACAACAAAAAGTATAAGAAGTACGCTTTGTAAAATTCGATTCATCTGTTCCGTTTTTTTGTAATATTCGACTTAACCCCCAGCAGACACGTAAAAATCAAATAAGAACGCAATGCATGATTACATTGCATATATTTCATATAAGTTGATTTAAATCAACTCCTTAATTGCTCCCGTAAAAGTAAACAATTTCTCTTTTAATAACAATATACCCGTTAATTAATTGTTTTTAATTGCGATTACAAATGGCGCAAGGCAGAAAGTACTGCTTTTATTTATATTTTTGCCGGACAAAATGATACGATAAAATCAGCCGAATCAGGATTTTATTCAACATTTAATAAAATAAATATTACATGAGAGAACGTGTTTTAAGTGGCGTAAGAAGTACCGGAAACCTGCATTTAGGCAACTATTTCGGTGCCGTGAAAAACTTTATTCAGATGCAGGAAAACTATGAATCCTATTTCTTCATTGCCAATCTGCATGCACTGACCACCCATCCTGATCCTGAATTGTTAAAAAAATCCGTACGGGCAACGCTGGTTGAATATGTGGCTTGCGGTCTGGATCCGGAAAAAAGCACCATCTATGTTCAAAGCGATGTTCCGGAAATATCAGAACTGTATACCTTACTGAACATGCTGGCTTACAAAGGGGAATTGGAGAAATGCACTTCTTTCAAAGAAAAGATAAAAAAACACCAAGAAAACATCAATGCCGGCTTGCTGACATATCCGGTGCTGATGGCTTCCGATATTCTGATTCACCGCGCCCATAAAGTTCCTGTCGGAAAAGACCAGGAGCAACACCTGGAAATGACCCGTAATTTTGCTGTCCGTTTCAATCACCTGTACCAAACCGATTTCTTTCCGGAACCGCAGGCATTTGATATGAGCGGACAACTGGTAAAAGTTCCGGGACTGGATGGAAGCGGCAAGATGGGAAAAAGTGAAAGCGAAGGCAATGCCATTTTTCTCCGGGAAGAACCAGAAGCCATCCGCAAGAAAGTGATGAGAGCCAAAACTGATTCCGGCCCGACAACTCCCAATCAGGAAAAACCGGAAGAAATCAAAAACCTGTTTATGCTGATGAGCTTAGTGTCAACCAATGATACCGTTCAGTTTTTTGAGGATGCGTACAACAACTGCTCGATCCGCTATGGTGATATGAAAAAACAACTTGCGGAAGACATCATCCTGTTCACACAGCCAATGAAAGAGAAAATTACGGAACTGGAAAACAATCCCGCATTTATCCGGAAAGTGGCTCAGGAGGGCGCAGAAAAGGCACGTATAAGTGCGCGTAAAACGCTGGATGGTGTACAGGAAGTGATGGGGCTCAAAAGCATCTGGAAATAAATACGGCGAAATTGATCTTCATTTTCTTTCCGCCGCAAATCCATCATTTATTTATCCACTTTTTAAAAAAAATCATCTGTGCTTGAATTTTCAATGAAAAAAAAAGTATAGATTAGTTGTCCTTATACAAAAAATCATAACGTGGCCAAACAGAAAAAACAACTTAAACATATTGCCGTTGCCGGAAATATCGGTTCGGGAAAAACAACACTCACAGAGAAATTAGCGAAACATTACGGCTGGGAAGCACGCTTCGAAGATGTAGAAAACAACCCTTACCTGAACGACTTTTATCAGGATATGCCGCGTTGGTCATTCAACCTTCAGATTTATTTCCTGAACAGCCGTCTGCGACAACTGGTGGAGATTCAGGAAGGCGATAAGATTGTCATTCAGGACAGAACCATCTACGAAGACGCTCATATCTTCGCGCCCAACCTCCATGAAATGGGGCTGATGAGCAACCGTGATTTTGAAAACTATATCAGCTTCTTCAGAACCATCTGCAAGCAGGTACAACCGCCTAATTTACTCGTCTACCTGAAGGCTTCCTTAGGCACACTGGTGGGACAAATCGAGCGCAGGGGACGTGCTTATGAAGACAATATCCGGTTGGATTATTTAAAGCAGCTGAATCAATATTACGACAACTGGATTGACAATTACAAAGAAGGCCCGCTGCTGGTCATCAATGTTGATGACCTGAATTATGCAGACAAAAAAGAAGACTTCGGAAAAGTCATAGAAAAAATTGATGCGGAACTGTTCGGATTATTTTAATTCGTTCCGTCTGTTATAAAAAATGAAGAGGTGGTCGAATGACCACCTCTTCCTGTTACGGGCTCTCTCTGAATCTATTTTCCGGTGATATAAGCGTTCTCAAAACCAGGGGTAGCTTTTACCTGTGGCAACACCGCTTCTGCCGCGGCATGACTGGCAAATCCTGTTATCCAGACGACATTGATATTCTTCTCATTCTTGTAACTGATCACTTTACCGTATTTTGAAAACTGATCAAACATTTCCCATTTCGGAGCACCGAATGCACCTAACTGAATAGCTGTCGGGAATTTTTTCAGCATCTCTTCTCTGGCTTTATTTCCATAGGATTCCACTCCATTATTTTTATTCACGGTAGCCGCCGCACTTGCTGTAGGTATATTACTCATGGTTGCTGCCGTAGATTTAGGAGCTGCAAACGTTTCCACTTTGGCTTTTTCCTGTAACACTGTCTGTTCATTCATATCTTTTGCCATTCCGCTTCCGGCAGGGCTTTGAACCGGTGCTGCGGTAGAATTATCGCCGATAGCGCCGACATCAGTAGTGGTAGTCGTACCTGTTGGTGCTGCGGTAGAGTTGTCTCCTATGGCCGCTAAATCTTCTTTACTTTTTTGCAGATTAATCGGTAATGGTTCGTCTGCTTTTTTGTCGGCAGCACTTTCTTCCAAATCCACCACTTTCAGCGTTTTCAAATCCAGCTTTTTAATGATGCCTCCGGAAGAATATGTCAACGTATATTCATTCAGCAATCCCGGATTGGATTCATTCTTGGTGGTGTTGATGTTTTTACCTAAATTTTTAGGCTTGCTCCATTTTCCGTTGGAATAATCGGCCGTATACAAATCCAGTCCACCCACACTGCCCGGAAAGGAAGCCACAAAAAATATCTTCTTCATATCTCCATTATCGAGGATTGCCGGCTGGCCCGCCTTATAGGTGCCCAGCAAATTTTTATTGAGCGTATACGCCACCCATTTTTTATCTTTCCAAACGGCATGCAACACTTCAAACATCAATGTTTCTTCTATGGATTTCACCTGCTCCGGCACTTTATATGTCGGGATATCATCGCTGTATAACTCAAGGGTGATGTCCTGCAAAAAAGAGTATTCATTCATTAGTCTTGCAGCAGCCTTCGAATTCAATCCGGTGAGCATGCATACAACTGACAAGACGAGTATTTTCTTCATGATGAGATTTTAAAAATTATACTAACAAAAGTGACACTAAATCGCTCCATTAATACGCAAAGTTTTCCACAATATTGTATTAAAACATCATTCAACTTCAGTGCCAAAGGACGGCAAACAGACGAGAATGAAATCCTGAAACTATAATAAATGTTATTTCAACTGTCGGCGGAGAAAAGCGGCTATGTGTTCGTTCGCCGTTTTACTGTGCGGAAAAAACGGATGATAGGTATGCCATACATGTATTCCTTTGGGTTCATGAAAGAGTTCCGCAGCTATACCGGATGCTTTCAATAGTGTTGCCAGCCGTTTTCCCTCTCCTTCCAGCGCATCCCTGCCACCTGTATGAATCAACACATCTGATAATGCATTAAAATCACCGTTAATCGGAGAAACATAGGGATGTGTAACATCCACTTTTCCTGTGGTGTACATGGAAACGGCAACATCCAGATCTTCTTTCTTCAGCATGACATCCTTGTTGGTCTGATACGTTTCGGACGAATTCGTCAAATCCAGCCACGGACAAATCAAAACGGCACATTTCGGCAGCGGCATCCGTTGATCGCGCAGGAACATCAACAGCGCCAATGACAAACCGCCGCCCGCTGAATCTCCGGCAACAGCGATATCTTCAGGACGGTAACCACTATCCAGTAAATAACGGTAGGCCTTCACTGCATCTTCCAGCGCTGCAGGATACGGATATTCCGGCGCCAGGCGGTAGTCAATCAGCAACGCTTGGATGCCGGCTGATTTTGCCAGCGTACCCACCAGATTTTTATGGGTATGAATGGAGCCGCAGACGTATGCCCCGCCGTGCAGGTACAACAGGACTTTCTGTTGCGCATTTTCCGGCTGTAGCTGCGCGGCCCGGAGGCCATCAATGTCTAGCATTTTCACTGCAACCCCTTTGACGCGCGGCATAGCGAATCTGGCTCCGTTATCCATGCGTCTCCTGACTTTGGCAACATCCCTGAAGCCACCACCCGCTCCTGTTTTCAGGATAAATTCAACTATACGCTCCGTCAGTGCCATTCACTTTTTTAATTCATTAACAAATCGTTTAAAATTACAAGAATCCGTCGAATATCCGTATTTTTGCAGGATGGAAAATATCAGGAACTTCTGTATCATCGCACACATCGACCACGGCAAAAGTACGCTGGCTGACAGGCTGCTGGAAGTGACCAAAACGGTTTCTGAGCGCGACTTGCAGGCGCAGACCTTAGACGACATGGATTTGGAGCGTGAGCGCGGCATCACCATCAAAAGCCACGCCATCCAGATGGACTACACACACAAGGATGGAAAAAAGTATATTTTCAATTTAATCGACACCCCGGGGCATGTCGATTTCTCGTATGAAGTTTCCCGCTCGCTGGCAGCCTGCGAAGGTGCTTTACTGCTGGTAGATGCCACTCAGGGCATACAGGCGCAAACGATTTCAAATTTATATTTAGCCATCGAAAACGGACTGGAAATCATTCCTGTCATCAACAAAGTGGACATGGATGGCGCCATGATAGAAGATGTATCCGACCAGATTGTGGATTTGATCGGCTGCAAAGCGGAAGACATCATCCAGGCCAGCGGAAAAACCGGCATTGGCATCGACGAAATATTTGATGCGGTCATCAAACGCATTCCCGCCCCTAAAGGCGATAAAGAAGAACCGTTGCAGGCATTGGTATTCGACTCGGTTTTCAATTCGTTCAGAGGCGTGATTGCCTACGTGAGAATAATGAACGGGAAACTGAAGAAAGGCGATAAGGTAAAATTCATGGCGACGGGCAAAGAATATTTTGCAGATGAAGTGGGTGTGCTGAAGATGAACCTGGACCCCCGTGCTGAAATCGCCGCCGGCGATGTAGGCTATATCATCACAGGATTAAAAGTGTCCAAAGAAATAAAAGTGGGCGATACGCTGACAATCGTCCAGAATCCGTGCAAGGATATTATACACGGATTCGAGGATGTGAAGCCGATGGTATTCGCGGGTATTTACCCTATCGACAATGATGACTTTGAAGAACTGAGGGATTCCCTGGAAAAACTGCAACTCAACGATGCCTCTCTGGTCTGGGAACCGGAAACATCGCTGGCGCTGGGATTTGGGTTTCGCTGCGGCTTCCTGGGGCTGCTGCACCTGGAGATTGTGCAGGAGCGATTGGAACGCGAGTATGATATGACCATCATCACCACAGTTCCCAACGTTACGTATTACGCCTATCAAAAAGACGGCACCAAGCTGGTGGTCAACAATCCATCGGACCTGCCGGAACCTACCATACTGGATTATGTGGAAGAGCCTTACATCAAGGCGCAGATCATCACGAAGCCGGAATATATCGGCGCCATCATGAAACTGTGCATGGACAAACGCGCGATTTTAAAGAACCAGGTGTATTTGTCGGAATCTAAAATTGAGCTGCAGTTTGAGATGCCGCTGGCAGAAATCGTTTTTGATTTTTACGACCAGCTAAAATCCATTTCCAAAGGCTATGCGAGTTTTGACTACCACATGGCGGACTTCCGGGAAAGCGATTTGGTGCGTCTGGACATCAAACTGAACGGAGAGAATGTGGATGCCTTTTCCGCGCTGATACACCGCAGCAAGGCCTATGCCTTTGGCAGTCGCCTGTGCGAGAAGCTGAAAGAACTGATTCCGCGCCAGCAATTCCTGATTGCGATACAAGCGGCCATTGGCGCGAAGATTATTGCCAGAGAAACCATTTCCGCCATGCGCAAAGATGTTACCGCCAAATGTTACGGCGGTGATATTTCCCGAAAACGGAAATTACTGGAAAAACAGAAAAAAGGCAAGAAACGCATGCGCCAGGTAGGCAATGTGGAAGTACCGCAACAGGCATTTATGGCAGTGCTGAAGCTGAACGATTAACTTCACACACTTACCACCATTCATCTTATTTTCCTTCCTGCAGGAAGGCACCGAAGTATTGCAACCGCAGGGCAACTGAACTATATATTGCTGTAAGTACTAAAGGTATGCAACAGATGAATAGACCAGTGGATGATTTATAAGAAAATATGTATATTTGATAGAATCAGATAATGGATGCTCATTATCAGAACTATACCTCTAAAATTGTATTCATAGGACTGGTTTTTGTCAGACCTATAAACAAGTTAGTGTACATATTTTGAAAACCATTCTCATTAATATCAGCTGTTTAATATCCTTAACATGTTTTGGACAAAAAATCCAATGTTCATGCTCAAAAGATACCATAATGAATAGTTCAACTGTTGATTGTGATATAAGAACATTGAAAAACAAAGCAAAATTATATTATCAATTCAATTGTGACTCCATTTGGTTAACGCTGGAAAATAATGGACAAAAGAAGATTATTTTTTCGACTGATACAGAATTATATGCTTATACATACAGATTAGGCTATCAGTTAGAAAAAGAATATAAAAACTCACTTCTATTTAAATTTGGGTGTTCTGCAAGCATTCCAGATTGCAGCTATATTCTAATTAATAAATGGAATGGAAAAGTTCTAAAAAAATATTAACTAAAAAAAACGTCCACTAACAGCCGCTAAGAGCAAGTTGTTAGCAGTCATTGTATCGCGATACTAAAGTAAACGAACAACCAAAAAATGATAGAGACAAAAAGACTTATTTTACGACCATTGACATACGAACAATTAGTGAAATACGCTAAATGCGACAACTCTTTGGAGGAAGAGCTAAACTTAAATATAACATCAAGGACTATTTCTTCTGAATTAAAGGAAGCCTTAGAGGTAACAATTTTGCCAAACGTAGCAGACACTTCAAAGAATTATTTATATTCAACACTTTGGACTGCCATTTCAAAGACTGAAAATAAAATGATAGGCGACCTATGTATTATTGGTGAGCCAAATGCAGATGGAGAAATAGAAATCGGTTACGGGACATATGACAAATTTCAAGGAAAAGGTTTTATGACAGAAATTGTTGGAGGAATAATTGAATGGGCGAAAATACAACCAATTGTAAAATCTATTACCGCTTCGACAGACAAAACAAATAAAGCATCTTTTAAAGTTCTTGAAAAAAATAATTTCATTAAAATTGGGGAGACAGATACGCAGTTTAATTAGAAGTTAAAACTGAATAATGAAACAACTAATTGACCAGAAAACAACGAACCGCTAACAGCCGTTTTGCGGCAGGCGGGGTGACATGTAAACTTGTAGCTTTGTGCTTTCCTCTGACGCCAGACGGCGGAACCTTTTACTTAATAAAAAGCGAGATTTCTCCCGTTGGTCGAAATGACGCTTCGCGTCCGGCAATGACAAGCCAATGCAAAGCAGTAACGGACAGCACTTTTTCAGACACTGTCCTCTCGAGTGTGCGAGAGAGCTTGCTGCTGCTAAGAATATTATTTGTAATAAAAAGCAAGATTTCTCCCATTGGTCGAAATGACGAGTTACTCATCGAAATGAAGGATGCTTGTATTACAACAATCCGCCGATAATTTTTTCGAGGCTTACTCCCTCTGCTTCGGCTTTGAAGTTGCGGATGATACGATGACGCAATATCGGCAAAGCGACCGCCTGCACATCTTCGATATCCGGTGAATATTTGCCCTGAATGGCGGCATGACCTTTGGCGGCCATCACCATCGCCTGTGAGGCTCTGGGCCCTGCTCCCCAAGCAATGAATTCGTTCACTGTCTTCGCGGCATGCGGCGTATTGGGACGGGTGGACGCGGCTAATTTCACGGCATATTCCACCACGTTGTCCGCTATCGGCATGCGGCGGATCAGGTGCTGGAAAGCGATGATTTCCCTGGCACCGATTACCTTCTGAACAGCGGCAGGATTATCGGTAGTCGTGGTTTTCACGACCTGCAATTCTTCCTCGTACGTCGGATAATCCAACACGATATTGAACATAAAACGGTCCAGTTGCGCTTCTGGCAAGGGATAGGTACCTTCCTGCTCAATAGGGTTCTGAGTAGCCAGTACAAAAAACGGCAACTCGAGTTTATGTTGAGCACCGGCAGCCGTCACCTGGCGTTCCTGCATGGCTTCCAGTAATGCCGATTGTGTTTTCGGCGGCGTACGGTTGATTTCATCCGCCAAGATGATATGTGCGAAAATGGGACCGCGGTTAAAATGAAATTGTCTGTTTTCGTTCAGCACTTCCGCGCCGATGATATCGGATGGCATCAAATCAGGGGTAAACTGGATACGTTTGAAATCGAGTTCCAGCGCGTCCGAAACGGTTTTGACCAATAGTGTTTTTGCCAATCCGGGCACCCCCACCAGCAAACTGTGGCTGTCGCAGAAGATAGACAAGAGAACATACTTCACCACTTCATCCTGCCCGATAATGACCTTGCGGATTTCGGAGCGTAACTGCTGGTAAGCGCCGGCTAATTGTTGTATGCCTTCAATATCGTTGTTAAACTGGCTCATGGGATGTTATTTTTTTAAGACCGACTGCAACGATTCGCAGGATGCATAATCGTCCGTAATCATCAGATAGGTTTTCTTCATGTTCTTGGCATACCAGCGCTGCAATATCTGCTCTTCCTTAT
This sequence comes from Chitinophagales bacterium, assembly GCA_046329865.1. GTDB lineage: Bacteria > Bacteroidota > Bacteroidia > Chitinophagales > JADIYW01 > JADJSS01. The sequence goes on along the minus strand of JAXLTW010000006.1, from coordinate 125,350 downwards.
CAGATTTGGCCGCATTCTGCATCTTATCATAATCGACTTTTATATCTGCCACGTGCGCTTCCGTTTTTGACACCAGTTTGACGATACGGAAAGCCGGTGTGCCATCATCCGCCTGATACATGATGGGTTTGGTGATGGATCCGATGGATAACGTATCTATCAGCAAATAAAGAGACGGATCTACTTTGTTTACTTCCAGTATGGTACCTCCGGACTCATTATTCAATAAATATCCTCCCACATTCCGGGATTGTTCGTCCTGAGAGAAATCTTTTACCGCCTGCTGGAATGTCCGTTTTCCTTCCACAATATCATTGCGGACAGAATCCAGTTTGGATTGCGCATATTCAGCATCTTTAGAAGTAGTCTGTGGCCTGACGAGTATATGACGGACCTGTATCATATCGCCCCTGCGTTCTATCATCTGGATAATATGATATCCGAAAGGTGTTTGCACAACATCACTGGTTTCACCCGGTTTCAGTTTAAATGCGGCAGCTTCAAAATCTTTCACATAAGTGCCTCTCGGCGCCCAATCCAGCAATCCACCTTCCTGAGCAGAAGAGATGTCTTCGGAATACAAACTGGCCAGTAATTCAAAATTCTCGCCCTTTTTGACTCTTTCCAGAATGCTTGCTGCTTTATCTTTGGCAGACTGTTGCTGATAGTCGGAAACCTTGGGCTTCATCACGATTTGCTGCAATTCAACAGTAGCGTTAAAATAGGGCAGGCTGTCTTTCGCCAGATTATCATAAAAAGTTCGGATTTCAGAAGGGGTTACTTTGATATCCTGCAGAATCTTATTGCGCATACGGGCGGCGAGCATCTGCTCCCTGATATCATCCCTGTAATCATCTTTTATCTGCTCTACGGTTTTGTGGTAATATTCTTCGAATGCTTCCTGTGAACCTGCCACGCTGATAAAGTAATTTATCTTTCTGTTCAGCTCATCCTCCACCTCTTCATTTGCCAGCGGCAAGCTGTCTTTTATCGCCTGGGTGGTCAGCATCTTGTTGTAGACCAACTGTTCCATCAACCGGCATCTGTTCTGGGTTTCTTCCGGTCCGCGCAAATTGAGCAAATCCAGCTGGTTTTCGATATCCGAGCGAAGAATAATCTTGTCATCTACGATGGCATCTATTTTATCTAACAAAATAGTATTGGATCCGTAAGCTGTAAGAAGGGTTAAAACTGCACTGAAAAATAAAATAAATTTACGCATGAAAAGATTTGAAGTGCAAATGTACAAAAATGATGGTTAGTTTGACATCAAATCGCCTCTTTTTATGGTATCCGTCCGAATGTTAAGTTTTTTTAACCTGAACCATCGGAATCGGGTGAATTATTTTTTCACCAGTGTTTCGAATACCTCTTTATTGAGTGTCACCGGGTATTTCTTGCGAAGCTCTTCCAGCCATTGTTTTTCAAGATATTCCTGATAAGCGGCCACCACATACCCTCTGCATTCTTCAAAAGCCCTCGGCTTTTCCGGCTGCAGATTATATACCTGTGTGATGACATATTCATTGCCTTTCAACACAGGTTTACTGAGCGACTCTGAATTGATATTTATGCTGGTCTTACCCGTTTCGGCGATTTCTGAATTTATTTTCGGATTTTCGATACCGAGCGATTTCATTTTGGCGGAAAGCATATCATCCGTCAGCCCGCGGTCTGCCTGCAGCATCTTGCTCACGGATTTCGACAACTGAGCATTGTCTACCGTAACCGTTCTGACGGTTGCCCGCTTTCTCAGCGTAAAATCTGATTTATGTTCGTAGTAGTAGGTAATTAGCCCTAATGAATCTTCCGATGCCTTATTCCAAACATTCTTTTCAGAAAGCGAGAAAATCATGATGCCGTTTTTATATTCTTCCATCAGCGCTTTATATTCGCCATTGTTTTCTTTGATATCTTTTTTGTAATAGTCGAGTATAAACGTCTGCACCGTTTTATTGATTAATGCATCATTCTTATCCATGCCCTGTCTCGGAATCACCATGTAGTATATTTCCTGGATTTTTTTTCCGAAATCATTTTCTGTATAAGGCCTGTCTCCTATTTTCAGGAGCACGGCAGGGTTCAGTGTATCCTTGTAGGCAAACGGGGATACCAGTGCAAAACCAAGACAACCGCGCCTTAAAGAAAATTGGCTTATCCGAAAATTCTTTTACGTTGTATTTACTTCCTCAGCTTGCCTACAAACTTCTCCATTTCATACTGATACTGTGGAAGTGTAGGCAGTTTGATTTGATGAATCGGCGCTGCCGCTTCCAGCGTTGTGGCTTTGCCGTTTTCCAAGCGTTTTATGATACCAGGCAGTACCAGTTTTTGAACGGAGCAGAAAGCTCACCATCTTTCAGTGCATAAGCCGTTTCTTCAAAAACTTTAGCGTACACATTTATCCAAACCAATCAAAACTCCATTAGGTGTATTTGGTAGATTCGTCTTCACTGTATTGTGCCACCATCTTCTCGAGTTCACCGCTTTTAATCTGGAGTAGATATACTGAATGGTATCTTCCTGTGCCTTTCTGGATTGGGCAGATGTATCTTTTTTTACCGGAAAAACCGCTTGATGATGGCTACTTTCCAGTCTCGGGCGCGCCGGGCGGGTTTCATTCGATTTTCCAGGATATGATAGCCGACACGTGTCTTGACAGGCGACAAGATACCTCGCCGACTTTCATATTGTATACGGCTTCTTCCACTTCGGGAGCGTAATCTGATAACGTTAAACCATCCAATCTTACCGCCTTTATCCGCGGATTGCTTATCCTGAGATGATTTCACCGCATCTTCAAAACTCAAACCTTGCTTAATCTGGTTGTAAATCTCCATCGCCTTATCATAAGCTCCCGTCCAGTTGTTCTCAAAAGGCTGTATAAAAATATGACTGACATTGACATCTGTCTTGGAGCGTTCATATTCCTGTTTAATCAGTTTATCCATCATATCTTTTTCGACATAGGATTCTACCAATTGTTTTTCGTAGGTGTTTAATTCCTCCTTAAAACGGTCATTCGTATCCAGGCCTTCCGCCACTGCCTCTTTTACCTTCAGACGAAAATTGACATACAGGTTCAGGTAATCTTCCAATGACTTACGGCTGTAATCCGCTTTGTTGTTGAAATTATTTTTCTGGTAGATGTATTCGAATTCCGACGTGTTTACCTTTGTATCAGCAATTGTAAATAAGACTTTGTCTTCTGCATGTATGGCGGAAATGCCAATAAAAAGCGCGATGGAAAATGCATGTAAAAATTTAGACATAAGGGTATCTGTTTATACAAAAATATTCAATTTTATGGTTCTTTTATCGTAATGTCACCGAGTAGCCGGATTTATTTAATTATTTTTAACAAGAATTTTGTTTTACAACGCATAATGGAAACTTTTACCGATAATTGTGCACGATGAGAAAGAAAAAAAAAGCGGTCTACCCGATTTTGGAAGATGTGGCAATCAGTTCCATTGCTGCCGAAGGGAAAGGACTTGCCCGGATAGATAACTTCGTTGTCTTTGTGGAGAAGGCCATCCCGGGCGATGTGGCAGATGTAAAAATCATCAAAAAGAAAAAGGATTATGCGCTTACGGAAATACATGTCTTAAAAAAAGCATCGGATAAAAGAACTGAACCATTTTGTATTCATTTCGGAACCTGCGGCGGCTGCAAGTGGCAGCACGTACAATATGCATCACAACTGGAATTCAAGGAGCAGCTGGTAAAAGAAGCCTTCCGAAGGATTGGAAAAATGGAACTCGAAAACAGCGCGCCCATTCTGGGTTGTGCAGATACCACGTTCTACAGAAATAAATTAGAATTCACCTTTTCTGACAGAGTATGGCTGACACGGGAACAGATAGACAGCGGCGAGTTGTTCAACAGAAATGCACTGGGGTTTCATGCAGCGGGCAGTTTCTCTGCCGTACTGCATATTACCGAATGCTATCTACAGGATGAAAAGGTAAACAGCATCCGCAATGCCGTGTATCAGTTTGCAATGGACCATGCCTATTCATTTTACAACCTGAAATTTCATGAAGGATTGCTGCGCAACCTGATTTTCCGGAACACCACCACAGGAGAATGGATGGTAACGGTCTGTTTTGCGGAAGCGGATGCAGACAAGATAAATGGACTAATGCAGTTCCTGCAGACAAACTATCCATACATCACTTCGCTGAACTATATCATCAACACTAAAAAGAACGACACCATCTACGATCAGGAGGTGGTAAATTATTCCGGAAGAGACTATATCACCGAACAGTTGGGAAATATCCGTTATAAAATCAGTCCCAAATCTTTTTTTCAGACAAACAGCAAACAGGCCGAACACCTCTATGATATTGTAAAAAAAATGGGTAATTTTTCCAAGGACGATCTGGTATACGATTTATACTGTGGCACCGGAAGTATCGCCCTGTACATTGCAGCCTCCTGCCGGAAAGTGGTGGGTATCGAGCAAATCCCCGAAGCCATTGAGGATGCAGTGTTCAACGTCACATTAAACAACATTAGCAATTCCATTTTCCACGCCGGTACCTGTGAGGACATACTGAAAGAATCGTTTATCGCGGAACACGGCCATCCGGATATTGTAGTGGTGGATCCGCCACGCGCAGGGCTGCATGAAAAGGTGGTACAGGTATTGCTGCAGGCTGCACCGAAAAAGATTGTTTATGTGAGCTGCAACCCTGCCACTCAGGCAAGAGATGTGTTATTGTTTTCCGAAAAATACACCGTCACACAATGCCAGCCGGTGGATATGTTCCCGCATACTTTCCATATTGAGAATGTCGTATTGCTGGAGTTGAAAAAACAGTTTGCAGATACATAGACTACTGCTTGATTATTTTTTCATACCTCCGTGAGTTTTTACCTTTAATTATTGCGATATACATTCCATCCTTCAGCCCTGACAGGTTCAGTTGTACATCGTTTCTATTGATGATAAACTCATGCATCATTCTTCCCTGAACATCCATTATTTCAATGGATTCAATATTTTCTCCTGCTTTTATATACAACAATCCATTTACCGGATTGGGATAAAATTCCAATCCTTCCATCTGACTTTCCGTATTACGCAATAATAGAAAACTTTCCGTAACGGTTGAACCAGTCATATCTTTAAGCATACCCGTATTATCTACTGCCAATACATCAGATACAGAAAATTCAAGAGAAACATTTCCACTCATTCTTCTGGTAATGCCAAAGATATCACCTTCAGTAATCAGTTTTATCTTACCTACCCGACCATGGCCAGATCGGACAACCCCATCGGTTCTGGAAATAGCAATATCAATCCGTTTAAATTCGGGAATATTTTTATAAAACAACAAAACGGGATTACCTGTCTGAAACCAGGAAGCAGAATCCAATTCCACCTGAATCAAAAAGCAGGAATCATTATCAAATGGATAATGAACGGAAAATGCCATTCCATAAACATCTGTAGCAGTCTGAGTTGAACTGCCAACATTGATATCCGACACCAGCTCCGCACCCAAACATAGCCCATTTACGACCATCACGGGTATGGTATCAAAACGTAAGGTAACAGCAGGCAAAGAATCTGAAATACCTATCCGATGGTTGAAGATATTTTCTTCTTTCGCAATATAATTAGTATCAACCACAAATACATCCGCGTCATTTATAAATCCATCACCATTACAGTCTGAGAATTTATCATTAAATCCAAAGTAATGTTGCGTCTGCCAGTCTGCCGACGGCTGCAGAACATAACCAATAGAAGCGTTCTGGCGTTCATGTCCGGCATGGCCATACGACAGGCCAATCGCCAGAACATCAATATTATTAACCGTTAAATCATGATCCGCATCGCCGGGAAGGACACATGCTGAACTATCACAGACTGCAGATGAATCACAGGACCATACATTACGGACAAATTCAAGATGACTGGTAAATTCATTACATAAACTGTCAAACTCCGGATAGCCGCAATATGTCACTTTTGTACCATCGCACCGATAGTATGTTTTAGGTTCAGTCGTATCAAGTGGCACAATTTCAAAGAATGTCTTCTTTCCATAATATAAGTATTCATTAACAGATTGATTCTTACATGCGACAGTTGTACTTATCGTATCCGTGAAATGCAAGATGGTATCTATGATTCCGTTGGTCTCCGCTTTAATCTGAGCAGAAGGAAAGGAAGGATCGCATTTCCGGACTAAGAATACAAAAGGCTTGTTGTCTTCCTGCTGACGTATGGTGGATACTCCAATATCTTCAAACTCTTTAAAGAGATTTACATCTTCCGACAGTACACTATCACTTGCCCATTGCGAATAACCTGCATTATAAAAACTATACCCTGCCACATAGGCATTGCAGGGAATGCTATCCAAAAAATTTATTAGAAATTGCCTTTCTTCCTTTGCCGAATAGGTGTCGGTAGCATCTCTAGTGACAAATTCAAACACATTGACTGGAAACCGGTAGCACGTAATATCATTAAATGGCCCCCGGCAGGAATTGCCAATCTGATAGGATTGCCAGTACTCACCGGAATTACTGTCATAAACGAAAAGGATAAAACCTCTTCTTGCCCAGGCATTGCGTGATAACAATTCCCCGTCATAAAAGGAATATATATCCTGGTCCGTAATATTGCCATTGTGAATTCTGAGATCATGAATGGTATCTTTGTAAAAGAAATAATCCTGTAGCCATGTAAGATTATTACACGGATAGCAGTCCCAAATTTGACGTACGAAATGAACCGCGCTATCCTGAGTTATATTACATAACTGCACAGAACCACCATCACCACAGCCTCCAATGTGCTGACCACTACAGTCTTTATATGTAATCAATTGTGCATCCAGTCCATTGGAACCTATCATTTGAATAATCTGATAAAACGTACCTAAGCTGTCCGAATAGTATTCATTAATGCTGATGTTAGTGCAAAATTTGTAAGTATTCAGCCACGTTGTATCGCATTCGGCAGATATTTCAGCTAATAACAGTGTATTATTCGAATCAACAGTAGCTGTAATTCCTGTTATTGAAGGATTAGATACCGTTGCTGCTTTTGCAGGAAAAAAAATTATGGCAGCTGTCAGTATTAATATACTTTTTATGCCTTTTATCATCGTATCCATAGATATGTCTTTTAAATTAATAGTACTATACGATACAAATTTATTCATTCACCTGTCTAAAAATAAGTACATTTTTTATCATAGATTCTGTAAATTACTAATTTAATTTATTATATTTTATTGTTTTTCTGTATTTTATAATAAATATTAAAGAACTTAGATTCTATTTTTTAAATTAGCATATATGCAACCGATTAAAGTTATTGAATTATTGGAAAAATTAGATATCTCTGATTTGGAAAGGTTGGGTGAATTGCTAAAATACAGAAACAGGCGCCCGGAATACGTATGTCTTTTTAATGAAATCGTATCCAACATAATTCATCAAAAAGTGAACACAAAAGAGCAATTATGGAAAACGGTCTATGGCAAACAACCCCTGAATAACAATCAATTCAGAAAGTTGTGTTTTGATTTACTACAGGATATTGAACAGACGCTTGGGCTTTTATATGTTGACAAGAACGATGTAAATAAAACAATCCTTTTACTACAATATCTTTCCCGTCACACTATAGGAAATACTTTTGAAGAGAAATGGGAGAGATTGCAGAAACAAATTAAACAAACAGATAAGAAACTGAATTCTACAGGTTTATATCTTAAATATGAAATGCAAAATTGCATGTATGAATATCTGGTCAACAATCCTGCCAAATCAAAATTAAACAACATTCTTTCAGTTTCAGACACTCTGGATGATTACTATATCCTGCAAAAATTGAAATTTATCTGTCATGCCATTAATGAATCGAAATTCACCACCTATAACAGTTTACCAAGGTTTAACGGTTATGTAATCGAAATGGCAAATGACATTAATTCGGAAAATAAAACCTTAATTGATTTTTATCTGTCCATTTATCGGCTTTTTACAAGTCCTGCATCTGAAAAACCATATGATATCATTAAGCAGCAACTGGAAAATTCCGATTTAATCGATGAAAGTGAAAGAAGAATCATATTTCAATACGTTATCAACTTTTGCATTCTGGAGTTGAACAGTGGAAATCAGCATTTTGAATCTGAACTCTTTGACATTTACAAAACATACATCCGAAAGATAGAAGATAAGATATTTTCCCCATTCAGATTCAAGAATATCATCAATCTATCTCTCAAACTAAAACAATATAGTTTTGCAGGTTCATTTATTGATAAATATGGCAAAAAGCTACCGTCAGAGCAGCAACAAACCGTCATTGCATTTAACAAAGCGAAACTAAATTATGAACTAAAAAAATATGATGATGTGATTGATACGCTTCAAAACATTAAGACATCTGACTTAACGTTTAACCTGAGTTCAAAAGTATTGCTGGTAAAAACATTTTACGAAAAAAAGGAATTTATATTCCTAGAATCATTTTTAGAGACGTTCAGAGTCTATGTTCTCAGAAACAGACAGATAAACACCTCCTCTAAAAAGAATTATTTTGATTTTATAAAAAACTGTAAAAAACTCATCGCTCTAGATGTAAAATCTAAAAAAGAAATTGATCAGTTTACCATTAGAATCATTAAACACGAGAACCTTTCAGATAAAAACTGGCTCTTAGAAAAATTAGCTTCAATATAGCTATAGCATATTAACCCTCTTTCAAATCAAAAATGTGGTGCTGCTGGAGTTGAACTAAACTCACTGCATCATCTCTTTTAGTTTTTTCAGCATTTCCTGATTGTTCTCTTGCATGAAAGCGCTCCTGATGTCTTGTTTTTCCAATGCCGTCAGATGCCAGCTCATAGCCGCCTTTTTACGCTTTTTAGTCTGGTCATAATTAAAGTTCAACACACTGATAGGTGTTTTACTGTCATTTTCCAGATAGGAAAGGCTCACATCCGAATTGTAATCCTGCAGTAAAATAAAATTATTCAGGATATTTCCTATCGGCGATAGCAGCTCACTGATATAGGACTCCTTTTCATTCGCATTAAAATCACGTTGTTTGTTATCCACCCGGATGGAGATAAAAATGGCACCTCCGGTATTTTCATCTATCCAGTCTTTGAATACACTGTAAAAGCGGGTAGATACGGCAAATCCTGAATTTTCACGAATACCGGCATCCATTACTTTTACGGCGGGATTGGTGGGCAAATAAACAGCAGGCATGATGTAAGGATATGTGGCGTTTGTCCTCAGGGCGTCTATGAAATTTAGATTTTCCGCACCTTTCTCTTTAAAGAAACGCATATACTCCACTGCATCCGTAGAAAGGTTATCCTGATATTCATTCGTTGCCTGAATATGTGGTTTAATGAGGTATGAAATGGGTTGCGGGGAAAAGAACAGGAATCGCTGGTCATTGATAATCGTGGCTCCCACTATCATCATCGGAATTTTCGATTGCTGTTCCGCGCGTTTATAATTCGACAACAGTTTATCCATCATGTAATGCGTGTTCTCATTCAACTGCTTATCGAACATGTATGCCCTGTCTTTCTTATATTCCAGTCCCTGATACTCGTATTGCTGCCACGGATAAAGGATATCATTGGTAGCAATGGAAGTGGCAATACCATTCAGCATATCGCCCCCGATATCATCGAGATAAGTTTTATGCAGATAATCCACCGCTTCATGTTGCTGTTGTCTCAAATACAATTCCCTGAAATAGGCAGAACCGATTATACCGCCCGATGCGCCGGTCATCAGGATGGTATGGTCAAAAAGTTTTTTATTGAGTTCTTTTTCCAGTTCCTGCAATACATGAAATGTCCAGTAAGTAGCCTTCAGACCGCCACCCGAAGTGTTGATGAAAATTACCTTTGGTTTATCCTCTCCGTATTTAGCGGCAATCTTCTTTTTCCAGTTGGCTAAAATTGTTTTGGTATAGGCAATATCATTATCGACCATTTGCGGGGTGACCGCATTGTTCACCACCTCATTGTCATAGGGAATCTTTTCAGTCGTATAATCCAGCCCGTACATCTTGTGTTTATACACCACCAGATCATATTTGGTCAGCACATTCAGCAGGATGATGAGGATAATAATGGCTGCGGTCCGCCATCCGCGAAACATATAGGTGGCGAATGACAACAATACAACCGCAACGGAAAACACCAGGAAAATGGACGCTCCTGCAGGTATCCGGAAATACGGATATTCTATCAGCCTGCCGAATGCGACTAATGCCAATATGGCTAAAATCTGAAAAACAAACGCATTCCGGTGATGCAGCAGCAGTATCCTGTCCACTAATTTATTATGGTAAAAATCCACTTTACGGACAAGATGCACTGAAAACGGAAAACGCAGGAATGTCTCCACCCGCCACTGCGTCGTTTCATTTTGGTGAATTTTCAGCTTATCCAATGATACCTTCTGAAAGAGCAGACTTTCCTTTGCTTTATCGGATAGTTTAGCGATGAATGTTTCTATATCCTGATTAAAAAAAACAAAGGAAATGCTGAACGATATTATCATCAGTAAATTCCCCAATAACAACGCCAACACATTCTGTACGATTGTTCCTGTGGCAATCAATCCTTCGGTATGCTGAAATTTAACCAGCTGAACGATATAAAGAATGGTAAAAGACAGCGGTATTACAGCATTATTGAAACAAAACTGTACAAACGGATTAATCAGTGATGCCAGAAACTGAAAGCGGTAACTGTTGATGATATAAAACGACAGATTCCAGGCCATAATAAATCCGCCCATTGCAAATCCGACAATCAGAAAACTTAAGAAGTTGACTTCCCCCAGGTATTCAGGATCCAGGAACAGGGATGGAATCCCATAACTCGCACCAAAGAATTGAGTAACGGCACTGAAAAGAAAAATCCAGAAAATCAGAAACCCCGGATGTTTTTTAATCTGCAACAGCAGCAGCTGAACAGGAAAACTAAAAAACGCGTAGCGGGCATATTTAAAAATCTTACCAGTCATATCCGATGCTATCAATTATAAACAGAAAGGTAAAGAATATGTTGAATAAATGAGTGATTGCAGCACTATTGGATTTCATAGGCTCCTACATCGGGTGGATTGCCACGGGAAAAACCCTCCATATCCGTCACTACCGAAACGGGTATACCAAAATTGCTGCCAGGCGAGGTATTTTTTAATTTATAATTATTCCTTATAACAGATACAAATTGCGGATCGTCTTTCTTACAAACTGTAAATACCGGCTGGTTTAATGTCTCTTTTGTCTTTAAGATACAATTGCTGAATGAAAGATCTATTTGTTTCGTGTTTAGTGTTGAACCTTCTGCCACTACCTCTTCATCCAGTGTTCCGTATAAGATACAATTTACAAAGGCCGCTCTGGATGAATCCGCATTGATGGATGGCTGGGTTATATCGTAGGTGAAAAAATTATTCATATAAAAAACGGGTTCCTGAGTATGCGAAATATAAGCATTACCCCGGGTATAAAACGTGCAATAGGTAAACTCATAATCACCTCCGAAATATAAGCCTACCACATTTTTGCCGCAATTATACACCAGCGTATTTTCCGCTCTGATTTTTCCCATGAATCCAAATATGCCGAAAAACGCATGATTGTAAAGCATAGAGTTTTTTATCGATACTTCCGGTGCGGAGCTAAGATTCAGGCTCTGTAATTGCGCGATATTATCCGCCGCATTATCGGATGTTTTGATATTGCCGACATTGATACCATAAGCGGAATTGCGCATCTTCAGGTAATTAAGATTACCCGTGCTGTTGCGCAAAAAGAAAACACCCGCGTACTGACCGGGAAAGTCATCATACGGCCTGTCAGCGACATCCTTATCCAGACGCACTCCCCGAAACGTAACCATATTGGAGGTATCCGTGCCGTTTACATTCAGTGCTCCTTCCACCAGGAGTGCGGCTCCGCCGCCAAAATATACATTGCATCCTTTATTAATGGTAAGTGACGCACCCTGTTTGATTTGAAGATAATTCAAAATCACATATGGCAAATCGTTATCCCAGACCACATTTGTTTCAATAGAATCCCCATTAAAGAAATGCGCGTTTTGTCCGTATGTCTGTAAAATAACCTGTTGCAGTTTATCCTCCACCGTGAACTGAACGGAGTCGAGCACAATAAAAGGCAGGTTGGCGGCATTCGGATCAATGGTCACTTCCACAAATACATAAATGCTGTCTTTTGCCGGAATTTCAATATCCGTAAAGGAGGTGGCGGCATCACCATCCACATTCATCCGGTAAGAGGTGGCGGCACCTCCGCCAATTCTGATATTGGAAATGGTCACCGGATGTTTCTGATTATTTTTCACCGTAAAGAAACGGGTGGTGGAACCAAGCGTAGTGAATAAAGTATCGAAGGTCAGCGTATCCGTAGAAAAAGACAGAACACCTGTCGCATTCAGAGTCTTTTTTACTGTTTTAAAAAAACACGACTGGTGTGGAAACCATTACTAAAAGCAAAACGGGAAACCAGGATTTTTTCATGTATTGGAGGGTATTGTATTTAAACGTCGTACAAGGAATCACCCAACTCATCTTATCTTCAGGTGCAGTATGACCACATGGAAATTTCATTGGATAAAAATACACCTTTTTGTCGTATTATTTGAATCCGCAGGCTACTGTGGCCACACTCACCCGGCAACCTGCATCGTTTATCAGTGTTTGAGCGCAAGCCTCGAGCGTGGCGCCAGTGGTGAGCACATCATCTACCAGCAGCACATGTTTCCCGTTCAGCCGCTCCGGCTTTTTCATCCCAAACACCTCCCCTACATTCTCCCATCGCTCTGTTCTGGATTTACGGGTTTGGGAGGCTGTATTCGTTTTCCTGAACAGATTATTCGCAGACAATTCCCGTTTCAGCACTTCGTTCATGCCTTCTGCAAATAAGGTACTTTGGTTATATCCGCGGATATGTTCTTTTTGCGGATGCAGCGGCACCGGAAGTATAGTGGTAACGTCATACAGGTATGGATTATTTTGCAGTCGCTCTCCGAAAATCCGTCCTATGAATGCTGCCAGTTCTTTTTGTTCATAATATTTAATGTTATGCAGTATTTGCTGCACCTTTTCACCTTTGTGAAAAAACAATAATGACGTGGCGAATTCCAGTGGTATCCTTCCGTAAAACAGCTTCTCCACCGGATTATCCTTCATGGATTCAAACTTCGTAAATGGCAATTCCAGGCGGCAGTGCAGACAAAGATGCCGCTCCCCTTTTACCAGCGGCACCTCACAGCCACCGCAGGTACGCGGATAAAACAAGCGGTAAAAATCCAGCGGGTATTCAGCTATTTTGGAAAACATGAAGTTAAGATAGGTAGTAGGTATTAGTTAAAACATATTGCGAAGCCTAGTCCGTCATTTGCAAAACCAAGTGAAACATTTTTTGAACTATCCAGATATATACTTCTATGGTGAATACCCAGTATTTCCAATGCAAAACCAACACCAATAATAGCAGAACCACTACAAATCATTGCTATGTAAATTACTTTGTGATTATGTAATGCAGCATTATAACTTTTTGTATTAAGATTGCCATTTTTATCAACGTATGTTGCAGGTGATGGGGCTTTATTATTCTTATAATATATTCCCCCTCCAATAACACCAAATCCGGATGGAATTAGAACACTTCCTGTTATAAAATCTGAACGGTAAATCCTTTTTAATGAGTCAAGTGAATTTTTATTAATAGATTTTAATTCTACATTTGATATATTATTGGGAAATAAAATACTGTTCTTCAATTTTGAATAATCTTGTTCATTAATTAATCCCTGATCTAAAAGGTTTTTATATTCTTTCAACTTCGATTCAGTACTATCTATTGATTGTGCTAAAGACTGAAACGAAAAAAACATCAATATAATATATAGACATTGATTCATAAGCATAATTTAGTTACAAAATAATAAAAAATAAATTAAAAAAGAATATCTATCTAATCCCAAATAGTTTTTTCAACCCGTTTTAAAAAAGCCGTTTATCAAAATAGCTTCTTATAAAACTCCGCCACCGTTTTTATCAGCTGGATTTCCGATGCATCACTGCTCACTTTCTGGTTGTATTTGGAAATGAAGATTTTCTCATAGCCCAGTTTGGACGATTCTGCCACACGCTGTTCCACCTTATTCACGGCACGTATCTCACCACTCAATCCCACTTCACCGGAGAAGGAAAATTTATTACTGACCGCCACATCTTCATACGAAGATAACAGGGCTGCCACCACCGCCAAATCCACCGCGGGGTCTTCCACCCGCAATCCACCGGCAATGTTCAGGAATACATCTTTCGCACCAAACCGAAACCCGCAGCGTTTATCCAGTACCGCCAGTATCATGTTCAGCCGGCGCAGATCGTATCCAGTGGCGCTGCGCTGCGGGGTGCCATAGACCGCCGGACTTACCAGCGCCTGCACTTCCACCAGCAAGGCTCGCATACCTTCCATCGTTACGGCAATCGCCACGCCGCTCACCTGCTCGTCGCGTTGAGTAATCAGCAATTCCGAAGGATTTGTCACGGCACGCATCCCATCGCTGCGCATTTCATAAATTCCGAGTTCCGCCGTAGAGCCGAATCTGTTTTTCTGGGTGCGTAAAATCCGATAATTGTAATTCCGGTCTCCTTCAAATTGCAGCACACAATCCACCATGTGTTCCAGCAGTTTCGGTCCGGCTATCGTTCCCTCTTTGGTGATATGCCCGACAATAAATACCGGCAAATTGTGTCGTTTGGCATATTGCTGAATCACATGTGTCGCTTCACGGATTTGTGAAACACTTCCGGCAGCCGATTCTATGATGGAGGTTTCCAGTGTCTGAATGGAATCAACCACCAACAATTGCGGTTGTACCTGTTCTATCTGCTGTACAATCGACTCCACGGATGTTTCCGTATATACGAACACACCCTTATTGATATGTTTGATTCTGTCTGCACGCATCTTCAGCTGTTGTTCACTTTCTTCGCCGGATACGTATAATGTTTTCAATCCTTTGGTTTGCAACACCACCTGCAGCAGCAAGGTGGATTTTCCGATGCCCGGTTCACCACCAATTAAAATCAACGAGCCGGGTACAATACCGCCACCCAGAACACGGTTCAGTTCCGAATCGGAAGTGACGATGCGCTGACGGTTTTCGGAAGAAATCTCCTCCAGCAATTGCGGCTTCGTTCTGGGCGCATTGACTACAGCAGCGCTTTTGGATTTTGGCTCTATCAACTCTTCCACAAAACTGTTCCATGCGCCGCAATTGCCGCATTTACCCATCCACTTAGGTGAATTAGTTCCGCAGTTCTGACAAATATAAATCGTCTTTGTTTTCGACATTTGTGTAAAGATAGAATGGAAATTGGGAAATATAAAATGGATATTTGTAATAATAACCTTACCATGCGGAAATACCTATTTTCTTTGTTCAGCATAGTGTTGCTTACGAATTGTGTCACTCAAAAAGAATACAACCGCGTATTAGACCAATACCTGAACGGCGAAGTCAGAAATAAAATGCTGAATGACCGCTATGACTCCCTCAACAATGCCCTGACCACTCAAAATGCCGATTTAGCGGCTAAGATAACCCGCCTTCAAACTGATTCTTCCGAATTATCTACTTTGATTGAATCCATGAAAGGAGAAATGGACGACCAGAACGCCCGTTATGCAAAAGCGCAGGAGGAGTACCTGAAAAAACTGAAAGAAGCCGGCGATAAAAATCAAAAAACAAATGCCGACCTGATACAGATGCAGGTGGACCTGGAAAAACAACGGCTTGCTCTGGAACAAAAAGAAGCAGACCTGAAGAAAGCCAATGCAGACTTACTGGCACGAGAAGCGAAGATTGCTGAACTGAATAAACTGCTGACCGAACAAAAAACAAAAACCGATGCATTGCGCGATGCCATCAAAAAGGCGTTGACAGATTTTTCAGCAGGGGAATTAAGTGTATATACAAAAGACGGCAAAGTCTATGTTTCCATGTCGGATAAATTGTTGTTTAAATCCGGCTCCACCACAGTAGAAAGCAAAGGGGTGGATGCTTTAGGCAAATTATCAGATGTCATCAAAAAGAATCCCGATATCCAGGTGAATATAGAAGGTCACACGGACAATGTGCCGTATGTCTCTTCCGGCGGTCTTATCAAAGACAATTGGGATTTGAGCCTGATGCGTTCGAGCAGCGTACTGCATATTCTGACAGAAAAATATAAAGTCAGCCCTGCACAAATTATCGGCTCGGGCAGAGGTGAAAACTATCCGGTTGCCGCCAACAATACCCCGGAAGGCAAAGCAAAGAACCGCCGTACGGAAATCATCCTGACGCCAAAAATTGACCGCCTGCTGAATCTGCTGGGCGAGTAGCCTCAGGCATGAGGCATAAGCCAAAAGAAATCAGCATATATATTACGGAAAGACTATTTCCATTCTACTCAATGATAAGTCTCCAATTCCGAAATAAATTAATATTTCGGTGATGTTTAATCCGTTATTTTTGCAGGGCACATGGGCAAAATAAACGAATCGAATGACAAGAAAGAAATGGGATTCTTCGACCATATCGAAGCCCTTCGCTGGAACATCATGCGTTCTGCCGTAGTGATTGTGGTTTTTTCCATCATAGCCTTTACCCAGAAGAAATTCATTTTTGACGATCTGCTGTTTGGTCCCACACAACCTGATTTTCCGACCAACCGCCTGTTTTGCTGGCTGGAAGCCAACTATTCCTTTTTTACCGGGTTATGCATACAGGATGTATCTTTTACGTTCATCAATACAGACATTACCGGTCAGTTCATGCTGCACCTGCAAATGGCGATGTATGTGGGAGCCATCGCGGCATTTCCTTATGTATTTTGGGAAATCTGGCGCTTTGTAAAACCTGCGCTGCATGAACGGGAAATCCGTAATACACGAGGTATCGTATTTGTCACTTCGTTTTTGTTTACAATCGGATGTCTGTTCGGTTATTTCGTAATTGCTCCTTTTTCTATCAATTTCCTAATACAGTACGAAGCCACCTCCATCATCAAAAACATGATAGACATCAACAGCTATATCGGTTTACTGATTACGCTGACGATTCCAACGGGGGTATTGTTTGAGCTGCCTATGCTGGTATTTTTACTCACCAAATTAGGCATCCTTACGCCTGACTTTATGCGCAAAGGAAGGAAGATATCCTATGTGGCCATTTTAATTATTGTTGCCATCATTACACCTCAGGGAGATATCACAAGTCTGTTGCTTATCTCCACCCCTATTTTCGTGTTGTATGAATTAAGCATCAGCATTTCCGCCCGCGTATACAAACAGATTGTAAGGGATGAAATGGATTGATGAAAACTGCACTCAAAAGATTTCTACGACTGATTACCTGTTTGAATTTGTTTTAATACACCATTTACTATCAGATATTGCGCGATAATGTACGTAGCCATGATGACAGCACGGGCACCTTCAAAGGGTTTATAAAACAAGTTGATAGCGATACAGGAATCAGAAAACACAAAAAAGAGCGCTCCGGCAAATACCCACGTAAATGAAACAGCTGTAACTAGATTCTTCCGGTTAAATGCCATAATCAGCATCGATATAATTACTATCGTGTAGATAGTAACCGGCAGCTTCATTGGGCCGAGCGTGGGATACAATAAAACCAGGAGTGAAATCCCCAGCAGTAAAAATGGGATAATAAGATATGGTTTTTCTATAATGACAGTTGCCTTTGGCTTGTCTTTAATTTCCCGGATAAAATAAATGATGTAATTGACATGGGCAATCAGGAAAGAAACCAGACCGCATACAAACAGCAGTTTGGCGTTTGACGGCTCGTATTCGCTTCTGGGAAACATGAGGAATATATCTCCCCACCAGGAAAAAAACAAAGCAAGGTACAGCAACCTGTACTCTTTCAGTTTTTTGGTTTCCGTATAAAAATAAATCGCCAGGAGCGGCATCATCAGCACTTTGGAAACATACATGAGCATCCTGAATTCCATGTGCTCGGCAAAGATGGTCAGTGCCCCGTTGATAAAATACAGCAATAGATAAATCATATTACTAAAATTACAAAAAACTTTCTACTTTCTATTCACACCTTGCGACTAAATCGTATTTTTACCACATGAACGTACTCATCATAGGCGGTGGTAACATGGGCAGAAGTTTTGCCGAAAGTTTTTTAAACGCCAAAATACTTACACACAGACAACTCACCGTAATCGAGAAAGACCACGCCCAAACGCTGGAACTCAACCGGATGAAATTGGGGCAGGTTTATAATGATTTCGGAGATTTCATTGTAGAGAAAGATTTAATCATTCTGGCCGTTAAACCACAGGATGCTTACTCCGTTTACCCGAAACTGAAACCGTACATCCGGGAGAAACATATCGTGCTGACCATTATGGCGGGCGTGCGGCTGCAGGAAGTGGAACAACAGTTAGGTACAAATAAAGTAATCCGTTCCATGCCTAATTTACCTTGTCAGGTGGGAATGGGTGTCACCGGATTTATGGTTTCCCAAACTATTCCTCAGTCTGATATTGATTTTGTCCGTAAATTATTAGAGACTACCGGCATATCGATACAACTGTATGATGAAGACAAACTGAACGCCGTCACAGCCGTATCCGGTTCCGGTCCTGCATACATCTTTTACTTAATGGATGCGATGATTCAAAAAACCATGGAATATGGCTTTTCCTTAACGGAAGCTTCCAAGATTGTAGAACAGACATTTTTAGGCGCTGTAGAATTATATAAGGTCAATGATCTTTCCTGCAAGGAGTGGATAGACAAGGTTTCATCCAAAGGAGGAACTACTGAAGCTGCCTTAAAACATTTTAATGCATCGGAAGTGAGTAAAAATATACAAAAGGGAATGGATGAGGCGTTGCATCGCTCAAGGGAATTGAGCAAAAGCTGATGCTTCCGCTGTTATGCTTCAGACGAGCTAAACCCGATTGGTTTTTCAACAATCCGATACGTCGCATAACGCGTACCGTATAAGTTATTCACAGAGCTTTCCCAGTGACTATTAACAATTACCGCCTCATTAGGAGAAAGAAAAATTAAAGTATATATTTGTTAAAACACATCCGCTTTATGGAAAGATTTCACGGTTTAATCGGCATCGTAGTCATACTGGGTATTGCCTTCTTATTTTCAAACAACAAGAAACGAATCAACTACAGATTAGTGGTTAGCGGCTTGATTTTGCAAACCATCATCGCCGTTGCCATTTTGAAAATAACTCCTGTAAAGAATTTTTTTCAGTGGCTGGGAAATATAATGACGCATATTGAAGCTTTCGCCCACGAAGGCGCCGGGTTCGTTTATGGCGGACTGATGACGGACAACCATGCAGGCGGGGCGATAGCCTACAACCAACAAGGCGTGTTTGTCTTTGGTTTCAGTGTATTGGCAACGATTATTCTGGTATGCGTACTAGTCGCCATATTTTATCATTTCGGTATCATGCAACGCATCGTATCACTCATTGCCAAAGCGATGAACTTTGTCATGCGAGTTTCCGGCGCAGAAGCGTTAAGCAATGTAGCCAGTGCATTTGTAGGGCAGGTAGAAGCGCAGGTAATGATTCGCCCGTATCTATCCACCATGACGATGAGTGAATTGCTGGCGAGTATGTCGGGCAGCTTAGCCTGTATTGCCGGTGGTATCTTAGTGATTTATGTCAGTTTTGGCGCAAAAGCGGAATACCTGCTGGCTGCCAGCATTATGGCAGCTCCGGGTGCGCTGGTGATTTCTAAAATTGTATTTCCGGAAACGGAAGAAAGCCAGACGATGGGTAATGTGAAACTGGAAGTGAAAACTCCTTATAAAAACATGATAGACGCCATCAGCCACGGTGCAAGTGACGGCATGAAGATTTCAGTTAATGTAATAGCGATGCTGATAGGATTTATTTCACTGATTGCCTTAGTAAATTATTTATTAGGCAAGTTTGGCGCCGTTACCAATTTACCGTTTGTACTTTCATTAGACTGGATTTTCGGAAAAATGTTTTACCCTATTGCCTGGTGCATGGGCGTTCCCAATCAGGATGTCAATACAGTAGCAACGTTGATGGGGCAAAAACTTTCCATCAATGAGTTTGTCGCATTTTTCAATATGACCAAGAACGGACTGACACCGGTAACGGATAAAGGCCTGCTGATTGCCAGTATCGCCATTTGCGGATTCGCAAATTTCAGTTCTGTCGGTATGCAAATCGGTGGTATCGGGGAGTTGGCTCCGGAGCGCAGGGGCGATTTGGCAAAACTGGGTATGAAAGCATTACTGTGCGGAACACTCGCCTCCTATCTGTCGGCTACTATTGCCGGAATTTTGATGTAGGCAATAAGGTATCGATAATTCGCCACTTATCTCCTTCACATTGTAGTAAATAAGTGGTGTCTTTGGGTGCTTTTTTTATTATTAATGTATACGCGGTATTCCATTCATCAAAATCAACCTTATAATTTTCTTTCTCATAATCTACCGCACCTAATCCTCTGTACATATACCATTTACCCGGCTTATCACATTTCACATAATAGGTAGAGTCATTCAATTTTGTTGTTATGGTTTCTTTTTCCTTACTAAAAATATTTACTGCTGCAGTTTCTTCTGCAGACGACAGGTAATCTTTATGATGTACCAGTGACAATGCACGTGTAAAGCCATTACGCAGCATATAAGCGCCAGCGTAATTATCAGGAAGATTCAAAACGTATGCTTTTTGGTTGTTCTGTAATGGATAGTTTTTTACCAGGTCCATGGTTATTTCGCCTGCTTTATTCCATAATTGTACATTGTGTACTACAAAATACAGACTGCAAACAACCTCTAACAAAATTATTACCGAAAACAAGGATTTATCAAACAGGCGGTATAAAATGAATACTAGTAACGGATAAAAAAATACGGATGCTATATAACCATATCTATCGCTTTGTATTTCAAAATTAAAGCTGGTATCCAAATTCAAAACAGGCAACAACATGCATACATAGGATAAGTAAAAAAATAAGAGCATTAAAAATGCCGGTGATTTGAAATTCTTCCTGTAAATAGAATAAGCAAGCGTCGCAAAAAACAATATCAGATGAATTGCCATAAAAATATGCTGTAAGAATGGCGATTCAATAACTGATTTCAGACCTACTGGTAAATATCGAAAATAAAGTAAAAATTTAAGATTGTACTTCATGTAAGTATCATACATAGGCAAAATCTGCAAGTTCAAATGATTATCCGCTCTGTAATGCGCTATCCAGACACCAAATGAAAGCTTCGTTGCCAGCAAATAAATTCCTATCAGCAATATATTGACAGGAAGAATTTTAGTAAAAAACAGGCTGACTAGCTCTTTGTATGATGTTGACATCAGAGGGGCAACCACTAACAATGAAAACAAGAAATAAACAGCCGGAAACAGAAATGCCTGTTCAAAACACATAAGACTGCCGGCAAACAAAAGCTGGAAAATGACTACGTCTTTTATGTTCGGACTGGTGTAATAGTTCAGCAATCTGACAAACCCAAGCAACAAGAATGTTACTATCAATAAATAATGTAAACAGCCGCCCCATGCCAGCACTTCCGTCTGGAATGGAGAAAGCAAAAAAAGCAAAGCGCTTAAGAAGGCAATCTTTTCAGAAAATAATTTTATGTGGAAGGACAACAGACGGTACAACAGATATGCATTATAGGCAAACAATGCACTAAACGTAATATGCCAACCCATCCAATGAAAGCCAAAAAGTTTATACAATACATAATAGGCAAACGCCGTAAGTTGCCATAACCAGATAATTCCGTATGAATTCAACACCCCTTTTATTCCTGTCTGGTCTGCACCGTATAAATAATATAAGGTATCATTTATAAACTTTGCCTGCTGGGCAGGATAATACAAAACAAAAATTATTAAGAAGAAGAACAGATAGAGCAGCCGCTTGTTTTTGAAGGAGAGCATAGCACAAACTTACCCAATTTTATACTAATTTGTACCTTTGTAGCAGTATGCCGGAACAAACACCACTGGACGCCATTATCAGAAACCTGCCGAAATATCCAGGGGTGTATCGCTATTATGACAAAGACGGAAAACTACTCTACATTGGAAAAGCAAAAAACCTGAAAAACAGAGTTTCCTCGTATTTCGTTAATAAAGAGCATTCTTACCGCATTCAGCTCATGGTCCGGAAAATCCATACGATAGAATATTCTATCGTGCCTACTGAAAAGGATGCCTTATTACTGGAAAATGCCCTGATTAAGGAATTTCAGCCGAGGTACAACATCCTCCTGAAAGACGACAAATCGTTTCCTTATATTAAAATCGTCAACGAACCATTTCCCAGAGTTTTTTTTACCCGTAAGTATGAAAATGACGGGGCTGAATATTTCGGGCCTTATACATCTATTCATCATGTTCGTTCAATCTTAGAGTTGATAAAAAAACTGTATCCTATACGTAGTTGCTCATTACCTCTCAACGAAAAGAATATAAAAGCTAAAAAATTCAAGGTATGCCTCGAATATCATATTGGCAATTGCCTGGCGCCTTGTGCAGGATTTCAGTCTAAAGAAAATTACGATAGCAATATTGAGCAGATACGAAAGATTGTAAAAGGACGTTTGCAGGAGCTGCGTACTGTTCTGAAGAAACAAATGCAGGAATATGCGGAAGCGCTGGAATTTGAAAAGGCGGAAATCATTAAGATAAAACTGCAATCTCTGAAAGAATATATAACCGATGCAACCGTTGTAAATCCGGGACTTGGAAATTTTCATGTATTCGGTTATTCTGAAGATGAAAAGAGGGCATTTATAAATTACCTCTACGTGTATGAGGGAACGGTTGTCAAAACCAAAGCGATTACCCTTCAGAAAAACCTAGAAGAAACCAAAGAGGAGTTGCTGCAGTTTGCCATCATTGATACCATAGGTCAGACAACTGAAAAGGCAGAGGTGCTGGCACCCTTTGACGCTGAGCTGGCAAATGAATCCATACACTTATCTATTCCAAAAATAGGAGACAAAAAACACCTGGTCGAACTGGCACAGCGCAATGCTCTTTTTCAAAAACAAAAAGGCAAAGAGAAACAAAAAGCAGATCCGGCAATCCGTATCCTCCAATTGATGAAAGAAGAACTGAAATTGAAGGAATTACCCAAACATATAGAATGTTTCGACAACTCCAACTTTCAGGGTACCAATGCCGTCTCCGCCTGTGTTGTTTTTAAAAATGCGAAACCAAGTAAGAAGGACTATCGTCATTTTAATGTAAAAACGGTTACCGGTGCAAATGATTTTGACACTATGAAAGAAATCGTTTACAGGCGTTACCACCGAATGATTCTGGAACAGGAACCGCTCCCGGATTTAATAGTAATTGATGGCGGGAAAGGCCAGCTGAATGCTGCCATGGAAAGCATATTAAATTTAAAACTGGAAGACAAAGTTCAGGTTATATCCATTGCTAAACGTCTCGAGGAAATATATTTCCCCAATGACCCGTTCCCGCTGCACATTAATAAAAAATCAGAAACATTAAAAGTCATCCAGCATATTCGGAATGAAGCACATCGGTTTGGCATTACATTTCACAGAAACAAAAGAGATAAAAATACGCTGAAGACCGAATTGCATGATATAAAGGGTATTGGAGAAAAAATAGCGGAAAAGCTGCTGCAGGAAATGGGTTCTGTAAAAACAATTGAAAACTCCACACCGGATCAATTAGAGAAAATCATCGGAAAGGCAAAAGCGAAACTGGTTTATGATTACTATAAAATGAAAAACGGATAGCTTTCGCTATCCGTTTTTATTATAAGTCGTGGAATATTAATATTCCCAAAGATCATGTTCAAAGTTGAACAACTCTTGTTTTTTCGCTTCAGATTCATACAAAATATCGATACCGGATTTGTAATCCTTAATACGGAAATCCTGTACATTGTCCACTTTATAGATATAGCTGCCGAACAAACGTTCTGCAAATACCTGATCCCAGTTTAAACGAACACCATTCGGGAATGGGTTGTAGGCTTCAGAGTTCACTAACGTCTGGCGTAAACTTGGGAAATATATCCAGAAAACAGGTACTTCACCACGAAAATCGCCGGTAGTCGGATCATAGTTATCATACAAAGGGCAGATACCCATAATTCGAACCTGCATTCTGGAAGTCTGTTTATTGAAAAACCATACTTCTTTTACACGCAGTTTATTTACGTTATTCCAGTTAACTTCTTTAGTAACCACCTGCAACGTTTGTATACCGGTACCTGGGTCAGTAACATAGATAGAGTCAACGCCACCACCTGCAACATTCAATGCTTCTTTCGGGTCTACCGGAGTGGAAAAATCGTCGTCCATACCGCTGTATACCTGACATTTTCCACCCTGAATAGCATCCAACATTAATTGAATAAATGGAGATTTAGGCCATTTGAAATGCAAATTAATTTTTTCTCTCAGGTCGATTACCCTCCAAACATTTTTCCACCAAAACACATCGGCCTCACGGATAGGCTCATATCCCATAGCGAGACGTTTACCTGTAATTTCCTGAACCCAAGGTAATTTCTGCACTTCGGTCTTTTCAACTAATGAAGACGTAGCAGCTGCAGGAGGCAGTGCATTCGGATCAGTAGTGGTAGCAGCCGGAGCAGCAGTAGTTTCAGTAGTAGGTGCCGGAGTAACAACGGACGCTGAATCCGTAGGAGCAGAACCCTGAGCATTACCATTCGTCACCGCCAACATAAGCAGAGAGCCGAATAATAAACTATTTTTTAATTGCATTTTCATATCTATCTATAATACTATTAATCTATTTTAAAGGCAATACCCGGAATCTTACGTGATAAACCATCTGGTCCTTTCACTTTTATTTCCTCGATATAGAAAATATCTCCAGGTTTTGCTTTAGAAACGAATGCTTGCATAGCAGCACTGAAATACGGACCGGTTGCAGAAGCAATACCCGGGTCTTGTAATTTAGGCTGATAGAACATATTGAAGCTCAATACTTCAAATTTGGCATCGAAATCGAAGTTTTCCAAATCCGCAATTACCCCTTTTTGTGCTTTCCATACTGCCGCATTGATTCTGCCGCCTGGCATACCGGAAACTTTAGCAATAGGGTTAGGGATTAATTTAATACGGAATGGAAATGCACCGTAGCTTTTGCCGTTCGCACTTACGTTAACATTCGTTTTTCCTTGTGTTGTAACACGAACGGTATAATTTCCACCACTTCCTGAGATGCTTCCATTATCCAACGTTACGTTTAATTTGCTGGCAGAAACACCTGCAGCTGAGATTTGTACCGGATTGTCTACACCAATATAGAATACATTCATTTTGGTTGGGGATACTGTAGCAAACGGCGCTGCAACCGTATATTTAAACGGAGGCAATGGATAGCTGGTTACAGCATTTGTTTTAGGATTTTTCAGTGAAATACTTCCTTTTAATTCATACTCACCAACACCGGGAGAAGATTTGTAATGAGCAATTCCCTTATCATCCGGACGAAGTCCCTGACCGTTAACGCTTACTGAAACGTTATCATTTTTGGAACTGGTAGCCGCCAAGAACACATTTGCTTCAAATGTTTCACCTTGCAGGATATATGCTGAAGGAGAAGTAATCTGAGCAGAAAATGCATTAAATACAATTTCATCCGGTTTTAACTCTTCTGAACTTCCGATTTTTGAGAAAAAGTAACCGACTAATAAACCTTCAGATGCTTTTACATCCGATAATACTTTTGTCAGCATTGTCATAGATGCTATCGGAGGCATTTGATAAAAGTTATCACGTGCCCAGTCACCGCCGGGTTTTTGTGGTTTAGCAGACAACGGAAGTTTGGTTGTAACTACAGGTACATCTGCAGTATCAATGAGTGCAGTGTATGCAGCCTGAAACTCTTCAATTTTTTTCTTGAGTTCGTAGCCTTTTTTATTATCTTCAATGAAATAACGAGTAGAAGCATCTAAATCATCCTGACGTTTCATCAGCGCACCTTCTTCACCCGGTCCACCCGCTTCTTTGATGATGCCTTCCTGAAGACCTTTAATATAATCCTGCAGGCTTCTAGATGCTGCCATTACTTTATCTGCTCTTTCCTGGTATTTGGGGATTTCCATATTTCCAGGTTCTTTCAATTTTTTTGCACCAAAAGCGCTATAGCTTACTTTGGTATTTATATCTAACAGACCGTTTGAACTTTCAAGACTGTTATTGATGGTTCGGAATGCATTCAGGATTTCAGCAGAGACGTTTAATGCAAGGAGTGCGGTTAACACCAAATACATTAAGTTAATCATCTGCTGCCTGTTTTCCTTTGGAATTGACATATTTTACAATTTACTTAGGTTAACAATTAATTACAGCTGATGATTTGACTATGATCTCATTGCTGAAAGCATATTTCCGTAAACGTGGTTTAATTTTTCTAAATTACCTGCCAATCCACTCATTTGTGCTTTGTATTTCTCTGTATCAGTTAAAGAACCTTCCAAATTAGTGATTGCAGTGGTTAAGTTACCGATGAATCGGTTCATCGCTTTCAAGTGTGTATTCGTGTCTTGTAATTCCATTTCATACACAGCGTTTAATGCCGCCAGATTTTTAGTAGCACTTTGAACCTGTGCGTGATATTGACCTGCATCGCCGGATGCAGCAGCCAATTTGCTCATGCCTTCTGCAGCGCTGGCAAATGAATCTTTAACACCAGTCAAAGAGGCAGCCGCCGCTTTAGCCGATTGTGCAAAATCATTAGAAGCAACCGTAGCATCTGCCAGATTTCCTAATTTACTTACATTATCCGCGAAATGCCTTAGATTGTCGCCAAATCGAGTGACCAGATTTTGATCTACCTTTGCAGCATCCAACATTTTATCCATAGAAGCAGAAATTGATTTTCCTGCACCTGCAGCACCCGGTGTTGGTCCGCCTGATCCTTCATAATCATCCAATCCAGGGTAATATTTTTCCCAGTAGTAATCTGGTTCTGGTGGTGAGAATGCAGAAACTGCAAATATTATAGCCTCTGTTATCAAACCTACAGTTAATGCCGTATTAGCAAAAGATAAGTGTAAGATTTTTGCCCATGCACCCATAATTACTATTGATGCTCCAATACCGAAGAGGAAATTTTTCCCGTTTTTAAAAAGTTTTGATCTTAAGAATGGTGTTGCCATAAAACTTTGATTTAGTTGGTTAGTTATTAATGATTAAACGTTTAGTATAAAAATTTAGTATTATGATTATTTTCCGAAATCATTCATTGCTCTTCCCATAAATGGCAACAAGCATCTGAAACCGATATAGGATTTAGCTGAATCCTGATATTCGTAGGATTTTGTACCGCACTGTAAGAAATAAGCGATATCTTTCAAGAATACCTCTGATTACCTTGCGTTTCATAGCGATGGGTTCGTCAACTTTGGCATCGTATCTGAAGTCCGGCTGTTTATCATGGATAAATGCCACCGCGCATCATCTTCATAAGCAGTAGATATCCATTCTACAACGTTGCAGCCATATTGTACAAGCCATCGTCATTTAACCAGTAAGATTGCGGTAACAGTATAAAAACCGCCATCTTCCGGATAGTTTCCTCTTCCCGGTTTAAAGTTGGCTAACAAACATCCTTTTGTATTACGGATGTAAGGACCGCCCAAGGATATAGTGACAAGTTTCTACCTCCACAGGCTGCATATTTCACTCATATTCTGTCAGTAAACGGAACTGATCAAGCGGAGCCTCTTTTTTAGACAACCTGAAATTATTCCACATAATTTATTCTCCATGCGCAGAAAGCATTACACTGATCCCAGGTAACACCTACCACCGGATAATCATCATGAGCAGGGTGTGTGAAATAAGTACGCGTCATTGGCTCGTTGTAGGAATGAAAAATCTCGTATCGAAACCATTTCATCCGGATAGATACTGATTTTTCTTTTTCTCCATGAACTGGCTTCTTGGCTTGTTCATATTTTCACGTGAGCAGCTTCTTTTCCATTTTGGGCTTCAAGTATATTCATACATCAGTTTACGAGGGTCTGCTTCGCCCCTTTTGAGGTGATTCTGTCAGCTTCTGAATAGAACATCGGCTCTAATTCAGCGAACCTTCACTCGGTAACGCTGGAACCGGTTTGCCAGTCCATATCAATTAGCATATCGATTGATTGCCTGTTGCAGAAATTTCACCTTCTTTCAGGTGATCGCCACCTAACATCTGGTGTACGTTCGAGTCTCTTACGTATTCCTAGCGGCGGTATTTATTCATTGTTAGTAATTTCAACACCGCATCCATGCAAAGCCTACAATGGACATTTGCATCATCTTGGTATTGAATGCATAATTGACATCCTGGTCGGATGGTCCTGCGTGAAACACACCGGATGGTACATAAATCATTCCGTAAGGTAAAAGATTATTGTCCCATTTTGGTCGATCCTGAGCGCCTATCAGCTGCCCATCGGTTCCACTACTTTTACAACTAGCTAAAAGCACTGCTATAACCGCAATTAGCGAAAACTTAAATTTATTCATCTTAGTTGTTTACGTTTTATTCCTTGAAAATGTAAAAATAATAAAAAAAAATCTTTCCTTGTATATCTAAATAGGCTTTTAATGCCATTTTTTAATATTCTTTTTACAAAAACCGTGGATTATTGATCATTTTAGGGCTTTTGTAGAGTTTTTTGTTAGGCAACAGATAGTTCAGGGTTATCTCGTGTGAACCGCTGTTAACTTTATTAAGTTTATTTAACGATACATCATAGCTGTAAATCACATTTAAATTCTTTACCGGACTCACGCTCAGTACTGGAGATAACGATTCAAATGACTTTTTATTGTATCCCCTGACGTTTATTCCCAGCATGGCATACTCTTTATATCCTGCCAAAAAGCTGATGTCAGTCTGAAATTCTATAAAATCGGTTATTAATGAAACGGAAGGTTTGACGCTGAAATCTTTCCCGACTTTAATTTTGCTGCCTGCATATACCTGGAAAACCCCTCCATATTTGGGACGAAGAGTGCCGACTTCCCCTTTAAATTTATCTTTGGCATTTATCAGGTTACTGTACGAAATTCCTGCCTCTAAATACTTGCTAACCAATGAGATTCCCACCGTTAAATCCGGGCGGATACTCCTCTGCACCTGATTGGACAACAGGTCATCGTTCAAGCCTGTTCCGTTTCCCTGCGGCGTAATCAGTTTGGTACCGTCCAGTTTGGAAAAAGTAGCACCGGCACTCAAGGCTATCCCTATCGTGATTTTGTCCCGGACCGGCTGAATAAACGCATATCCGACACGGAATGAAGTATTGGTAAATGCACCCAGCATATCATTGGATACCACCAACCCTATTCCGCCATGAGCCTGCGGCAGACGTGCATCGACAGCAATATTAATAGTTTTCGGCTGTCCTTCCAGTTTCGCCCACTGATGACGGTAATTCGCCGTAAAATTGATTCCATCTCTGCTTCCATAGAAAGCAGGATTGGTCATTTGCGGATTAAACATGTAATGCGATGTGCCGGACTGGATTTGCGCATGGGATGTATGTATACCCCACAGGAAGCAGGATACCAATAAACATTTTCTTATTGCACTATGGACTGGCATATTGTAAAAGTAGGAAACATAATTCAAAGTAGGTAGTTCAAAACTGATTTTCAACAGATGCACTTACTTTCCTTTTTTATTGGCCGCCGCAATGTACTTTTTGATGGCGTCCACCAGAGAAGGGTTCTCCGGAGTCGGTGCAAAAATATTGATGTTCAGTTTATGCGCCTTTACGGCATCGGCAGTCGAATTTCCAAAAATGGCCAGGCGGGTTTCACCCTGGCTGAACTTTGGAAAATTCGTGTACAGTGAATCTATTGCCGACGGATTAAAGAAGACAAGCATATCATATTTCACATCGCTTAAATCCGATAAATCGCTGGCAACCGTCTGATAGATGACGGCTTCACTATAGTTGATGTTATGTTTCAGCAACGCCTCCGCCAATGCCTTATCGCGAACGTTTGAACAGGGCAACAGGAAGCTGCCGCTTTCTTTGTGCTTCAGGATAACTTCCATGAGTTTGGGCAACTTGCCATCTCCGTAAAAAACTTTGCGTTTTCTGTAATTAATAAATTTCTGCAGATAGAGTGCTATCGCTTCACTCAGGCAAAAATAACGGTTGTCTTCACTGATTTTGACGCGCAATTCATCACACATGCGGAAGTACTGCTCAATGGCTACTCTGCTGGTGAAAATGACGCAGGAAAACTGGTCAATATATACTTTCTGTTTACGGAAATCAGCTGCGTTGATTCCACGGACATGAGTAAAAGGCCTCCAGTCCAGTTTAATCTTAAATTGCTCGGCAATATCAATGTAAGGTGATTTCCCCAAATCCGGTTTGGGTTGTGATATCAAGATGGATTTAACCGGTTTTAATTTTGGCGGATTGACAATGACAGGAAGTGGTTTTACCTCTACCAATACTTTCTTTTCCCCTTTTGCGGATGGTCTCGCCGTAGTTTTTGTAACCGTCGGTTCGGTTGCCTGTTTTCCGGCTGCAACCTTAACAGCTTCTTTTTTTACAGGTGCTTTTACCGTAACTTTCGTTCCTGCCTTTTGACTTTTACCACTATCAGCCGTTGCCTTCTTCGTTGCCGCTTTTTTTGCTGCAACCTGTTTTGGGGCAGGCTTTGTTGCTTTAATTTTTTTAGATGTTTTGACTTCGGAGTTTTTACTAGCTGATACGCGTTTTTCAACCACTTTTTTACCCATTTTATCCATTTTTATGCAACCACATTATTCAAAATATATTTAACCAATACAAGAACAGGCAATATTTTGAAAGCACAAATATAAAGAAAAAAATGAAGCTTGTGAACGATACTAACATTACCCATCAGTTGATAACTCCTGATTGTGTTGAAAAAGACGTAAACAGCCGCACTGAAGATGATGGAACCCAACAGCGCCTGCAATGAAATAAAATCGTTATATATATATATCAGCAAAAAGAGTAACAGGACTGCTGCTATCAGCAACTCTGAAAAAAGATTCTGCAGGAAGAAAGCCTTGTAGGAATCCTGCATTTGTATCACCCGGTTAAAAATATACTCCAGCATATTTTTGAAAACAAAAAACAGGCTCAGCGAACTCAAAATCCGGATATAGAAGTAGGTGTCAAATGCATGAAACCTCCGTCCGGTGGAATGTGCCAGCGCGATGTAAAGGATTAGTGACAGCAACAACAGTTTTACGATATAAATCCATAACACCGCCAGTATGGTATCGTACTTATTACTTTTAATATGGATGTAGAATTTTTTGACGCTTAAGATCCCTTCAAAAAGGGAGACCATAAAATCGGAAAACAACAGACGCAACAGGAGTATCAGCAGGCCAATAATTAAACTTATGTACAGAAAAACGGTACTTTCCGCTGTTTCCTTCGGATGCTGAATCAACAGGTTTTTTGCCGGATTACGGTAAATATCCTGCCCGGATAGTATCATCTTCCACCGTGCTGAATCCATCTTGTTTTTCAGAATCGAATCCCGGTAAAATGGATTAACAGAGGATGTATCATTCATGGAGAACCCCTGAAAGACAGACAGAAAAAAAAATATACAAACAATACGTCTTGGCGTATCAAAAAACAAAAAACCGAATGATAGCTGCAAACCTGTAAAATTTCTCTCAAAATACTCAGAAAACCGCGACATATCCAAAATGTAATTTAGATTTACGGAAGTCAACCGGTTGATTTTTTTGCTGGCCAAGTGCATAGGTGAGCCCAAAAATACCAATTTTAGTTTCAAATGTCACACCAGTTCCAAACCCGAAAGGAAAATCGCTGAAAACGGTATTGTTAAATTTCCGGTGGATATAAGCTGCATCGAAAAAAATGAAAAAATAGGAATTGCGCAATACCATCAACCTGTACTCCAGAGTGGTAACA
Source organism: Chitinophagales bacterium (assembly GCA_046329865.1). Classification (GTDB taxonomy): domain Bacteria; phylum Bacteroidota; class Bacteroidia; order Chitinophagales; family JADIYW01; genus JADJSS01. The sequence continues at coordinate 93,253 of JAXLTW010000006.1, read as the reverse complement.
TTGTAGGTACTGGAGAGAATGGATTGTTCGTCAAAGCCTCTTAATAATTTATTTCCGCCAATGCGCAGCAATTCATTCCTCAGCAGACTCTGATTAAACACGGCTCCCCCGTTCAGCGAAAACTTAAGAATATGCCGTTTCTTTTTACCCAACGGAAGATAATAATTTCCATTCCAGAAAAGATCCCCTTTAATGGATTTGGTCCGGATACTGTCATACAAAGTGGAATAATCATAGTCCGGCTGAAACGGATCTGTCAGAGAAGTAATTTGATTATTTTCTTTGATCTTCTTTACCCCAATGGAGCCGGTGAGTTTTAAATCATATCCTTTTTGTGGATTGAACAGGTAGTCCAGATTTTCATAGTATGCCTGGATGCCATATTGATTGTATTGTGCATCGAGATTATTGGGAAGTTTTTTATTGAATTTGACAAAAGTGGTATCCGGAACCAAAACGAATGTCTGGAAATATTTATAAAATCCTTTGATGTAATTGTTCGAACTTGTGATATAAGGCAATCCCAGCTGCCAGCCTAAATCGAGTGAAGAAGAATCACGTTTCTCCAGATTAAACGTAAAATTAATCCCGATGGGAACATTAAACAAATAGGGATAGTTGAAGCGTATATCCAGCATTTGTGACTGTGGTTGCAGCCTTCTCCACTGCAAAAAGAGTTCTTCCCCGCGTTTAAAAGCGTTTTGCAGATGCAGCCTCACCTCTCCTGTTATCAGTATCTTTCCGCCGTTGCTGCCAGGCAGAAATCCAATCAGGAAATCAAAGGAATTTACTTTCCGCTTATCCAGATAGAGATGAATATCCGCCTTGTCATCCCTAAACAAAACCGAACTGGGCTGGCGGATGGTTGCATACGGCAGCTTTTGCAGCAACTTGTCTATATTCCGGATTTTAGATTCATTATACGGCTGTTTGGATTTTAACAAAACGTAATTCTGTATAAACCCTTTTGTCAGTTTTGATTTTCCATGATTGATAAAACTGTCGATGGTAATATATTTCCCCTTGCTGATATTGTAGTTAAAATGAAGGGCATTATCGCGAAACTGCATACTGTCATTCTCAATCTTTGCAAAGGGATACCCGTTATTTTCCAATGTTCGGAGCAGTTTTTCCTTATTGAGTTCCGTATCGTATAAAGATTCCGGAGCCACCTTATTCCTTTTCTTTTTGGATTCGGAAACCGAAGCATTTCTGACCTCATATTTTGGGCCGATATGAAGAAATGCCACCAGCGTATCCATATTTCTGTAAATGGTATCAAAGGAGGCTTCCCAATATCCCATGCGTATAAGCTGACTTCTGGTATCCGCCAGAAACTGACCGGCTTCCGTATCGTTTTTGAAGGAACGTTTGGATTTTATTTTAGAAAAAGCGGTGTCTTTTTCCAGACGCAAATGAATACCCTGACCGAATAATTGATTGACCGCCATCAGACAGCACAGTAGTATCAAACGCTTTAAAATCAATCTTTACTTTTTACTAATTTCCAAAGTTATCAATTATTGCGCATTCATTAGTACATTGCAAAATAAATGGCGGGTATTTACATTCATATTCCATTTTGTAAACAGGCTTGCACCTACTGCAATTTCCACTTTTCGACGCTATTAAACACCCAACAGCAGGTGTTGGATGCAATTAAAAAAGAAATACTTTTACAGCGGCATTTCTTTCCGGATAAAACGGTTATCGAAACAATTTATTTCGGAGGGGGAACGCCCAGTTTATTACCGACATCCGAAATCAATGGGATACTTGATGCTATCCACTCGATTTGGGAAGTAAGCAGCGATGCCGAAATCACGCTGGAAGCCAATCCGGATGACTTGACCAAACAGTACCTGAGCGACCTGAAGCAACATACACCCGTCAACCGGTTCAGCATTGGCATTCAATCTTTTTTTGACGAGGATTTGCGTTATATGAACCGTGCACATACTGCCAACGAAGCAAAAAACGCTATAGCTGAGACACAGGATGCAGGATTTGAAAATCTTTCCGTAGACCTGATTTACGGGACGCCCACCATGAACGATGCCCGCTGGGAAGAAAATCTAAAGATGGTCTTTGATTTAAAAATCCCGCATATTTCCTGCTATGCACTTACCGTGGAAGATAAAACCGCACTGGCCCATCAGATAAAAAAGGAAAAGGTGTTGCCACCCGGCGATGAACAAACTGCCCGCCAATTTTCACTCCTGTTGGATGTCATGGCAAGACAACATTATACCCATTATGAGATATCCAATTTTTGTATTGAGCCATATTTTGCCCAACACAATACGAATTACTGGAAAGGTGTTCACTACCTGGGATTAGGGCCTTCAGCACATTCCTTTGACGGGACAAAAAGGTACTGGAATGTCAGCAACAATGCCGTATATGTCCGTAAAATCAACGACAACAGGCTGGCATACGAATCAGAAATCCTGACACCCGCGAATCTCTATAATGAATATATTCTGACCCAAATACGAACGATGTGGGGTCTTGACGCAACTATCATACAGGCGCGATTCGGAGCATTACAGCAGCAACATTTCCTGCAAGAAGTTTCTCCGTTTTTAACAAACCGGTGGATACAGGAAACGAATGGAATTTACACCCTGACAGATACAGGAAAATTATTTTGTGATTATATTACAGCCCGGTTATTTACACCGGACATCTAACTATTTTTTATTTGAATGACATAGCAGCATGAAAGGACCAAAAGATTTATACGTCAATATCTTTAATGAATTAATTCCGTTCAACAAGCATATCGGATTAAAACTGGCTGAACTGTCGGAAGGATTCGCCAAAGCAACCATTGCATTCCAGCCCGAACTGGTGGGTGATTCAAGAATTCAGGCGGTGCATGGCGGTGTGATCTCCGCGGCGATGGATGCGGTGGGCGGTATAGCCGGTATCACCACCTTACACTCGATAGAAGACAAAATCGTTACGGTGGATATGCGGGTCGATTATATCCGTTCCGCCCGGAATACCGGACTGATTATTGAAGCCCGTATAGTCAGGAGCGGCAATAAAATCATTACGACGAATATGCAGGTATTTGCCGTTAACGACGGCACTCTGGTGGCAGAAGGCAGAGGGGTATATCATGTCAGCCGGAAGAAGAAAGAAGAATAAATTCTTTATCGTACAAATAAGTACAACGTGTAAACAACGAGTAACACAAGCAGGAAACGGCATTTCCATAAATTAAGTGTCAGTTTTCTCCCCATCCACAGCATTCCCATTATCAGCAGCGACACAATGCTTAGAATAACAATATCGGTATTAAAGGATGGATTGTATTGCACCGGCTGAATAAAAGCGGCCACACCCAGCATCCCCAATATATTGAGTATATTCTGACCAACCAGATTGCTGACTTCAAATTTCGTTTGATTTGCTTTCGTGATCATTATCCAGTACAACATGACAAAAGATCCGCCCAATGACAATACGAATTGCCCCAGAAAACGCTGCGATAAATCGAACTTTCTGGAGATATCAATCAGATTATCCACTACCAGCACACCTCCGGCAATCAGTCCAATGGTACCGGCAGCCAGCAATACCAATGCAAACCAGAGTGCATAATAACTTGCTTCTTCCTCCTTGTCATTAAACCAGATAGTATGATGTTTTTTGACATTGAAATAACCATACGTCATGAAAAGGATAAACCCGAGCAACAACAATACCGCTTCGAATTTCGATATTATTAAGACAGCAGTGGGAATGGCAAACAATGACTTATTCGCTACGATATACAACAATAAGGTACTCAACAGAAGAGAAAGGATACCGACCGTGGCGGTATTCTTATTGGCACGGATAGGCCGGAACATACCGGTGATACCGAGAATACCCAGCAAATTAAAAATGCAGCTTCCGATAATGGTACCCATGACCAGATCATAATAACCATTATAGGCTGCCAGTAAAATGGTAAATAATTTTGGAAGGGATGTTCCGAAAGCAACTACCGTAAAGCTGTTCATCGACTCCGGCAGTTTCATTCTCCGTGCTATGGAAGCCCCGCCATCTACCAGCATACCCGCGCCTCTGTTCAGCAAAAAGAAACCGATAAGCAATAAAGGAATATTCAGAAACAGGGAGATGTACTGGATTTTCATCATCAATAATACAAAAACAATTTGAAAAAAAGCCATCGCAAACGGCGATGGCTCCTTAACTTTTTACAGCCGGTTTTTCTTACAAGGTATAAGTCATCTTGCAGATACCCATCATACCCATGACAGGCGAGCCTGTAAAATACTGCTGTTTGCGGTTATAGAGATTTGACAGGGACAAGGTCACGTTGTAATGGTTATTCCAAAATCTTGGCGTGTAAGAGATATCCAGGTCCATATCATGTGTTGGCCGTACGTGTCCTACAAAGTTTCCGGACAATACCGGATAACCGGCACTCCAGTTGAAGCGGACACCTACATTTAACCCGATTTTTTCGTGGTAATAGTTCACGCCGACATTTACCTTGTGTTTTGGAGAATTGAGCGCTACATAGCCCAACGGAGCGCTATCCACCCTAATGGAATCCTTATCAACAAAAGAATAATTGGTATTGAGGCTGAAGCCTTTTGGCAAATACAATGTGGAATTGAAATCAATGCCGTAAAGTGTCAGATTGCCAATATTTCTGGTAACAAACAGCATATTAGGTCCTCCCGCTTCATTAGGCGTAATGACACCGATTGGCAGATTCTCTACGGCTTTTCTTATCAGACGGACAAACTCATCATCACCTGTGCCGTTATTGTTACCTCCAAACTTCTCGCTGCCATCTAAAAACGCATTCATCGCCAACTTTACGATAGGATTGAGGTTGTTATAATTTTGGGTGATACGTGGCCCCAGAAACTCCATCAGCTGGTTGGCATCAAACATTACTGCCGGAGTCAGCAGGGTAACGGGAGCTAAATAGTTTTTAAAGTCTGTACGGTACAAATCGATTTGCATACCAAACATTTTTCCTATGACTCCTTTGTATCCAAATTCATAGGTATAGGTAGTGGTTGGTGTCAATCCTTTGATATTCTCCGTATTCTTCCATTTATCATTATTGGATTCAAATTTTTGTTTCGCTGTATTCAGGTTATTCACCACCTGATTGATGTCACTTGGAATTGATTGCGGAATGATCATATTCACCACATCATTTATAATAGGCAATAAGACGGAGTTGTTGTCGATATTTGCCTGCACCCCAAATTGGCCTCTTATAGCGCTCAATACTCCCTGCCAGCCGGTTTGGGTGAAGGAAGCATCACCCACATCATGAAACTGGCCTGCAGTCCCGTAAGGCGACAGAAACTGTGGAAGTACCTGTCCGCCGAAATTCGGATTGGCGTTAAAGCTGTAAGTAAAGCCGTTCCTTGGTGTTCCAACATTTCTTACTTCAATCCCTTCCGGTATTTCTCCTTGTTTCACATCTACGAAATACGCTGCGGAAGCAGGATTTTTATAGGCACGATTGAATGTAAAACGTAAATTGTGTCCGGTTCCCGGTTTATAAACAACCGCTACTTTGGGAGAAACTAATAATTTTTTAACCGCTGTATTGTAATCCAAACGTGAAGCGACAATAATACTTACTCTTGGATGCAATCGATAATCTCCCTGCAGATAAACTCCATACTCATCGATATTATCCTTATTTTCATATTTTCCGTTCAAAGTTCCTTTTGTTTCCGGACGTGTAAAGAAGGCATCAAAACCATAAATCAGATTTATACGCTTTATAATCAACTTGGAGTGCTGTACCTGAAAAGAGTACATGTGTGATTTTTCAATATAACGTCCACCAACAGGGACGAAATATGTCCTGTGCGAGTTATTGCCGTTCATATAGGCCTGTACAAATAGGTCTTTCCACATGAAACGCAACTGTGCCCAGCTGTATGTCCAGTTTTTGTTTTGCATCGCTCCAACAGGGCTGGTGATGATTCCATTACTTACATTGACACCACCGGCCAGTACAATATTAAAATCCTCTTTAATTTTAAAATCAAGCCGGGCATCCACCTGACCGTTTAAGATGGTTTCATCCCGTCGATTGGTTACCGGGCCACCCAATCCGTTGGAATCAATCGTTCCATCGGGTCGTTCAAAATAAACGGTATCCGCCGATGCGGAGAAACGCACTACGGTGGATGGGTCTCCTAAGTCGCTGTATCGCCAGTCGTGTCCGGTAAAGAGCTTAGTAGATACCTTAATCCCCATCTTCAGATTCGGTTTTTTTGTATGAATCGTATCTGCTATGTAGAACCCTGTTGAAAACAAGATTCTGTCTTTGAATTTTGCATAGTCAAATTTCGGGTCTTCTCTGTTGATATCCTGTAAGGTATCTTTTATTTTTACGCGCGCACCAATGGCAATCCAGAATTTTATTTCCTGATTCTTTAACGGTGATTTTGTGATGATATGGATAACGCCGTTGTTGGCATTCGGACCGTAAAGAGCCGCAGCAGGCCCTTTTAACACCTCTATTCGCTCTATATCTTCATCTGTAGTGGTCATCATTTGATACATATTCAGCCCTGTATTTGGAAGCTTTGCCACCCTGTTATCTGTCAGAGACATTACATCGCTGTTAAAATATCCGTTGAATCCGCGAACAGAAGGTGTTCCACCCTGTACACCTGAACGCATCACCTGCACTCCGGACAAATTCTTCAAATGATCTGTGATGCCCAATCCTGCCTTATTTGCTATAGCAGTAGCATCTACCGATACAATGGATGCAGGCGCATCCAAAATCTTTTCTTTCGTTTTTGAAGCGGAAACCACTACGGTTGTTAATTCTGTTTCCTCTGTAGCCAATTCCAGGTTGACCGTTTCATTTCCGGTCACGATATGTTTCTGGTCGGAATATCCTACATACCGGAATACCACCACATCTCCTTCATTCGCTTTCAATTCATAATTTCCGTCAAAATCGGTCACCGTTCCCTTCAACTGGTCACCTTCCACAAAAATGTTGACGCCAACCAATTCTTCCTTGGTTTGCTTGTCTTTTAAAACTCCTTTAATCGTAAATTCCTTATTTGATTTTCTGATAATAACAGAAGGTGGTGGTACTAACGGCGCTTTTTTCTCCTTTTCTACTTTTTCCTTTTGTGCAAAGAGAGGTAAACAAAAAATTAAAACGGATGAAAATAGAATTAACTGCTTTACATTCTTCATAAATAATCCTTTAGAACGGCTTTTCAGGCGAAATATTATTTGGGCCCAAAACTATCTGCAAATATCCGTAATAGAAACGAATTCGAATTGCAATATTGTTAACACCTGTAATTTACAGGTAATAAAGTAACCGTTTTTGGTTATATAACTTGTTGATAAAATAGCTTTTTAAAGTAAAAATGTTAACATCAGAGGTTAAACCAATATTTCGGAGGGTATTCTTAGTTTGATACCGTTAATTTCTTCAGAAACCGGTATCTGACAAGAAAGGCGGCAATTTCCGGTATAGCAAGGTAGTGTTTCCAGCATACACATTTCATTATCATTTGCCCCATCTATCATGATTTCATCCTTATTCAGTACTTCCACCCTGCATGTACCGCATAATGCAATGCCTCCGCATATTGCTTCAATAGGATATCCCTCCCCTTTCAATGCCTCCATTAACGATAACTGAACCCCTGTAGGAACCTCCAAGGTGTTAAACGAAAAATCGTCCTGTTGTATATGAATACTGATACTTTCCAAAAATGTTATTGTATTTTAGTAAAGGGCGCCCGCTCAAAATCCGTTCACTCCGTTAACAGTGGTATATTTTAATGTTGGTTTCTTACCGTTAATCATTTCGGATGCACTTTGTGCCATCATGGCAGCGTCATGTAATCCGCATAAAATCAACTTTAATTTTCCCTCATAGTTATTGATATCTCCTATGGCATAAATGCCTTTTACATTGGTGGAATAATCTCTTGTATCCACATTGATGGCATTTTTTTCAATATTCAGTCCCCAGTTGGCAATTGGTCCCAACTTAGGACTCAACCCGAACAACGCGAGATAATAATCACATTCAACCTCTTTCGAGGTGCCATCATTATTTGTGATAGTTACTTTCTCCAGCTTACCATCTCCATGCAGGTGGGTAACATTCGAACTCAGTTCCAATTTTATTTTCCCTTCTGCAGCCAATTCCTTTACCTTATCTACGCTATCCGGAGCACCGCGGAACATCTCCCCTCTGTGCACCATGGTCAGTTCGGCCGCCACATCTGCCAGAAATAGTGTCCAGTCCAAAGCGCTGTCTCCACCACCGGCAATTACTATTTTCTTATTGCGGTATTTTTCGGGGTCGAGGACCATGTATTCCACTCCGTTTTTTTCGTAGTCTGACAGGTTGCTGATAGCAGGTTTACGCGGTTCAAACACTCCCAACCCGCCCGCAATGCAAATTATTTTAGCATGGATTTTGGTTCCTAAATGGGTGGTCAGTATAAAGGAATTTTCCTCCAATTTTTCAATTTCCTCAATGCGTTCGCCAAGCGTAAATGTAGGATGAAAGGGCTTAGCCTGTTCCATGAGGTTATCCACCAATTCCTGTGCCCCGACAACAGGGTAACCGGGAATATCATAGATTGGTTTCTTGGGGTAAATTTCGGAAAGCTGTCCACCCGGTTGAGGCAGATAGTCCACCAAATGACAACGCATTTTAAGCAATCCTGCTTCAAAAATGGCAAAGAGCCCCACGGGTCCTGCGCCAATAATACAAATATCTGTTTCAATCATGATGAAAAACGTTAATAACGAATATTATGCGATGCACGTATAATAATTCAAAAATCAAAAATAAGAAGACTGACTTTAAAGGAATGTTATGATTTTCAACCGACCGATGGAATAGCATGAATATGATTCAAAAGAAGAGTTCCCGCACAAGCGGGAACCTTTCTAAAAATAATTGGTTAGCAAATAAGTCTATTTGATAACAGACTTCTTCAAATCGAGTTTCAGTACACCTTCTTTGTATTTCACTTTTATATCCGCCGCATTTACAGCCTGAGGCAACGAAATAGTTCTACTCCAGGAAGAAAAGTTATATTCCTGTACCAGGTAATTTTTTCTTTTTTCTTCGGTATTACTTTCCTTCGAACTGCTGATAGTCAGCTGATTGCCATTCACTTTCACCTTGATATCCTTTTTGCTGATTCCGGGGATAGAAATTCTCACTTTAAAATCCTCACCTGCATCCCAGATATTCCAAAATGGACTGCTGACAATCTGAACTTCATTTTTCACCGGTGCCGGTGCCGTCACAGTTTTCGGGACAGATTTTACCACGGGTTTTGCTGCTGTTTTTTTGGCGACGGGTTTCTTCGCTGCAGGCCGCTTTGTTGAAGCTGCACTTGCGGTTGATTTTTTTACTGGTTTCATATCTGATATTTTATGGATGAACTATTCGTGTGAAATAAATATCGGCACCCGCACTTCTTTTAAGATGGTATTAGCCATACTCTTTTTCAACAATCTTGAAAAGGCGCTTCTGCCGAATGCTCCCATAACAATGAATCCATTCTCCTCGTTCAATTTAAAGTAGCTGTATAAGGCATCGCCTAATCTGGAATTATGCTCCAAATCAATTTTCAGGTTTGCAAAATGCTGGTGCAATAAATCTTTGATGTTTTCACTGTGTTTTAAGTGATTGGAAGCAACTTCACTAAAGGAAACCAGAGTGGTAGGCTTGGATGTCCATTCCGGAAATAAATAGGAATACATCTTTATTGCATGCACACTGGCGGGAGTTCCGTCATAACACAAAAATACATTATCCACCTGATGTGGCTTGTCGGGCACTACCAGCACCGGACAATGTGCATCCTCCAGTATATCAATCACGAAATTGGATAACTGATGGGCATTGACATAGGTAAAACTCATGTGTTCATCTAAAATCAGTATGTCCGCAAATACTGTCTCCTTGATTAAAAAGTCAACGATATCTGTGCCGTCATGTATGTGTGCTTTATGTTTTACATTTTCTTTGTTGCATCTCTCATTGAATAGTTTCAGGTTCAGTTCCAACTTTTCGCTATCCGCCTTCTGGCGGTTGATGATATTCGTATATTGTGTTGGAACGAGAGTAAACACACCCGGTAAATCACCGTATATGTAAGACATATCGTGTAAAAATATCCCCAAGACCATGCCGCCGGATTGTTTGGCGATATTAATGGCATGTTCCAACGCAAATTCGTTATAGGTAATGGAGTCTATGGCTACAATTACTTTTTTCATCCTTCTTATTTTATTACTATAAAGTTAACAACAAAATGGAAATTATTGTATGATATATATCATGTAAAAAATCTGAACCTGATACTGATGCATGTATGCTGGTTTTGAAACCTGCGAGATAATGAAAGAAAATAAATTGAATTTGATTTCTGTGTAAAAGTTGCAGGTATAGGCAGATAGTGTTAATCTGGCAATGATTACATCCAAAATTCCATGTACAATTTTCTATTTCAACACCTCATAAATAGGGCGATACTATCCAGGCGACAGCTGAAACAGGGACAACCAGAAGATTAAAAATGATATATAGATTCTGACGATAATCCTTCGGTAAAGAAGAATTATTATCCTTAAAAAGCATTTTGGAACAAACTATATAATATAGTAAAGTTGCTTATTTCCAATGTCCGGGCACCCAACGCCATCCGTATTTTGTGTTTTTCCAATGTCCGGGTACCCATACAACACCATTATTGGGGACGACCCATTTACCTTCCACCCAAACATATTGATTCGCTTTCGGACTCCACACCCAATCACCATCAATCCATACATGCTTCGGTCCGGGACATGCCGGACGCACCACCACTACATTGGGTGCATTGGGTCTCACTTTTACATATACATGAGGTGGTTTTGCCGCTAACTGCAGAACGGCCACCAGAACAAGCGTCATTATTAGTATTATCTTTCTCATAGACTGAATTTTAACGGTCATTAATCTGATTTATTTCCTTATTCGACTACGTAAAAAACAAAAGGTTTAATTTTTGAAATTTTTTTTAAAAATATTTGCATAATTGCCTGATTTCATTTTACATTTAGCCAATGATTTTAAAACTCATCAACAACATATTGTCAGTGGGAAAGAAAACAAAAAAGAAGAACCGAAAAAAGCTGCCAAAGCAGCTCCTAAACCTGTTCGACCTGCAGCGAAGAAAGCCGCCGCAAGCAAACCTACCCGATCTACTGTCGGGAAAACAGTTAAACCCGCTGCCAAAAAGCAACTGCAAAACTCCTGTAAAAAAGTAACCAAGCCACAACCAAAAGAAAAAGCGAAAACGAAAGTTGCGGCTAAACCCATTACAAAAAAGCATCGGCAAAGCCAATCCGTAACGAAAGCGGCAAAGGCTGTTCCGGTTAAATCAAAAACTCCTTTAAAAAACATTAAAAAACCCCAACCAACTGTGACCAAGAAGACCACACCTGCAAAAGCTGTATCCAAACCCACCCAAAAGGTGGAAGCGCCTAAAAAGCAACCCTTAAAAAACAAGTCCCTCTGTAACTGCCACGTCTGTAAAAAAAGCGGCAACGACAACACCCGCAAAACAAGCAAAAGTGGCTGTTCCTATAGAACCACCCAAAAAAGTGCAGCCTGCTCCCAAAACAGCGGACAAAAAAGCAAAAAGAACCTGAACCTGCTGCTCCTGTCAAACCGGTACTTCTGGTCGTACCGCCCGGCGGCAAACGCAAGTTGATTGTGGACTATAAGAATGTGCCGGACGAAGTACTGAAAGCCTTGTCCGAAATGTATCCGCATGGTTACAATAAAGGCATCATTAAATTTACCAATGCAAAAAAAGAAGTGGTATCCGCTGTTCCTATTGAATTGGGGGATATCTCTTATCTTGTTAAAGTAAGTACACAACATACAAAAATGGTGGATGACTATGACGAGGATGAATTGTTCCCGGACGTTGCGGCACCAATTGAAAAGAAATAATCCGTTGGCGCGGCCGGCGATTTTGACGATTTTGACAAGAGTGATGATGACGATTCACCAAAAGAAAAGCGAAAGGAAGAGTGAAAAGCGCGGATGACCTGGAATACGGATTTGATGATGATGACGACGACGAGGATGATGACGACGATGACGACGACGATGACGATTCCATCAGTGATGAGGAGGATGAGGACGACGATGAATAGGAAATATATCTCAATAAAAGGGGATTCAATATTGAATCCCCCTTTTATTTTTCCTTATTGAACAGGCATACTGACAGGAACAACCAAATCCACTTCAGCATGAAATAAGCCAGAACGGCTAATACAATATAAATGACTGTCACCACCACCAATACAGGAAGTATGACAGACCATGCACTCCCCTGTGTTTTCCTTCTTCAAAATGTTCTATTGCCAAAATCAAGTTCCTTCTGTTGGCCTTATAAAATACATCAAAAAATCTCCCGAGAAATGGCACCAAGCCTACAACAGCATCGATGGTACTGTTGACCACCATTTTCGCCACCGACTTTCCGCTGGCGCCATTTTGCAGCATGGAGATTAATAAATAAATGGAAATGCCATAATCTAAAAGATCACCGAAACCCGGAATCAGACCGATAATGGGGTCTATACCAAAAGTGAGGTTGGTACCGGAATCCGAAACTGGCTATCCATTAAGCGGACCAGACGCGCAATCTTTTGCAGCGAAGGTGGTATGGGTTTGCCTTCTATTTTAGTCGGTTCAGGCATTAAGGTTCGACCGTAATCATATTTAATCCGAGCAAATGCTGTTCATCATACGACACTCCAAGGAAACCAAAAAGCCCACCGGATGCTTCCGCAACGGATTGTGCAAGGCTTCTCAGTGTTTTGAGTAATGAACGGGCATACAGGGAATCTACTTTAACCAAAACATCGTTCAGTTTTGTAAGTTCCAAAACCAACAGATGTGTACGTTCTTCTATCTGTAAACCACCGTATTGTTTTTCCAAAGCTGCTAAATCTGATTCAAAATTTTCTTCTACTTCATGGAAGAAGTCAAACAGAATAGGATCTCCGACAGTTGCTCGCAACCGAACCACATGTTTAGACTGTTCTTTTTCTGCCGCATCAAAGTTATCGTCAGCACCACCGATTAAGTAGGAAACCAAAGCCGGAGAAAGGTATATCAATGCTTTTTCTTCTTCTGTTAGATGCTTGAATTGTATAATAGCCATATTTTAAAAATTTGATGCGCAAATCTACCTATTTTTTTTAATTTCACATGAATGCGGACAACCTAAATGACTGATGAAATGAAAATAACCGAAATACCTGAATCAACAACCTATATTTAAAAAAATGTTAATTCTATTTAAACCCTGTGCTAACATCATATAAACACAAACATATTCCCGTATATTTGTCCATTATTTAACCAATCAAACTTACTATTCTTATGAAAAAATTAATGATTTTAGCTGTTTCAGCTACAGTAGCTTTCGGAGCAATTTCTTGTAAAAAATCAAGCACTTGTCAGTGTTCTACCACCAGCACAGACGCTGCTGTTGTAAGAGCAGCTTATGTAGCTGACTCGACTTTCAATGCAGCACAAGCAGCTTTAGGCGATTTAAAACTTACAGGTACCGCTTTAGAAACGGCATGTGGTGCTGTTAGCGATGGATTAATCGCAGCTACAGATTCTGCAGCTTCTTGTGCTGTAAAATAATCTGATTAATTAATTATTTCTTATATAAGAGGCAACTTCGTGTTGCCTTTTATTATTTTTGTCGTATGAAAAAAGCGCTCTCCATTTTACTCAGCATTTCCTTAGGCGTCATTTTTATAGTGTCTGCCGCTTCCAAAATATACCCTATGGAGCCTTTTGAATATCAGTTTGTAGATATGGGGCTGGCCAGCTGGAAGACCTCACCCTATATAGCCCGCCTGTTTATCAGTATGGAGTTTTTTCTTGGCATGCTGCTAGTGTTGAATATCGCCCTGCGCAAGATCACGGTAAAATTTGCTATTGGCCTTCTCCTTATATTTTCGGTGTACTTAGTTTATAAAATTGTCACTGAAGGCAATATCGGCAACTGCGGATGCTTTGGAGAACTGGTGGTGATGTCACCGCTGCAGGGAATCCTGAAAAATGTGTTCCTGCTGGTTTGTTTTTTTGTATTGTACCTGCTGACGGGAAAAGACTACTGGAATTCCAAATGGAAACTTATTGTAAGCCCTGTATTGCTGATAGGTTCCTTATGCCTCGGGTTTCTCATATACCCGGTAAATCCAACTTTTTCTTCGACACTCGACAAAGAAAAGGTGAATTATAAATTGCCTTTGGAACTTATGTATCTTCCTTCAAAGATTGAAAAGCCAAAAATTGATCTGACCAAAGGGAAGCACATTATCGCTTTTATGAGTTTGTCGTGTCCGCATTGCAGGATTGCAGGCAAGAAACTGGCTATCATACACAAGAAAAACCCATCGCTTCCGGTTTATCTGGCATTAAACGGGGATAAAAAACTGGAAAAAACATTTTTTGAAGACACGCATACCCAAAACATTCCTCATCATTTATTTCTAGGTCCGCTCGAATGGATAAAAGTAGCCGGCATCAGCCTGCCTGTTATCATGTATGTAGACAACAGTATCGTTAAAAAGAAATTTAACGGTATTACCATGAGCCAGGAGGATATGGAAAAATGGATGGCAGAATAATTACTGAACAACAAATTTTTGTGAGCGGCTGCCATCTTCGTCTGTCAGCATAATAGTATATGCGCCTTTTGAGAGGAAGGAGAAATCAAACTCATAATAGCCGGCTTTACCTGCATCATTGTTCAGCCGTTGCTCAAATACCATCCGTCCGGATACATCCAGAATCTGCACCCTACTACCGGAGTGAATCAATTCCTGATGAATGATGAACCTGCCATTGTTTGGATTCGGGTAAAGAGTGGGTTTATCCATTTTTGGGGGTTGATAACCTGTGGAGACATCCAGCGCTTCATACACATTAACTACTTCAAAGTAAGCAGAATCATTGTCTTTATTGGCAGCCATCCCTCTTACCCGCATGATTTTATCTACCAACGGATAATCATAATCGACGTGAATATGGCCCGTCATCCATAATCCTAAGTTAGGCTTATAAGGTTTCAGCATATCCGTCAGCTTTGTATATTCATCCCAGTCAAAGACAAAATTGGAAAGTATCACCAATATGTTTTCCGTTGCGGGGTGGTGTGAAAAAAACAGCACATTGTGGTTCTTTTTGTGCGGATTGACCGCCAGTTCCTCTTTCAGCCAGCGGTAAGTACCTCCCTGCCAGTCCATCAGTTGTGCTTCGGGACCGATTCCCGGCTCTGTCTTGTTCACATGGTAGCGCGGGTTAAAATCCAATCCGTAAAAAACAAACCCATCGTACTCAAACGAAAAATTCTGGAGATAATGCTCCAGGCCTGTTTCAGGATTGTATGTCCTGGTGAGCCTTGTTCCGTCATTCCAGTTATCAAAAAACATTTTTGCATTATCGTATACATCTCCAAACACTTCGTTGATGACAGAATCGCCCGAGGCATAGGGTGCTTCAATCTGATATTTCACATACGGCCATACATCGTGATTGCCAATAACAGGCACATAAGGCACCTGCAATCCGTTCATAATTTCTTTGAATTTCAGGAATTCGGATTTTTCAGCACTACCTGTCAAATCTCCGGATATCACGACGAACTTAATATTCTTGTCCTGTTGATGAAAATTAATCCACTTCACTGCTTCCCGCAAGGCATTAGCCGGTTTGGAATTATCAGTGGCAGGCATCGTATCATTAAAAAAACCGGGAGTCCCATAGTCGGCAATTCCCTCACCAATATGGGTATCTGTTATATGTACAAAAGAAAATTTATATTGTGCCCCAGGAATTTCCTTATTCAAATCAAATTCAGGCATCCTTTTTGTTTGAGAGAAAACAGATAAAGAAATAACCATCAAACCAATAAGAAGCTGTGGATTTTTCAGATGCATGAAAGATATTTTACAACCTAAAAATAGCTAAACAACCTGAATTTTTAGTTATCCACAGCACAATAGTATATAAGTGTTTGACGTTATTGATAAAATCTTATTTTTGTTAAAATATCTTTAGATTATGGGAATACTTTTGCAAGCAGCCACTACCGTTTTAGATACGACGCACGCTTTAGCTCCAACAGCGGCGCCTTCACAGGAAATATCGTATCTCGACCTACTGTTCAAAGGCGGATTTATGATGATACCGCTGATGGTATTTCTGGCGCTTGCTATTTTCTTCATTATCGAGCGCCTGATTTTCATCAGCAAACGTGCATCTATCAATGACGCTTTAGTCCGGGATGTACTGGAAAAATTATATGCAGGGAATATTCAGGGAGCAGATGCTCTTTGTCTGGCGGATAAATCCGCTTTGGGAAATGTGCTGCAGGCTGGAATTTCTCAATTGGGTAAACCAATAGACCATATAGAAAAGGCATTGGATATTCAATCCAGCATTGAGCTGAATGAAATGGAAAAACGAACCAGTTACATCAGTATGATTTCCGGTATAGCTCCGCGTTTGGGTTTTATTGGTACCATTCTGGGGGTTATCCGTATCTTTTATGATATCGCTTCTTCCGGCGGTAATATCTCCATCGGAACCATTACCACCGGCCTTTATCAAAAAATGATTACCTCCGGAACCGGATTAATTGTTGGTGTGATTGCATTCATGGGCTTCCATTTCATCTTAACCAGAATAGACAATTATTCCATGAAATTGCAGATAAAGATTTTTGAATTTGTAAAAGGTATTCAGAAACCGGTAAAATAAGCACATGAATATCAAACGACGCAGACAGTTTCACGATGAAGACGCCATGGCATCCATGAATGATATCATGTTCTTCCTGATGTTATTCTTTTTGATCATCTCCACCATGGCCAACCCCAATGTGATCAAACTGATGCTGCCCAAAGCGAACAGTACGGAGCAGTTGGCTAAACAGCCGATTACCCTTTCCGTTACCGCTGACAAACGCTACTATATCAATACGACGGAGTTGCCGCTGGAAGGACTGGAGAATGCACTGCAGGCGGCTTTGGCCAACAACCCCGACCCTACCGTTGTGTTAAGGGTAGCAGATAACTTAACGGTTCAGGATTTAGTGGACATCATGTCACTCGGCGCTAAGCTGAAGTTAAAAATGGTACTTAGCACTGAACAACGATAGGTTATTTCTTCTTCGATAGCACTTCCTGTATTAAAAATGTCTTAATATCGTTGTATGCACGCATAGACTCTGAGCTCAGAAACGGCATATTCATAAACCCGTGTATGAGCGCCTTGTAATCTTTGTACCATACTACATTCCCGCCGTCTTTCAGTTTCTGACTGTATGAGAATCCTTCATCCTTCAACGGGTCATATTCCGCTGTGAGCACAAAACAAGGCGGTAGGTTTTTAAACTCTTTCTGATAAACAGGAGAAACTTCCGGATTACAATGATCGGCCGGATCCGGAGTATAGGCCTGCTGAAACCATTGCATGGCATCTTTGGTCAGCAAATAACCAGTTTTGAATTTTTCAATGGATGGGGTATCCAATTTTCCATCCACCCAGGGATAAACCAACACCTGAGCGGCAAGTTTTATTTTCGGATGGGTTTTAAAATGATGACAGGCACATGCCGCTATGTTGCCCCCGGCGCTGTCTCCTGCCACGACAATCTTAGAAGCATCTATGCTCAACTCTTCCGCATGTTCATATACATATTCAATGACCGTATAGGCATCCTGATGTGCTGCCGGAAACGGATGTTCGGGAGCCAGCCGGTAATCCACCGAAATCACCGTACACTGATTCAGGGCGCAGTGCCGCCGGGCAACGAAGTCGTGCGACTCAATAGAATAATACACAAATCCTCCACCATGAAAATAAATGATAACCGGTTGCTGCGGAGCATCCGAATGCCTGTAAATCCGAATTGGAATTTCCTGAACGACCCTGTTTTCAATTTCCCTGACCGCTGTCTTATTATCGAACAACAACTTACCCAGATTAGCAACTTGCTCATTCTTCTTTCTTTGTTCCGGAACATCTTTATAGTCCACTTGCCGGATGGGTTTTACATTATTGACAAACCACAGTAAAAAACGCAATTTCAAATTCATCGGTATAGATTATTCTGTTAACTTTATCTAAGATATCAAATATTGCGTATGAGTTGGAATACAAAAGATAATAAACTCGTGAAGGAATTTCTTTTTTCAGATTTCACACAGGCTTTTGCCTTTTTAACGAAAGTGGCTCTTATCGCGGAAAAACAAGACCATCATCCTGAACTGTACAACGTTTACAATAAAGTGGTTATTTCCCTGCAAACGCATGATGCAGGCAATGTAGTTACGGAAAAAGACCATAAATTAGCAGCTGCAATTGACGCTTTGGTATGACACCTGACTTATTTTCTTCCGGCAATAATTACGAATTGATTTCTTCAACGGAAAATCTGTTAAAGCACCTGGATGATTTTATTCCTGAAGAGAAACTGGAATCTTTTTGTGAAGAACTCAAAACCGTCATTAATTTTCACGATAAGAAATACTATGTAGATGCCCACCCACTGATTACCGACTACGACTACGACAGGTTGTTCAAAAAATTAAAATCCATTGAAGAAGAAAATCCCAACCTTATCACCTCGGATTCTCCCACCCAACGGGTTGCGAAAGGATTAAACAATGAATTCCAGACCGTGCAGCATCTGGTACCGATGTTGTCGCTGGAAAACTCTTATAATCTTGAAGATTTAAATGAATTTGACAGAAAGGTGAAAGAAGCCTTATCACAACATACCACCGTAGAATATATTGCTGAACCGAAATTTGACGGCAGCAGCATTGCCCTGGTTTACGAAAACGACAAACTGGTGAGGGCTGCCACCCGTGGAAATGGTGTTGAAGGCGATGAAATCACTGCGAATGCCAAAGCCATCAAATCTATTCCGTTAAAAGCCGGATTTTCCGGGTATGGGATTCACAAGATTGAACTGCGCGGAGAGGTATTGCTGGAATTGGCGATTCTTGAGAAAATAAATGAAGAACGCAAGCAGCAGAATGAAATCCTACGGAAAGAAAATAAAAAGGAACTGGAACTCTACAAAAATGCCCGAAACACGGCTGCCGGCAGCTTGCGCCTGAAAGATGCCGCTGAAGTGGCCGCCCGAAAATTAGATGCCATCATCTATCAACTGGGATATGCGGAAGATGATAAAGGCAATGACATCTCAGGTTTATTTAAATCGCATGATAAAAATCTGGAGGTACTGACCTCACTGGGCTTCAAAACCCCCTACAAAGAAAGAGGTATTTTCACCGACATCGAACAGGTAGAAAATTTCTGCAAACACTGGGAGCAAAAACGCGACAGCTACCCTTTCGATATTGATGGCATGGTCATTAAGGTCAATAGTATTCAGCAGCAGCAATTAATCGGAAGGACATCCCATCATCCCAAGTGGGCGGTTGCCTATAAATTCAAGGCGAAACAAGCCACCTCCATATTACAAAAAGTGGAATTTCAGGTTGGCAGAACCGGTGCCATCACGCCGGTGGCTAAAATCGATCCGGTACAACTGATGGGCGTTGAAATATCATCCATCTCATTACACAATGAAGATTTCATTCAAGACAAGGATATACGCCTGCACGACACGGTGATTGTTGAAAGAGCCGGTGATGTGATTCCCTATATTGTGGGCAGTATTCCCGAACGCAGAAAAGGTCACGAAACCAAAATAAAATTTCCGACCGAGTGTCCGTCCTGTCAACATCATCTGGTAAAACCCATGGATGAAAGCGTTTGGCGATGTATCAATCCCAACTGTCCGGCACAACTGGAAGAGCATTTAATCCATTTTGTATCCAAGCAGGCAATGGATATTTCGGGATTGGGAGAAGAAATCATACGCACCTTTTTACGGGAAAATATTATACAGGATTTCACGTCCATTTACAGGATTGACTATGATAAGGTACGGCAGCTGGAAGGCTGGAAAGACAAATCCGTACAGAATCTTAAAGAGGGTATTGAAACTTCGAAAAAGAGTGAATTGTACCGCCTGATTGTAGGATTGGGAATTCGGCATATCGGCAGTACTACCGCCAAAATGTTGGCAAAAAAAGTGGATAAACTGACCGATTTCCGGCACTGGACGGAAGAACAATACGCAACCCTGGAAGATGTGGGGCCAAAAGTGGCTCAGGCACTGTTTCAGTTTTTTACAGACGAGGAGAATATTCAGCTCCTAATGGAATTAGAAAAACTGGGCGTGAATATTTCCAAGACGGAAGAAATGCTGGATTCCTGCAAACTGGAAGGTAAGAGTTTTTTATTCACGGGAACACTCACCCGATTTTCAAGAGATGAAGCAAAGGTGTTGGTGGAAAAAAACGGCGGTAAAAACCTGAGTGCCGTCAGTCCGAATCTGGATTACCTGATTGCCGGAGAGAAAGCCGGAAGTAAGCTAACGAAAGCACAAAAGATACCATCCATCAAAATCATTGATGAGGAGGATTTTTTGAAAATGATTGAATAATGTCAACGCTATGTTATAGCAACCGGAATTCAACCTGTATATTTGCAACGATTAGGATTACCATGAAGAATAAGCCATTTATCTATCTATTGCTTTTATGTTTCGGATTAATTGCATGCGAACAGAAACATTTTTACAATGAGTATAAAAGCGTGGATATTAAAAAATGGAAATCAACCGATACCCTGACATATAATATTCAGATTGGAGAGGCTAACCATACCTATGCTTACTCCATCAGTGTCCGACACTCCAAAGAATATGAATTCAGCAACCTGTGGCTGAAAGTTCTTATTAAAGGCAATCAAATAGACACAAGCTTCCGCTACGAGATTCCATTATTTAAAAATGACGGCAAACCTTATGGAAAAACTTCGGGCAGTTTATGTACACAAACCGTACCGCTGAAAACGAGCCTTCCACTCTCTGCAAAAGGTGATTACACACTGCAAATTATTCAGTTAATGCGCAAAGACCCATTAGATGGTGTTTCTGACGTAGGCGTTATCATTGACCGGAAATAACACTTAAATTACACTTTACTATTACGGATTTTTTCAGACTTAAGTAGTAACTTTATAAAAACCGGTTTTATGAGAAAACTATGCTGTCCGCTTTTCTTATTAATTTCTGTCGTTACATTTTCACAAACACTTTCCAGAGGGCCTTATTTACAGAGCTTAACCAATAACAGTGTGAAAGTCATGTGGCGCACTTCCTCCGCAACTACATCTGTTGTCAAATGGGGAAGCTCGCCCGGAACATTGACAAATACGGTCACTGATACGACAAAAGTGGTCAACCATATCGTAAAACTATCCGGCCTTCAGCCCAAATCCACCTACTATTACAGTGTTGGATTTGATGTAACTACGTTAGCAGGAGGAAATGAGCAGCATCATTTTGTGACGGCTCCCAGTCCCGATGATACAGCAGGATTTAAATTCTGGATTACCGGTGATTTTGGTGCAGGCAACAATGAGCAGATTAAAGTTCGCCGCTGGTTCGAAAACTATCTTCAATCTAATGTGGTATATGGTTGGTTGTGGCTGGGTGACAACACTTATACGGACGGTACAGATGCCGAATACACCCGCAATGTTTTCAGCAGCGACTATGGTTATGACTCCATCTTTCGATTTCAGTCTTTTTATCCCATCCCCGGCAATCATGATTACAACAGTGTCAACCGATTTGATGACCCATCTCAGCACCGTGGTCCGTATTTTGACATGGTAGAAGTATTTAAGAATGCAGAAATGGGTGGCGTTGCATCCAATACCGAAAATTATTATTCCTATGATTTTGGTAATACACATTTTATCGCCCTGAATTCCGAGTTATGGCAGTATTTGTTTTTTGACACACCTAACCCCTATAAAACATGGCTGGAAAACGACATTAAAAGCAGTACCAAAAAATTTAAGATTGCCTACTGGCATCAACCTCCTTATTCCAAGGGTTCTCACGACTCGGATGACGGATTTGAATTATTTATGATAGGCATGCGCCAACGCATCATTCCTATCCTGGAAAAATACGGCATTGACCTCGTCTTGTGCGGACACAGCCATGTCTACGAACGTTCTTTTCTGATTCATAAACATTATGGCTGGTCAGGTGATTTCAACCGACAAACAATGCTGATAGACAGCACTTCCGGAAATCCGGACAGCAACCGTACCTATATCAAATACACGTATGGTTCGAATAAAAACAAAGGAACAGTATATGCTGTGGTTGGCAACAGCGGCAAGCATGAGTCCGACAACGGAAAGATGTACCCTGCGATGTACAAGAAATATGCCGCGGATAAAGGCGTCGGCAGCATGATACTCGATATAAAAGGAAATACACTTACAGCATCCTATTTCAAGGAGAACGGCGAATTATTCGATAAATTCCGAATTGTCAAAATCGATACATCCTCCGTTATTTCGGGCATCCGAAACAATACCGCCGTCCAGGATGTAAAAATTTATCCCAACCCATTCAGTAATACCATATCTATTGAATTTGTTGCCAAAGAGAGTAAACCAACTTCTATCTCTGTTCAGAACATTGCCGGAGTATTAGTAACCGAGACCGTTTGGACGGGAAAAAGTTTTACAGGCAATAATAAAATAGAACTGAACAATTTGCAGCAATTACCCGCAGGGGAATATATCATCTCCATCAAACAGAATAATGAGATGGTAAGTGAGAAAGTGATAAAACTGTAATTTATTTAAATGAATAATTCATTAATAATTCATCCACCTTTTTTTCCACTAATGCATTTTTCTCCAATACAGGGGCATGGTGTGGTTTTATGCGCGCATCTATAATCAATGTATCACAACTCCAGTGTTTATGCTCAAAACGTTCATTGATACCATAAATATCGTGTGAAGGATTGGTGCGCGTGAAAGTAACCCAAAGAAAATTATTAAAATTTTCTGATAAAAATTCCGCATCATCGCAGATAACAATCAATGGAATAGTTGTGCTTGGCACATTTAGTGCTGAAAATTCTTTTACTGCATTTTCAAAAGAGTACGTTTTTAAATCTTCGTATTCAACCGCTAGAATTCCTTTCGTCACCATTTTCGGATGCTTAAACGATGCGGGTAGCTGAAAATCTTCCGGCAGCGCTTCGGCTAATTCCCTTTTCTTATCTCCGGCTGCTGCAATTATAACTTTACTGCCCGAATTCAGATTTTCCCCGGAATAGTCCAACGTATCTATGGTTGTTTTCGTTTGAAAATGAATATCTCTCGATAAATCTATGCGTTCTAAAATATGGTGAAAGAATTTTTCCTCATCGTGTGTGGTAATTGCAGCGTCATCACTTTTATCTGCGATGAAAAGAAACTTAGCCAATGACAACTGTCCTGTCCCTAAAATATGATTGGCAATCGTCAGTAATTCCTGCGGGCGTTTCGCCTTAAGATATGGCGTATATCGTTCACTGCCGATGGCCAGCAATAATGGATGTACTCCCGCAGCGTCCACGGCATGCACTTCATGCAATCCCGGAATCTCTGTGGCAATGGCGCTGCCGGTCATCTCGTGTATCATATTTCCAAAAGCAGTATCTTCCTGCGGCGGACGTCCGACCACCGTAAAACTCCAGACAGCGTTCTTTTTAGCGTATGCGTTTTTCACGCGCATCAGCGGAAAATCATGTTTCAAACTGTAATATCCTAAATGGTCTCCGAACGGTCCTTCGGGTTTGTTTTCATTCGGATAAACTTCACCCGTTATGACAAAATCCGCGTCAGTGCTTAATAAAAAGCCTTCTTCATCGTACATATACCTGAACCTTCTGCCTCCCAAAACACCTGCAAAGGTCAGCTCGGAAATACCTTCCGGCAAGGGCATTACGGCGGCAAAGGAATGCGCCGGCGGGCCACCAATAAATACGGACACCTTCATTGATTTTCCCAAAGAATTCCATTTTGTCTGGTGCACTCCGATGCCACGATGCAATTGATAATGCAGTCCTACTTCCTTATCCATTACATATTCATTGCCGCCCAACTGTATTCTGTACATACCCAGATTGGATTGCATGACACCGGGCTTATCGGGGTCTTCTGAATAAACTATCGGCAATGTGACGAACGCACCTCCGTCTTTTTCCCAGCATTGAATCTGTGGAAGATCAGAGATTTTTATCTTTTCAAAGGAATGGGAGGATACTTTTTTAGGCAATGCCTTGATGGCTGCAAACGCCGTAGTTATATTCCTGAAAGGCTGTTTCAATGCTGCCATCGGATTCGATTTCAGCTCAATCAGTTTCTTGACGTTCTCCAGTGTTTCCCTGAATATATACCTGCTGCGTTCCGAAGTTCCGAAAAGGTTGGAAACCGCCTGATATTTCGAACCTTTTACCTTTTCAAACAAAACGGCTTTGCCTTTTGCTTCATGAATACGCAAATGAATCGAAGCCATTTCCAGATAAGGGTCCACCTCTTCTTTGATTCGGATAAGCTGTCCGCTTTTTTCCAAATCATCTATACACTGCTGAAGGGACGAATACTTCATGGTTCACGCAATTATCATTTATCGGAGGTATAACAAAAATAGAAAATAATAGTTGGATTAATCCGAACAATACTATTTATGTGCTTCCACAAAGATTTTAGTGTCCAGATTGAATTGCTGCCATTCTTCTGCATGCGGGATATGAGCGGATAACAGGTATTTATTATCATCATAAGTGATATCTGCAGCACCTACATGGCTCAGGAATTTCTGTGCGAGATTATCCTTCGGCAGCAAACCATCCTGCGCTCCCCAAACCAGCATAATTGGTAATTTAATCTCATGAAGCCTGGATGTCAGGTCGAGATGGGTAAATATGGATTGACCTTCGTACGTTAATGTTTCGGGAGCAAATTGAGCGTTATTATAAACCAGTGCCAGCTCTCCTTTCGGAACGCTCACCGTTTGTGACTGAACATTGGTGGTATTGAATACAATTCCCTTTACCTGATTGAGATATGCCTGATGCTGCGCATATTCTTTATACGTTAATACAGGATGAAGGATATAATATTTTTTGCAATTTTTCCAATAATCGATATTATAGCCCAATGCAATCATAGAGTCCGCTTTGTGCAGCAACCAATTAATGGATAGTTGAGAACCGTTTTGAATATCATACGCAGGACTCTCTATAATGGCACCTTTTAGTTTATTCTGATGTGCCGTATCTAAAAGGTAATAAGAAGCCAGACCGCCTCCCCAGCTGATTCCATGAATAAAAATGGAATTCGCTTTCGCTACCTGTTTTGTAAAATCGACAATATTGTCCAAATCTTCACTGAACTGCTCTATCGTCATTTCGGACGGTTTTACATTTCCCTGTGTAAGCCCGGAACCTCTTTGGTCATAGTAAATGACTTTATAGTATTTCTCAATTTCATTCCAGTAAATATTGGAACGCTCAGTTTGTGCCGAACCGCCCGGGCCTCCATGGACAAACACAATCGCCACATCCGCGTTAATATTGCCACATACACGTACCGGCAAGGCTACATTTCCCACCTTCACAAAATAATAGTTATCCACCTGATCCCCGCTAGGCTTAGGATCCGGCGAACAGGATACTACTGCCATTAAAGCAAAAAACAATAGAGCAGCTATCTTTATTTTCAATCGCATGATTATTCTTTTACTCTTCTGAATACATAAGAAATTCCTATCTCCGTGTATATATGGCGAATCCATTTCTGGTTATTCGGATAACGGAAAAAAATGCCTGTTCCTATATTGATGGCGATGGGTGCTTTCATGTTTTTAGAAAAATCATACCCCCCTATAATTTTACCCCCGACAATGGCATTATGATAACCAAAAAATACCTTCTTGAATGTTCCGTCATCCTGACGTTCGTATGTCGGTGCATTCATTTTCATGAACATATACCCTATATCCAGACTTACTTCTGTAAAAAATCCTTTGGAAAACGTATGACGGTAAGCCAACTCCGGAATAAACAAAAGTGCGGTATGATATCTTTTTCTGTAAATATAACCCACCGTTGGCTTGACAAAAATTTCTCTTTCCACCACACGCGGGCTATAAACGCTCTTTCCCTGATTTAATTTAGGTTTATACAAGAGACGGATACTGCCACTGAACGTCAACCCCAAGTTGATATTAAGCGGTTTCAGGAATTCCAGATCGGCAATATTAGAAAGGGTAGCAAGGTATTTTTTATTTTTCAGTCCTTCCGTCTTGATGAGGTCTTTGTATTTATCTTCCTGTGCTTGCAAAGAACCGGATGGAATACTTATCAAAACAACTGAAAGAAGTATAAAGTATAAGTGATTTTTTTTCATGAAGACAAGCATAAATCTGCATTGCAATAACGGTGCAAAATAGAAAAAAATTGCCAGTTTCTTATACAGTTAACGTTTTAATAAGTACAAGCAACCCATATTACCTGTAAACGAGTATATTTTGTGATTCAATATGGAGTAATTAAGTCCAAATTAAACAATAAAGCGCGCCGTAAACGGCGCGCCCTACATTCATATCTAACCAAAAAAAACTTGTATGAAAGTGCTCTTTGAAGTTATTATCTCTGATGGATTACAGTGCTGGTAAGATAACTTTATCGATTACATGTACAACACCATTGTTTGCCTGTACATCGGTAACAATAATATTGGAAGTTCTGCTGCTGGCATCTTTGATTTTCGCACCGCCTGTCAGGTCGATGGTAAAGGTGGAAGATCCTAAAAGAGGAGATACCACTTGCTCATCTGTCAGGTCACCTGCCAGAATATTTCCTGATACAACATGGTATTTCAATACAGCTTCTAAAGTTGCAGGGGAAATGTCTCCTAATCCTGATGCTGAAAGTTCAGTTAATAAACTTGTGAATGCCGCATTGGTTGGTGCAAATACGGTGTATGGGCCTTCGCCGCTCAATGCAGCTGGTAAACCTGCACTGGCAATTCGGGAATCTGTAACCGCAGCCACTAACGTAGAAAAAGTTGGATCAGCTGTAGCAAAAGTCACTACGGTTGGCAATGCAATCACTTTATCCACTACATGAACGACACCATTGCTGGCCTCCACATCTGCTGTAGTAACGTTGGATTCTCCATTGATTTTTACACCGGTAGTTTTGCTCAGATACATATCTATGTAACTGTCTGTGCTGCCATATTTACCTATTGTTTTGACATAACCGGTAGTGATGTCGGCTGCCATTTTCTTGGTACCCAATACATGGTTTAACAATACTTTCTGTAATAACGGAACAGGAACAGAATCCAGGTTGGCAAAACCGTTAGCTGATAAGAATGCGCTGAATGCAGCATTCGTTGGTGCAAATACGGTAAAATTTCCGGATGCACTAAGAGCATCCACTAATCCCGCTCTTTGTATAGCTGCTACTAAAGAACTTAAGTTAGGATTGTCTTTTGCAAGGTCAACAATGTTTTTCTGGTCTTCTTTTGTGCAGCTCACAATCAGGAATGCTGCGGCGATGATGGATAAAAGTGTTAGTTTGATTTTTTTCATGATGTTTAATTTTATTACCAGATTAACATCATGATTTTAATTTTGTTTAATTTTTTTGAAATTTTATTAAACAAAATAATGTTTTAAAACCTAAAGTCATGACTTACAACTATTTAGGGAACTATTTTTGATAAAATATCTATTGCTGCATCTGCTATAACGGTTCCCGGTCCGAAAATTCCTGAAACACCAGCCTTAAAAAGGAAATCATAATCCTGCTTTGGGATAACACCGCCACAAATGACTTTTATATCCTGCCTGCCGATATTTTTCAGTTCCTGAAATAATTCAGGAATCAATGTTTTATGTCCTGCCGCTAAAGAAGAAACACCAATGACATGTACGTCATTTTCTGCAGCCTGCATTGCCACCTCTTTCGGTGTCTGGAATAAGGGTCCAATATCCACATCAAACCCGATATCTGCAAAGGCGGTAGCGATGATTTTTGCACCTCGGTCGTGTCCGTCCTGACCGATTTTTGCCACCATGATGCGCGGCCTTCTGCCCGCTTTTGCAGCAAAAGTATCCGCCATTTCCCTTGCCTGTTGAAAGTTAGTATTCATCTTTATCGCTGAAGAGTAAACGCCTGCTATACTTCGAATGGTAGCCTTGTATCTTCCGAAAACAGTTTCTAAAGCTAATGAAATTTCGCCTAAGGTGGCGCGCCTTCTCGCGGCTTCCACACTTAATGACAATAAATTTTCGTCACCTTGCTGAGCCGCCTGTGTCAACCTATTTAGTATTTCATTTACTGCCTCTTCATTTCGTCCGGATTTCAATTCCTTTAACCGGGAAATTTGATTTTCACGTACAGCGGAATTGTCTATATCCAAGATATCTATTTCCTTTTCTTCCGCTGTTTTAAATACATTGACGCCAATAATCAGGTCTTGTCCACTGTCAATGCGGGCCTGTTTTTGGGCGGCTGCCTCTTCAATACGCATTTTCGGAATACCTGCTTCAATGGCTTTTGTCATACCACCGTAGCTTTCCACCTCCGCTATCAGCTCCCAGGCTTTTCTGGCTATTTCATCTGTCAGTTTTTCTACATATTCCGAGCCGGCCCAGGGATCTACCGTTTTACAGATATCTGTTTCCTTTTGCAAATAGAGTTGAGTATCCCGTGCTATCTTAGCAGAAAAATCCGTCGGCAACGCGATGGCTTCATCCAACGCATTTGTATGCAGAGACTGCGTGCCACCCAACACTGCAGCCAGCGCTTCAATGCAGGTTCGTGTCACATTATTAAAAGGGTCTTGCTCCGTCAAACTCCAGCCGCTTGTCTGGCAGTGGGTGCGCAGCGCAAGGCTTTTGTCCGAAACAGGATTAAATTGTGCTACTATCTTAGCCCATAACATCCGGGCAGCACGCATTTTGGCAATTTCTTTGAAATGCTGCATGCCTATCGCCCAAAAGAACGACAGACGGGGAGCAAAATCGTCAATGGCCAATCCGGCGGCTATCCCTGTGCGAATATATTCCAGTCCATCTGCCAACGTATATGCCAATTCAATTTCAGGCGTGGCACCTGCTTCCTGCATATGATAACCACTGATGGAAATAGAGTTGAATTTGGGCATATGTTTACTCGTATACTTAAAGATATCCGATATAATTTTCATGGAAGTCTGCGGTGGATAGATGTAAGTGTTCCGCACCATGAATTCCTTTAAGATATCATTTTGGATAGTGCCGCTTAAAAATTGCTGATCAACGCCCTGTTCTTCCGCCGCTACGATGTAAAATGCGAGTATAGGCAACACCGCCCCGTTCATCGTCATAGAGACAGATATCTTATCCAACGGAATTTCGTCGAACAGAATTTTCATATCCTCGACAGAATCAATTGCGACACCTGCTTTTCCCACATCACCGGCAACACGCTCATGGTCGGAATCGTACCCCCGATGAGTGGGCAGATCGAATGCAACAGACAACCCTTTTTGACCTGCTGCCAGGTTGCGTTTATAAAACGCGTTGGAAGCCGCTGCAGTAGAGAAACCGGCATACTGACGTATGGTCCAGGGTTGTGTAACATACATGGACGAATAAGGTCCGCGCAAAAACGGTGGTATCCCTGCTGCGTAATGCTGGTGGGGCAAATAAGGTGATATCTTTTTCTGAGTTGACTCTTGTTGCACCAACTCTTCAAACGAGATTGAAAAACCTGTTGTTGACATTCGGTAAAGATACGGAAGAGTTACAAGTTGTAAGTTACCCGATAATGAAATTTAGCCTGCTTACTTAGCTGTTATCCCGATGCTGATTTCCTTATTTTCATTCACCTTTAA
Organism: Chitinophagales bacterium; assembly: GCA_046329865.1. Classification (GTDB taxonomy): domain Bacteria; phylum Bacteroidota; class Bacteroidia; order Chitinophagales; family JADIYW01; genus JADJSS01. The sequence goes on along the minus strand of JAXLTW010000006.1, from coordinate 63,315 downwards.
TTTCAGAATGTTTTTCATCGTGTCGAACTCCGCTGTATAATCAGTGGTTCCAGTTACCGACAGGTTGTAGCCATTCGGGTAATGGCGTTTTGGAATAAAAATCTCTGTTGGTTGGGAGATGGATGCATCGTTGATAAACGACATACGGAACACTTTTGCATCCGGCTGATAGCTAAAAGAAAGCAACTCTCCTGAAGTGGCTCTGGGATATACCCTGGCAATGGTATTTGCGGTGGGATTTTCAGTCACATCATCCCCTTTTACCAGATTATTTTCGCCCGGTATGTAAGAAAAATACGACCAGCTGGCTTTTATATCATCGAATGCAGCCATGTGTTGATGGAGGTAATTTTCCCAATCTACAAATTTCGTGTAGTCTATATTGGCCCATTCGCCGATATAGACGGGCACCTGTTGTTTTTGTTGTATCGCAGTATAATTTTTCTTTAGCATCCCCAGATAGGAATCATAACTGTTCTTAATCGTATTTGTTCTTTCATCGGCCAGATAACAATGAGGTGCAAATGCCAAATGTTTTACGCCCATTCTGGTATCGTTTATTACTGGCAGTTTTGTCTGAAAATTAGCCACCTCTTTTATATTAAACAACACACTGGGTTCAAAGAAAAGATATTTATCATTCTCTGTTTCCCTCATGGCTTCAATATAGCGCTGATAAAGGCCGGGTAACAGTTGCGTTTCCAGATTGACATTTAAGACTGTGCTTATCAGCCCGTCACCCCAGGGTTCGTTGATGATATCATACCCCAACACATACGGATTGTTTTTCAGCCGCAGTGCCAGGTACTTACTGGCTTTGATAAATTCATCCTGTAAGTATGCGTAATTCTTGTAATCCCAGAATCTTCGCATGGATTCCTGCACAGCAGGATTTAAAGCTCCTGGCAATGCAGGATTATTGGTAGCCCCTCCGGCGGGAGCCTGCCAGGTGCCCGTTATCAGATGCTGGCTGCTGGTAGCGGTACCATTTACGGCCAATACCACATAGACCCCCTCATTAGTGAAATTTTCCACCACCCGAACAATTGTTTCTAATTTATCCGCAGAAAACACCGCGCTATCCGGCTCCAGGGCATTCCAGTTCCAAAACATTCTGACAGAATTCAATCCCCAATCATTTATGAGTCGTTTTGCGCCGTTTGAATTGTATCGTATATATCCTCCGGGTTCATCATTGGTATACAAACTGGCGCCATGAAAAATAAGCGTTCTTCCATAACTGTCCTGAAATACATTAGAATCCAGATAGGAATGGTTTGGCGTATCTCCTTTTTTACATCCTAAGATAAAAATCAATACAGCAAGCATTACTGATGATATTATTTCCTGTCGTTTCATTTTCCAGGCTATTATTTCGGAGTAATCTCGATACTGATTATTTTATTATTTTCTGTTGTAGAAAAATTAAGGACTTGTTCCGTTTCATTGAAAGATTGTGAGTACTTCGTAGTTCCGCCTACTGTCAACGTCCATCCATTTGGATAGAATCTCCGAGGAATAAATATTTCTGTTGGTTCAGTAATGGATGTATTCGATACAAATGTCATTGTAAATAGTTTGCTCACCGGATCGAAGTTGAATGATTGGATTTTTCCGGCAGTTGCTTTCGGATATGTTCTAATCAAGTGAGGCAAAATCGGTGATTCAGAGTTGTCCGGATTCGTTGGGCCCCAGCCTCCCCGGTCACTGCTCCAATAACTCCAGTGCCATAGGTTTCTGTCAGACATTGCACTGAAATCATCCAGGTACTGATCAAAACCGGCTTGTGAGGGAGTTAATCCAAACTCACCTGTTAACAATGGACTGCTACCGAACCGCTGGACATCTTTCTTTCTTTCGCGTTCCCAGTCTTTCAATTGTTGTTTGGACGTGCTTGTATAGCCAAGACCTTCATGGGTCTCATAGGGATAACAATGTGGTGCATATACAAGTCTTTGTGAAGACCGTGTATCCGTTACATCTGTTAAATTGGTCGCCAAACCAAATGTAACCGGAGCAGGCAGCGGCTCAAAAAACAGGTATTTATCAGGTTCAACGCTACGTAATGCCGGAATTAATCGTTTGTAAAATGCCGTTAATTCTATGCGTTCAAACTCTCCTGTAAGGAACACCTTAATAATGTCTCCTCCCCATGGTTCATTCATCAAATCATATCCGATTACGTTTGGATTATTTTTAAAGCGAGCAGCGATCTTCAGCCAGGCAGCAATATAATGGTCCTGCAAAAATTTGTAATTACGGTATTCCCAAAAATTACGCCATGCGGCAATAGCTGCCGGATCTATATTTTTCAACCACCATGGTGTACCACCCGGTAAGTCTATAGGAGCAGCTCCATTGGTAATACACGCCCATTCCGGTGCGCCATTCCCGCCCACTGCGGCACCGTAAATATCCTGATGCATATCTATCATCACATACATACCTTTTGAGGTATACCAGTTCACACGCCTTTCAAGCTCATTCAAATAATTTTCATCATATACATCTCTTTCCGGTTCAACTGCAGCCCAGGAGGTCAGATAACGAACAAAATTGAAACCAAAAGCTGAATCTTCTCTTGCAACATCAGACTCTGTAATCCAGGGTTGATAATCTCCTCCTTTTGCACTGGAAGAGGTATTTAGCCCATGTAAAATCAGTTGTCTTCCGAATTGATCCTGAATGATACTTGAATCATCATAAACTGCGTTGGTCGTATTTTCCTTTTTGCAGGAAAAAACCATGCCTGATAGTAGAACTAAGATGTATAATCGCTTCATCCTACTAAGATAGGAAACATCACCATTAATCGGTATGCACTTCAGATAAAAATATCGCCAATCAAATAACAAACCGCCTGTCCGCTCATCTCTACTCGTTCACCAAGAAAGGTGCATTTCAAAAATCCTGTTCGTTGGGACAGTTGAGCTGCCGTCAGTTCAACCTTGTTTAATTTATTGGACCAGAATGGAATCAATACCGAATGCGCGGAGCCTGTCACCGGGTCTTCATCAATGCCGGATTGAGGCGCAAAAAAGCGGGATACGAAATCAACTTCTTTTCCTTTTGCTGTAATAATCAGATTTTTTTCCAATTGATTTATTAAACTGAAATCAGGCCTGCAATCTGCCACGGCAGCTTCGTCCGGCAACAGAGCCATCCATTTTGTTTTAGAATCATACAAAGCCACCGGATGCATACCAATGGCCTGTGATAAAACTGAGGGGATATTTTTTATTATCTGTGTTTCTATAGACGGAAAATTCAAAACAATCCAATCTTCATTCTTTCTGACGAATAAATCTCCGACCTGACAGGTAAAATGAATGTCCTCTTTTTCATAATTCAGGTAATTATATATCACATAAGCAGAAGCTAATGTGGCATGTCCGCACAATTCAATCTCTACAGAAGGGGTAAACCATTTGATGTGGTACCGGTCCGCTTCTTTCACGAAGAAAGCAGTTTCTGCCAAATTATTTTCCGCTGCAATCCGTTGCATTACATCTGTTGGCAGCCATTTCTCCAGCGGGACCACCGCTGCGGGATTGCCTTTAAAAACTTTATCGGTAAAGGCATCTATCTGATATATTCTATACATAAAAAACTTTTTATAAAAAAAGCTAACCACATGGATTAGCTTTGCTGTTGTTGAATATTAATTTTAACGGATGATATACAATTTACCGTATCCATGTTTGAAGTATTTATCAATATTGGACTGCTTGATTTCAGTCGTCGTACCGTCAATATTTCTGGTCATCACTCTATAGAAATAGACGCCGTTTGCCAGTCGATCTCCATAATTATCTGTACCATCCCATTTGTAATCCGTCAGGTTGTTACCAATATGCAGATTACCCAATTCTTCGCGGGTTATTTCTTTCACCACCTTACCGCTGGCGCTGAATATCTGAATGATTAGTTGTTCCGGAACCACAGCACCAGTAATGGTAAATACAAACTGAGTGGACGTGGAAAACGGATTCGGATAATTCAATACATTGGTGATGGATGGCTTGGAATCCACTTTAAACTTGATACGGTAATCATATTTTCCGGCATCGTTCTTACTTCTGTCAATTCCCTGTGCACGAATTTCATAAGTTCCATCCGGCAATGTCGGTTTATAAATCATGCGTGCCTCATTGTTTCTGGTCAGGTTCGCAGGATTAGCCGGTATATAAGTGACATCCGCCTGATTGCGGGCAATCTGTACCGGATTGGTAGGATCGTTCGGATAAAACATATAAATGAGGAACTCGGAAGTATCATTCAGCGCCAGATATTTATTTTCATCTTTCAGCCTGAAAAGAATCTCAGGACTGGAAGATACGTATTCACCATCTGTTATATGCCTGCCATCAAACGTCACATCAAATAAAGGATTTATTCTGTCTTTATCAACAAAGACTGTAAACTCCGCAAAGTTATTGAAGTGGAACTGCTCAGGCTGGTCTTCATCCGGATTGACCTCAACGGTGATATAATTTAAGCCAAAGAAATTAAATCCTGGAAAATCATAATTGAACTCAATATTGTAATTGGATTTTCCGGGTAACGGGGCAAATCTCTTGTAGATTGTGGTAATATTATTAGATGCAGTCTTAATAACAAAACGAACCAGTAAACTATCCATATTGATTGGCGTGACGTTTTCAACTGCTACAGACATATTGAAATTTTCTCCGGATAAAATTGTATCTCTGGATTTTGCAAAATGAATGGTCGGATTCACCACTGCCTCCGGCGCCTTATCATAATACAATCTCCAGTGATCCATCTGCGGAGGAGTCCCCAATGAATCATCTCTTGTCAACCATTGCATTTGCAGGAACGGATAGCGTTTTGCATCTATGGATAATGGCGTGACTGCCCCTTTAAACAAATCATCTCTGAGTAATGTCCTGACACCAATCGTATCATAGCCATATAGATACGCTGTACCTCCGTCGAAAGAGTTTGGCTCCAATGAATGCCAGTCCATACTAAAGTCTTTCCATTCTTTGGCAGGTCCTATTATAGTGGACTCCATATTCCCTTTGGTCCAGGTTCCGCTGAAAGTAAAAGAAGTATCAATTATCTGCGGAGGAAACCGTTGAATCTGTATCGGATTGAAGGATGGATTGCATTTTTGAACGAAAAAAGAGAAAGGAACATTATCCTGCTGCTGTCTGATTTTCGATACACCCAAATCTTCAAATGCTTTAAAGAGTGTTATATCGCCCGGTTGCGTACTATCCGTTGACCACTGTGAGTAAGCTGCATTAAAGAAGCTATATCCCAGTACATAAGCATTACATGGTATGGAATTGATAAAATCTATGACATGCTGTCTTTCCTGTTTGCCGGTATTTAAATCATTCGTTATAAACTCGATAACGTTCGTCGGATATCGGTTACAGGTTATATCATTATACGGACCTCTGCAGGTGGTACCAATCTGGTAAGTCTGCCAGTTTTGGCCAGTGTTAGCATCATATACAAAGAAAATAAAACCTCTTCTGGACCAAGCGTTTCTTGCAATCAGATAACCATCCCAGTAAACCACCACCTCCTGATCATATTGCAGCATATTCCTGATTTTAAGTTCTCTGGTAGTATTGGGATAATGAAATAATCTGTCATTTTTTAAATTCAGTGTGCTGAATGAATTTTTCAAGTACTGAAAATAATGCGACTGGTTCCATCCTGTTGACAGAGAAGTATTGTATAAAAATGAGCTGGCTTTCCAGTTAGCCGGACTTCCCGGAACAGTATCCAATGTTCCTCTCCAGTAATACACTTTATTTTGAATGAGAGGAATGTTCGGTTTCCATTTTATCGTTGCTCCCGGTTGAGTAAGGCGTACCTGTGTCAGTAAGGGACTATTGAACAACTCCGTCGTATCAATCTGAAAGAGATATTGTTTCGAAGCGGCGAACGGACTGGCTGTAGAAAATACCAGTTCGAAATTCGGATCGTTCACCATACAGAATTCGTACGGAAAAACAGGAATGATGTCATCCGCCTGGATGAGCTTGGTAACCGTGACTTCATTATTCGTTTCAGAATATTCGGCAATCGCATCCGTATAATCTACCTTGATTTTAAATGTATTCAGTCCGGGTCCATTCAACCTGTCCGACTGGATCCATAGATAAACGGTATCGACATTTCTGGCGCTTGGTAGTGTTACTTTCGTCGACTGAATCTGTCCGTTTGGAAATACTCTGTCTACATTGACCACATACCAATCAGGAACCGCAGCACCTAAATTTCTGACAACCACCTTGATTAAGAACGAATCTGTTGCCGCATTGATGTTTTGCGGTTCGAAAACAATACTGGCCTGATCAATATAATAATCCGGTTTTGAGTGCGAGTTAATTCTTAATCCCGGATCTCCGTGATAAATCATCTGGTGGCCGATCATAGGATTCAAATCACCACCGTTTTGCACTAAGCGTTTTGTCGTTTCTTTTAAAATATCCCCAATGCGTTCATTATACATCGTATTGGAAAACCTGTTATAGAACTCGGTGGAATAAGCATTCAGGTTGGAGGATATGGCGTAAGTAATTGGGGCGATATATCCGATTGCGGCTTTATTGGGCGTCAATACAAACCTGCTGCTGTATGTGTTAGTATACAAAGGGTCCAGGAATATACTACCTACAAAACATCCATTAGAAAGCATCAGGTGGTATTTACCTTTATTGTCAAACCGCTCCGGTTCCAGATTAAAATCAAGTGTTGTCGTGGAAGAGTGACCAAAGAAAGTGATGAGAGAAACGCCTGTATTGATTAATGAGTCCAAAAATATATTTTGGGCAATCTGTATCGGATCCGTCGTATTTTTAAACAAGCTGGCTACTCTTGCGCCATACCTTGGAGACTCAATCACATCCTTATAATTTTCCAGATAAGACCTGAAGAGCTGTTGTTCGAAATTATTATTTCCGCCACCCAGATGGAGTACATTCTTCATCCAGGATTTATTAAATGGTGTTTGTGACAAACCGGAGGTATCATTCAAAACAGATTCATATTCCGTCACCTTGTCTAGATACACTTTTATATCGTCTCCTCTTAAAGCTGCGAGCCGGCCTATACCTATCTGAGGGTAATTGAGCAGCCCGGATCTGGCCGTCAGTAAGTTATCAGATGCCGGTTCTCCATAAGTCTGCACCAAAGACCTGTCAATGATACCCTGGTTACGGAAACTGTATGTGTATTCAAAACCATTACCGATAATAAAAACCAACTGTGGTTTATCCGAAAATTTATCCAGTGCAAAATTCACAAAATTTCTGATGGCCAATGGATGCTGACTAATCCCGTATGCAAACTGATCATTTAATTCATCAATATAATAGATCTGCGCATTATATCCGCCGCCGCTAACCGACGACCTGTATTTTCTGTATTCTTCCACGTAGTTGGTTCCGTTAACACTGGATCTTAGTTTTTTGTTGGTGATTATCAGGTAATTCCCTTGTCTGGCTGAATTGAGAAAACTGGAGAATGTAACCGGTGAGAAGGATGTAATATAGGGTATATCCGTTGCAGCCTGTGAAGACAACAACAACCTGTCCTTATCTTTTACGGTGGCGCCCAAATTAAACTTGACAACCGAATCCACCACACCCACATACCGGTAATTATTTTTTAAATCATACAGGACCGGATTGGTGCCCAGGTTATTGTAATTTCTGATTTCAAAATAGACTCCTTCTTTTTTGAGTATCCCAAATTCAAATTTGGACTGATTGTCAAAATTGAAGTACCTGGGATATTGAACGGAGGCACCGACTAAATAGGATTTAGATGCGCTCGTTTGCATGTCAGTGAAAGAACCTCCTGCACCTTCTAGTCCATTATCCATTATCTGACTATTAAAGGAATAATTTAACGTTTTAACGCCAGGTCCAAAGAAAAACTCTGTCGTGTCAAAGAGAGTTGAACGTCTGAATCTCATTTTGTGAGGGCCTTCAAAAAAAGTGATCCTTGCCGTCAGGTATGCATCGACATCCGGGCTTTTGTAGACGTAATTGGGAACCAGGAATTTCATGGAGCCGTTTTCTCCAACTATCTCACCTAAAGAAAATCCTTCTCCGATATCAAAGTCGGAATTGTATAACTGCCGGAAATAGGGTGAAGCCGGAATGCCCGGAGTGATTCCCGTTCCATAAGTACTGACCGTATGATAACAATATTCTTCTTTTGGTGGCGGCAATCCAATATCATTGTTCTGCTGGATGATACGCGCATTAATACTGAACGGATCCAGGGTAAGAAAGAACGTTGCGGTATCACTGAAAATATTATAAAGTGTGGTAGGCTGATTATTGGGGTTTTTGTATAATGCAGAATCCGGTTTCCCGTCGTTCTTCTCTCCGTAAAACTCTATATAATCACTGGCTCCAAATTGCCCGTTGGAAGATACATATAACGGTACTTCCTGTCCGTTTCTGATTATCTTAAAATCGGTTCCTCTCAGCTGACTGCTCGGAATACCGAGTGCCGACAAAGAGGAAAAGGAAATTCGGTATAAGCTGGTTTTACCAATCTTAAACTTATAATAGACTTTGGAATAATCAATCCACTCATTGCCGTAGGGTTGCGCTTTCGACAGGGTAAAGCAACTCAACAGGAAAATAATATATGCTGCTCTTTTTATCATTCTGCCTTGTTTTGCTCAGGTGATACAGGTGCCGGAGTCTGTTCTGCCGGCGTTATAATTTTTTCCGGTTCAGGCTCAGGAGCGTTTATCAATTCAGCATTGGGTTTGCGTTTGCGCTTATTGATTCCCACCTTTAATGAAACTACATGTGAATATTGGCTCTCGGAGGCTTTTCCAACATCTGTGTAGGAATAATCCACAAAAACAATATTTCTGAAACGCAAACCAACTCCTAAATTTGGCTGAACGGTAAATACTTTCTTTCCCGTTTTTATATTGACCTCTCGCTGAAAATTATTAACTCCCCCTCTGACATAAAATATTTTCCACAATCCCAATTCCACACCGATTCTCGGGTCTAAACTGACTTTTCTGGTAGATATCAGCGTATTTCTCTTTCCGTCTGTTGTTAATTCCCAATCCAGGGATGCGGTCAGTTCGATTTTATCTTTGAAGGTCTTACAATAAGCTACACCGAACTGTATTCTGGGAAGTGTAATCTCTGTAGAACTTTTTGGAATAACATTATCCGTCTGCGCCAGTATCTCTTTTTCTTTATCCGTAAATTTAAAAGACCAGGCATTGAAAGTCGTAGTAATATCTTTCACGGTTAATCCTATCTTCCAGTCTTTAATAGTGTACATAGCACCTACATCCATCCCAAAGCCCCAGGATTTTGCAAAACCTCCTGCCCTGTTGTGAACCACCTTGGCCGTAACCCCTATGGATAAATTAGGGATGATGGTACGTGCATAAGACAACAAGATACCGTAATTTCCGACAGAAAAACTCCTGACATTATCGTAGTTGATGGAACCATCCGCATCCAGCAAATTGAGGGTATTCGGAATATCATCCACACCAAAACGCATGAAGTTGATGGCAAAAGCATGTTTGTTGCTGTCTAACGGAAAAGCGATTCCCGCGTAATCAAATTTGGCGATTCCGGCAAAATACTCATTGTGCATGAAACTGAACTGTATATTCGTGGGAATACGGACAAGTCCTGCCGGATTCCAGTATCCCGCCGTTATGTCACTCGTTGTAGCCACTACGGCATTCCCCACTCCAAAATTGTGCGCCCCTACACCAATGTACATGAAATCATTACTGTATTTGGGAGTCGTCTGGGCAATAGTCAGGAAGGATATACAACTAAACAGAATAACAGAAAGCAGTTCTTTTTTGAGTTTTCGCATCATGTTAATTAAAACGATTCATTAAAAATAGTATTGTATCAATATAGTCCAACCGTAAATTTACCCAAAATTTTTGTAATATATAAGTTAATATCAACGCTTTTTATCCGCGCTCATCACTGTTTTTTTCAATATTCGTAAAAATTCTGCTTTTATTCACATTACTCTTGACTCAATTCGTATTTTTGCGCAAAGAAAGCACTTAAAATGAATTTTGTAGAAGAACTCAGATGGCGCGGAATGTTGCACGATATCATGCCGGAAACCGAACAATTATTAAACAAAGAGATGGTGAAAGGTTACATCGGTTTCGACCCTACCTCCGATTCCTTGGGTATTGGCAATATGGTACAGGTGATGACCTTGCTGCATTTCCAGAAATGCGGACATAAACCCATCGCGCTGGTGGGCGGCGCTACGGGGATGGTAGGCGATCCGAGCGGTAAAAGTGCTGAACGGAATTTGCTCACAGAAGATGAACTGCAATACAACCTGAACGGGCAGCGCAAACAACTGGAAAAATTCCTCGACTTTAACTGCGGTGTCCACTCGGCGGAAATCGTCAATAATTACGACTGGTTCAAAAACTTTTCATTTCTGGATTTTATCCGCGATGTTGGCAAACACATCACCGTAAACTACATGATGGGAAAAGACTCCGTCCAAAACCGGCTGGAAAACGGCATGTCGTTCACAGAATTCAGCTATCAGCTGGTGCAGGGCTATGACTTCTACTATCTCTGGAAAAATCACGGTGTAAAATTGCAGTTAGGCGGCAGCGACCAATGGGGAAATATTGTTACCGGCACAGAACTTATCCGAAAGAAGGAAGGCGGTGAGGCTTATGCCATCACTACTCAATTGATTAAGAAAGCAGACGGTACCAAATTCGGAAAAACAGAAAGCGGCAATGTATGGCTGGATGCAAAAAAAACATCGCCCTACAAATTTTATCAATTCTGGCTGAATGCCGCCGACGAGGATGTAAAAAGCTGGATCCGGGTATTTTCCATGAAAGGAAAAGAAGAAATAGAAAACCTGGAAATGGAACAGTCGGCAAATCCGCATCTTCGTATCCTTCAAAAAACGCTGGCGGAAGAGATTACCGCCAGGGTGCACAGTGCAGAAGACTTGCAGCAAGCCATCAAGGCTTCAGAAATTCTGTTCGGCAAAGCCACCAAAGAAAATCTATTACAATTAAACGACTCCCAGATTCTGGATGTTTTTGACGGCGTTCCAACCTTCACACTGTCTAAAGACAAACTATCCGGCGGTATAAACATTCTGGATATGCTGGCGCAGGAAACGACCATCCTTCCATCCAAAGGGGAAGCGCGTAAATTGGTGCAGGCAAACGGAATCGCCATCAACATGGAAAAATATGCGGATATCAATGGCACCATCCAGACCGACCAGCTGATTCACGGAAACTACCTCGTAGTACGGAAGGGGAAAAAAGAATACAACTTAATCAGAGTCGTTTAATAATGAATGTTTCCAAACAACGGCAGTCCTTTTTTTTCTTTGCAATACTTCTTGTTTGTTGCTTTAAGCTGACGCATGGGTTGTATGATGTACTGGACATTTGCCTGGTGGACGAACACAATTACCTGTTAGCCGGTATCAAACGGCAACTCAATATTGAATACGCACCGCTGTATACCTCCTGGTACTATCTGCTGAGTCATATCGCAGATAACAACACACACCTGATGTTCCTGAATTTTAAAATTCTGACCATCCTGTTTCCCTGTGCCCTGTTCTGGCTTCTGCTAAAGCTGAAACTGGAACCATTGTTCGCTTTCCTGCTTTCATTCCTTATATTATACAGCCAGTTCAATTTACCCATGGCACCTAAAGTGGTCATCTTTATGGATCTGGTGCAAATCATTATTTTGGCGCTTGCTGCATCCGGACTTCATAAAGAAACCAGAAATATACTCATCGCCTTTTTCCTGTTCATCTCTTACTATATCCGGCCGGAATATAAATTTTCGTTTTTATTGTTTTTCATTTTTATTGTTGTCAATTATCTATACCAATTTTACAAAGGCCGGAAACCTGAAAAAGCAGGACTTTTTCTATTATTACTCCTTATGTTCGCCGCAATCTCTTTTTGGATTGGATTCCCATTCAAAAACCAGAACGGCAAGCAGCTGCTGGCATTCGGAAGTTCGTATGCGCTCAATTATGTGAAATGGCATCATTCGTCAGAAAACGCCTGGTCCAACTGGTTCCATATTCTGAAAGAATCATTCGGAAATGTCTCTTCACCTGCAGAAGCACTGATGGCAAACCCTGGCTTGTTTTTGAAGCATGTATTCTCCAACATCCGGGATTACATCTGGATTTTTACCCACCTGATTATACCCACTTTCATCCCGGTTTCCCTTCTGAAACAGTCGATTCTTTCCTCGGTATTGTTTTTAATTTCAATAGCAGGAACCGGCTACTATTATTTTAAAAACTACAGGCTTCAATTCAATACGTTTATTCAACGCCTGAGAAAATACGACTTCACATTAGTTGTTTGCCTACTGCTCCTGATTCCGAACGCCCTCTCCATCCTGATTATCACAACGCGGTATCATTATATATCGCTGGAACTACCCGCCTTTGCCTTACTGATTGCCCTGCTGTTCATTTCTTTCAGCGTTCCAAAAGCAGAAAACAAACACTCTGCTTTCCTGACCTACCTTTCTTTCCACGTCGCCTTACTTTTTATCCTGATTACTCCACTCCCCGCTCAAAACAGCCTACTGAAAGAGTCCTTTAAAGACAGGCATATCATTGATAAAGTGAATCAGTTAAATGCGTTGAAGTTAAACGACAGTGACACGATAAAATCGTTGAATTGCGATATCCTGATGTTCTCCGCATACAAATCCAGAAACACCAGTTATTTTGATAAATTTATCGGATTCAACAACGTCACCTTCAATATTAATTTTTATACGTTCCTGAACGACCATCATTTCAATCTCATTGTAGTGGACGATGACATCAGCAATCAGCGGGATTACCATACAGACAAAGACTGGCAGGATTTTTTAATCCGATATGATTCACTGGGTTTTTCAAAAGTCCGTGTCACTGACAACAGTTTTTACCTGATAAAGAAAGAAATTCTACCTGCTGTGAAACAGTAAAATTACGCATCCCGGTTTTTCTTCCCGATAGTAATATAGTAATCAAAAATCAATTCACTTTTGTAGCGTATATTTTCCAGAATGGCGATTTTCCTGTCCGTCAGCAATTTATCGTATTCCTGAATATCCAACTGAACCGGGTGGAGCATATCGCCTGGCAATGCCTGAAAAATTTTTTTCAAAAACGAGTATTTATGGGCATCCGTAGAAATGACAATAATTCCGCCTGGCTTTAATGCCTTCACCAGATTAGCGTAACAGAGAGCTACATCATTCACATGATTGATGGCATTCATGCAAAAAATGACATCGTACTTTTCCGGTTCATCCAGGGATTCAATCGGAATATTTTTAAAATCTGTCCAGAAAAAACGCTGCGGCTGAAAGTGCGGGAGCTGTTGATATTTATCCAGCAACGGGTCTATCGCATCCACCCTGTTTCCTTTTAACGCGATAAAAATACCTGCCGGACCACACCCTGCATCCAGTATATCCTTCCCTTCCGGCGCTGAAACATATTTTGAAATAGTCTGCAATAATTTTTGCCAGTACGCCTCTTTCCACCGGAGGTACTCATCGGCATTTTTATGTTGCAGATAACGCTGCCACCACTTGTATTCCAGTGTTTGCGCCAGCTTCCATTTCCACGTAGGAGGTTGTTTCAAAATAAAAATAGATTTGAACCAAAGTTATAGTTTATAACCGACAGTAAATACTATAGCAGGTTTTTTTGTGGTCAACGTAGCAGCAGGAACCGGATTCCAGGCTTCCGTGCTTAACTGATACGGCACAAATAATTCTTTGGTATTCGTTTGTACATAGGCAATATCCGCAAAAAAATGGTTGCCTCTGTATCCGAAACCTGCTGAATAAGTAAGGCTGTAGGTGCCGACTCCCGTGGGGGCAGCAGAGCTTTTAAAGGGTGAAGAGCGGTATTGAATTCCGGCTCTGATGCGAATCGGATCATACTTAAATTCAGCTCCGAACTTAATGGTATGAAATGTTCCGTATTTGGATTTTATCCGGTCGTTGACATAATTTTCATACGCTTTCGCATCATTCTCATCGAATTTAAATTTGGAATCACCGGCATGGCTCAGGTCGTATTCAACAGACACTAAACCATATTTGTGAATATAGCCGACACCGGCAGTCATACGCCAGGGCTGTACATACTTGTACCTGGAAGCGCCTTCCGGCGACTCACCGGTAACAATCACGGAATTGCTGGCATAATCCACTTCCATATTGGTAATGTAGGCATCATTCATAAACAGGATACCCGGAGTCTGGAAGGCCAGCGACAACCGCAGATTGGTGATAGGCATCGCAATAATACCCACCTTAAAGTTGATGCCGGCGCCCCGGGTATGAGTATATGTTTCAACAGTGAAAGAATTCAAATCAAAAGCAGAATCCCTGCTGTCGGTTTCCTTCAGCATGATTCTTTCCGTATAGTTAACGATAGGAATACCCAATGAAGCGCCTATCATCAGCTTTTCGTTGTAAGTGGTCGCCACCCCTAAGGCCACCTCATTGAACCCGCCGCTTTTACGGATGGTAAAATCCTGCTGCACATTTCCATTGTTGGTGGCGGTATAAAAATTGCCCAATGTATCAGAGGTCAGCAAGTCCAGCTGGTAGGCAATACTCGCATCAAAAGGATATTTAGTTTTTGCATCCGCTTCGGATTGTATGACATTTTTATCGGATAGCTTCTCCCAATAGGCATTCAGTAAACTGTTTTTATCGTTGTAGCCACCGAAGAAATATTGATCGTTGTAATCCGCTAAACGATTTAAGGCAAACCCGAATTTTATACCGCCCCACTTCTTTTTAACAGTGGTCTCTGTATTTCTTTTCATGACCACCAATCCGATATTCGCCAACTGAAAAGCTACTTTTCCGTCTTTGGTGGTATTTCCGAGATAGGTGGATGAAGAGCGGTTTATCGGAATGGCAGGAGTTACAATAAACTCACTGCTGCTGAATTTGGCTATGCCGGCGGGATTGGTAGAAAGCGAAGTGATTTCCGCTCCGATAGTACCCATCGTATTTCCGAGCGCAATATTCCTCGCACTCCCTTGTGTGCTTGTTGTGCCATACCGAAGGGCATCCACATCAGTTTGCGCAATGGATAAATAGACAGTAGAGGAAAGAATGCAAAATAAATAAACGTGTTTTAGCATTACAGTGAGATTGAAGTTATTTTGGCCTGGTTCCTATTTTGATTCCGCCGTTATTGTCATTGCTGTTGGAATTATTTCCTTTATTCCATCCATTATTATTGGAAGGCGGAAGTGTATTTCCCTTGTCGTAATCATTACCTCTGTTGTCAGGATTATTTCTGTTGTATTTATACACATCCGGATACGTGGAATTCGGTTGTTGCTGTGCAGGTTTATTCCATTTATTAACAGGAGCGGAAGGTGTGTTCTTAATCACACCGGGTGTGTTGTTGTTATTCGAAGGCGAATTATAGTTGTGGTAATTGCTATTCGTTGCATTGTTGGTATTATTGTAGAAACCGCCTGTCCTTGGCGTATAGATTACATTCTTCCTGTTGTAATCATAATAGCCTCCGTAATTCGGAAAAGCGTTGTTATAAATTATACCGGAACACCAGGGTGAAAATCCGCTCCACCCCCAATTGTTATAATTGTTCCAACTCCAGTTGTTCCAGCTGTTCCACGGATTATAAAACCCGGTATTGTACCAACTGTTTATCCACGGTTGCTGGATGATGATAATCTGTGTGTTCGGCCAGAATGGATTATAGAAATCACTGTACGTGTACATCCAACTCGGGGTGAATGAAAAACTGTTCCAGTTGTTCCATCCGTAATTGTTGTAATAAGATTCCCAGGGACTGTAGTAATTGTTGTACCAGTTATTCCAGCCGAAACTGAACTGAATGGATGGATTATGAAAACGTCTTATCCGGTCTGTATATCCAAATCCACCGCCAAAATCATCACTGTATTCCTCGGAATAGCGTTCACTGTTATTTTGATTATCTGTCGCTGCCGGTGCCGGTTTGCGTGAACCCTGTTTTTCTTCGTCATAGTACGGAACCGTTTTTTCGACATTTTCAGCCGGCGTCTGTACCGGTGTTTTCTTTACTTTCACCTCTTTCACCCTCGGTGCGTCATATACATCATCCTGAGCAAAAATAAATCCCGCAGGGTATGCCAAGAGGCTTAAAAAAACGATATAGAAAATATTTTTCATGTGTTAATTTTTAATTTTATGGCAATCTTAAAACCCTTACCTTTGAAAACGAAAATTACACTATTTAAGTTTCAAAAAGCATACCAAAGTGTGTTAATTAACAACTAATTATTCAGAAATGAGCAAAGGAATAACAAGCAGAGCAGAAAATTACTCGGAATGGTATAACGACCTTGTCTTAAAGGGCGGACTGGCAGACTATTCGGCGGTACGCGGATGCATGGTCATTAAGCCTTACGGCTATACGCTTTGGGAAAATATGCGGGATGTCCTAGACCGCATGTTTAAGGAAACCGGACATGTGAATGCCTACTTTCCCCTGTTTGTTCCCAAGAGCCTGTTTGAAGCAGAAGAGAAAAATGCGGAAGGTTTCGCGAAAGAGTGCGCCGTCGTTACCCACTATCGTCTGAAAACAGACCCGGACCATCCGGGAAAACTCATCGTGGATCCGGAGGCAAAACTGGAAGAAGAACTGGTGGTGCGTCCGACCTCTGAAGCTATTATCTGGAACACCTATAAAAAATGGATACAATCCTACCGCGATTTACCGATACTGGTCAACCAGTGGGCAAATGTGGTGCGCTGGGAAATGCGCACACGCCTTTTTCTGCGCACCGCGGAATTCCTGTGGCAGGAAGGACATACCGCACATGCCACCCAACAGGAAGCCATCGAAGAAACCATCCGGATGATTAATGTATATGCCGACTTTGTCGAAAACTATATGGCGTTGCCGGTCATCAAAGGGGTGAAATCGGAAAGTGAACGCTTTGCCGGCGCCGAAGATACCTACACCATTGAAGCGATGATGCAGGACGGCAAAGCCCTGCAATCCGGCACTTCGCATTTTCTGGGACAAAATTTCGCGAAAGCATTTGACGTAAAATTCGTCAATAAAGAAAACAGCGAAGAATATGTATGGGCAACCTCCTGGGGTGTTTCCACACGACTGATTGGCGCCCTGATTATGGCGCATTCCGACGATGAAGGATTAATCATTCCTCCGAAAATTGCTCCGCATCAGGTGGTCATTATTCCGTTCCTGTCTAAAAACGAAGCTGAAACCAACAGCATGATTGCGAAAGCCAATGACCTGAAAAAGGAGCTGGCGAAAGCAGGTATCCGGGCTATGGTAGACGCCGACGAAACGAAACGTCCCGGCTTTAAATTTGCGGAATATGAGCTGAAAGGTATTCCGTTGCGTATCGTCATCGGTCCGCGCGATTTAGCCAACGGAGTGGTGGAAATCGCCCGCAGAGACACCAAAGAAAAAGCTTCTTTTCCGGTAGAGAATCTGACGCAGACGATTTCCGGGCTGCTAGACGATATTCAGCAAAATATGTTCAGCAAAGCGAAAGCGTTCCGCGATGCCAACATCACGAAAGTGGATGATTTTGATACGTTTCAAAAATTGCTGGATGAACAGCCGGGTTTTATTTTAGCGCATTGGGACGGCACCCCTGAAACCGAAGAAAAAATAAAAGAACTTACCAAGGCGACCATCCGTTGTATTCCGCTCGACAACCCGCAGGAAGACGGCAACTGTATCCTGACCGGCAAGCCGAGTAAACAACGGGTGTTGTTTGCAAGAGCGTATTAAGAATTACTCATGAGTTGTATATTTCTTGATGAAAATAATATAAATATTGATTATAGAAATAAGTTGTTGTTTAATGAAATATATTCTAATGGAAATGTCATAGAACTATGCAAAAATGAACCTGTTATGAACGGAGCATGGTGTATGGATTTTATTGGAATTGATGATTTTGGTAAAAAAGTATACCGTATATACGCCAATACTATAGAACCAAATTATGCACAATTTACACATGAACTTCTTCATATCTGGCTATATGATCGTGGTAATAAGAATACTAATGAGTTAGAAATTCTGCTAGAAAACGTAAAACATAGTTTGATTAATATCGTATTTGAGTCTGATTATGAAAGCAAGGGATTAAAAAATGATCATTTTGTAGTTTTCGAGAATTTAATTTCCCATTTTAAAATGATTGACAAATTTATAGAATTAGATTTCAATAGAAATGAGTTTCTATATAGTTATAAAAATGATTATGATTGTATATTAAATGAATTACAAATTATTGAAGAAAATTCTAGTATACGCCCGAATTATTATTATATTTTACTTTATTTAAGAATTAGGTCTTTAGAGTTTATACATAGCGAATATTCTCTTTCTGAAATTACTCAACTACTACATAGACTTAAAAATTTAATTAATCAAAAAGTAAAGAATCTGATAAAGTTTTGTGATGCTTTTTTTGAAAAATGGATTGATTCTCTAGGTGCTGATAATTATGAATTGTATCAATTTATGTTAGATAATTATAAAATGTACATAGTAGCAGATAAGAGTAATGTCAATAAACCAAATCTTGATGCATTTATTGGATTGTCGAAACCATCTGATGATTTTGAAATTAACATTTAATCCTTTATATTTAAACTTGCTGTAAATAAGTTTTTAGTAAAATAAATACTTATCTCAACTAAAACTTTCAGCACTAAATCCTTTAACCTTGTTTGAGTTTTTTTTTAACAAACCAGAGGATTTAGAAGTATATTTATTAACTGTAATAATAAATAAAATGAAACAATATTATCCAACTAGAAATGAAATAAGAGCATTGTTAGTAAATCTATTTACTCATCTTAGGTTCTTAAAAAAGGATAAAACTATAAGTAAAAATGAAGTTGTGATGAATGTTGCTATGTGGTATGTTAAAAAAGTTAATTCTTATCCTGTAGTATTCGACGTTACAAATGCTTTAGTCGATATGTTTCCAGACATGACTGTAGAAAATGAAAATCTTATTGAAAAGATGGTATTAGCTCAGAAAAATCAGATAAAATTAAGAGACATTAGTTTGTATTTCCAATCCGAATTTAATAATAAATTAGAAAATTTAATTCAATTATATTCTATTGATGCACAAGAATATGAGATTTCAATGAGTTTAGATGATTCAGAGCATTTAGATATGATTTGGTTCAATAATTCTCATAAAATGATCCAACCATTATTAATTGCCTATAAAAATTTTAAAAACAAGAAAGGTATGCTTTTTCAAAGAAAAGATATTACCCAAATTGTAATTGACTATTCTATTGTAATTTGTCATAATCATTATAATTATGTTGGATTTTTAAACAATAGCATATGTTCAGAAATTATTAAAAATCTTACAGCGGCTACAAATGAATGCATTGGTGATAGTTATATCCCGCATATTCTTATTGAAGAAGATGTTTTAAATGATTTAAATTATCCAAGTAGAATTAAAACAGCATTTGATTTCATTAAACAACTGTAAGGTCAGTTAATAAATATCTATTATCGGGTGGTATTTTTACCAATCGAAACAAAATATTCCTGTATAAATTTCAACTTTTAGCACTAAATCTGCTACAGTTATGAAAAAAATAATTGAATTACAGCTTCCTCCGGAAATCGGCTATGATGAAGTACAGCTTCATCAATATCTTACCTCTTATTTGCAAGTAAAAGATGAAAATCATTTCCAGGTGCGGCTACTCAAACGCAGCATCGATGCACGTTCCCGGACTATCAAAGTCAACCTGCAAGTGGAAGTGTATGTGGATGAACTGCCAGAGCCTTTGTTGCAATACCACTATGCCTATCATGATGTATCAAAAGCCAAACAGGCGATTGTCGTTGGTGCCGGACCCGCGGGTTTGTTCGCGGCTTTGCGTTTGCTGGAACTCGGCATTAAACCCATCGTACTGGAACGGGGAAAAGACGTTCGGGAGCGCCGGCGTGATTTAGCCGACATCAACAAAAAAAACAGCGTCAACGAAAATTCCAATTACTGCTTTGGCGAAGGCGGCGCAGGCACCTACAGCGACGGCAAATTGTATACGCGTTCCAAAAAGCGCGGCGACATCCGCCGCATTCTGGAAATACTGGTGGCACACGGCGCCCATGAAAACATTTTGTACGAAGCGCATCCGCATATCGGCACGAATAAGCTGCCCAAACTCATTCAGGAGATAAGGAATACCATTTTGAAATACGGCGGCGAAATCCATTTTAATACCAAAGTGGTTGATTTTATAGTGGAAACTAATGAAGTGAAAGGCGTGGTTACTGAAGAGGTAATCACCCCCCATATCCCCCCTCGAGGGGGGACAGAGGGGGGTGACTCAAGTGGGGAAACTGCATCGCTCAATTCCCCTTTAGTGGTTAGGGGTGGCATCGGCGTCATTCTTGCCACCGGTCATTCCGCCCGCGATATTTTTCATCTACTTCAGGACAGAAACATCCATATAGAAGCCAAGCCTTTTGCACTCGGCGTCCGTATAGAACACCGGCAGTCGCTGATTGATTCAATACAATACAAATGCGCCGACAGAGGCCCTTATTTGCCGGCGGCAACGTATAGCCTGGTGGAGCAGGTGAAAACAGGAACGCAGCAAAAAGGCGTTTTTTCCTTTTGCATGTGTCCCGGTGGATTTATTGTCCCTGCGGCTACTAAACAAAACGAAATTGTGGTAAATGGCATGTCACCCTCCAAACGCGACTCTCCGTTCTCCAACTCCGGCATGGTAGTGGCGGTGAATGAAAACGACTGGAAAAATTTCCGGCAGTTTGGCGCACTGGCGGCAATGGAATACCAGAAAAGTGTGGAGCAGAAAGCCTGGCAGCTGGCAGGACAAACACAAGCCGCTCCGGCACAACGCATGCAGGATTTTGTCCATAAGAAAATTTCTGCATCCTTATTGGAAACGTCCTATCAACCGGGGTTGGTGAGCATGGAAATGCGGGACTTTTTGCCGGACGATATTGCCTATTGCCTGCAGGAGGGATTTAAAAGTTTCGGAAACAAGATGCGCGGTTACTTTACCAATGAAGCACAGCTTATTGGCGTGGAGAGCCGCACGTCTTCTCCTGTAAAAATTCCGAGAGATAAGGAAACGCTGGAGCATGTGTCGACCAAAAGGCTGTTTCCCTGTGCCGAAGGTGCCGGCTACGCCGGCGGCATCATGAGTGCCGCCATGGACGGCGAACGTTGCGCCGAACAATTGGTCAAATTATACGGATAGAATGCAATTATTACCCATAAATTCAGGGTTACCGTATCATTTTTAGAAAAGTATAATTCTTTTATCTATAGCTCCCTTTCTTTTTGTCTTGATACAAAAAGAAACAAAAAAATCAAGTCAAAAATATCGCTCTACGCTACTATGCCGCGCTTAGCAGGCGATTTTTGACTTGCCACTCTTCTTTACAGAATACTTTACACCACTATTGACAGAAAAATACATCCTAAATCCTGTATTGTTTTGTTGCATTACAAATGTATCACCTCTCCGTAAGCAGCGGCGGCGGCTTCCATGATAGCCTCGCTCATCGTCGGATGCGGATGTACCGATTTCAGCAGCTGCATTCCGGTGGTTTCCAGCTTGCGGGCAACAATTATCTCAGCGATTAATTCGGTGACATTTTCACCGATGAAATGCGCCCCCAGGACTTCGCCGTATTTTTTGTCGATGATGAGTTTCACAAAACCATCTGATTTTCCGGCGGCTTTCGCTTTTCCGCTGGCAGTAAACGGAAATTTACCGACCAGAATATCCAGTCCTTTTTCTTTCGCCTTCTGCTCGGTGATACCTACGCTCGCCACCTCCGGACTACAGTAAGTACATCCCGGAATGTTGTCATAATCCAGTGGCTGCGGATGATGGCCGGCCATGTGCTCGGCGGCAATGATACCTTCCGCACTGGCCACATGTGCCAGCGCCTGCCCTTTCACAATATCCCCGATGGCATAAACGCCTTCCACATTTGTCCGGTAATAAGCATTTACTTTTACCTTATTATTTTCCGTTTCTATGCCGCATAATTCCAAACCGATATTTTCAATATTCGCCGTTACACCCGCCGCACTCAATACTATTTCCGTTTCAATCACCTGCTCCCCTGTCGGGGTGTTGACCAGCAACTGTACTTTTTCATTTTCGACTTTAGAACTCAGCACCTTGGAAGACGTCAGGATGTTCATGCCTTTTTTTATATAGATTTTTTCAAGTGTCTTCCCCACTTCCTTGTCTTCATTGGGCAAGATGGTATCAAAAAATTCTATCAGGGTCACTTTTGTGCCTAAGGTCTGATAAAAATAGGCGAACTCCACACCGATAGCACCGGCACCCACTATCACCATTGACTCAGGTTGTTTCTCCAATATCATCGCTTTGCGGTAGTCTATGATTTTTTTGCCGTCGACCGGCAATGAAAATAACTGCTTAGCCCTGCCGCCGGTTGCCAGCAAGACATTCGCCGCCTTAAAAATTTTGATGCCGCCTTCGTTCAGGGTCACTTCCACTCTTCTGCCGGGCAGCACTTTTCCATACCCGTAGATCACTTCAATATTGTTTTTTTTCAGCAGGAACTGCACTCCTTTGCTCATACCTTCCGCCACCTTTCTGCTTCGTTGTACCACTGCCGAAAAATTGATCTTGTGCCCGGCCGTTTCTATTCCGTATTCGTCTGCATGATTCAGATAGTCGAACACCTGTGCCGATTTCAATAAGGCTTTGGTGGGGATACACCCCCAGTTGAGACATATTCCGCCCAGGCTTTCCTTTTCAACAATGGCTACTTTCATACCTAACTGAGCAGCACGTATCGCCGCCACATAACCGCCGGGGCCCGAACCAATGACTATTAAATTGTAATTGTTCATGTAATTAATTTGCGAAATCAATAATTTGATAATACTCGAATGACTATCTTTACGTTATTACTTTTTACTCCTGTAAAATTACACATTAGATTCATGGAAATAAAAGATAAAATAAAAAACCTGGCTGTATCCGGCTTTGATGAATGGGTGGCGATTCGCAGGCATCTGCATGCCCATCCCGAACTGAGTTTCGAGGAAGAGCAGACCGCTGCATTCATTTCAGAAACACTACACTCATACGGCATTGAACACCATAACAATATCGGCGGACATGGCATCGTTGCACTGATACAAGGCAAGCATCCGGAAAAGAAGACCATCGCCCTGCGCGCCGACATGGATGCATTGCCCATTGAAGAAAAAAACGCCTGCAACTATATCTCACAAAATCCGGGTGTGATGCACGCCTGCGGACACGATGTACATACGACCTGTCTGCTGGGAGCGGCAAAAATATTAAACACCCTGAAAGATTCTTTTGAAGGCACCATCAAATTGATTTTTCAACCGGCGGAAGAAAAACTGCCGGGCGGCGCTTCTATTATGATTAAAGACGGCGTACTGGAAAATCCAAACGTGGAAACTATTTTCGGACAACATGTATTGCCACAACTGGAGACGGGGAAAGTCGCTTTCAAAAGCGGCATTGCCATGGCGAGCTGCGACGAGATTTATATCAATGTCCGGGGAAAAGGCGGACACGGCGCGGTGCCGCATCTGGCTGTCGACCCGGTATTAATCGCCTCTCACATGGTCATTGCGCTGCAAAGTGTGGTAAGCCGGAACGCCAATCCGACCTTGCCGAGCGTTTTATCCATCGGTAAATTCATCGCCAACGGTGCAACGAATATTATACCAGATGAAGTAAGGCTGGAAGGCACCTTCCGCACTTTTGATGAAAAATGGAGAGCGGAAGCCAAAGAAAGAATCATCTCTATCTGCAAACATACGGCGGAGAGTTTCGGGGGAACCTGCGATATTATTATTGAGCACGGCTATCCGTTTCTGAAAAACGATGAGGCTACGACGCAACGCTCCTTTGAACTGGCAAAAGAATACCTGGGAGCGGAAAATGTGGAAGAAATGCCGGCACGTATGACGGCAGAAGATTTCAGCTACTACTCGCAGGTGGTGCCGTCCTGTTTTTACCGCTTAGGTACCGGAAATGCTGCCAAGGGTATTACTTCACCCATACATACGCCTACTTTTGATGTAGATGAAAACTGCCTGAAAGTCGGTGCGGGATTGATGGCCTGGCTGGCGATAAATGAATTGAAATAAAAAAGTGCCCGGAACAGGACTCGAACCTGCATGCTTTTTACGGCGCCAGAACCTGAATCTGGTAAGTCTACCAATTTCTCCACCCGGGCATAAAGAACTTTTTTATTTCATCGGCTTTTACAAACTAAACGTCTGTAAAAATTTCTGCAAATATAGACAAGTATAGAGATAATCATCCATTTTTTTAAAAAAATAAAAAAGGAGCAAACTGATTTGCTCCTTTTGGTCTGCTATGGCTTTATTAAGCGGCCATCAGATAAACAGCATGTGGGTGCCTATTCCACTGCCTTGTTTATAGAAATCTCCCACCGTAATAACGCCGTCAATATCATCATACATGTCTTCTTTTTTGTAATGGAACATATCCATCGCAAGTTTGCAGGCCCACAATTTAACACCGGAAGCCTTCAATATATCTAAAAATTCATGCACATCGGGCATATCAATTTTCTCCATTTCCTTTTTCATCATGGAAGTGGCCAATGCCTCCATTCCGGGCAAGCCGCCTAATAAGGTGGGCATGTGCATGGCGGGATTGCCGACGGTGGCAATGTGTAAATGCTCCAGTTTTTCTTTATGAATTGCTTCCAGTCCAAAGAAAGTAAAGAACATTTCTGCTTCTATACCTTCCATACGGGCGCCATTTGCCAGCACGAATGCCGCATATACGTTTTCTAAAGTGGCTTTGGAAAGAATGATCATCATCTTTCTGATTTCTCCATTGTATTCGCTCATGATATTATTTTTTAATGTTTAACTAATTAGATGCAACTTGCCGGCTTCGGTATGCCTGCAATTTTAGAGGATGTCTTCAGCGGCGCGACCGGAAACAGCTGATAGAATTCTTTGATATCCACGACGCCGCTTTTTCCGATTTTCCGGATACTCAGCGGGGATTCATTTTTGAATTCCGTCTGTAAATAGTTGAGCACCTCCCAATGTCTGGGTGTCAGTTCGATATTGGCCTCTTTCGCCAGCGCCTCACCGACTTCCTTATTCCATTCTGAAAAATTCGTCATGAAGCCTTCTTCATTGACCGAGATGGTTTTTCCTGCAATTGTCTTTTCCATTTTTATAAAATTATTTAGTTATTAATCGTAGTGTTTTCCGGCTTCCTTCATTTCGGCAGATACAAACGGAATATGGGTTCCTTTCAGCAACATATTCCAATATACCCATCGAAAAGCCAGCTTACCCATGTGGTTCATCCGGCTTTCTTTCAACAGTCGCAAGGGACCCACTCCCGGGAACGGGAATGTACCTTCCACCGGTTCATGCGTATAATTAAAATCTATCAACAATGCCTTTCCATTCCCTGTTTCAATAAAGCAATTGGCATGTCCGTCAAATGTATCTGATAATGGTTCTCCATTGATGTAATGCAAAATATTATCCGTCAGAATTTCCGCTTCAAAGTGCGCCACCGAACCGGCTTTGGATGCCGGAATATTGGAAGCATCGCCGATTACGAAGATATTTGGTTTTATTTTAGATTGTAAGGTGGCTTTATCAGTTGGAACATAATTCAAATCATCTCCCAGTCCGGATCGTTCCATCAATGCGTCCCCTTTGTTTGTCGGTACGGTGACCAGCAAATCAAACGGAAGCACACGGCCGCCATAATCCACGATAGTTTTATTTTCATTGTCGACATGCTCAATAGCAAAATCACTTTCTATTTTTATATGCTTATCGACGAGCAAATGTTCTAAGGTGTCTGTTGCTTTGGGTTTGGTAAATGCACCGCTTAAAGGGGTGACAAAAGTAATCTCGACTTTGTCTCTCATTTCTTTATGCCTGAAAAAAGAATCCGCTAAAAATGTAAACTCCAGCGGAGCTACCGGACATTTAATCGGCATCTCGGTGATGTGCACCAGCAATTTTCCGCCTTCCCATTCTCTGAGTTTATTACGCAACGCCAGCGCCCCCTCAAACGTATAAAAATCAAAGACAGACTTTTGCCATTCACTGCCTTTCATGCCCTCTATTTCTTCCGGTGCTATTTTTGCGCCGGTTGCGATGATTAATATATCATACTGGACAGCAGTACCATCCGTCAGTAAAACGGTATTTTCATCCGGCACCACTTTATCGATAGATTTATTGATTAATAAAACGCCATCCGGAATAAAATCCTTTATGGGTTTGATAATGTCTTCCGGTGTGTACATATCAAATGGCAAAAACAAATACCCCGGCTGGTAATGATGCTCTTCCCGTTCATCAATAATTTCTATTTGCCAATCTTCTCTTTTCAGGTGATGTTTGAGATGGTTAGCCATCATGGTTCCTGCCGTTCCCGCACCCAATATGATTATTTTTTTCATGTGCTGTTTTTACTTTTTCGATTATTAATTAGTACACAACAAAGTTCTATCCGAACGTATAAATATACTGTAACTTTTGTTACATATAATCAATTTTTTAAGATGATTTTTATCATACTTTCCTGTATACACCCAATTTACATCTTAAAATCATTCCATTTACAAAAAAGATTATTCTTTATTTGTTTCAGTATATGGAAACAGGTATGGATGTTACTTTACACCGATATAGGTTTTGCAGTATTTTGTTTATCATTTCAGTAACAACCGGAATACTGTTTTCAATTTCAGTTGTCAGTTCAATTCCTTGTTGCTGAACTGATTCAATACTAACCACTATTAAATCGATGTCAGGCATTTTATCTAATAATTGTAATGCCGTTATGAGGTCTTTCAATCCGATATCATGCGTACTCATGGCAGGTGGAAAATCTTTGGTAAACTTAGGTTTTATCAACCGAATCGTGCCCGGTGGGTGAGCATCGAGTGTAGCATCCATCAAAATGACATGATTGTAATTTTCTAAATATCCCAGTAAATGAAATCCACCGGTACCACCATCCAACACCTCCACGCCATCTGGCAGTTGCGCCTTACTCAGTCTCTTGGCTATATGCACACCAATACCTTCATCACCCATCAGGTAATTACCTATTCCAACTATTAATGTTTTTTCTGGTGGACGCATGAATATTACCGCAGATTATTTTTTCCGGTTTCAGCATCAGGAGCAGTTTTCTTTTCAAATACTTCTTCTTCCATAAATTTCCATCCGCCGGTCATACTGCTCACCTCACCACGTCCTTCCACGTAATCGTGAAATAAAACAAGATACACATGGATTACGGTGAATAAAATAAAAAACCACATCACAATATGATGAATTTGCCTGGTCAGTATGTCGCCGCCGAAGACAGCAGGAACCCATGCAAATAATTTCGGGAACCACCAGGTAGCCATGGAAGCGTACAATCCAAAACCGGTTAAGCACTGTATAATAAAGAAGAGAAATGCTATGAAGTAGGTAAATCCTGCCATCGCATTATGCCCGACACTGATATGCTCCTGCTGCTGTCCGTTCTTTCTCAGCATGAGTATATCAATCTTTAAAACATTCCAGAAATCTTTAAAAAACTTAGATGATGTTGGAATAAATTGTCTCCAACTTGCATATTTATTTCCTACAAAACTCCAGTATAAACGAAACAGGTAATTGAATAAAAAGATATACGCTGCTCCAAAGTGCAGAAAACGCACCCAACCCATTGTATATCGCTGGCTGGCCTCCTGACTGCTCATTAGCGCCAGCGGGTTTGAAATATAAAAACCTGTCACAATCAACACTAATATGGCCAGTACGTTTAACCAATGGAAAAACCGTACCGGCATCTCCCACACATATACTCTGCGCAGTTTTTGAATAGGTATGTTATTATTTGCTTCCATGAGATTTTTTTATTGATTTAATCACCCACCACACTCACCCTGCTGATCGTTTTACCCTCTTCATCATATAAATGTACACTACATGCCATACAGGGATCAAAACTGTGAATGGTTCTGATAATTTCAAGCGGCTGCGTGTCATCAAAGACCGGTGTATTAATTAAAGCGGATTCATAAGCCGACATCTCGCCTTTGTTGTCTCTGGGAGAAGCATTCCAGGTGGTCGGAACCACTAACTGATAATTGGCGATTTTTTCATCCTGAATATTAATCCAATGTGCCAGAGCGCCTCGGGGTGCTTCTGAATGACCGACACCAAACGCTGATTTTGGCCAGGTGGATGGATCGAATTTAGTGGTATCCGCCATTCTTGTATCGCCATTTTTTATGTTGGCCAGCAATTGATTGAAATATTCCATACCCCATTGTGCAGCTAAAACGCTTTCCAGTCCTCTAGCGGCTGTTCTGCCTAAAGTAGAGAATAATGCCGTAATTGGAATATCTAAATCTTTCAATGCCTTATCCACCACTTCTTTATAGTCTTCTCTACCCCTTCCATACCCCACCAGCACTCTGGCTAATGGACCGACCTCCATCGGATGACCTTTCCAGCGCGGTGTTTTTAAGTAACTGTATTTTTCATCCGTATTCAAATGCTCAAACGGAGGTTTCGGTCCGGTATATTTCACTTTGGATTCCCCTTTCCACGGATGCAATCCTTTGTCATCACCCTCTTTATATTCATACCAGGACCGTGCAATAAATTCCTGTACCTCATCGTCTTTTCTCAAATCCACTTCATAAATCTTGCTTATATCCCTGTTAAGTATCGCTCCTGACGGAAATTTGTAATTCGCTGTATCTTTGGAACCATTGGATGATAAATCACCATACACCAGGTAATTTCCCAAGCCACCGCCAATCGCACCCCAGTCTTTATAAAAACCGGCGATGGCCATCAAATCCGGAATATATACCTGTTCAATGAATTCTTTCCCTTCCTGCAGCAACTGACCTACATATGCCAGGCGTTCTGCATTGATCCCGCTCACATCGTCGATGCCAATGGAACAAGCCATTCCGCCTACCAGATAGTTTGGATGTGGATTCTTACCTCCAAAGGTAGCGTGGATTTTCACAATCTCTTTTTGCCATTCCAATGCTTCGAGATAGTGCGCCAATCCAATTAAATTAATTTCTGCAGGAAGCTTGTAGGCTGGATGCCCCCAATAGCCATTGGCAAAGATTCCCAGTTGTCCGCTATCCACAAACTTTTTGATTCTGGTTTGTATATCGCTGAAATATCCCGGAGAACTTTTAGGCCATTTGGAAATACTTTGTGCAATTTCCGATGTTTTATGGGGGTCTGCTTTCAGGGCATTCACCACATCCACCCAATCCATGGCGTGTAAATGATAGAAATGCACTACATGGTCGTGCATATATTGTGTACAGAACATGATATTTCGCACCAACTCTGCATTAGGTGGTATAACAATATCCAGGGCATCTTCTACCGCACGCACGGAAGTAAGCGAATGAACGGATGTACAGACACCGCAAACACGTCCGACAAATGCCCAGGCATCCCGAGGGTCCCTGCCTTTTAATATCTCTTCGAGCAGGCGTACCATTGTTCCGCTGCTGTAGGCATCCTTAATTTTTCCGTTTTCAATATCGGCTTCGATACGCAAGTGTCCTTCTATGCGCGTAACAGGGTCAACAACAATTCTTTTACTCATGATATACAATATAATTTACAAGGTGAGTCATTAACTTTCCAATTTCTTTTCATTTTCCTTTCCTTCGGTTTCATGCTTTTTAATCACCTTTGATTTTCCAAAATTGGTATAGATAGCATGACCTGCCAAAGCCGCCGCTGTGGCACCCAAGGCGACTTTACCAATAGTATCCGCATCCGCTTCAATACCAAAACCGGCAAACGCACTGCCACGGTTATAGAGTCTGCCATTGTCCCAGAAATTTTCTTCGCTGCAACCGATACAAGGATGTCCGGACTGGATTGGATAGCTGGTGCCATTATTCCATTTCATTACGCCACATGCATTATATGTGGATGGGCCTTTGCAACCTACTTTATATAAACAATATCCTTTTTTTGCGTTTTCATCGTCAAAGGATTCCACGAATAATCCTGCATCATAGAATGGACGGCGGTAACAGGTATCGTGTACCCGTTTACTGTAAAATGCTTTCGGCCTTCCTAATCTGTCCAACTCCGGAATTCTGCCAAATGTCAGATAGTGCACAATAACACCTGCCATCACCTCCCCAATCGGAGGACAGCCGGGCACTTTTATAATTGGTTTGTTTTTTATCAGTTTATGTATCGGAGTTGCCTGTGTTGGATTTGGTTTTGCGGCCTGCACACATCCGTTACTCGCACAACTTCCCCACGCAATAATGACAGCTGCGCCTTCAGCCGCTTCTTCCAAAATCTGTAAGGATGTTTTACCACCTATCATACAATATACTCCGTCCGCACCCATAGGTACGCTGCCTTCCACACACAGAATATATTGTCCTTTGTAATTTGCCATTGTATCTTTTAGGGATTTTTCCGCCTGAAATCCGGAAGCTGCCATCAGCGTTTCTGTATAATCCAGGGAAATTTTATCCAGTAATATGTCCGCCACAATCGGATGAGACGAACGGATAAAACTCTCACTGCAACAAGTGCATTCCTGAAAATGCAGCCAGATCACCGGCAGCCTTGGTTTGGTTTCCAATGCGTGAGCAATTTCCCCAATTGCAGTTTGCTCCAATCCTATAAATGCAGACATCATGCTGACAAACTTGAGAAAATCACGCCGAGAATACCCCTTTCTTTCCACCTCTTCATAATAGGTGGGTTGCTTCGGCAAAATATCGTTTAACATATCATTTAATTTATCTTGTAAACAATAACTTAATACAAGTTAAATCCTTTGTATCAATCCCGCAAGCGATGATAATCATGAAATTATATGATTAATATCATGTTTCTTTGTCGATTGTTTTTTAACTTTATGTAAATTAAACTAAAGAAAAATGAAAACACCGATTTCCAGACTTATCGCTTTTTGGGGTGCTATTTTCACGCCTTTTTCTACATTTGCCCACCCGGGTCATGGTGAAACAGATGGCTACAGTATCATCCACTATATGGTGGAACCGGTGCATGTCGTTGCATCATTTTCGCTGATTTCTGTAGTTGCATTAGCCTATTATGCAATTAGCAGAAATAAGAAAGGAAATCTAAAAGTTAAATAATGCATGAATTGTCTATTGTTATGAGCATTGTGGAAATTGCGCAAGAACAGGCGCATAATGCACATGCTTCCGCAATAGAGGAGATAGAATTAGATATCGGCGTGTTAAGCAGCATTGAAATGAGTGCATTAGAGTTTGCGTGGAGAGAAGGAGTAAAACATACCCTGCTGGAAAATGCCGTTAAGAAAATAAACCGCATACAGGGCCGGGCAAAATGCATGGACTGCGCTGCTGAATTTGAAGTCAATAACTATTACGATGCTTGTCCGGTATGCGGCGAGCATCTGATAACTATTTTACAAGGAAAGGAAATGAGAGTAAAATCATTAGTTATTACATGAACAGGATTAATCATTCAAAAAAACAACCAATATGTGTGCAACTTGTGGCTGCAGTGCAGATGGCGAAGTAAACATTCAACATCACGGAGAACATCAGCATCATCATGAACATAATAAATATGTTTATGCGAATGCCCATACGCATGAGCATACACACTCCCATCAGAAAACGGTGGTAGAGGTGGAACAGGATATTTTACACCAGAATGAATTGTTGGCAGAAAGGAACCGAGGGTATTTCGATGCAAAAAATATTCTGGCGTTGAATCTGGTCAGTTCGCCGGGTTCCGGAAAAACTTCCTTACTGGAAAAAACATTGGTTGATTTAAAACAACAACTGGAGTTCGCAGTTATTGAAGGCGACCAGCAGACCACCAACGATGCCGACCGAATAGATGCCACCGGCACAAAAGTAACACAAATCAATACCGGAAAAGGCTGCCATCTGGATGCACACATGGTATTACATGCCATACAAGGCATGAAGTTGAAAGACAACCTGGTTTTGTTTATAGAAAATGTCGGCAATCTGGTTTGTCCTGCCATGTTCGACTTAGGAGAGAAAGAACGCGTAGTGATTATGAGCGTGACGGAAGGCGACGATAAACCGCTCAAATATCCGGACATGTTTCACTCTTCCACACTCTGTATCATCAATAAGATTGACTTGCTGCAGTATGTTCCGTTTGATATAGAAAAAGCGAAATCCAATGCTAAAAAAGTGAATCCACAATTAGAGATTATAGAAGTCAGTTGTACCAGCGGCGAAGGGCTGACTAAATGGTATGATTGGCTGAAATCAAAAGTATTGATTCCGTAAGCTGTATAATTAGCGATGAACACTCTAATAGAAAACAATGCAGCATACCTATCATATTCATATCTGCGGACTGGTACAAGGGGTTGGCTTCCGCCCCTTTGTTTGCAGGCTGGCAGATGAAATGAATACAAATGGTTGGGTAAGCAACACGAATGACGGCGTTCATATAGAGATTAATGCTGACGAGAATACTGCGGCAACATTTTACAAACGACTCACAGCGTTTCCACCCACAAACGCTGTTATCACAGCACATCATATCCAACAAACAGACAGCAAAAAATTTAGTTGTTTTAGCATTTTGGAAAGTAGTGCAGAACATCCACCGGATGTATTGCTAACGCCGGATATTGCCCTGTGTGATTCCTGCAAACAGGAAATAAACGACCCGGCAAACAGAAGATATCATTATGCCTTTACCACCTGCCTGAATTGCGGACCAAGATATTCAATTACAAAAACATTGCCTTACGACCGGAAAAACACGACGATGGCAGATTTGGAAATGTGCCCATCCTGCTCTGCTGAATTCAATGATATAAAAAACAGCCGGCATTACAGTCAAACCAATTCCTGCAAAGCATGCGCTATTCAGATGCATTTGTATGACTCCGAAAATGGAAGACTGAAGTTGAAACAGGATGAGATTTTAGATTCGGTGGCAAGGCAACTGGCGCTTGGGAAAATCATTGCCGTCAAAGGCATGGGTGGATACCTGCTGATGTGTGATGCAACGAATGAAGAAGTCATTTCTAGCCTGAGAACAAGGAAACAACGCCCGGCAAAACCGTTTGCACTTTTATATGCGAATCTCAAGTCTGCCGGAAAAGATGTTATTTTAAGACCCTTTGAAACAACTGCTCTTCAGGATAAATCTGCACCCATTGTTTTGGTGAGAAAAAAAACGGTGACAGGAAACGACCTCTGTACAGAAGCCATTGCGCCGGGGCTGGGTAAGATAGGTATAATGCTCCCCTCTACCCCTTTACTGTATCTGATTGCGCAAAAAGCAGAAACACCATTGATAGCCACCAGCGGCAACGTGAGTGGCTCTCCCATCATCTGCAAAGACGAAGGTGCATTGGAACATTTATCAAAGATAGCTGATTTCATTTTGACCTATGACCGGGAGATAGTCGCACCACAGGATGACAGCGTTATGCAGTTTACCGATAATGGACAAAAAATAATCCTGAGACGAAGCAGAGGATTAGCGCCGAATTATTTCCCCAATCCGTTTGACAAAATGAATGAAACCATTTTGGCTACAGGAGGTGAATTAAAAAGTGCGTTTGCTTTTTCAACGAAAAAAAACTTATACATCAGCCAGTATCTCGGAGACCAGGGAAATCTGGAAGCTCAGGAAAGCTACGAGCAAACCTGGCATCACCTTTCTAATTTATTACAAACTCAACCTGAGAAAATAATTATTGACAAGCATCCGTCGTATGCTGTTTCGCAACTGGGAAAACAGCTTGCTAAGCAAAAAGGAATTCCATTTTTTGAAGTGCAGCACCACAAAGCGCACTTCGGTGCGGTGCTGGCCGAAAATAATTTACTGCAATCCGTAAATTCTGTTTTAGGTTTTATCTGGGACGGCACAGGTTATGGAGATGACCGGAAAATATGGGGAAGTGAACTGTTCCTCTTTGAGGATAAAACAATGAAACGGATGGCACACTTGGATTATTTTCCGCAATTGCTCGGAGATAAGATGAGTAAAGAACCAAGGCTTTCCGCATTGAGTTTGCTGAAAAATTTTACATCGAAACAATCCATCATACAATACCATTTCTCTGAAACAGAATGGAATTACTATCAGAAAGTCCTGCAGAAGGATAACGAAACATGGACAAGTTCTATGGGCAGATTTTTAGACGGACTTGCCTGTATGCTCGGCATCAAAGCAATAAACTCTTACGAAGGAGAAGCCGTCATGCAACTGGAAGCCATTGCCAGAAGCTGTTCCAATAAACCTTCTGTATATTATCCTTTGCCGCTAAAGGACGGCGTGTTAGACTGGCATTCTTTTCTGGAAGCATTCCTGAATGACATTGCATGCAAAGTAGAAAAATCAGTGATAGCTTGGAAAGTTTTTTATTCCCTGGCAAAAGCCATTGAGCAGATAAGCCATCTTTATGAAACAGATAAACTGGCGTTCAGTGGCGGCGTCTTTCAGAATGCATTGTTGACAGATTTAATAACAGCAGAATTATCACAAAAGAAACAACTTTATTTTCACCGGCAATTAAGTCCGAATGATGAATGCATCGGATTCGGTCAGCTGGCCTGTTATCAACTATCACAAAAAATCAGTCTTACAACATTCCAGAAACCCTATTTATTCAACATCCGATATTTTATCATAAAAACAGCAATACCATGTGCTTAGCCATTCCCGGAAAAATAACAGCAATCACGGCCCAACTGGATGACACCTTCCGTACAGGAAAAGTATCCTTCGGTGGCATTCAGAAATCCGTCAATCTATGCATGCTGCCGGATGCGCAAATCGGTGATTACGTGCTGGTGCATGTAGGCGTCGCCATTGGAAAAGTGGATGAAGAAGAAGCGAAAAAAGTATTTAGCTATTTAAAGGAAATGGGAGAAGTCGAAGACCTCGAGTCGTCCAATTCATAAACATTATTATTAACAGATTCAACACCTATGAAATACCTAAGCGAATACAGAGATCCCGAACTGGTGGAAGCGTTTATTCAGGAACTGCATCAGATTACCACCAAACCGTGGACGCTGATGGAAATTTGCGGCGGACAGACACACAGTTTGGTAAAGAACGGCATCCTGGATATGCTGCCCGATAAAATCACCATGGTGCACGGCCCGGGTTGTCCGGTATGTGTTACCGGCGTGGGTGTTATTGATGAAGCCATTTATCTGGCAGAACAACCTGAAGTTATCTTATGTTCTTTTGGTGATATGCTACGCGTGCCGGGAAGTAAAAAAAGTTTGCTGGAAGCTAAAGCGGAAGGTGCCGATATACGAATCTTATATTCTCCACTGGAAGCCGTTCAACTGGCAAAAGAAAATCCGGATAAGCAGGTCGTATTTTTTGCCATTGGATTTGAAACCACCGCACCTGCCAACGCGCTGAGTGTCGTTCAGGCTGATCAGTTAGGCTTGAACAATTACAGCATTCTGGCATCGCATGTATTGGTGCCGCCTGCCATGGAAGCGATTTTAGGAGATGAAGGCAATAAGATAGATGCCTTTTTAGCCGCAGGACATGTGTGCACCATTATGGGTATGGAAGAATACTATCCGGTGGCCGAAAAATATAAATGTCCCATTGTCATTACCGGTTTTGAGCCCGTGGATTTATTACAGGGAATTCTCATGGCGGTACAGCAACTCGAAAAGGGTGAATACAAAGTCGAAAATCAGTACACCCGTTATGTACAACGCGAAGGCAACCGCATGGCGCAAGACACCATTCAAAAAGTGTTTGCCGTTACGGACCGCGCGTGGCGTGGCATCGGAACGATTCCGCAAAGCGGTTTTGAGGTCAACGACCGGTATAAAAATTTCAATGCGCGCTTGAAATTCAATCTGCATATACCGGTGGCGGAAGAAAACAAGGAATGCATTAGCGGAGATATCATGAAAGGCTTAAAGAAGCCGGTACAATGTCCAAATTTTGGCACAAAATGTAAACCGGAACATCCATTGGGTGCACCGATGGTCAGCAGTGAGGGTGCCTGTGCCGCTTATTATCATTATTCCAATACAGATAATATTGTATCTGTTTAACAGTATACCATGACAGAGAAATTAAAAATAGAATTGCAATGTCCGATGCCGAAATTTGATTTTGATGTCATCACCTTAGGGCATGGCAGCGGCGGTTTGCTGACACACCGTTTATTGCAAAGCGGTGTCTTTAATGTACTGAAAAATGATTTTCTGGATCAACAGCACGACGGTGCCATCTTTGAACTGAATGGAAAAGTAGCGTTCAGCACAGACAGCTATGTCGTCTCTCCTGTTTTTTTTCCGGGCGGGAACATTGGTGACCTGGCCGTTAACGGAACGGTCAATGATCTGGCGATGTGCGGGGCGCAACCCAAATATTTATCACTGGGATTTATTATTGAAGAGGGTTTTACCATGGAAGAATTCTGGAAAGTGCTGGTAAACATTAAAGAAGCAGCGGATAGAGCAAATATTAAAATTGTGACCGGTGATACCAAAGTGGTGGAGAAAGGAAAGGGCGATAAAATTTTTATCAATACATCCGGCGTGGGTCTATTGCACCCGAAGGCCAATATCCATCACAACAACATTGAAGCGGGCGATGTGATTATAGTCAGTGGCAATATTGCTACGCATGGCATTGCCATCATGAGTGTACGGAAAGGACTGGAATTTGAAACGGATATCATCAGCGATACGGCTAATCTGAATCATACCGTCAATTCGCTCATAGAAAAATTCGGAAATGATATTAAATTCCTGCGCGATCCGACCCGTGGTGGCGTCGCTTCCGTATTAAATGAAATTGCAGAACTCACTCAATTAGGTTATTATCTGGATCAATCAAAGATACCCATTGATGAACAGGTGGACGGGGCCTGTGAAATGCTGGGCCTGGATCCTTTGTATGTAGCTAATGAAGGCCTGTTCATGGCGGTAGTGAATAAAGAAATAGCGGATGATTTTCTCGCAGTATTAAAACTGGACAGTAACGGAATCAATGCCGCTATTATCGGAAATGTAACAGCAGAAAACCCCGGGAAAGTAATTCTAAAAAGCAGAATAGGCGGAAAGCGGATCGTAAATTACCTGACAGGCGAACAGCTGCCGAGGATTTGTTAGTGGTTTTATCCACCATACAAACAAAAAAAATCCTAAAAGGTATTAAAAAAATGTGCCCACGACTGGATTCGAACCAGCACGCCGTTTCCAGCACCACCCCCTCAAGATGGCAAGTCTACCAATTTCTCCACGTGGGCAAAATGTGAAAGAAGACTGCAAAGATAATTCTTTATGTCAATTTTTTCAAATCAACTTAATTTACAAAAAAATAGCCCGGATAGAAATCCGGGCTCTGAAAGTATGCAAGTAGTTAAAAAAAATAAGTTTTAGAATACATACATAGCTGCTAAGCCCAATGTATGCTGAAATTTACTGCCTTCGCCTTTTCTGTTCAGGAACACTTTATCCGTAGCAAAGTCCAGTCTATATTCCGGCACCAATCTCAATCCACCATAGATATTAATCTGGGAGGTGAGTGTAAAATCTACAAAATGTTTGGCAGGTCCGGCTACATAAGGTGCAACGCCATCGGGATTAAACAGATACCCCACTCTGGCCCCTATGCTGGCTCTTTCATTGATATCATATTGTCCGTACAGATAGGCAACCGCATATTTTAGTCTGGAGATAGGACCGCCTTTCACTTCCCTGTAACGGAATTGATGGAATGCTACATTCACCCCTAATTTTCCTTTCTTTTGTTTACCTAATCGGATAGAGCCCGTCAAATCATAAGAGTGTTTGTAGTTTTTATATACCTCAGCTTCCGTGGAGTCATTGACAGAATAATTTTTAGGCTCGTTTCCGCCGATGAAGTTGACATATACTCCTCCGTTATCTCCTGTATATCCTACCTGAGCGCCGACATATTTGTTTCTGTCCTTATCTGTTTTATTGTCGGTATCATTAAAGAATCCTACCAGGAAATTCCATTTTTTTACTGTAAAATTGGTTTTAAAACCGGTATGATAGAACGGTCCGTTCTGAAAAGCCAGGGAAGTGGAGTAATTAAAGTTGTTTTGCGGCTCAATCAGTTCATACCCAAAAAAGGTACTGAAGTTTCCTAATGTAAACTCCACCCACGGCGCCGGCGCATACGTCACATACAACTGCTTAATGGCCAAAATCGTATTGGCATACAGGGTATTGTTAGCTGCTTCTGCCCTTGGACCAAACCCGAGGTCAGCACAAAAGCCTACTTTTTTGATTTTCTTTTTCATAATCAGGTTAATCATTCCCAGCTCAAACGAATTCGCTTTTGTGTAAAATGCCCTGTTGGACACAGCATTGGTAACCTTACCGTTAAAGTTGGTCTGCACATAGACATCCACCGATCCTGAAATTTCAAAGGGGAGTTTTGCCTTGAACTCTTCTACCTTTTCTTCATACGTCTTTTTGACTTCGCTGGAGTCATCGCCTTCTCTGGTCTTTTTAAAGCCCTTCAACCCTAAAGAGGAGGACGCCGCTAAAAATGACCCTGAAGCCAAAATCACCCAAAATGTTAACATAATTCTTCTCATAGCACCTATTTTAAAAAGTTAATAATTATTATTTTGCAAGTATAAACTTAGATTTTCATTTTTTTCACTCAAAATTTTTATTTAATTTTTAGTTAAAGTTCTCTTTTTAGTTATTTTACTCAAAATAATTTAGATATTTATTTCTATAATGTTTTTAAAATAAGAAACGGATCCTGATGTATAAATGAATTGTTAAGTCAAAAATCAATGTTTAAGATTTTCTTAAACGACCGCATATCAACTTAGAAAAAGTTTCTTACTAATATTATAATTCAGTCTGAAATGCATATTACAGTATTCAAAAAAGACTGTTTCAACCTAAAATCTGACTATATACATGAATGTTACGAATGAACATCCGGGCTTGTATCATCCTTCTTTTGAAAAAGATGCATGCGGAATAGGCTTTGTTGCGCATATGAAAGGTGAAAAATCACATCGTATCATTCAGGATGCCTTGACCATGC
The DNA here is from genome assembly GCA_046329865.1 of Chitinophagales bacterium. Taxonomy (GTDB): domain Bacteria; phylum Bacteroidota; class Bacteroidia; order Chitinophagales; family JADIYW01; genus JADJSS01. The sequence goes on along the minus strand of JAXLTW010000006.1, from coordinate 24,086 downwards.
TGGAAAACATGGAACATCGGGGGGCCTGCGGCTGTGAAGAAAACACCGGCGACGGAGCTGGAATACTACTGCAAATTCCTCATGAGTATTACAAGAATGAAGTTGCCAAAATGGGTATTTCCCTGCCAGATCTTGGCAAATACGGCACCGGATTTATCTTTTTCCCGCAGGATGAGGAAAAACGCGAGGATTGCAAAAAATTTATTGCACAAACAGCTAAAAGATTAAATTTTACCGTTTTAGGTTACCGTAAAATAAACACCAACAATGACCCTGTCGGGCCGACAGCCAGGTCTGCGGAGCCATGCGTAGAGCAGCTATTTATCAAACCGGAGTTTGAGTATAAAGAAGATATCGAACTGGAAAGAAAATTATACGTTTTAAGGGCTCATACCGTCCGGGAGATCAACATCATTCTTGGAGGAAAAGATTCCTTTTATTATACCAATCTTTCCTGCCATACCGTCATTTACAAAGGCCAGCTGACCACCCATCAGGTGCGTCAGTATTATCCTGAGCTGAATGATGAAAGCGTGGAATCTGCGCTTGCGCTGGTGCATTCCCGCTTTTCTACCAATACCTTTCCTAAATGGCGGTTGGCACAGCCTTTCCGCTACATAGCACACAACGGAGAAATCAATACCTTGCAGGGCAACCTGAACTGGATGCGTACCCGAGAGCATTTGTTGGAATGTGATGTGTTTACGAAAGAGGAGATTGAAATGTTCATGCCGATTTGTTATCGCGACCAGTCGGACTCCGCCTCGCTGGATAATGTCGTTGAGTTATTATACCTGGCCGGGCGCTCCCTTCCCCATGCCATCATGATGCTCATTCCGGAAGCATGGCAGGATAATGAGCAAATGGAAGACTGGAAAAAAGCATTTTATGAATACCATGATTGTTTGATGGAGCCTTGGGATGGCCCTGCTTCCATCTGTTTTACAGATGGAAAGATGGTAGGTGCCACGCTGGATAGAAACGGTCTGCGCCCATCGCGGTTTGTCGTATATAATGACGGCCGGGTGGTTATGTCTTCAGAAGCTGGGGCACTGCCAACGGAAGAAGAAAAAGTGATACAAAAAGGCCGCCTGCAACCCGGAAAAATGTTTATCATTAACATGGAAGAAGGCAGGATAATTTCTGATGATGAATTGAAAAAAGGCATCTGCACACAGCATCCGTATCGTGAATGGCTGAATAAACATAAAATCACGTTTTCCGATTTGCCGAAATCCGCCATTTCGGAAGAGCGACTGACACGCAAGGAATTATTACAACAACAACTTGCCTTTGGCTATACCTCTGAAGATGTCCGTGTCATCATCACTCCTATGGCAGAAACTGCCTACGAACCAATCGGTTCCATGGGAACGGATACCCCGCTGGCTGTCTTATCTGACCAGTCACAAAATCTATCAAACTATTTCAAACAACTATTTGCACAGGTGACCAACCCGCCTATCGACCCGATTCGGGAGCGGATGGTGATGAGCACCTTTACTGCATTAGGCGGCGCCAGCAGTATCCTGACGACAACGGAACACCATTGTAAACAAATAGCCATCCGGCAGCCAATCCTATCCAACAGCGATATTGCTAAACTGCGATACATCAACCATCCTGACTTTAAAGTCATCACCATACAGGCACTGTTCAGTTCCAGTGGAAAAAAAGGTGCTCTGGAAAGAAGTATCGAACGTATCTGCAAGGAAGCCGAAGATGCCGTGGCAAACGGAAACAATATCATTATCATCTCTGATAAAGGTGTCAATAAGGACTTTGCGCCTATACCTTCCCTGTTGGCAACAGGCGCTATCCATCATCACTTAATTCGCACAAAAACCAGAATTGACTGTTCATTAGTGGTGGAGAGCGGTGATATCCGGGAAGTACACCAGATGGCAACCCATATAGGTTACGGAGCTACCTCCATCAATCCATATTTAGCTTATCAGACCATCTACGATTTAAACAAGGAAAAATTAAAACACCTGAATAAACCGGATGAAAAACTCGTGGAGAATTTCATCAAAGCATCCAGCAATGGTTTGCTGAAAGTATTTTCAAAAATGGGAATTTCCACCCATCAATCCTATCACGGTTCACAGATTTTTGAGATTGTAGGATTGAGTAAAAAAGTAGTGGAAAAATGCTTCACCGGCTCCATCTCCCGATTAGACGGAATGGGATTTGATGAAATAGCCAAAGAAGTGTTGAAACGGCATACATTGGCTTTCCCTGATTCTGAAAACGGCACCCCGCATCTGGAAGTTGGTGGCAACTATCAGTGGAAACGTCGTGGTGAAGCGCATTTGTTCAATCCAGACACGATACATTTGCTGCAATATTCCACCAAGAAGAATGACTATAAAATTTACAAGCAATACGCTGAAAAAATAAACAACCAGGCGGAGAAAGCCATTACACTCCGGAGCCTGCTGGACTTTGATTATTCCAAAGCAACCCCTGTTCCTATTGAGGAAGTTGAACCTGTCGAACATATCTTAAAACGATTTGCGACCGGTGCGATGTCGTTCGGCTCCATATCGCACGAGGCACACTCTACCCTGGCGATTGCCATGAACAGAATTGGCGGCAAATCGAATTGCGGGGAAGGCGGCGAAGATGAAATCCGTTTCGAGAAAAAAGAAAACGGTGACTGGGAGCGTTCCGCCATCAAACAAGTTGCCTCCGGACGATTTGGTGTTACAAGTTATTATCTGGCAAACGCCGATGAGTTACAAATCAAACTGGCTCAAGGTGCAAAACCGGGCGAAGGCGGTCAGCTGCCCGGTCATAAAGTAGATGAATGGATTGGAAGGGTGCGACACTCCACACCCGGTGTAGGATTGATTTCGCCGCCTCCACACCATGATATCTATTCTATAGAGGATTTGGCACAATTGATCTTTGATTTAAAAAATGCCAACCCCAAAGCACGCATTAATACAAAACTGGTAGCAGAAGCGGGTGTTGGAACCGTTGCGGCCGGCGTGGCTAAAGCAAAGTCCGATGTCATCTTAATTTCAGGCTATGACGGTGGAACAGGTGCTTCGCCTATTTCCTCTATCAAACATGCAGGCTTACCATGGGAACTTGGTTTGTCCGAAGCACATCAGACCCTGGTGAAAAATAACCTGCGCAGCCGTGTGATACTGCAAACAGACGGACAGTTGCGTACCGGCAAAGATATCGCTTTCGCGACTTTATTAGGCGCCGAAGAATGGGGTATCGCCACAGCCGCATTGGTGGTGGAAGGTTGTATTATGATGCGCAAATGCCATCTGAATACATGCCCGGTAGGTGTGGCTACACAAGACCCGATACTACGCTCCCGATTTACAGGCGACCCGCAGCATGTCATTAACTTCTTTACATTTGTCGCCAATGATTTACGGGAATGGATGGCCAAACTCGGTTTCCGTTCCATCAATGAAATGGTAGGCCAAACCCAACTCTTAAAACGAAGAGACGGCATCGACCACTGGAAATACAAACACCTGGATGTAAGTCCTATTATTCATAAAGAAGAAGCCGGACCGGAAGTCGGTTTATACAAACAGATGCGCCAGGCTCATCCCACAGATGACGCCATTCTGGATAAGAAATTGGTGGAAGCGGCAAAAGCAAGCCTGGAAGAAAAAATACCAACTACTGCACAATTTAATATCATTAACACGGACAGAACCGTCGGTGCTATGCTCAGCAATGAAATATCCAACCGATATAAAGGAACGGGATTACCAGAAGACACCATACAGTTTAAGTTCACCGGCAGTGCAGGACAAAGCTTTGGAGCGTTCACCGCTCCGGGGGTAACTTTCGAATTAGAGGGAGAAGCGAACGATTACTTTGGCAAAGGGTTGTCCGGCTCCAAATTGATTGTATATCCATCGACGAAAGCCAACTTTAAACCGAGTGAAAACATTATTATCGGAAATGTAGCCTTTTACGGAGCCACCAGCGGCGAAGCGTATATACGCGGCATGGCAGGCGAACGTTTTTGCGTGCGCAACTCCGGCGTCAAAGCTGTAGTGGAAGGCGTAGGCGATCATGGCTGCGAATATATGACGGGAGGTCTGGCTATTATACTAGGAAAAACCGGCAGAAACTTTGCGGCAGGTATGAGCGGTGGCATAGCGTATGTCTACGATATGGAAAACGCATTTCCAAAGAATGTCAATAAAGAAATGGTGGAACTGGAAAATCCGGATAAAGAGGATTTGGAAACATTGCACTATCATATCGAACGACATTTCAACTATACAAACAGCGATGTAGCGAAGAATATCTTAGACAACTGGGAAGTCACTTCCAAATTTTTTGTAAAAGTGATGCCGACCGATTATAAGAAAGTGTTGCTGGAAAGAAAAGCTCAAAAACAAAATGTAATTGTGTAACTACCATGAAAAATAACCTGTTTTTACTATTTATTTTACTTTTTTCCGGTACAGTTAAAGCACAGGATTTTGAGTTTATCTGGGACGACAACAAAGAGTATGAAAAGAAACTCTATAATGAATTAGTCAACAGTTATACTGAAAATTCATATACCTTCTTATTGGGCACAGGCCACAACTATAGCCCTTTATCGTTTAAGGATGCGTACAGGATGAATTATTTGGATCACACTACGAAATCAGATATCTATCCTTATATGATTAAGATGACTGCTGATCAGAAATTTATCAGCAAAATAAATATCAAACCGGTAATAACTAATGAAAAAGATTTTGAAACAGATGATATTGCCGCTTTAAAAAAGAATTCTTTTATTCTATACAAGAATGAAAAAAATAAAAAGGGCCCGAACAGTTATTTTATTTATAAAATTGACAACTCTACAGGAAAAACATCATTTGCTGATTATTTCACACTAAACAAAGATGAACTTTCAGAAAACAACAGAAATAATTGCTTTACATCAACCGATAGTTCAAAAGTATTTGTGCTGTTCCAGAAAATTGCAAAAAAAGTTCCTGTAGAAAAAGATGAAGCAAAAAAAATTGGGGGAATACTATTAAATGAAAATGGGGAAAAGATTTGGACATTTCAAACAGTATTAGATGATTTCAAAGAAACTAACTGCAATATTGAAGAGGCTCTAGTACTACCAAATGGGGATGTATATTTTATAATCAAGGATTACAATGAAATTATGGTTGATTTCACTTTATCCGGCGCACTGAGAAATTATAAAGATAAAGTCAGCCAGAAAGACAAGACTTACAAATTGAACTTTGATACGTATTTATATAAAATTTCTGAAAACGGAAAATCTATTACAAAAATCAACCTCAATAACTCCAGGTATAACTCACATTATCTTTTCTACAATGCAGAAAAAAATATAATCGGGTTTATTGGCACAACACACGACAGCAAAGATATTCCGTATAGTATTGAGTATAATGAAATCAATCCATTAGATAATTCAATAAAAACCAGTACCTGCTTATTCCCTAAAGATTACACAGATAACATCAATAAGTATCTCGCATCTGTAAAGAAACTAATTTATCAAAAAGAATTAGAAGACAAATCAGTCAGATTCATTAATCACCTTTACACGCCAGACAATACATATATAATCGCAGACTTTAATACGGGAGGATGGTCAAGTAGCAATTCTTTCAGCAACTACTACTATTTCAATGGTGATATTTACATTTTATCTGTTGACAATAGCGGAAAAATCAGTTTTTACAATAAAGTAAACAGATTGTTTTCACTGGATCATATTTTTGCCAATAGCTCAGACTATAAACCATATCCCTTTCTATACAAAGGAAATATCTATATGCTCAGAAACAGTTCGGAAAGAGAAACTTCTGAAGAAAAAATTCAAAAAGCAAAAATATATGGATACAGAAAAGAATGGTCGTTAATACTGGAGAAGGTGGAGAAAAACAACATTAGCTCTCAAGTACTCCTGACCACCTGTGATGATTTAAAAATCGTCAATACATCCTATATATACAGAATGAGCGATTCCAAATTTTTATTTAAATATGAAGAGGGCAGGTGCGGAAGTAGTCCTGCTCCAATGGAGCATCAATATTTTTCCACTTTAATTTTAAAATAGTAAGTCAAGATAATAAACATGGGAAAACCAACAGGATTTTTAGAATTTAACAGAGAATTGCCTAAGTACAAGGATCCGAAAGAACGCATCCATGAGTACAAGGAGTTTTATCTGGAATTTGCAGAAGAGAAAACCAGAAATCAGGCAGCCCGCTGTATGGACTGCGGCGTTCCGTTTTGCCATAACGGCTGCCCGTTAGGCAATATCATTCCGGAATTCAATGATGCAGCCTACAACGGCGATTGGAAACTGGCTGCGGACATCTTATTATCCACTAACAACTTTCCCGAATTTACCGGACGCATATGTCCTGCTCCATGCGAAGCATCCTGCGTATTAGGTATCAATCAACCACCGGTAGCTATTGAGCATATTGAGAAATCCATCATCGAAAAAGCATTTGAATTAAATCTGATTCAACCCAATCCACCCAAAGAAAGAACCGGAAAAAAAGTGGCTGTCGTTGGCTCCGGCCCTGCCGGTTTAGCTGCTGCCGCTCAACTGAATAAAGCCGGTCATTCCGTTACTGTTTTTGAACGTGCCGACCAAATCGGCGGCTTGCTTCGCTATGGCATCCCGGATTTCAAACTGGAAAAACAATACATTGAACGTCGGGTAAAACTGATGGAGGCGGAAGGAATTGTCTTTAAAACCAATACCAATGTAGGCACAGACATCACCGCCAATGAATTAACCAAAAATTTTAATGCTGTCGTACTTTCCGGCGGCTCTACTGTACCAAGAGATTTACCGATTCCGGGCAGGCAGTTTAAAGGCGTTTATCCGGCAATGGAATTCTTATCGCAGCAAAACAAACGAGTCGCATCCATTGACACCGTTGTAGACCATCAGGGAAAGAAATATGAGAACGGAGATATTTTTGCCACCGGAAAGCATGTAATCGTCATCGGTGGCGGTGACACCGGCTCTGACTGTGTAGGTACCTCTAACCGTCACGGAGCTCAATCCGTTACACAGATAGAATTATTATCCAAGCCGCCCGAAACGAGAGCGGAAAGCACCCCATGGCCTTTATGGCCGATGATGCTGCGCACCTCTTCTTCTCACGAAGAAGGGTGTGAACGCCAGTGGTCTATTTTAAGTAAAGAATTTGTCGGAAACGAGAAAGGCGAACTCACCGGATTAAAGGTGGCTGAAATAGAATGGAAAACCGTGGATGGCAAACCGCAAATGGTGGAAATAGAAGGCACCGAAAGGATACTACCCTGCGATCTGGCATTACTGGCGATGGGATTTGTTCATCCGCAACACGAAGGACTCTTGCAACAGCTAACTGTTGAATTGGATGAAAGAGGAAATGTTAAAGCCAACAACTATAAAACCAGTGTAGATAAAATATTCACTGCCGGTGATATGAGAAGAGGTCAAAGTTTAGTAGTTTGGGCCATCTCTGAAGGCAGAGAATGTGCGCGTCAAGTAGACTTGTTCCTGATGGGTGAAAGCCTTCTGGAAGCTAAAGATGAAGGCTTGTTGCATGTAAACGAATAAGACACGAGCTACAAAGCCATCTGTACGATTAGTTAGAGGGCTTCGCCGTTCCTGCTCGAAATGTCAAACTATACGCTGCTGTTTTTGCGCTTGCTGTTTGCAAATAGTAGCAGAATCCCGAACTGAAAGGTTCGGGATTTTTTATTGACTCCTTATCCTCTCAGTTCTGAGTGTGTCTGATGTATGTTTGGCATATCGTTTGTCCGGAGATATTAGGTATATTCCTTACCTTACAATAAAATAAAACTATAACACCATGAAAAAGCCGGCATTCCTGACCTATATTTTTCTTTCCATCTTAATGACGCTGGTCGTTCCTACAAAGGCTCAAAACAGCCTGCCACCCGGAACCATCACTGTATTTTCAGAAGATGGTGATAAATTCACCTTATCCGTAGCGGGGGTTCAACAAAACAATGCGCCCGCCACTCAGGTAGTTGCAAAAGATGTTACAGGCGGTATGGTTCCCGTATCAATAGTATTTGAAAACAGTACGATTCCTAAACTTTCCAAAAATATTATGCGCCTGGGGCAGGATGGTATTTACAGTATCAGAAAGGATAAGAAAGGCAATTACAGCCTTAAACTCTCGAACGCCGGTGCTGCTTTCGTCTCACCACAACAACCGACAGATTATACGAATTATTCGTCCGATAAAGTAGATGCTGCAATTGATAAAACGGTTACCGTTCCGGATAACATAACAACACCGGTTGCACCAACAGCCGCCGGCAGCTCCGCCACGATCATCACAAAAGAATCCGGCAATGTACTGATTAACGGACAACCGGCGGATGTAAAAGTAAGCACCAACACGACCGGAACTTCTGTCGTGACAGCTGCCAACAATACCGGTTATATTACCATAGACCCCAGTAAAAAACTAAAAGAACCCGAAATTACGTTTGGCGGAACGCCCGATAAAAAAGGAATCACTGCAGATGAACTGGGAGACGGTCTTTCTAAAACAGGAGACGGAATAAGCAACTTGTTTTCAGGACAACAAACGGCCTCCAAACCCGCTCCAACGCCTGCTCCTGCTACCCCCAAACCTGTAAGCGGAACTTTTACATTCTACAATGATGACGATTTAAAATTTACAGTCTTTCTAAATGGTGTTCAGGTAAATGCGGCACCACTTACCAACGTTAAGGTAGATAATATTACCGGCGGCAGTGTTCAGGCCAGAATAAAGTTTGAAAAAACAGCGCTTGCAGAAGTCAAGAAAAATCTGATACGCATGGGTCGCGACTGTGTTTATACCCTAAAGAAGAACAAGAAGGGGATTTATGAAATCAAGCTCAAGAGTGCCAGCGGTTCGTTGGATGGCAATTAATCTTTTTAGTCGAATCAACCATCAGGGAGCGGGATTGGGAAACTCCAGATGGATTTTTTCTATTTCCTTTAACACCTCTTCTGACAATGTAATATTTATACTATCTATATTCTCTTTGAGCTGAGCCATTGAGGTAGCTCCAATGATATTCGCCGTTAGAAATTTTCGGGAATTGATGAATGCCAGCGCCATTTGCGGAAATGACAATTGGTGGTCTGCGGCAAGTTGCGCATATCGTTCCACCGCTTTCATGGTATTGGGATGTGCATATCTCGAGAAATAATTAGGCCATAGAGTGAACCTTGCTCCATCCGGTCTTGTGCCTCTCAGGTATTTATTACTGAGTAAGCCTCCGGCTAACGGGGAGTATGCCAGCAACCCTACTTTCTCCCTGATAGCTATTTCAGACAATCCAATTTCAAAGGTACGGTTCACCAGATTATACGGGTTTTGTATGGTGATAATTTTAGGCAGGTTTTCTTTTTCTGCGATACGCAGGTATTGCATAGTACCCCACGGCGTCTCATTGGATATGCCAATGTATCTTATCTTGCCTTGCCGGATAAAGTCCTGTAAAATATGAAGCGTTTCCCTGAAGTCAGTAACCGGATCATCAGATTTATGCTCATAACCCAATGTACCGAAATAGTTGGTCGGACGTTCCGGCCAGTGCAGCTGGTACAAATCGATGTAATCGGTTTGCAGCCGTTTCAAGCTGTCATTCAGTGCCCTGGTTATATTTTGTCTATTGAATTTTGGACCTAATCCAATATGTGGCAATCCGGCACTTGGACCTGCCACTTTGGATGCAATGATTAAGTCATCCCGTTTTTGTCTTTTTCTCAACCACGTCCCTATTATCCGTTCGGTAGAGCCCTGTGTTGCTGCTTTCGAAGGCACAGAGTACATTTCTGCCGTATCTATAAAATTCAGCTGTTGTGAAACCGCATAATCCAATTGTTCATGGGCATCTGCTTCCGTATTCTGCTCGCCCCAGGTCATCGTTCCAAGGCAAATCTTACTTACCTTAATATCTGTACCGGGTAATAGGTTGTATTGCATATAAATCTGTTTGTCTATGAATGAAAAATCCTTCAACGGATAAACGTTGAAGGATAGTTAAAGTTTATAAGGTATAAATATATCTTATTCTTCTGACAAAATACTCGCACTGATAAACTCTCTGTTGAGGCGTGCAATATTTTCCAGTGAAATCTCTTTCGGGCATTCTGCTTCACAGGCGCCGGTGTTGGTACAACTGCCGAATTCCTCTTTATCCATTTGCGCAATCATGTTCAATGCGCGCGTTTGGCGTTCAGGAGCTCCTTGCGGTAACAATGCCAATTGGGATACCTTAGCTGAAACGAATAACATTGCTGATGAGTTCTTACAGGCTGCCACACAGGCACCACAACCGATGCAGGCTGCCGCTGCAAATGCTTTATCTGCTTTATCTTTTTCTATCGGAATAGCATTGGCATCTACTGCATTTCCTGTATTCACTGAAATATAGCCACCTGCCTGAATGATTCTGTCAAACGCCGCTCTGTCCACCACCAGGTCTTTGATGACCGGGAATGCTTTGGCACGCCAAGGTTCAACGACTATGGTATCACCATCTTTAAAGGCACGCATATGCAATTGGCAGGTGGTGGTGCCATGCCATGGACCGTGCGGTCGTCCATTGATATACATCGAACACATCCCGCAGATACCTTCACGACAGTCGTGGTCAAAGGCAATCGGTTCCTTATTCTCCGCTACTAATTGTTCATTTAGTACATCAAACATTTCCAGAAAAGACATTTCAGACGAAATATTTTTTACACTATAGGTTTCCAGTCCGCCTTTGTCCTCTTTATTTTTTTGTCTCCACACTTTGAGTGTGAGGTTCATGTTGTAATGTTGCATATCTTAATTTAATTATACAATTTATAAATTAGCTCATAAGCTAATGTTCGTTATAACTTATTTATAGCTTCTTGCCGCAATTTTGATATTTTCGTATACTAATTCTTCTTTATGTAAGTTCCAGTTGCTGTCGCCGGCAAATTCCCAGGCTGCCACATATTTGAAATTTTCATCATCCCGTAAAGCTTCCCCTTCTTCTGTCTGAGATTCTTCACGGAAGTGACCTCCGCAACTTTCATTTCTGTTCAATGCATCTTTACACATCAATTCTCCCAACTCGATAAAATCCGCTACACGGCCGGCTTTGTCTAATTCGGGGTTGAATTCCTCCACGCTGCCCGGTATTCTCACATCGCTCCAGAATTCCTTTTTCAATGCCTGTATTTCGACAATTGCTTCCTGTAATCCCTGAGCTTTTCTGGCCATACCACATTTTTCCCACATGATTTTACCTAAACGCTTGTGGAAACTTTCTACAGACTTGGAACCTTTGATGTTCATCAGCGTATTGATACGGTCAGCAACTTCTTTCTCTGCTTCCAAGAACTCAGGACTATCTGTTGGAATAGGTTTTACTGCTATTTCATCTGCCAGATAATTTCCGACAGTATACGGAATAACAAAATAACCATCTGCCAGTCCCTGCATCAATGCGGATGCCCCCAAACGGTTCGCTCCGTGATCGGAGAAATTACATTCACCCAAAGCATATAAGCCCTGAACGCTGGTCATCAATTCATAATCTACCCATAAACCTCCCATAGTGTAGTGTACTGCAGGGTATATACGCATCGGAACTTCATAAGGATTTTCTCCGGTAATTTTTTCGTACATATCAAACAGGTTACCGTACTCCTCTTTCACTACTTCTTTACCCAACTTTACCAATGTAGCTTCATCCGGATTTTCGATACCCAACTTAGATGCTTCAGCACGTCCGTATTTATTAATCAGATTGAATCTGAAATCGAGATATACCGCCTGTTTGGTGGTACCTACTCCGTAACCTGCATCACAACGTTCCTTTGCAGCACGAGAGGCCACATCGCGCGGAACAAGATTTCCGAAAGCCGGATATCTTCTTTCCAGGTAATAGTCACGTTCTTCTTCAGGGATATCATTCGGTTTACGGTTATCGTCTATTTTCTTAGGCACCCAGATGCGTCCGTCATTTCTCAAAGACTCCGACATCAGCGTCAATTTAGACTGATGGTCGCCTGAAACCGGAATGCAGGTTGGGTGAATCTGAGTGAAGCAAGGATTGCCGAAAAAGGCACCTTTTTTATGTGCTTTCCACGCTGCCGTTACGTTAGATCCCATTGCATTCGTGGACAGGTAAAATACGTTTCCATAACCACCTGTGCACAATAAAACAGCATGGCCAAAATGACGCTCTAATTTTCCGCTCACCAGATCTCTCGCTATAATTCCTCTAGCTTTGCCGTCCACTTTAACAATATCAAGCATTTCATGACGAACATATTGCTTTACATTCCCTAAAGCCACTTGTCTTTCCAATGCTGAGTAAGCACCCAACAACAACTGCTGACCAGTTTGTCCTGCGGCATAAAACGTTCGTTTCACCTGTGTACCACCGAAAGAGCGGTTATTCAGTAAGCCGCCATATTCGCGGGCGAAAGGAACTCCCTGAGCCACACACTGGTCGATGATATTAACAGAGACCTCTGCCAAACGGTGTACGTTGGCTTCACGCGCACGGTAGTCTCCTCCTTTGATGGTGTCATAAAATAAACGATAGACGGAGTCACCATCGTTTTGATAATTTTTGGCGGCATTGATACCACCCTGAGCGGCAATGGAGTGCGCACGTCTAGGAGAATCCTGAAAACAGAACACTTTGACCTTATATCCCAACTCTCCCAAAGAAGCCGCCGCAGATGCACCGGCGAGGCCGGTACCCACAATAATGATTTCGAGTTTACGCTTGTTGGCCGGATTGACCAATTTGACATGACCTTTATAGTCTTCCCATTTCGTCTCTAAGTCTCCTGCCGGTATTTTTGAATTTAACGCCATTTTATTTTGAATTAAAATCGTTTGAATTATTGTACAATGCCAAAAAACAATGCCAGTGCGATTGCGGTAAACAGTCCCGGAACGATAACAGAAAATGCCGTTCCAAGTGTTTTTATTATCGGGGTGTATTTTTTATGGTTCAATCCCAGAGTCTGGAACGCGCTTTGAAAACCATGTAAGAGGTGATACCCCAATGATATAAACCCTAAAATATAAGGTATCAGGATATACCATTTCGTCAATGCTTCCTTTACCTCTTCGAATGGATTTTCCTCTTCGCCGGTGATGTATACGGCTTTTTTGGTATGCAGCCAGAAATCAGACATGTGCAGCACTAAAAAAATCAGCAACAAGGTGCCCAGTAATGTCATGGAACGACTGTACCATTTGCTGTTAGCGCTTGCCGCAGAAACCGCATACCCCACGGGGCGTTTTGATTTATTTTCAAAATGAAGTTTCAGGGTTATGCTGATATGTGCCAGCAAACCAAGTATCAGTACAATTTCCATGATACGAATCAACCAGTTGTGTGACATGAAATATGCCGCAGTATTAAAGGTTGCTCCGTTGTCGTTCAATAATATGGTAGTATTGATGCCAACGTGTACAACGAGAAAGCTGATGAGAAACAAACCTGTTAGACCGACTATGATTTTTTTGCCGATGGAGGAACTTAAAAAATTTTCTTTTGCCATGATAGTATGATTTCAAAAAACCGTCGCAAAATTAACAGTTAATGATTGAAATATGTTTTGATGTGCATTAAATTTTTGCACATCTTTTATTTAGAAGTAATCTAAACTAAATACGTACAACTTTTTGAGCTGTTTTTGCCGGTGATTGGGCAGAAACGTTGCAATATTTACTTGTGCGTACTGAGCAAGCCGGTCACCAAATCAATGTATTTTTGTTTGGCTTCATCTTTAGACAACCCTGCTTTATCTTTCCAGGCATTCCACTTGAACTGTCCTTTGATATCGAACATACCTGGTTTAGAGGTTGTATTATCTCCGTCCGTAGCCTGTTTAAAAAAAGCATACAAATCCAATAACTGGGTATCGCTCGGGCGTTTAGTAAGTGTTTTTACGTCTAATTGTGCCTGTTCAAACTGATTATCTAAGCTCATATTTTTAATTTTGCTTAAATTTAGAAAATGATTTTGAGATTAACCGCATAATTAAACGGTTCGCTCAAATTTTTAGAAGCTCAGTTGAACGTAAAAATGACCAAAAATAAAAGTGAATGAAGAAATTCCGATTTGCCTTTTTAATCTGCATCCCGCTTATTTGGTTTTTTTTCAAGCTGTTGCCGGTTTATACGCATCCGGCAGATTGCTCCACCCCTAATTTCATTTATGCGGAAAATATCGAGCATCTTAAGATATGGTGCTTTGATTCGGATAGCACCATACGGTTTGATGACAGTTCCAATTTTCTGTATGTGGTAAGCATCTGGCTGTTGATTCATTTTTTTCAGTTCACCACTGTAAAGGCGGCGATGGCGATTTCCGCATTCAGTATGTTTGCAACAGTCTACCTGTTACACAGAACCATCGATTCCAGATTCTGGAATGTGCAGTTGTTGGTGGTGGGTTTGTTATTTATGAGCACGCAGATTTGGGCCGGTGTGCTGGGGGATGAAATTATTTTTCAGGGGATGTTGTGGCTGCTGGTCATCCATTCCTTTTGGAAACACCGCTATATTGGTATGTTGTTCTGGAGTTCCGTTAATATAATTGCAAGTCCGGACAACCTGTTTATTATTCTGCCGCTAATCATTGCCAGTTTTTGGGATATCCGGTTAGTAAAAGACAGAGATAAGAAAAAATTCATCCTTCGCAGGATACGCAGAACGGTGACTTTCTTTCTTTTTCCAATAATCACATTCTATACATATCGCTATTTATACTTTGGAAAGGTACTTCCATACAACTGGCTGCATCATTCTTTAGAAACCGACAAACATTTCGGGATTTTTAATCTGGAAGCATATAAAGTTACCAAACACTATCTGCGTTTTTATACACTTCCTTTATTAGCAGGGGTACTCTTTTATTTTTTAAAAGAATTCAAGAGTCTGAATATCCGGTATTGGGCATTAGCTGTCTCCTTTTTATTCATTCCTGTCATTTACAACTGCACATTTACGCAGGATGAAAATCTGGGTTATAAAAACATGTACTCCATGTATCTGGGCTTAATCACATTATCCCTGCTGTTTATACGTGATTTCCGTTCGATATCGCAAGCCATCACAACAGCTGTATTTGTTATTTTTTTTGGGTTTAAGTTTGCCTTTATTTATTTTGAGAACACCCTGCAAAGTGCCAACAACAATGAATACTATCTGGCAAATGACCTGGCAAAAATACACAATGGAAAGGTTATCCTTTATTACGATAATTTTATTCCCTGGCTGACGGAATGGCAAACCACTTTTGCGAGCGGCAAGCATACGAAATCCGGAGAAAAGATGACTACAAAAGAACTGACGGCATCACTGGCTGATATTATCATAACAGAAAACCAGCATGACATTAGCCTGTTAAAAGAAAAATACGACCTCTTCCGGATCCCTAAAAATACACGTATGTATGAACAGGAAATAGCGCCGGACAATTCACTGGACAAGTTCTTTTATAAATATTCCCGAAAATCAAAAATCAATATAAATGACCAGTTCACGATGATGGTCTGGAAGTTCGGGAATAATTATCAGGATATCATAAAGATACTGGAACAACATGGCGGCAAGAAACTGGATTGATTCATTCTCCTTTTTTTCTTAATTAACCTATCCCTATAAAAAAGAATAATCCCGCGAATGCGGGATTATTCTTTTTAGATGTATTTACAATTATTACTTAGTAAGCATGATTGGTTTTACATAGGACTTGCCGTCTGCCGTTTCCAATCGGATATAGTACATACCGGCCGGTTGCTTACTTCCGTTGAACTGATATTGATGCTCTTTATTGGCCAAGACACTTCCATCGTACAACTTCTCCACTTCCTGTCCAACATTGTTGTAGACCGCTAATCGTACGTTTGCATCAATGGAACTCATAAAGCTTATCATTGCATTATCGCTGAATGGATTTGGATATGCTTTAATTTCAAACAACTCTCCGGATACTTTAACCGGCTGCGGTTTGATATCCGTTGCCTGTGAATTCATACGGAATACTGGCGCTCCCGAGCTAACTGCACATGGGCAGGCTGTACTTTCATACCAGTACGTATTATCACCACCAACAACCTTTTTAGCGATAAATTTACCGGTCATTACACTTGGAACAGATGCCGTTGTATTCTGAGTTTGTATAGTTCCATTAGCTGCGTAGATAGTTGCCGTTACACTCGCTCCTTTGTTGATGGTTACATTGCCGTTTACATGGAACGTTACCTGCATACCATCCGGATTGATTGTTGGATTATCCCCTGCCAGCACATCGTTTTTAATTCGAACTTTTGAACAAGCCTGAGCGAAACGGATAGTAGCATTCTTTTTCAACTCCAGTCGGTCCGTAAGATTAAGGACTGATGCACTTACAATTAATGTTGCATTATCTCCAATCACAATCTTGTGTTTTAAGGTATCATTCACTCCAAGAACCATGGTTGTTCCGTTCGGCACATTTACATCCACATTATTGGTGTACGTGATATTACCCTCAAATACTATTGTAGTAGCCGGTGCAACACCAAACACGGTATCGGATGCTGTTCCACCACCACTGAGTGTAATCACAGGTGCAATCACAAAAGCATCATCATCCAGAACACTTGAACTTTCCACCGTCGCTTTTCCCGTAGGTTTCGTAATTCCAATGGAACCGCTGTACACAGTATCAAACTTTCCGATGTTTATTTCATCACTGGCGAGTATGGTAAATGTAGATACGATGATATCCCCACTGACAGTTGCCGTTGCTCCAAGATTATCCGTTATCGTTACACTATATGTTCCCGGTGTAAGATTGCTGATAGTCTGTCCGATTTGTCCGTTACTCCACAAGTAAGAATATGGTCCGGATCCACCTAAGGCATCCGCAGTTAATGAACCATTGCTTGCGCCGTCACAACTCACATCTGTTGACGCTATTATCCTTGCAAACAGACCTGATGCGACGGAACATTTTCCGCATTGAGTATTGGCATTCCAGTCTGTATATTCTCCTTTTTCAATCTTCTTTGCAACAAACAAACCGGTCATGGTTGTACGGTTGGTAGATTTGCCTTTCACTTTTATATTTTCATCTTTAACATATAGTGTAGCAAATACCTTCGAACCTTCCTGTATATCCACATGTTTTTGCGCAAACACCGTTACCCCTAAACCATCCGGATTAAAGCGGGAATTTCTTTTCAGGTGTAAATGCTCTTTCAGCCTGACTTTAGTACATTGTGTGAATTTAATCACCGCAAATTCTCTCGTTTCTATTTTTCTGATATTCACTACTGGTTGTGTGAAAATAACGACACCTCCCTTCTCAACTTTAATCTCATTGTAGATGGTATCAGTTAAAGTCACTGTTTGTCCCGCATTCACCTTGATATTATTATTACTGGTGTAAGGATTTGTCTCAAACGGAGGGATAGGTGCAGAAGCAACCGAATGAATTTGTGTGGTAGCAACCCCTCCGCTGTTAACATCTACATTAATAGCCTGTACGAAAGTACCGGGAGCAGTTACTGTGGTGTATTCCTCAATTTCTGCTTTACCTGTGGCAGTAGTAATACCAATGCCTCCGCTCTGTACATTGCTGCGATGCAAGTGAACTTCTTCACTCGCCAGCATGACATAGTTGTACAATGCACCACCGGTTACTGTAACAGAGGATGCACAGGTCGATGTATTACCATTCACATCTGTAACTGTAAGTATGATTGTATTTGCACCGGTATTACTGCAATTGAAGGCTGTCTGAGACGCACTCTTTCCTGCTATACCACAGGCGTCGGTTGAACCGTTGTCTATATTTGTTGCCTTTATCGAAGCATATCCGGTAGAATCCAATGATACTGAAATATTCTTACACAATGCTACAGGAGGAATGGAATCTATTACAGTAACTGTGGCGCTGCAAGTAGATGAGTTACCATTTACATCTGTCACTGTCAGAATTACCGTATTACCGGAACCCGATAAGCCTTCAACGTTGAATAATCCATGCACTCCGGAGGAACAATTAAATGCCGTTTGGTTTAATGATAAATCTGCAATGCCACACATATCAGAAGATCCATTGTCTACCTGAGCAGGTGTGATATTTCCATTTCCGTTTGCATCTAAATATACGGTCACATCCTGACAAACAGCTGTCGGTGCAGTTTTATCTACAGCTTCTTCAATAGTAGCACTTGCCGTAGCGGTGCAACCATTAGCATCCGTTACTGTATAGTTATAGACACCAGGAACAAGATTAGTTGTAGCGTCTCCGCCAAAAGTATAGGTTCCGGAACCCCCTGTCGCTGTTAATGCAACACTTCCTTTTCCTCCCGGACAAACCGGTTGGGTTGGAGTAGCAGTAAACACCAAATCACAAGGAGCTGTACATGCAGCTGTAGTCTGGAAGCCCGGTGTTCCGCCATCTGAATCTGTTCCGTTTACCAACCAAGGCAGGACAGTAACATAACTGTTTGCTTTAGGGGTGACCACAGAAGCATCTGTTGAGCCCCACCAGTTACAGGTAGCAGTAACAATACCACTGGCAGAACCATATACCTGAGGAGAAGGTCCACCCACTAAACTGTTATGGTAAAGCACATTGCCTGTTTTTGACGCATCCAGCCAGAATGCATAGGATACAGGATTTATAAAGTAATTTTCTGTTACTGTATTACTTGCACTCGCTGCATAGATACCACGTGTATTTTCAAACGTGTTTTTGGAAATTGTATGGTTGCCGCTTCCCAATGCAATAGAAGGGACATTGTTCACGAATTTATTATCTGTAATTACCTGACCTACGGTTAAAGAACTCTGAAATATTATACCACCTCCTGCATAACCAGGATTACCTCCTAAGTTGTCATAAATGAGATTACCGCTGTATGTTCCATTTGTAAGAGTACCGTCCACTAAGATTGCCCAGTAAGAGAACCTGCTCAGGCTGTTGTTTGTAACCGTCCAGGTGGCATCATTTCCGCCAAAAATACCTGTGGTACCTGCGCAGTTAATGCCACTGCCACAACCCGGAAGATTGAGTCCCTGATATGCTCCATCAAAGATATTATTAGTGACAACAAAAGAAGCGCCTGAGGCGATGCTATAGGAATAAAACAGCCTGCGATTTGCTGCGCCGCCTAACACAGATGTTGCGGTAGCCTTAACGGTAAATCCATCTAATGTAAATCCGCTTGGAACAGGAAGACTGACACCACCGATCTGTATGGAACCTTCAATGATGGATTCGGGTCCGCGCACACCGGCATATTTTCCTGCCTGAATTCCTGCATTAGCGCCCAATAGCGTAACGTTTTTAGCGGAGATGATATTCTCAGGATATGTTCCGGCCGCAACCGTAATCGTATGTCCGTTTAATGTAAGCGGATCACTGATGGCAGACTGGATAGTACAGTAATAGATACCGGTATTGGTATTATACACCGGACCGCTGACAAGGTTATTACCTACTGATGCAGATGCGTTAGCCGTGCAGCCATTCAAATCAAGAACATTGACCGTATATGTTTGCGCTGGATTTAATCCTGTAGCAGTAGAAGTTGTTTGCGCCGGTGCAGTATTCCAGGAATAGCTGTATGAGCCACTTCCGCCGCTAACAACAGAAACCGAAGCTGTTCCATCAGAACAAATCGTCGCTGGTGTGGATGAAGTGGAAAGCTGTAAGTTACATGGTGCAGAACAAGTTTCTGTGGACTGAAAGCCCGGTGTTCCTGCATCTGTATCTGCTCCACTGGTTAACCATGGAACGAAAGACACTACGCCGGTGCTGTTCACCTTTGGCGTATTTGCCGCCAGCGTGGTAGCGCCCCACCAGTTGCAGGTAGCATCTACTTTATTAGTATTTGAATACCCTGCAACAGAGTAACCTGTCCGGCTACCACCGCCAAAATAGTTATAATGAAGTGCATTAGTATGAATGTATGCATCTGCATTGGTGGCATAAGCATAGCCATCATTCAGGAATACGTTACCACTGGTATTAGAATTATCTCCCTGTGAATTGATACCATTACCAGCTCCTATAAATTCATTATTGGTAATCGTATTGTTGTTGTTATACATTATAATCGCTGCGCTGGAATAACTGTTAATAGTAGACATATCAAACAAGTTGTCTGTGACCACCTGACCCGGTGTTGAACTAGCCGGTCCAGAACCGAATTTTATGGCAGATCTTGAATTGTTAGAAAAGTAATTGCCGCTGTAAGTACCCGATTGTATCTGGGCATTTAACTGGATAAATATTGCATCCCCTGCGCCACTGCTGATAAAACCGCTGAAACTGTTATTGGTAACGGTCAGAGTTGGAAGAGCAACAGCCGATTGTATACTTAATCCATTGCAATTAATATATCCGGAAGTATTGGTAAAAATATTATTTTTTAGCGTATAGGAATTCAACCCGGTGATAGTGGAAGGTTGGGTAATAAAGGATGTACCACTACCCAAATCCAGGGTAAATCCATCTATAGTGAAATCTGTAACGCCCTGTGTGTTCTGTATATATCCGATTATTTTGGATTCATTAGTACCTCTTGTTCCTGGAACTGCATATCTGCCCGCAGTTATCCCTGCCTTAGCTCCCAGGAGTGTTATGCTCTTAGAGGTTGAAATATTTTCCGTATAAGTACCCGCATCTACAGTAATGGTATGTCCGCTGAGTGTTGCAGCATCATTAATTGCCGACTGGATAGTACAATAATGCAGTCCTGTATTGATATTATGTACCGGGTTTAACGGTGAATTGACAATCGTGACAGTTGCTGTTTGTGAACAGCCGTTTTGGTCGGTAACTTTAACCGTATACGTACCAGGACTGAGGTTAACTGCCGTTGGCGTGTTTTGAACCGGCGAGGTAGTCCAGGAATAGGAATAAACACCCGTACCACCACTCACTACCGTTGCTGTAGCTGAGTTACTGCAGGCAGCTTCAGTTTTTGAAACAGAAATCTGCAAGTTACAAGGTGCAGCGCATCCGGCTGCTGGCTGGAATCCAGGAGTTGAACCGTCGGAATCTGATCCGCTGTAAAGCCATGGGATATAGGAAGCCCGTGCGACTTTCAGGGAAACTGTAGCCGGAACCGTACTCCCCCACCAGTTGCAGGTAGCTTCTATAGTTGCCCCTGAAGTTGCAAATACAGGAGTATTTCCACCGCTACCCAGGCTCAGTATACTGTTATTAACCACCACGTTTCCGGGCTGTACCGCTTGTAATGTAAACGCGTAGGTCGTATTTTGAAAGAAATTTTCCGTTACCAGGTTATTGGCACTGACGCAGAATATTGCGCCGCCTGTGCCCTGAAAATCGTTCTTTGAAACCACGTTATTGTCATCTCCTAAAATAATTCCGTCGCTAATGAACAGGTTATCCGTTATGGTCTGACCGGAGGTTTCGTCGCTCTGTAAATTGATACCATTGCCGTTATTCTCCAGTTTGTTGCCACTGAATATGCCGGGGCCTAATCCAACGATGATTGGACCGTCGATCAGCATCGCATTCGACTTGCAAAGCGTAAAATAGTTATCTGTAACATACCAGGTCGCCTGTATCCCGGTATAAATACCATTGGTGCCGGTATATGTACCTCCGTCAAAAATATTATTCTTGATATACATATTGCCCGAACCGCCCAGGTTACAATTGATTGCGCTTGTATTGTTGGCTGCGGCCTGGATACGGAAACCATCGATTGTCAGATCGCCCACAACTCCCTGCATCTTAAAATATCCGTTTATGACAGACTCGGAACCTCGCACACCGGGATACCTGCCCGCGGAAATACCCGCATTAGCACCTTTAATCGTCAAAGGTTTAGTGACTGTAATGACACTTTCATTGTAAGGATTCGGTCCCCCATCAACAGTGATTGTATCATTTGGCGATGCCGCATTAACGGCAGCCTGGATCGTACAATAATTGATACCGCTGTTGATGTTATGAACCGGTCCGGAAAGATTATTGGCAATTACAGCAACAGCAGTAGCTGCACATCCATTGGTGTCTTTAACACTAACGGTATATGTTCCTGCGCTAAGTCCTGTTGCCGTGGCACTGGTTTGCCCGCCCGGAGACCAGGAGTATGTATAGGTGCCGGTACCTCCACTCACAGAAACGGAAGCTTGTCCATTGCCACAGGATGTTTCAGGTGTTACAGATATTGTAAGCAGCAGATTACAAGGGGCTGAACAAACTTCATTTGTTTGAAAGCCGGGCGTTCCTCCATCTGAATCCGCACCATTTAACAACCAGGGCGCCATAGTTACATACAAAGCATTATTGATTTTTGTTGAAACGGGCGTTGAAGAGCCCCACCAGTTACAGGTAGCATCTATCATAGCTCCATTGATACCAACTATAATATTCGATGTTAGAGTAGCACCACCCGTAAAACTATTCCTGTTTACCTTATTTCCGGGTTGAGCGGAGGTAAGTGTAAAGGCATAATTGGTATTGGTGAAATTATTTTCAGTAATAGTATTATTGGCACTTGCAGCGGATATTCCGCCTCCGGGTCCTTCAAACAGATTTTTACTTATAATATGATTTCCACTGGCTAATGAGAATGCTTTTTGTCCGGAAATATAGGTTATAAACTTATTATCTGTAACTGTTTGTCCCGTTAATACGGTGTTGGGAAAGGAAATGATTGTAGCGGCATTAGCGGCTATATTGTTATTCTGAAACAGGTTGCCGCTGATCGTACCCGCCCCGATATTTCCTCCCAAAGAGACATTGGTCGTAGTGAAATCAACTAATTTGTTGTCGGTAAGGAACCAGGTCAGGCCGTTGTTCGCGCTGGAAACCAGTGCGGAACTAGCTACATTCGCCCCGTTAAAAATCGAATTCTTCAGGTTTATATTCCCGGTCGGAGTACCGCTTAAGGTGAAGTTTATAGGTCGACTGTTAGGAACCGAAGTAGCATTCACCGTAAATCCGTCTAAGGTAAACCCCGTCAGCCCTGTACTCAGCGTGAAACGGCCATTAAAGACTGTTTCCGGTCCGCGACTTCCGGCATACCTGCCGGCGGAGATCCCGGCATTAGCCCCCCGGATCGTGAGGGGTTTGCTGACCGTTATTACGGCCAAGGTCGGCGTTTCGTCATAGGTACCTGCCGGCACGTCAATGATTGCATTAGCCGGGGCTGCAGTCACGGCCGCCTGGATGGTCGCATAGCTGCCCGAGCCATTTACGGTTATTTGGGCATTTGCAGTAAAGCCCAGCACAAAAACAAAAAACATCAGCAAACTCAGTGATTTTGTGAAAGTTTTTGTAATTGAACTGGTTTTAATAATGAATAGATTCTTCATAATTTTAATTTTATATAGTTTATAGATATGAATTTAGTGTTCCATTATTTATGGATGTTTATAATTTTACCCACCTTAATAATATCATTTGATTTTAAACAATTTGTTCCCCTTGTTTAAAAAATGTGTGTAAATATAAATTATACTTAAACAAATAGCAAATAAAAAATTGATTTTCATCAATATTTAGTGCATTTAGGTATTGACATACCTAATCTTAGCTATATTAAACCTTATATTATTTAAATAATATACTATAATTATGTAGAATTGATGTAAAAACACGCTTAACTCTCCATAAAAAAGCGGATAAGCTTCTGAATCAATATGCAAAGGGCTCAAATGCTGTATTCTAAAAACAGGCATACCCTTCTGCACAAACAGTAGTTTAAATCATCGTTTAATGTATTATAGATTTGTGACAGGAATTCCCGCCTGTTAATATTCTGGCAGAGAACCAGCAGAACAACGAGAGCCGTTTGTTTTTAATGTACCATCTACCGGCTGTCGACGATAAGATATAGTTCTTTTCGTCGCTTCCGTTTATTAAAAAATGGTAGTCCCTGCGAGAATCGAACTTGCATTAACAGTTTAGGAAACTGCTGTTCTATCCCCGCCCGAACGTACCGTTCGGTACGGGCGGGCATTGAACTAAGGAGCAAGTTTATTTTTAAGATACCTTTTGCCGGCTGCAGATTTGAAGTATCT
>JAXLTW010000005.1:0-147545 GCA_046329865.1 Chitinophagales bacterium | reverse complement strand
TTATTTAAGATGGATAAATGCAGGTATGCCACGTGATAATAAAACCGGTGCTATCTCCCAGGAATATATGCAGCGGGGTAAAGAAGCATTTGTAAAGTTAACATGGGAGGATACATTTAAATATTCCGCACAGGTTTTAGATAATATTGCCCGCACCTATAACGGAAAAGCCGGACAAAAGAAATTAGCTGCACAAGGCTATGATCCACTTATGGTGGAAGCTACCGAAGGACACGGCACGCAAGTATTGAAATTTAGAGGTGGTATGGCACCCCTTGGCGTAACACGTATTTTTGGTATCAATCGCCTGGCCAATTCATTGGCTTTGCTTGATGCGAAAATAAATAATTCAGACCCTGAACATGCCCATGGGGCTCGTACATGGGATAGTTATGCCTGGCATACCGATTTACCTCCTGGTCATCCAATGGTTACAGGTCAGCAAACAGTAGATTTTGACCTAAATTGTACTGAGCATTCTAAACATATTATTGTTTGGGGTATGAATTGGATAACCACTAAAATGCCCGATTCGCACTGGCTTACTGAAGCTCGAATGAAAGGTTCGAAAGTGACTGTGATTGCTTGTGAATACAGTGCCACCGCCAATAAAGGAGACAATGTATTAGTAGTAAGGCCAGGGGTAACACCTGCACTTGCACTAGGATTTGCACATATTATCATTCGTGATAAAAAATATGATGCGGAATTTATGAAAAAATTCACCGACCTGCCTTTCTTAGTTCGGATGGATACGCAAGAAATGCTTAAACCTACTGATGTTATTGAAAACTATCAGAAACCAGATTTGAAAAACTACATTCAGATTCTGAAGAAAGGCGAAAAGGCTAAAAAAACATTGGAACAAGGAGTACCATTTGTGGAAGAAGAATTGGCCAAAGAATGGGGCGACTTCATGATATGGGATGAAACCAAGAATTCCCTTTCTGTGATTACTCGTGATGATTATGGAAAGTACATGAGGGAAAAAGGGATAAACCCTTCATTAGAAGGGAAATTCAAAGTAAAAACCTTAGATGGGAAAGAAATAGAAGTACGTACTGTTTTCGACTTAATGAAAGAGTATGTTATGGAAAATTTTGATCCTCAAACTGTAGAAGAGCTAACCTGGGCACCCCAAATTGGTTTAGAAACCATAGCTTCAGATATTGCTACACATAAAGGAGGCACCTTATTCGCAATGGGTATGGGGCCTAACCAATTTTTTAATAACGACTTAAAAGACCGTGCGGTGTTTTTTCTGGCAAGCATTACCGGTAATGTGGGTAAAATTGGTGGCAATGTGGGATCGTTTGCCGGAAACTACCGCGGAGCTTACTTTACCGGAATTCCAAATTATATAGCTGAAGATCCATTCAACTTAGAGTTAGACCCAACTAAGCCTGCAAAAGTCAAAAAATATTTCCACTACGAGTCAGCTCACTACTTCAATAACGGTGACCGTATTTTACGGATGGGCAACAAGAATATGACTGGCAAAACGCATATGCCTACCCCAACAAAGTCTGTAATGGTTTCAAACGGCAACTCGCTACTTGCTAACTCGAAAGGACATTATGACAATGTGGTAAATGTGTATCCAAAAATTGAATTTATTGGTGTGCATGAATGGTGGTGGACAGGATCCTGCGAATACGCTGATATTGTTTATCCGGTAGATTCATGGGCAGAGTTTAAATATCCTGACATGACCATGTCAGTTACCAATCCATTTTTGTATGTATTCCCTAAAACGCCTCTTAAAAGAATTTTTAATACAAAAGGCGACATAGAAGTACTTGCAGGTATCGCTTCAGCATTTGGAGATTTAACAGGAGACAAACGCTTTGTCGATATGTTTAAGTTCGTGCATGAGAATAATGTCGAAGTTTATTTGCAACGAATACTTGATACCAGCCAGGGAACTAAAGGATATAAGTTTAGTGAGTTAGAAGCAAAAGCAAAAGAAGGAATTCCGGCTCTGATGATGACACGAACTACTCCAAAGTATTGTGGAATGGAGCAAACAGATGAAGACAAACAATGGTACACAAAATCAGGTAAGCTTGAGTTTTATCGTGATGAACCGGAGTTTATTGAAGCCGGAGAAAATATGGTTGTGTTTAGAGAACCAATCGACTCTACTTTTTATGAACCTAACGTAATTGTAGGCAAGAAACATCCTTGCATTATGCCAGATGAACCCGAAAAATATGGTGTGGATATAAACGATTTGGCTACAGATACTCGTCAGGCAAGAAATGTGCAAAAGCCGTGGAGCGAACTTAAAAACACACAACACCCCTTACAAAAAGTTGAAAAGGGCTATAAATTTATCTTCCATACACCAAAATTCAGACATGGGGCCCACACAATGCCTGTTGATACAGATATCATTGCTGTATGGTTCGGTCCATTTGGTGATATGCACAGGGCTGATAAAAGAAAGCCATTTGTATCAGAGCTTTATGTTGATATGAACCCACTGGATGCCATAGAACTTGGAATACAGGATGGTGACTATGTTTGGATAGATGCTGACCCTTCTGATCGTCCATTCCGTGGACTGGCCGGTAGAAAAGATAGCCCTGAATATGAATTAGCCCGCCTTAAAGCACGTGCTCGCTTTTATCCTGGAACTCCTCGTGGCGTTACCCGTATGTGGCACAATGCTTATGGTGCCACTTATGGTTCTATGAAAGGAGCTAAAGAAAATTCAAATGGATTGGCTAAAAATAACACCACCGGCTATCAGGCATTGTTCCGTAGTGGATCACATCAAAGTTGTACTCGTGCTTGGTTAAAACCTACTTTGTTAACCGATTCCCTGGTTCGTAAAAATAATTTTGGGCAAGGAATTGGAAAAGGTTTTGAGATTGATGTGCATGGAGCAACAGGAAATCCACGTGAGGCATTTGTTAAGATAACATTTGCAGAAAAGGGTGGTAACGGAGGCGTAGGTAATTGGGAAGGAGTTGAACAAGGCATGAGACCTACCAGTGAAGATGCCGATTTTAAGAAATTTCTAAAAGGAGGCTTTGTTAAAAAATAATTGATTCAAAACTATGGCAAAGGTAAAAAACTGGCAACTCAACAGGGAAATGGAATACCCTTACGAAGAGAAAAAGCCAAAAAAACAGATAACGTATGTTTTTGATACAAATAAATGTATTGCGTGTCAAACATGTACTGTAGCCTGTAAAACAACATGGACCTCGGGTAAAGGAGAAGAAACCATTTTCTTCAATAATGTAGAAACGAAACCTTATGGTGGGTATCCACAAAAGTGGGATGTAAATACTTTAAAGGAACTCAACGGGCAAGAGTGGGGCAAAGATGGTGTGTATAATGGCAAAACCATTTTTGAAAATGAATCTGGTGAAAGAGTTACCGGATGGCGACCATCGGAAAGAAACTATGCATTCCCTAACATTGGTGAAGATGAAGTGTTGGGCAACATGTGGAGAAGGGTGCATTCTTTAGTGATTCATGACATATGGATGTTCTATTTAGCCCGCATATGTAACCACTGTTCCTATCCAGGTTGGCAACGGCTTGCCCACGCAAAGCCATTTACAAACGTGAGGAAGATGGTATTGTATTGATTGACCAATCACGTTGCCGTGGTTACAAAGAATGTGTAAAGGCATGCCCTTACAAAAAAACATTCTTTAATATGGTTACTCGTGTATCTGAAAAATGTATAGGATGTTATCCGCTAATTGAACAAGGCGAACAACCTAGATGTGTAACCAGTTGCATTGGTAAAATACGCTTGCAAGGATTTATGGAAGATGCAAAAGAGCCTCGTAGAGACAATCCTTTTGATATGATAGTGCGGATTAAAAAAATTGCATTGCCGCTGTATCCACAATTCGGAACCCAGCCCAATGTGTACTATGTTCCGCCAGTACATGTTCCCAAAGATTTTCTGATACAAATGTTTGGTCCCAATGTAGAAGACGCCATAACACTGTACCGAAATATGAAGGATGATAAAGAATTGCTGGCAGCATTCATGTTGTTTGGCAATACACCTAGAATCATTCACTCATACAAAGCAGAAGAGAATTACGCTGTTGGTTACAATGAAATTGGCGATGAGATAGTAAGAGTGCCTTATGTAGAGCCAGTCCTAGAGAGACCGCATTGGGATGCACAATTCCAAACATTCCGCCATAATACACCATAATGATTAAAGTAGTATAACAGAAAATATTAAGGATATGAATAGAATATTGTTTCTTGTGCTAATAGCAGTTACCTTGCAATTACAAAGTGTTTATGCCCAAAATGCTGCTGCCGGTGAAAAGACATTCAAAGCGACATGCAACGCCTGCCACAGCATTGGCAAAGGAAAAATTGTTGGACCAGATCTGTTAAATGTAAATAAGCGCAGAACCGAAAAATGGTTGATTAGTTTTATCCGATCTTCACAAACAGTGGTGAAGAGTGGTGACCCGGTAGCGGTTAAGCTATTTAATGACCACAACAAAATTCCAATGCCAGACCAAAAACTGACTGATGTTCAAATTAAAGATGTTTTGGCATACATCAAGAGCAAGAGCGCGCCTGCAACTCCGGCTAAAGCAACTGCTGCAACAAAAAAACCTGCTATAACCCCTCCATCCACAGCAACTAAACCATCTGCCAAAACCACTAACAAACCGACTGTTGTAAAACAAGATGATGAATGGATTGATGCAGAGTATAAGTTAAAAAGTTACCCTGTACAACAAGAGTTGAATCCTAAAGACTTAAATGCTGCGTTCTGGTCAAAAATAGAAGCATTAAAGTTGCCGGTTTCCCCTCAAACGCTGGCTTACCCTACTCTCCAAATGCCATCTATAGATTACCTTACTGTAAAAAGTGTTTATCGCCCAATGGAAGTTGCTTTTCTAATTGAGTGGAATGACTCTTCAAAAAGCAACGAAGTTGATGTGGTAAAATTCTGCGACCAGTTTGCAGTGGAATTCCCTTTAAATACAAAAGTAATTCCAAGTTACATGATGGGCAACAAAGACGGTATGGTGCATATTGTGCATTGGAAAGCCATCTGGCAGGAAGACTGTGAAAAAGGTTTTCAGGATGTGCAGGTAAAATATCCGAATATGTGGGTGGATGTGTATCCTGGTTTGGAAAGCTATTTAGATAGAAGCAAACGGGTTTATGCGCAAGATATTACCTCTGAAATGATAGTGGAAACACATGCCACTGGCAATATGCCCGGCACCTACTCGCACAACCCTATGTCGCAAATAAAAAGAAAATATCCTGTTGAAGAAGCAAATGCAGAAGGATTTGGTACACTCGCCACACAGGAAACACAACAGGCAAAAGCTTGGGCTGAATGGAAAGATGGAAAGTGGAAATTGTGTGTAGTGGTTCCTGTAAATACAGGTAACCGTTACAAAGCAACATTTACTGACAGAACGAAGGTTGCATTTGCTTTATGGGATGGTGGATTTCAAAATATAGGTGGTAGAAAACATTTCATACCATGGGTTGATTTATTAATTCAAAAATGAAAATAATTTTTCAATGAAAACTACACAAATGAATGATATACGACTGATGAATGCCGATTTATATCGCCTCATTGCTAACTGTTTTGATTATCCTGACAAAGAAAGCTTGTTAAACATTAGAGAGATGGCAAACGGCTTATACAATGCAGGTTATCCTGACGAGAGCATCAACAACATGTTCAATCGCTGGCTGAATCTGCAATTGAAGAAGACGTGCTGTATGCTTTACCGATATTTTTGTAAAAGGTGGTGTTGCGCTAAGTGAAACGCACCTATTGCAGAAATATAATTGCGTATCGGATGCGAGTGCATTTTACAAAGCATTTGGTTTTACACCCAAAACAGGTGAGAACCCCGACAGCATCATGTATCAGTTAGAGTTTTTAGCATTACTTTTGGTGAAAATTGCAATTGCACCTAATAATGAAAACAGAAATGTAACCGAAGATGCTTACCGAAAGTTTTGGAAGACCATCCCGAGAGTTTGCCCTTGCATTGGCAAAACGCTTGCGTGAAGGCGAAGCCGGTCCGTTCTTTTTGACCGTTTCGTATTTGTTGGAAGAATTTATCACTAACGAATTAACTGGGGATGATGCACCACCATCTTGCAACGTCCATTAAAGATTTAGGTGAAAACATTCTATACCCAAAAAAGAAAATATTAGTCATTAACTTTCATAATATAAAGATGACAAACACACTATTATTTATCGGAGGGTTGGGAACAACCGAAATATTACTTATAGCGGGCGTCCTTTTACTGATGTTCGGTGGAAAAAAAATTCCTGAACTCATGAAGGGGTTAGGCAAAGGCATTAATGAGTTCAAAAAAGG
The DNA here is from genome assembly GCA_046329865.1 of Chitinophagales bacterium. Lineage (GTDB taxonomy): Bacteria > Bacteroidota > Bacteroidia > Chitinophagales > JADIYW01 > JADJSS01. The sequence continues at coordinate 141,183 of JAXLTW010000005.1, read as the reverse complement.
TAAAGAAGGAATTGAAGACGAATTGAAAAATATCAAATAAACTTATGCTTACTGACAGCTTTGACAGAATACATGACTACCTGCGGATTTCAGTTACCGATAACTGTAATTTCCGTTGTAGTTATTGTATGCCCGAAGAATGTCATTCATTCATGAAACAAGACCAGTTAATGAATGCTCAGGAAATTGAAGCACTTGCAACAATTTTTGTAAAGCGTGGAGTAAGAAAAATTCGATTGACAGGTGGAGAGCCTCTAGTGCGAAAAGACTTTGATAAAATTCTTCAACGGTTATCAGCACTTAATGTAGAGTTGCTCATTACTACCAATGGTAGCTTAGTGCATAAACACATTGACTCATTAAAAAAAGCAGGTGTTACCACAGTGAATGTAAGCTTAGATTCGTTGAAACCAACTGCTTTTGAGCAGTTAACTAAGCGCAATGTTTTTGAGCAGGTTTGGTTAAACATTTTAATGTTGTTGGAAAATGGTTTCAGGGTGAAAATAAATGCCGTAGCCATGCGTAACAGCATAGAGCATGAATTATTTGATTTTATTGAACTGACTAGAAATTATCCGTTGCATATTCGCTTTATTGAGTTTATGCCCTTTGCCGGAAATAGCTGGAGTAAAAACAAAGTAATTACAGCCGGTGAAATGCTTACTGCGGTTCAGGCAAATTACGATATTGTAAAGCTGAAAGATGAACCACACTCTACCGCTCGCAAATATAAAGCCATAGGCCACGAAGGTACTTTCGCATTTATAACAACAATGAGCAAACAATTTTGCGGTGAATGCAATCGCTTGCGCCTTACGGCCGAAGGGAAAATGAAAAATTGCCTGTTTGGCAAAGATGAATTGGATTTACTAAGTGCTCTACGAAATGGCAATGATGTAGAGGAACTCATTTTACAATCCGTTCAAAGCAAACATGCGGCAATGGGTGGCCAGTTCGAAAAAGGTTATCAGCATACAGAGGCCACTCAATTGGTTAATCGTAGTATGGTAAGCATTGGCGGGTAGAACCTTGCATACTAAGTAAACATTTAATAATAACAGTAAATATTAATAATCTAAAAATGAAATATTCAATTTCAATTCTAATCCTTCTCTTGTGTTCAGGCACCATGTTCGCTCAGGAGAAAAAGGCAAATGTTGCTTTGATTGATGGCGTTATTATTGGTGGCTATGCAGATAATGGGGCTTTCTTAAACTTTACAGGCCCGAATGTTAATTTTACTTCTGGAGAATCCAAATTTATTATTGGGCTACTTCCCTCTCTTCGTTTCAAAGAAGATAAAGGCACAACTAAAAACTCCATTATCATGCCTGTGTTAGGGGCCGGTTTAACATATAGCTATAAGTATTGGGCATTTCAAATACCTTTCTATTATACCGCAAAAACAGCTACAACAAATGGTAAATGGAATGTAGGTTTCGGAATAGGTTTGAGGTTAAATAAGTTGAAAAAAGTATAGATGGCGTGAGTTGTTTTTTATATGGGGTTAAACTAAATTATGATAAGCGTTTTAGAAGCAAAAAGCATTCTTGAGAAAAATATAAAGAAATTACCTTCTCAGGCACTGCCTGGTTCTGATGCGCTTGGCAGTGTAATTTCAAAGGATGTTATAGCTCCTATGGACGTTCCATCATTCAACAACTCCGCAATGGATGGTTATGCGTTTTGTTTTGATGAAAGCAAAACCAGTTTTATAATTACTAACAGTGTTCAAGCCGGTGATGCCAAATCACATAGCGTAAAAAGTGGTGATACTGTGCGCATTTTTACCGGAGCACCTATACCTGATGGTGCCAATACAGTGATACAGCAAGAACTGGTGTCACTACAACACAACTCAATATTATTTGAACAAGGCAGCGTAAAACAGGGTGATAATGTTCGCCTACGTGGAGCGCAATGCAAAACTGGCGATGTTATTATCAAAGCGGGAACTGTTATTACTCCCGGAGTTGTGGCATTGCTGAGCTCCGTGGGTATAAGCAACATTGATGTGTACCGTAAACCTAATGTGAAGGTGATTGTAACGGGCAATGAATTAGTGAATACAGGAACGCCATTACACCATGGTGAAATATATAATACTAATCAGCCTGCTATTATAGCATATCTTAATTTATTGAGCATTACCAACGCTGAAGCAATTCATGTAAAGGACAATCTCGATGAATTGCGCAATCAAATTGCGGATGCATTAAATAGTAGTGATGTACTGATTTTATCAGGAGGAATTTCAGTAGGAGAATATGATTTAGTTTATAAAGCACTGTCACATGAAGGTGTTCAGCCGCTGTTTTACAAAATCAAACAAAAACCCGGTAAGCCAATGTTTGCCGGCAAAAAAGACAATACAGTAGTTTTTGCAATGCCAGGAAATCCTGCTGCTGTCGTTACTTGCTTTAATCAATACGTAAAACCATGCCTGCAATACATGTGTGGTTATGAGAATACTTTTTCAACTTCCGTCATGTTACCTTTGGCGCATCATTGGGAGAAAAAAGGAACAATGGCAAATATCCTGAAGGCAGTGGTGAAAAATGGGGAAGTGAATATACTTCAAGGTCAGGATTCATATAATCTTTTGGCCTATGCTGATGCAAATGCCTTTGCACTATTGCATGAAAATGACATGGTAAAAAAGAAAGGTGATTTAATAGAGGTTTTTAATTGGTAGTTTTTATGGAAGCCCATTTTCCCATATCGCTGTTATTTTTTTTAATGCCCATCATTGCATTTTTGTATGCATCAGTAGGTCATGGCGGAGCAAGCAGTTATTTGGTTTTACTTGCATTGTATGGATTTGCACCCGCAGAAATACGTCCTGCTGCGTTGCTTTTAAACATCGGTGTTTCGGCCATTTCATTTATATCCTTTCGCAGAGCAGGTAATTTTCCGAAAGAACTTTTTGTATCGCTGATTATCTTTTCCATACCAGCTTCATTTGTAGGCAGTATGTTTTTGCTCGATGCTAAAATTTATCAGAAAGTGCTCGGTGTTCTCTTGCTCTTTCCAGTGTTGAGGATACTCAATGTGCTTCCGGTAAATGAATCAAAAATAATTGAACGGAAGTTTTGGATGGCACCTGTTTTGGGTTTGTCAATTGGATTTGTTTCAGGTTTAATTGGCATTGGAGGCGGAATTATTCTTTCGCCCGTGTTGCTAATTTTGGGTTGGACCGATTTGAAACAAACAGCAGCAATAAGTGCACTATTTATTTTTCTGAATTCCATTGCCGGAATTATTGGTTCCGGTGTTGCGGGCTTTGTGCTCCCTACATATTTTGAATGGATGTTGCCGGCAACCTTACTTGGTGGAGCGGCAGGCGGATACATTGGGGCTAACAAATTCAATGTCCCCTCTATGAAAATTGCATTGGCAACAGTACTTGCTATCGCTTCTGTAAAGTTTATATTGCAATGATTACCCGTAACGACATAGAAATATTTGTTACTGCCGGAGGCAAAAGCACCCGTATGGGGCAAGACAAAGGATTAATGATAATTGACGGGAAACCCATGTTGCTGCATTTGACAGATATGTTACTGCAGAACCATCTCACGTTTACATTAATTGCTAATTTCCATGCTTATCAAAAGTTTGGGTTTAGAATGGTAAACGATTTAATTCCTGAAAAAGGACCTATGGGCGCACTGCACACGGCATTTCATTATGCAAACAAGGAGTATGTTTTGCTATTGGGTTGCGACACGCCATTTTTTTCCGCTGAGGCCCTGTTTCGGCTTGTAGACAGGGTAATGCCGAATGGCGTAACAGTGGCAAGTGTTATGACTAAAATCAATCCTTTGCACGCAATTTATCATCAGGCATTACAGCCGCAGGTTTCAACTTGCATCGCAAAGGAAAAGCTCAAAATGCAGGAGTTTATTTTGCAATCGCCACACAGCATTGTTGTGATGGATGATTTAGCAGAAAAGCATCCTGAGGGATTTATTAATATGAACGAACCAAATGATGTAGCAATATGAAAAGCACAACTGCAATAAAAACAATCAGCATTGTGGCATTTGGCGTTGCTGCCGAGAAAATGAAAACAAACTCCGTAAGGGCTGAAAACTTAGATGATGTAGATGCACTAAAGATTTGGCTAAGTAACGCCTACCCAGAATTGGATGAATTAAAAATCAGTATTGCTGTGAACAAGAAGATTGTGCATGAAAACATGCTGCTCCATGATGGAGATGAAGTAGCATTACTACCACCTTTTTCAGGAGGTTAAATATACAAGCAATGACAAGGTTTGATAGACAAATAAACTTGCGAGGCTTTGGACAAGAAGCACAAAACAAACTAAAGCAATCATCGGTATTGGTGATTGGTGCAGGTGGTTTGGGTTGCCCGGCATTGCTGTATTTGGCGGCTACCGGTATTGGAAAAATTGGTATTGCCGATTGCGACACGGTGAGTATTTCAAACCTCAATCGGCAAATTCTTTACGGAGAAAATGATGCCGGAAAAAGGAAAGCCGTTGTAGCTACTGAAACAATCCAACAGAAATACAGCGATATTGATGTTGAATGCTTCAATACATTTTTAGATAACTCCAATGCCCTTGAAATTATTTCGCAGTATGATGTAGTGGTAGATTGTTGCGATAATTTTTCTTCACGCTATATGATTAATGATGCTTGTGTGCTGTTGAATAAGCCCTTGGTTTACGGAGCAATTTATCAATACGAAGGTCAGGTAAGTGTGTTTAATGTGAAAGATGAAAAAGGTTTTACTCACAACTACCGCGACTTGTTTCCTGTTCCGCCCAATGCAAAACAAATACCCGATTGCAACGAAACCGGAGTGCTGGGTGTGTTGCCTGGAGTAATCGGAACCATGCAAGCTACCGAAGCCATGAAGCTAATTACAGGAATTGGAAAAACACTTTGCGGAAAAATTCTGTATTACAATTTGCTGCAACAAAGTTTTTATGAATTAGCTATTGCAAAAAATCCTGAAGCAAGCCAAGCAGCACCTGCAAACGAAAAAGATTTTCGCAGCCATAACTACAGTGTTACCTGCGCTACGGTAAAAACGATTGACTGGAACAAAGCGAATGAGATGTATTCATTAAATCCTCAGCAAACTACTTTTGTTGATGTGCGCGAAAAAGATGAATTGCCCAGAGTAGATACATTTATTTGCGTAGACTTGCCGTTGTCTGCATTAGCCCATCAAGCACATTGCATTTCACAATTTGAAAAGCTATTAGTGTTTTGCCAAGGTGGAGTGCGGAGCGAAAAAGCCGTAAGGCAATTGCAAATATTATTTCCCGAAAAACAATTTTATTCTATCCAAGGAGGAATCTTGGATAGTTTATCACAGTTAAGCAACAAACTGTATGCAACCGAAGTATAAAAACATTTTTGTTCAAGGAGCTATTACTCCTCAAAAAATTGCCGATAGCATCGCGCATCACAGCGTGAAAACCAATATAGGCGGACATAGTATTTTCTTGGGTCAGGTGCGAGAAGATGCCAAAGAAACAGGAAAAGTTACCGCCATTGAATACACAGCCTACGAAGAAATGGCATTAGAAAAAGCGCATGAAATTCGGGAAGCAGCGTTTGCAAAATATGAACTTACCTGTATGCACATTTACCACAGTTTGGGTGAAGTGAAAGCAGGCGAAATCTGTTTATTCGTATTTACATCCTCTAAGCATCGCAGAGCAGCTATGGATGCCTGCAACGAAATCGTAGAACGAATTAAAAAAGAATTGCCTCTGTGGGGGAAAGAAATTATTGACAACAATGAGACAGTTTGGAAAGTAAATACTATTTGAAATGATTGACATCACAAATAAAAGCACTACACTGCGCAAAGCCATTGCACAAGCTATAGTAAAGGTTAGTGCAGCCGAAACAATTTTAGCAATTACTGAAAAGCGCGTTCCTAAAGGCGATGTTTTTGAAATGGCCAAAACAGCAGGTTTGTTTGCTGCCAAGCGCACCAGTGACATGATACCCGATTGTCACCCGCTACCGATAGAATTTGCTCAAATCAAATACCGAATTGAAGGGTTGGAAATATTTATTGAAGCTGAAATTCATACTATTTATAAAACCGGTGTGGAAGTGGAAGCTATGCATACTGCTTCGGTAGTTGCATTGACGATGTATGACATGCTGAAACCAATTGATAAAAACATCAGCATTGAACAAATAAAATTGCTTGAAAAGAAAGGCGGCAAAAGCGACTACCTAAAAAAAGAGCTAAACGGATTGAGGGCTGCTGTGGTGGTTTGCAGCGACTCTATTTCAAAAGGCGGCAAAGAAGACCGGGCCGGAAAAGCAATCATAGAAAAATTGAAATCGTGCAAAGTTGAATTAAGCGATTACATCATTATACCCGATGAAAAAGAGGTCATCAGCGAAAAGTTGAATGCCTACGTTGCGCAGAATTTAAACCTTGTAATCTTTACAGGAGGCACAGGACTTTCGCCCCGTGATGTAACGCCTGAAACTATTTCACCAATGATTCAAAAGCACATTCCCGGAATTGAAGAAGCCATCCGCTCATACGGTCAAGAACGCACACCCTACTCCATGCTTTCGCGCAGCGTAGTGGGTTTAATCAATGATACATTGGTAATGGCATTACCCGGCTCTACTCGTGGTGCAATTGAAAGCATGGATGCTGTGTTTCCACACTTGCTGCATATTTTCAGAGTAATGAAAGGCACAAGGCACGATTGATTGCGTTATATTAAATGAGTAAAAGAAGTGATATTGACATTTCTCAAAATTTAATTAAGTAAACGATATGTTATGAGTAATTGGAGGCTTGGGGTGTTTTGTTTATTTTTTATGATTAATCACAATAAATGTTTGTCTCAAAACAGTAAATCTTGCGGCAACCAGCAGTGGTTACAGTATTATAATCAATACGTTATTGCTAAAAAATATACGCTATTCAGCGATGCAGGCATTAGAACTGCGAACAACGGTTCTCGTTGGTCACAGTGGTTAATAAGAACAAGTTTAGGCTACCCTATTACAAAAAAGCTAAATGGTGCTTCGGGTATTGCATTTTTTTATCACTTTGCAAACAAATCTAATGATGTGCTGGAGTTTCGCCCTTTTCAGGAATTAAATACTGATCATACATTTTCAATAACAAAAATCCAACACCGCTTTAGAACAGAGGCAAGATTGTATAGTCAAATGGGAGATGAAATAAGTAATAATCAACAGCAATTTGATTTAAGGTTGCGTTATCGCCTGATGTGTATTATTCCTGTTCTCACCACCAAAACACAAAAGTATAGTATTAATGTTGGAAATGAATTTTTCTATTCTTATCGTCTGGTGCTTGCTAATACTCCGATAGTTGCAAATCGTGTCCTGCTGGGAGTAACCTGGAAAACATGCAATAACATTACCTGGTCTTTAATTTACAACGCTCAAAGGAGTAGAAGAATGAATCCTGATTTCACAGAAAGCACAGATATAATCTGGGTTTCACTAACTCACATAGTTACTTCGAAAAAATTTAAATAACAAAATCCACCCACAAAAAATACACTCTTGCAAGCCGCTACAAGCCATCCCACAAAGCAAAGCTTGCAAGAGAGTATTTTTTCTCCCACCCAAAGAAAAATTAAAAAACAAAAAATCCCTCCTTTAATAAAAATAAAACTTCATCCGACCGTAACATGCTACATTTGACTGACACCGCCTTGAATGTAAATCGCTTTGAAAAAAAGTGTGTGCAAACTTGACACGACACACCTTCGGACGGACAAAAGGGCATCCGGTAACACACGTCTTGCGCCATTGCCGTTGAAGTTCAATGATTAAACTTTTATGTACGCAAAATATTTTATCTTGGTTGACAGTTTCTACTACGCAATCGGCAACGAGCGCAAGGCGTGGGAACGTTGTGTGCAATGTTATTGAAAGACAGCATAGACAAAAAATCAAGTGAAGAAAAAAATTTTATTTGCAGTTGGACTAACTTTGCTTCTTCTTTTAGTTTTTAACTATAGGAATAGAAATCCTTACAAAAATGTATTGTGGAAAGAAGATTATCCAGGAGCAACTGAAAGATATGTTGAATACACACCATACCTAAAATCAAATCCGAAAATTAAGATTGGACCAACATTAGGTGCTGATTTAGGAAAATTAAGATTCGAAGATATTGATAAAGACGGAGTAAAAGAAGCAATTATTGAAACGCAGAAAGGATTTAGTTTGGAAACCTCCATAACTCCTGAAAGACATATTTTAAAGTTTGGAAAAGATAAACATGGAAACCCTAAATTCGTTTTATTAAAAAGTGAAATTTTGACTGAATAAAAAACACTGCACACAACATGGTATTTCTGCAAACGGGGTTGAAAGCAAGATTGAGGGATTTGTTGCATTAAGCCACAAAAAATTTTTCCGCTTCCATATTTTCAGTAATTTAGTCAGCGGAAAAAATTTTTGTTCAGTTCGGTGTTAGTTGAAAAATTAGTCATATTTAGCCCCGTCTGCAGAAATACCTTTCCCGTTAGTGGCAAGCAAGAAGAACAACCCGATAAGAAAAAACCAAATGAAAAACTTATGACAGAATGGATAAAGCCAACTTCACATTTCAAAAACCTAAAAATGCGTTCTTGTCAAGTATCGTTGATGACTATTTCTTTATAGACACCTTGGTTTCTGAACTGAATTATAACCCAGAATTTATTTTTCCATATCCGAGAATTACATTCGGCTATTTTTTTAATCATCCGTTTAAGGTAATCAATCAAACTTTGAATGAATCTGCTATTGCCAATATTACTATTTCTAAAATAACAACGCAGAAAATTATTGTCCAACCCACCTCGGATAGAATAAAAATTTGTGGTGCTCACATCAAACCTTTTGCATTGGCTTATCTTACAAAAACGTCTATTCATTCTTTGCCTTGGTTGATAAATACTGAAGATTTATTCGGTGATATTACCCGAAAATTTATTAAACGATTGGATAAGACAACTGATACCGAAACGATGTTTGCAGAAGTGGAAAAGGTCTTTTTAGATAATTTGTTAGTTCGTGATTTATCGCTGATTACCGAAGCTGTTAATATCATTGAAAACAGTGAAGAAAACTTAGAGATTTCAAAGTTAGCAAAGGCATTAGGCGTTACAGACCGAACATTAAGGAATCATTTTTATGATTTTGTAGGTTGCTCGCCAAAGGAATATGTAAAAATCGTAAAGCTCAAAAAAGTTGCTTACCAACTGACACAGCAAAAAGATTCTTTAACTGAAATTGCCTACGACAATCAATATTTTGACCAAGCCCATTTTATAAAAGAACTGAAAGAAGTAACCGGATTTACACCTGGAGAATTAAGAAAAGAAATCGCCCATTTCCGATTTTTACAATTTTAAGCCACTTATCTAAGCCAACTTTGCATTACTATTTAAAATGTAAAGTTAAAAAAGGTTTAGATTATGAAAAGGAAAAAATTAGTTACCATTCATTTGATTGCAACGATTGTTGCAGTCTTAGCTATTTCAACATTTTTTACAATTTCTCTAATTGCTGAAATTAAAGGCAATGATGATTTTATCAGAAGTGTAAAAGCATTTATTCTTTATGCTTTACCCATAATGGTTTTGGCAATGCCAACGCTAAAAATCACGGGAGACAAATTAGCAGGAAAATCTAAAAGTCCACTCGTTTTAGCAAAAATTAAACGAATGAAATTGGTTTTGGTGAACGGAATGATATTGATAAGTTTAGCAATATTTCTTTATTATCGCTCACACTATCAACAAATAGACAATGTATTTCTTATTGCTCAAATTGCTGAATTTGCATTTGGATTATTCAATCTCAGTCTAATATTTATGAACGCAAAAGCAGGAATGCAGTTATCAGGTAAATTAAAAATCTCTAAAAAATAAAAATTATGGAAACAACAATTAAAAATAATCTTTCTGAAAAATACAGCAAACCGACAATTATCATTCATTGGTTGAGCTTTGTATTGATTTTGGCATTAATACCAGTTGGTTTTATAATTACAAATATGGAAAATGACGGAACAAAACTTATTTTGCTACGAGTACATATTATTGCAGGAGTTTTGGTGTTCATTCTAACCTTATTTAGAGTATGGTTTTTCTTCAAACACAAAAGACCTTCAAAATTGCAAACAAGTAGTTGGTTACACGACAAATTGATTATTTGGTTGGAAAATTCATTTTATTTTATTCTCATTTTGCTAAGTACTTCAGGGCTTACAACCGTTGTATTTGGAAATTTCGCAGAAGCTATTCAAAATAATGATGCTTCTCTTTTATCACAAACGGTTGAAGTTCCGCCATTGATGGCACATAAAGCCTTGGCAATTATTCTAATTTTACTCTTAATTGGACACATTGGCGGAGTGATTAATCATTACATCAAAACCAAAGAAAATACAATAAAGAGAATTACGCCATAAGTTTGCCAGCCACTAACAGCTCGTTTGGCAAAAGCGGCAGGAAACGTCTTCGATTGAAAGTTTTTCGTAAATTTGAAGGTTCGTCTTCGGTTGAAGTTCCGTGCTAAAAGTGCCGCCTTCGCCAAGCGAGTCAAACGTTGGCGGTAATGCTTAGACACCAGAGAAATTAAACATGGCAATTGACAAAAAAATACTGGAAGACTATCGTGCGACCTTAGTTCGTAAAGGCAACGACCCAAAGACTGCTGTGCTCTATTCAAAATGGTTGACTGACATTTGCAATTTTCATGACATTTCCGACCCTTCCACATTAGACTTTAATGAAATAAAGGAATTCATTGACTACACTATCAAGAAACGGCCAGCCAACACTGTTAATACAGCCTTTCATTCCTTTATCTACTATTACAATAAAATAAATAAAAAGAATTTCCCTTTTGACAGCATAACCAGACCCCGGAGAGAAAGAAATACCGAAAATGTAATTTTTACTCATGACGAACTAAGGCAACTTTTTAATAATGCAGAAAGACAAAAGCACAAAGCTGTTCTAATGTTAATGTATGCCTGTGGACTTGATATTGGAGAATTAAGTCAAGTTTTAATTACTGATATTGATTCAACAAAAAATATCCTAACAGTTCGTGACAATAAAGGCAAGAAATACAGAGAAGCGCCATTACCAAAAATTGTAATCCAACAGTTAAGAGAATACTACAAGACAGAGCAACCAAAAAAATTTTTATTTGAAAACAGGTCTGGAGAAAGGTTAAACTCAAGGACTATTCAACATTTCTTCGGGGTTGCATTGAAAAGCTCAGGTTTAAAAATTGAGGCAACAACGAAGACCTTAAAATACACTTATGTAAAACATCTTGAAAAATTAGGCATTCCGTTGATTTTGATTTTAGAACATCTTGGAATGAAATCAGAAGGAAGTTTGAAATTTTATAGTGGTATTGGCATTGACTTACAAGAAAAAATCAAAATCAGTCCAATTGATTATTTATTAGTTCCGAATAAAGCTGAAACGACAAAGTTATATTCTGACTTTTGGAATTTGATTAATGAAAAAATTCAAAAAGTAACAAGAAAGAAGTTTGAAACAGGGTTTTACTCAGACGCTATTGAATCTGCTCTCAAAGAAATAAATAGTACAGTAAAAAAAATAGTAAAAGCTAAAACCGGTGAAGAAATTGATGGTGCCAATTTAATGCAAAAAGCGTTATCAGTAAAAAATCCAATAATTGAATTAGCAGACTTGACAACAGAATCGGGACGAAATGTTCAGTCTGGTTATTTACAAATATTTTCTGGAGCCATGACAGGTATAAGAAATCCAAAGGCTCATGACAACCTAGACACAGACATTGACGAAACGGTTCGACTCTTGTGTTTTTGTGGCGAATTAATGGACAAAATAGACAATGCAAAAAAATAAAGCACATACCGCCAACACGGGTTTTGCGTTAGTGGGCGGACAGTGCGAATAGAAACATTTGAGCAATTAATAAACGTTGGTGCTGGCAGACAGTTTTCGGTTTCAAAAGCCCACCAACGCAAAGCCGCAAACCGTCAGGCTGTGAAAAAAACCATGGTTTTAGATAAAATACGGCTTTTTAAGTCGGTACAATTTTACTACACCTCTATAATTCGTTTTTAGACTACCCATTTTTTTTCACTATATTTTTTGCCAAAATAATTCTCGCGCCAAATCGCTTCTATTTGCCTCATAATACCAGCAAATAATATAGGTTTCGAATATTCAGGTTTCCAGTTTTTGATTTTTGCAATCAATTTTTCGACACCTACTATCTTGAAGCACCGTTTCATATTATACACCAACATAATCAACGAATATTCGCCGTTGACTTTCTCCAACCCTTTTAAATCTGTGTAATAATAATTCCATTTTCGCTTTATCGTGCCAAAGATATGTTCGTTTATTTCTTGTCGTTTGCGGTACAATGCTGCGTTATTTTTATAGTTCCTGTTATTGATTTCCACTGCTTCGGCATATTGACTGCGGTCAAGCTCTCTGCCTCCTTTTTGACGCCCGGTGCAAAGGGATTTTACTGCGCATGCTTTGCATTTCGGCGTTCTGTATTTTTTAAACAGATAGCTATCCCGTTCTCTCGTCTTTTTGTGCCAGGTGCCTTTCGTATATAGCGTTTCGCCTTGCGGACATTTGTACGTATCTGTAGATTTATCGTACGTAAATTGCGTAACCATATACGCCGCTGTCGTGCCGTATTCATTGCTGTTTACAAGTTCCGGCGCTGCTACTATCGTCGTGATATTGGCTTGCTGGCACTGCTGGAGTTGTCCGCCGTTATGGTAGCCCTTATCTACCAAAGCCGTGTACGTATCTACTTGCAAATTTGCCTTCGCTTCTTTCGCTATTGCACTCAAGGCATTGCGGTCATTCTTGTTTATCGTATGTGTAGCCACTACTAAATTATGTTGGTCATCCACCGCCGCCTGTACATTGTACGCCACTTCTACCACTTGTCCCTGTACCAGCAACGCTCGCGCATCCCCATCCGTTACGCTGATTTGCGTATCGCCGATTTCGGCTAACTTTTCCTGCAAGTGTTCATAGTAGATCTTATTGGTTTTTAGTCGCTCTATTTTCTTTGCAACATCACTCACTTTTATCGCCTCTTCCTGCAAATCATTTTCTGCCAAGGCATTTAAATATTCATTGGTTTTTGTTTCTATGTAACACATATGACGTTCCAGTTTCTTGGCACTGAAGTTTTGCTTCTTGCTGTTGTGTGCCCGCACTTTGGTGCCATCTATCGCTATCGTTTCACCTCGCACCAGTTGTTCTTCTTTCAAAAAGGAAACAAATAATTTGAACGTATTCCTAAGTGCATTGGCATTGTCTTTCCTGAAATCGCAGATGCTGTGGTAGTTGGGTTGCAGTCGCACGCACAGCCATTGTAGCTCTATATTTCTAACGCATTCTTTAGCTAAGCGGCGGCTGGAGCGGATGCCATTGAGGTAACCATATAAATAAATTTTAAGAAACAGCCTGGCTTCAAAACCCGGGCGACCTTCCTGTTTTATGGCGCGTGGCTGAAAACCTAGCCGTTCCAGTTCAATATGCTCCACAAAGGCGTCGATAAAACGAACCGGATGGTCTCGCTCTATCATTTCTTCCAGACAGCCAACCTCCAACTGATGACGATGATGCGATGAAATAACCTGCATAGTATAATTTACTCCGCTAAAATATTTGTTCTTCTTCTTTTTTATATTTATTTTTATAAACAGATTGTGTGGCTTTTTTCACAGTCTGACGTTAGCGGCAAGCATCTCAAAAATATCTGTAAAATGAACAAAAAGCAATCAGAATATGACATTGATGAGTGGAAAAAATTGAATGACAATGAACGTCAAAATATTCTAAATCATATTTGGGATGTGTTTGAACCGGAAATTGGGAGAAAAACAAAATTGTCAATAATTGAAGATTTCATCGCAGAGAAAAAAATTGAGGGATTACAATATGGCATTCGAGGTTTCGGATGGTATGTGTATATGTTGTATGTGATTGTGAATGAATCAAAAACCAGAATACCAAAGAAGTTTTTAGGATTACCAGTTAACAAAGGTGTGATTATTGAAAAAGTAAATGAGGAAAATGCAATTGTAAAATTTTATATGGAGGAAAGATTGAAGTTAACTTGAAAAATCGAATAGAAATTAGATAATAAATCCATAAAGCCTAACTAACAGCGGTTAGCAGCAATTGCTGAGTTTTGTTTGAGTTGAAACTCTTTTTAACGCAATAATATATATCTTAACGGAAAATACGCGATTACGCAGTCAGCAACAGCCACTAGCCGCAACACATTATCGACAACCTAAACAGGAACCGTATTCAATTAACACAGAAATTAACGTAAATTACATTATGCAATTTTCATACTCTTTCAAATAGTTAACTATAAACTCAATTGTTATGGAAAATAAATCAGCCACTGATTTGGTCAAGGAAGCCAAACAGCAAATTGAAAATCTCACCCCCGCGCAGGTGAAGGAAGAATTAGACAAAGGAAATGTAACCCTTATTGACATTCGTGAAAGCGATGAGTTGAAGCAAAATGGCAGAATTCCCAACTCCATTCATGCATCAAGAGGTATGCTTGAGTTTTATGCGGACTCTTCTCTTCCCTATCATAAACCCGAGTTCAATAAGGACAAAAGAATTATTTTGCACTGTGCATCGGGAGGTCGTTCTGCTTTAGCCGTTGTCACTTTAAAACAAATGGGCTATGAGAATGTGGCACATCTGGACGGCGGCATCAAAGCATGGAAGGAAAACGGAATGCCGGTAGATGAATAATACTGGTATTTGTTTTTAGTCCATTTCGACCGGAAATGATTAAAAGCACCCCGTCTTTACAGGCGTTTGGCATAGCGTGGCTATTAGTAAAAAAAGTGTCCGCTGTCAAAGGACAGGAATCTGTAATCACAAAAAGTTTTTGCAGCAGTAAGCTACCGGGCGCCGGCGCTTTTTGCACGGCTCTACACTTCCATAGTTTCTATTCTACGCCGGCTTCAACCCTTTCTCATAAAACCGGTTGGCACGCGCAATGGAAGCAATGTCATTGAAGCGGACGCCTTGCTCCCGCATTACCTGATGAGCTTTGGAGGCCGTCAGCTGACGGACATAAAACGTCTCGTTTACCACAAAATGATGGATAGCATGGGTACTTCCAAAATTAAAACAGAAAAGCTGGAAAGGAATGAAATACCATTTATCCAGCACC
Source organism: Chitinophagales bacterium (assembly GCA_046329865.1). Taxonomy (GTDB): domain Bacteria; phylum Bacteroidota; class Bacteroidia; order Chitinophagales; family JADIYW01; genus JADJSS01. Next base: position 125,938 of record JAXLTW010000005.1, on the reverse strand, counting down.
TGTGTCTGCTGCATGACATTGCCAGGTTCTACATCGCCGTAATAATGCATATTGGAGGTGATAAAATGCAGGCAGAACATGCGCAGCAAATTCGGAAAAATCAATATCGCCACCAGGGGATTGATCCAACTGAATTGCGCCTCTATGAATGCCGGACTTTGATAATTCAGGTGCAGCAAAGCGCTCACACCGTGAATGGCATAATGAATGAGAAAGAAATACCAGACAAAATACAGGAGCAGTGTAAACGGCATCATACCGTATATTTTCGTCTTTTTAAACACCAGTGCCTGCTCTCTCGGAAGTTCTCCGTTTTTTACCGCTTCGATAATATCTCTCCGTATCAAAGCGCCGCGCAATACGCCGCCTAACAAAATATCAGCAGTGGTGATGAATCTCTTAAACCCCCATTTTTCTCCGTTGGTCACGCCGCGTTCTTCTATGTCTGTTTTGGTGCCGGAAACCCGGTGATGATGGAAATGCAAATCGCGGCGAAACCAGGGATTGATGGTCATCGGACGAAACACCCAAACGCCCAGCATCATCAGGTTGTGCAGGAATTTATTCTTTTTGAAATACATGTAATGAATCAGGTCGTGTTCCAGTTCGTGCAAGAAGGATGTCCAGATCGCTACGGATACCACCACCCAAAACGTGGAAATTTTACCCTGCAGGTACAGCACTGCGGAAAGCACAATCATGGCGATGCTGAAGGAAAAAATAAAAAATCCTATCGCATTCTGATGCTGCAAAATCGGGTATTTTGCGCGAATGGCCTTGCTCGCCAACTGCACTTCCCTGCGGATGATTTTCGTTTTCTGGTCGTCCGCACTGTTTTTGATTTTTATATCCTCTGCCATTAATTCCATAATTATAAAATTACAATCTTTTTCAGGAAAAAACATGTACCGGGATGCAAAGTTTGCACCGGCATTACACTAAGTTTACAAAACAGACATGAAAATTATCCCTTGTTAATTTGTTCCAGCGCCTTTTGGCAGATTATTTCAATCTGCTCGTCTAATGTGAGGTAAGTGGTGTCTATCTCTATGGCCTCGGGCACTTTGGTCAGCGGCGAATCTTCACGAGTGGAATCTATCCGGTCTCGATGCAGCAGGTTGGCCTTGAGTTCTTCCAGCGGAAATAATTTTCCTGTCTTTTTCAGCAGTTCATCCTGCCTTCTTTTGGTACGCACATCGACATCCGCAGTCATGAAAAACTTCAATTCCGCATCCGGGATGACGACACTGCCGATATCACGGCCTTCCATTACCACCCCTTTCTGAGCCGCCATTTTTTGCTGCCGGCTTACCAGCATCCTGCGCACATTACTCATTGCCGCCACTTCCGAAACCAATGCCGCCACTTCCGGCTGCCGTATGGCATCCTCTACATCCGTTCCGTTCAAAAAAGTATGGTGGGATTCGCCCATCCTGACGAATTCAATTTCAATGCAGGGCAATGCTTTTTCTATTCCCTCCGCGTTATCCAAATCAATGAGGTGTTCCTGAAAATATAATGTCACGGCGCGATACATTGCGCCGGAATCGATATAGAGATAGCCCAGCCTTTTCGCCACCTGTTTGGCGGTAGATGATTTGCCGCATGCAGAGTAGCCGTCAATGGCGATATTGATTCTTTTAGTCATATGTAGTAAACAGTAAGTAGTTAATAATCAGACATTCTGCAAAAACAGGTTTCAAAAGTAATACTATATCTACTTACTACTCATATCTCACTACTTACTACTCTTATTTTGCTTTTTTACCAAATTCATCCAGTTTTACCCTGAATGAAAGCTGGTGGTCGAATCCGTCTCTGTGGTATTGTGCAAAGCCGTAATCGAGTGCAAATTGTTTTATATTCAGTCCGAAGCCTGCCGAGAATCCGGCAAATCCCTTCTTCTTAACGACACCCAGCTCCTGCCGGCGCAGGTGATTGTACCCCAGACGCAGGCGCACCGGCTTTCCCGCCTGTACTTCCACCCCGAAAGAAAAATGCCGGAAGATATTGTCCACCACCTCTAAGGCTTTATTGCTCTTTTTGGTGGTCCCTAAAAATATATTCTGTGTTTCTTCCTCCGGAAATTTCAGGTTCCAGACCTGCAAATTGTGGGCGGTCACAGAAATGGTGACCGGCAATTTTTTAAATCGTTTGGAGAAAGAGAGATCCAGCTGAATCGGCGTTCTCTGGCGTGCGGCCCCTTTGATATAAGGCTTTAATTCCACTCCGGCATTTCTGAGCACCACCGCTGCCGTCCAGTTGGATTTCGGGTTATGATACCCCAGCGCCACATCGGCGGCAAAGCCAACGGAGTGATAGGACTCAAGAGAGGAAACAATCAGTTTCAAGTTGACTCCGTAATAAAATTTATTCCAGTGTCTGCCCACGCCCACCTGCATATTGATGTCACCGGCACGGAAAGTCCCGGTCGGATTACCTGCGATATCCCTTCCGTCAAATTTTCCGTAATACGCGTACTGCATGGTATAGGCAAGCGTTGATTTTATTTTCGGATGATAATAGGAAAAGGAGATGTTGCCGAAGTTGGTATTGTCGATATAAAAAGCGGTATTAACAGCTAATTGCTTATGAAATGAGCTGTCCAGAAAACATGGATTGGAGATAGCCAGTGTCAGATCCGCATCCGTATTATTTTTGATACTCTGTAATCCGCCGCCTAATCCTTCCATTCTGGCCGAGGTGGGAAATTGCAGGAAATCATAAATGTTTTTACCGCCAATCTGGGCATGCGTCCGTTGAAAACTGAAGGCACAAAATAATATGAACAGGTAATTTTTCAAGATAAGGCTACAAAATAATGGAGTTTTATTTCATTATCAAATTATTTCATTACCAAATTCTCAAATTAATACGGTATCCCAGTCTTTCCAAACCGGTTCATAACCGTTGGCGCGAATCACGGCAGCCATTTCGGGAGCGGTGCGCGCATCATCAATTTCAAATTGTTTCAGTGCTTCCGAGTTGGAATATCCGCCTGGTTCAGTTTTGCTGCCTGCGCTGATGGTGGTGATGCCATATTGTATGGCCACATCCCTGAATGCCGCTCTTTCACGGGTGGAGAGTGTCAATTCCACATCCGGAAAACAAATACGGAATGCACAAATCAGTTGCAATAATTCCTTTTCAGACAATTGGCATTTGGGTTGAAATTCGCCTTCATGCGGGCGTATTCTGGGAAAGGAAACAGAAAACTTACTCTGCCAGTATTTTTTTTGCAGATAGGCCAATTGTGCCGCCAGTTGTGCCGCATCTTGCCGCCAGTCTTCTGCCAGTCCGAGCAAAATGCCTAATCCGATTTTATAAAAACCCGCTTTCCCTATCCTTTCAGGCGTATCCAGCCGGTAACTGTAATTTGACTTCCTGCCTTTAGGATGCACTTCTTTATACACCTTTTTGTCAAAGGTTTCCTGATACAGGAACACGGCATAAACCCCCGCTTCTTTTAGGGAGCGGTAATCAGTTTCTTCCAGTGGTTGCACTTCGACAGATAACTGTGTAAAATAAGGTTTCAATAAACGAACCGCATTGAGCAGATAGTTGACATCTACCCTGTAATCTTCACCGGTCACCAGTAATATCGACTCAAATCCCTGTTCTTTCAGCACCCTTGCTTCCTGCAGTATTTCCTCTTCCGTCAGTGTTTTCCGTTTGATTTTATTGTCCAGGCTGAAGCCGCAATACGTGCAAATATTCTGACATTCATTGCTGAGGTACAGTGGAGCAAACAACTGGATATTTTTCCCAAATCGCTCGCGGGTAATTTGCCGGCTTAGCTGCATCATATTTTCCAGATATGGTAAATTTTCTGCTGCAATCAGTGTGGAAAAATCAGTATCGGTCAGCATATTATTCTTAAAGGAAAGCAAAGATTGCCCGGCCTTTCTTTGATGTAAATCAACGGAGGCTGAATCATTTTCAGACTGTTCTATAAATTCCTGATTTGACAATGCCATATCTGTCTGATATTCAATAGTATAATTAAATTATAAATAAACACTCCACATTCAACTAATTACCCACAAACTACACCTTTCCGTATGGATTAATTAACAGACAAATATGCGACTTAATAAGTAATTTTAGAGGTTCTTTTGGAAATCTTTTAGTGTTTCCGGGAAAATGATTTTATATCTATGAAGAAATTTTACCATTTTTTTCTTTTTTCTTTCTTCATTTTGGTTTCTTCCAAAGCGGCAACGCTTACTGAAAATTTTGAAGCAGCAAGTTTTACTAAAATAGCATATGATGTGGCACCTGTAGGTAATGGGGCTGAAGACAGTATACGTCTTGGCACAGGTTTATGGCGGTGTTATGAAGGCCTAAGAGGTAACACAGCGGGGAGCGACCGGTTTAACGGCACACAATCCGTTCGTACGCGCGGCAGCGGTGGAGCGGTGAGGGCTGTATTAGAAATGAACTTTGACAAATTGAATGGAGCCGGGGTAATTGAAATATATGCCGCCAAATATGGTACAGACGGAAATGGAAATTTCCATTTTGAAGCCTCCACCGACGGAGGCTCCACGTGGCCTAATATCTCCAACACGTTTTCCGTCACCTCCACTACCCTGACATCGTTTACCTGGGCGGCAAATTTAAGCGGTAGTGTCCGTGTCAGGATAATTAAAGAAACCAATAACAACCGATGTAGTTTCGACGACTTTTCCATCACCGATTACTCCACCGGAACTGCATCAGAAATACAGTTGCAGCAACCCGCAGGGAGCGATTCTGCCTGCGGATTCACCTACGATTTTGGCACCCAAACAATCGGTACCAATACCGATGTCAGCATACGTATAAAAAATCTGGGAACTGGCGCCTTAACTATTGCATCCACCCCTGTAAGTGGTGACAATGCGTCGGAATTTTCGGTATTTACGGCACCCGCCTCCCCTGTGCCGGTTAATGATTCCACAGATATTGTCATCCGCTTTTCACCGGGATCGCCGGGAATGAAAACGGCTGTTTTAACAATCAATTCCGATGACCTCGATGAGAGTGCCTGCATCGTTTATTTAAAGGGAAATGCACAATATGCAGCCTGTACCGAATTAATCATTTCTGAATACGGAGAGCCGGTAGTTGGCAACGGGAAATATGTGGAGATTTATAATGGCAGTTCGGGTACTGTAAATTTAGCAGACTATCAGCTGCAAAAAATAAGCAACGGCGGAAACTGGCCGGGCAGCACACTCACACTAAGCGGAACATTAGCCCCCAACACCACCTACTTAATTGCCAATAATTCAACAGATGTTCCCGGCGCAAATCTGTATGACGCCACTTTTTGCAACTGGAACGGAAATGATGCCGTCGGATTGGCAAAATTTATCGGATCAGGCTGGGTATTAATTGATGCCGTTGGTGATACTGCCACACTGCCAAATGGTTCCGGATGGTCAGTTGCCGGCATTTCGAATGCTACCCTGAATCACACGCTGGTGCGGAAGTCTTCTATCAGCATACCGAATACCGACTGGAATTCCTCAGCGGGCTCCACAAGTACAAACTCGGAATGGATTGTTCGTCCCTATTCCTTATCCAATGCCAGTTGCAATGTGAGCAGTTGCTATACCTCCACCAGCATCGGCTTTACGGTGGCGACAGACATAGTCAATGAATCAAATACCACCGTAACGGTATCCGTCACCATGAACACAGCACCTGTTTCCACAGTAAATGCACTCATCACCGATGCGCTTTTAGGCACTGCCGCTGCCGGAACAGATTATTCTTTTACCCCTGTTACGCTGACTTTTACTCCTGCTGAAATTTATCCGAATACCAAAACAGTAAGTCTGACTATTTTTGATGACGCTATTTCAGAATCCAATGAAAATGTGGTACTCGATATCGACGCGCAATGCGGAGCATTGCTGGGCAACAACCGATATTCACTGACGATAGTGGACAACGAGATTCCCAGCGGCGTTGTCATCAATGAATTCAGTCAGGGATCAGCCAGTAAAGAATACCTGGAATTGGTTGTTATCGGAACACCCGCCACCACAGTTGATTTGCGTGGATGGATTATCGACGACAACAGCGGTATTTTCAGCGGCGGTTACGGAACGCAGTTAGGTATTGCACCCGGGCATGTAAAATTTTCGAACGCCTGTACCTGGGAGAAAGTACCTGTAGGATCCATTATTTTGCTGTACAATGCCAGCGACAAGAACACTTCGATAACACTGCCCGATGACCCTACAGATGCAGACTTGGATTATGTGTATGTGATAGGCGTTGAATCTTCCGCAAGTACCTGTGCATCCATGCCAACGGCAAATCTGTACTTTTCTTCAGACTGTGTCATACCGAACAATACCTCTTACGATATTTATACCCCACCGGCTTACACCAATGTCGACTGGAATGCGATGCAGTTCCGGAACGCCGGAGATGCCTTGCAGATACGCAGTCCGGCAGGAGGCTTCTTTCATGGGCTATCCTATGGTTCCAAAGGCAGCGGCTCCGATTGTGCCAGTTGCGCCATCAATCAGACCAACCATCCCGACTATTCGGTGTATGGAACAAATGCACTTTATTTTTCGGGAGGTAGCAACGTTACATATGCCAATAAAAACCTTGTCGACAATGATTACCGGAAACTCAGCAACTGGACAAAAACCACTACTGCATCTCCGAATGTTCTGGAAACGCCGGGTACGTTCAATGATGCGGCCAACAATAAGAACTGGATTTTATCACTTCGCGGAAATTTTGATGCCGTACTCAATGACCAATCCTATACCTGCAACCTGAGAAGTCTGGAAAGCCGGTATTATTTAGACGACAGCGACAAAATTATTTTCTATATCAAAAACAATATCACTACGGATCACGGGCCACTTACCGCACAAACCATCATACACAATGAAGCATTGACCGGAAAAGGATTCCAAAACACCTTCCTGACAGGCATTCCGTTATTCATGCAAAAAACATTTGCTGCTACACCTGATACCGCCACGCCTGCGAATTATAAAATCCGCTTTTATGTGTCTACACAGGAACTTCAGGATTACTGTGATTACATCAATCCTGTTTTAGATTCCATTCCCGGTTTTTATTCCGGCCATCATCATACGCCCAGCGAAATCATTTACCATCTGAAAATTTACAGAAGCTCCTCGACAGACAGAGCATGGACGGTGACATCAGACGGACAGGTACAGATTGTAACACCTACCCTCGGTACGTATGGATCCTATACCACTTTTGAATTTGACGGATTCACCGGTTTTTCCGGGTATGCCTTGGGTGATATTGTAACGCCAAACATCGGATTGCCGGTAGAACTGACCTACTTTAACGCTACCTGTGCCAACGATGCCGTAAGCCTGAACTGGACAACTGTTTCTGAAAATAATTCTGCTTATTTTGAAGTAGAACGTTCTTCAGACGCGATCCATTTCACTCCGTTAAAAAGAATACCGGCGGCAAATACATCCAATCAACTACGAAATTATCAATACACGGACAACTATCCGTTAGGCGGCATTAACTATTACCGGCTGAAACAAGTGGATACGGATAATGCCGCGGCTGCTTATTCCAATATCGTTCAAACAGAATGTAGCGCACCTGCTGCTGCGACACAGGTGTTTTATCATCCGTTAACGGGTATCATGGTCTCCATACATTCAGATACCGCTAAAGACATCCTGTTGAATGTATATGAAATTTCAGGACGCTTAGTCTTCCAGGAAAACAAATCAATTGTGAGCGGAGATTTATCATTCTCCCTTGGCATCCCTAATAAATTAGCAGAGGGTATTTACATCGTTCGTGTTATTGACGGCAATACAACTTCTTCACAAAAGATATGGGTGCATTAAGTTGTAAAACATTGACCCAAATCAACAAATTCTCCATTTTAACCATTTCATATTATTTTATTATTTAATCCCTGTTGATAACTGTCAATTTATCAACAAAATAAGGTGTAAAACACCTATCAGTTGTTAGAAAAACAGATAAAATCTATAGTATCTTAATGTAAAAATCAGGCATAATTGGGCTATTTGGAGTAACTTTGAGGAGTTGTATTTTCCCTGTGTGAGGGAAATAGGCCATAAACAATTTATATGATTCGACTGTACATGCCCCCAACTGCATTCAAATTAAAATTGATAACAAAATCAGGAAACAAAAAGCCTGATTTTTTTTACATACGATTATCTGAATTTATGAAGAAAAATTACTCGATTTTAATCCTGACTTTTTTATTGTTTTATACAGGGAATATCTTTGGACAGATTACCGAAGGGTTTGAAAGCGGTATGCCAACATCTTACACTACAGGTACAGCGACTTTAGGCACTGGCACATGGACATTGACTGATATTATCAGAGGAACTACTGGTGTAAAGTCAGGTTCTTATAGCTGCCAAATTAGAAGTGCAACGGGAGCCAATATCAAATCGCCCGTTTTAACTGGAGGAGTAGGAACAGTTACTTTTTGGGCATCAATAAGTACAGGATCAGGATCATCTTTACAAGTAAATTATTCTACAGATGGTGGTTCTACATGGAATGCAGCAACAGGATCTCCATTCTCATTAAACACAACAGTCACTCAATATACAGCGACAATAAATAATGCTTCTGCGAATATGATTCAATTTTACCGCACCAACGCTACAGTATATGTTGATGATATTGTTACTACAACTGCACCGTCTACCAACTACTGGTGGAATGGTTCTAATGGAACTAATAATACTACCGGCAACAACTGGGATAATAATAGTTCTAAAAACTGGAGCCAACCTACAGCCACTACGTTTACTTCCGGCAATGGAGTTGTTTGGCCAACAACAGGTACGTTGATTGCCAATTTTAATAATGCAAATGCTACTACTGTTAATATACCTGCTGCATTAACACAAGCACCTGCAAATACATTAATCAGCACTGCCGGTTACAGTTTTGTACCTTCTGCTACACAAACTTTTAGTAGTCCTGTAAAATTGGATCAGAGTTTAACTGTAGCTCCTGCATCAGGTACTACTTTCACTATGAGTGGTATTATAAGCAGCACCGGTGGATTAACTCAAAATGGCGTAGGTACTACCACGTTAAGCGGTGTAAATACTTATACCGGTCCTACAACTATTAATGCCGGCACATTAAGTATTTCAAGTATTGCCAACGGTGGCAGTGCCAGTAATATAGGTCAATCCACCAATGCCGCGGGTAATTTAGTATTAGGCGGGGGTACATTACAATACACCGGAGCCAGTGGTTCTACCAACAGAAACTTTACGTTAACGGCAGGTACCACCTCCACTATTGATGTTACCAATGCACTTACTATCTCTGGTGCAGCTGCATCTACAACAGGTGCATTATCTAAAACCGGAGCAGGTACTTTAACATTGTCAGGAGCAAATGCCTATACAGGAGCAACTACTATTAATGGCGGAACATTACAATTTGGTGCTAACGGTACCTTGCCTTCTGCAACAGCCGTAACACTTGCAAACACATCCGGTGTTGTGTTGGATGTAAACGGTAAAACACAAACTATTGGTTCTTTAGCCGGTGGTGGTGGCACAGGTGGAAATGTTTCCTTAGGTGCCGGTACTTTAACAGTAAACGGAAGTACCTCCACTACCTATTCAGGCATTATCAGCGGTTCAGGTACATTGGCAAAAAACGGTACAGGTACTCTAACCTTAGCCGGTGCCAATACATACACTGGTGCAACAACTGTTAGCGCAGGTACTTTACAGTTAGGTGCAGCAGGAAGTGGTGCCAATACACCTTTAGGAACTACCGGTACAGGTACTACTGTTTCTGCTACGGGTGCAGCATTGGATTTAAATGGTTTTACATTAGCTATTGCTGAAGGGTTAACTTTAAATGGAACAGGTGTATCAAGTGGAGGTGCATTAGTTAACAGTTCAGGCACGGCTGTTTCGTACAGCGGCAATATAGCTTTAGGAAGCGCCAGCAGTATCGGAACTAACGGGAATATTACACTTTCAGGAGTCGTCTCAGGTGGATTTTCTCTTACAAAAGTAGGTGCAGGTACATTGATATTAAGCGGTGCTAATACATACAGCGGCGGTACTACTATAACTGCAGGTACTGTTCAACTGAATCCGTCTGCAACACTTAGTTCCGGTGCATGTACTTTTAACGGAACAGGTGCAGCCTTATCTACTTCGGGCATAACTGCCGGCAGAGCTATTACATTCAGCTCTCTATCTTTAACAGAAAATGCAACCATAAATCTTGATAATAGCAATGCGCATACAATAACGTTTACTACAGGTTCTATTGCAGCAGGCAAAATGCTGACCATTACGGGTTGGCAAGGTACTTACGGAGTAAGCAACACAGGCAGTGTAGGAAAAATATATGTTGGTTCTTCTGCCACGTCTTTAGATTGTAATAATCTTAACAGAATACAATTTTTTGACGGAACAACAAATTATGCGGCGGCATTAAAGTCTGACGGGGAACTCGTTCCGGTAAAGACACCAACTGTTACTGGCATTACACCTTCTTCAGCAACCGCCGGAGATGCCGGATTTACAATTACTGTAGATGGTACTAACTTCATTAACGGCATATCTACAGTTACCTGGGGCGGCTCTGCCCGTGCCACTACTTTTGTGAGTGATATTCAGTTAACGGCTACTATTCTTACCGCTGACTTAGTAACAGCCACAACTGTTCAGGTGGGTGTTACAAACGGATGTATTAATTCTTCATCTACGCAAACATTTACTATTAATGCACCTTCAAATTCTATTACTACTACAACAGGTTCCTTTGGTCCGTTCTGTAATGGAACATCCAATAACGTAACTTTATCTTTTACAAAGACTGGAACGTTTACAGGACAATACGATATTCAGATTTCAGATGTATCCGGAAACTTTCCTTCAGATGTTACTTCTCAGTTACTGACCTATGTTTCAAGTACCTCCGGCTCTGTAACAGCTACTATACCTTCCGGATTCACAGCAGGAACACAATACAAAATTCGTGTAGTAAACAATACACCAACTTATTTTTCTTCCGGAGATAACGGGAGCTATATTACTATTAATACAACACCCACCACACCTTCCTGTTCAACACCAAGTGCCGTATGTCAGGGTAATGCGGTAACTATAACAGGTGCAGGCAGTACAGGTGCTACCACTTATACCTACTGGACAGCAAATTCCGGCGGAACTCAGTATACAACCGGAAACCCGGCAGGTTATACGGTTTCAGGCGGAAACTTAACAACGCCTTCAAACTTACCAGCAGGCACCTATGATTTTTACGTGCAGGCAGAAAATGCAGCATTATGCTCCAGTTTATCAAGACAAAAAGTAACGGTTACCATTAACGGATTACCGGCTGATCCGACGGGCTCTATTACAGTTTCTGCAAATCCATCATGCGGTCCTGCTACGTTGAGTTATACCACAGGCTATTACTGGGAAACCTCTACCAGCGACTTTACCACCTCTGGCAGGGCTACTTCATCCAATTATACTTTAAACGCTACAGGCACCATGTATGTGCGCGCATATGATGGCACCTGCTGGAGTGCAAATACGATCAATACATCAACGGTTACTATTAATACTGCCATCAGTATTGGTACTTCACCTAGTGATGCTACTGTTACAGCTCCGGCTACTGCAAGTTTCAGTGTTGGTAGTATTACAGGAACTGTATCCGGATATCAATGGCAGGTTTCTACAGATGGAGGCGGAACATGGAACAATGTAACCACAGGTACCGGCGGAACTTCTGCATCGTATACTACTGCTGCCACTACCTCTGGCATGTCGGGATATAAATATCAATGTATTGTTTCTGGAACTGCTCCTTGTGGAGATGTTACCTCAGGTGTTGCTACCTTAACGGTGAATGTCGCTGCAACGGTTATTGCTGAATTTGATTTTACTTCTTCTCCATATTTACAAGTAACAACTAAGGATGGAAATGTAACAGTTACAGATATGGCACTATCAGCTGGCACCATTGAAACAAATATTACAACCGGTGCATATTTTCCAAACGAACCCTATATAGAAGAAACAGGAGGCTGGACAGCTACATCACAAACCACTGCAAAAAATTTCAATTTTACAATTACTGCTAACTCCGGATATCAGATTCAGGTTACCAGTATGGAATTCAACGGGTACGCTACTTCTGCGGGACCTTCTGCATTTTCTTATGATATTGGTTCAGGTTTGGCTACCTATACAACAAATGCACCAGATGGATCTTTAGTTTCCGTAAACCAAACAGTAACCGGTGTATCTTCACAAACTATCTTACCAGTATTGATACAAGGATGGTTAAATGGTTCGCGTTCATCTGCCGGTGGTGGTACTTTTCGTTTAGATGATGTTACAGTAAAAGGATATGTAACTCCCACATGTACCCTACCTTCAAGCCAGGCTTCCAATATTACAACAACAAATATTTCCTCCACGGGATTAGATGCCGGATTTACACGTGGTTCTGCAACCGGAACTATACTTGTTATAAAACCTACTGCTCAAACTACTGTTCTTCCAACACAAAATACCGCTTATACACCCAACCTAAACTGGGCTTCAGCCGGTCAGATTAACACTGACAACAGAGTTGTTGCCAATTCAACTGCTGCGGCAACTTCAACAGTATCTGTTGCGGGTGTAACAGGCCTAAGTCCTGAAACACAATATACTCTAACAGCTTATGAAAGAAGTACTACAAACTGTTATAATTTAACTTCTCCACCGTCTTTAAATTTCTATACTTTAAGTACTGAACCGTCAGCACAACCTAGCGGAAGCTTTACGGCTTCTACCTGTACGGCTAATTCTATAGATTTATCGTTTCCATCTATATCCGGTGCTGGCGTAAGTAATGCAGATGGTTATATTATTATGATGAATGCGGGCAGTGCTCCAACTAATACACCAACAGACGGACAAGCTTATGCTGTAAACGATAACATCAGCGGCGATACTGTAGCTGCAGTAATAAACAGCACCGCCACCAATTCAATTACTATAAATGGTTTAAATGCAGGTGTACAATATTTCTTCTCGCTTATTCCATATAATGCAAACAGTACACCAACCGCTCAAACATTTAATTATAAAACCAATGGCGTAATTTTAGGTGCTAACACCACCACTTTACTGACAGGTGCAAGCACTGCATCTGTAGTTACAACCGATGCCTCTTATAGCTATACTCAGGATATACTCTATGCTAATTATCAGAGCGATCCGGTTCCGGCATCCTCTTCACAAAGTGTGGGAGTACATAATATAATTATAAAGGACGGAAACGGTGTTTCTAATGATGCAGATAACCTGCCTACTTTATTAAAAGGCATCACCTTTACCTATACAGGTACTGCCAACACTATCAGAAGTGCGGCATTGTTCACAACAACCAATTCAAGAATAAGACCTGCCACTTCAATTGGTGCCAATACCATTACTTTCAGTAATTTACCCGATACCGTAACTTTAAAAACTCCATCGGATAATTCATCCATTCAGGTCATTTTGCGTGTTACCTTTAACTCCACGGTAACCGATAATGACAAATTGATTTTCACCGTTTCTTCCGTTACCAGCGGCGACTTATGCTCTTATTCTCAATTTGGTTCTGCGAATGGCGGTGGAGCACAATCGGATAACGGCGCCAATACTAAAAACCAAATAGAAGTAGTAGCTACCAAGCTAAAATTCAGCCAGCAACCTTCTGATGCAGCGAATGGTGCGACTATGACCCCCGCTGTTACGCTTGATGCTTTGGACAATAATAATAATCTGGATAAAGACTGGAATGTTGCCGCCAGTGTAGCCTGCTCTACGCCTTCTGCACTGAACAGCAACCCGGTTGGTGGCACTATATCACAAGGCGTTACGACTATAGGTGCTTTAGTGCACAATACGAATGGCACCTATACTTTAACCGCTTCAGCCGCAGGACTGAGAGATACTACCAGTAACTCATACACTATCGCAACGGTTTTATATCCATATGGTGCCTTCTTATCCAAAACAGGTTCCGGCAACTATAACAGCAATAGCAGTTGGTGCAAGTGTGGTAATACCGGAGGATGTTCCGGTCTAACTGTTAATTCCGGAGGCTGGGGTGATCCTGCCACCAATACGCAAACTCCTGTTGCTGGAAGTACTGTTTTTATTCAGGGTACTATCACATACAGTGGCTTATCCATCGGAGTGACGAATGCCACTATTTTATCGGGTGGTGACCTTGTCTTAAATTCTTCCAACTTTCCAGTTGCTAATTCAATCACAGTTAAATCCGGAGGAAAATTACATGTCAATGATAATTGTGTTTTTGAACTCACCTATTCAACATCAACATTTACAGTGGAAGATAATGCAGAGGTACATTTAAACAGAGACTTTGTTAATCCAAGCTCTAATGTTTGGCAAGGTACTGAAAATTTTTATCCTCAATCTAATCTATATATTTACAACTGGAGAGAAGCAACATACCTTCTCGATGGTGATGTTACAGCTAATACCCACAATGGCTATAAAGCCTATTTTGGTAATCTGTACATAGATGGTAAGCTAGTGGTAGGTAGTGTTTCAAATTCTGTAATGGCAGATTACAATGATTATGGTTTTGGAGGTGGAAACTGGGAAATGGTGGGTCCTAATAATGGTGATACCATAAACCTAACACACGGAAATTTAGAATTTATTTCGACTCCGGAAAATACATCAGGTTCCTGTTCATGCGGGTCCGGTACTCCTGGTTATAAAAACCCACGAATACTAGGTAATGAAACAGGTACATTCGTCGTAAATATTCATGGCGACCTAAAATTAAGCAGTACTTGGGGTGGTACAGCAATATCTTCAACCGATGGAAATTACACGTTGAATGTAGATGGTAATGTAGAGATAAACGGTGGTAGCTTCAATGTAAAGAATTCAACATCCACTAATAACGGAATCAACACCATGAACATTGCCGGCAATTTAACTATGACCGGAACCACTTCTCTTTCCTTAAACCCAGCAAGCTTAACCAATGCAAATGGACAAAAGGCAGTTTTAAACCTTAAAGGAGATCTGACTGTTAATTCAACTTCCTCTATTCTAAACAATGTGTTTCCTACAGATGCTGAATTCAATTTTACAGGTACCAGTCCACAATTAGTGGATGTTGCATCTGTGCTTGCTTCTTCAGGAAAAGGAATTACGTTTACAATAAAAAACGGGGCCACCGTACAATTAAAAAACAACAACTTTACCTATACTACTGCCATTTCAAGCTACCCGACTACATTAACTGTTGCTTCCGGTGGTACGTTAGATTTTAACTGGAAGACTGACGGCACACCTCTAACTGTTAATGGTGCCTCTACTATAAACACATTCACCCTTGCTTCCGGAGGAACACTAAAAATTACCTCTCCGGATGGTATTATAAAAAATACAGGCACCTATGGAAGTAATGTTGGGAATGTAACAGGATTTACTACCAGCAACAGAGATTATAATCAAGTGGCCAGATACTGGTATACGGGCAAATCCAATAGTACGCACTATACAGGAGATGGTATCAACCAAACCGCTGCGACAAATGGCTTTGGCAAAATAGTCATCTGCGACTTATCAGATAACAATAAGATACTTACGCCTACTGTAAAATTTGCGCTGACAAACGATTCTTCTGTATTTTCAGGTGGAGGGAGACTTGATATTCGCAAGGGGCAATTTATAGAAACGGAGAATGAATATATTACAGGAACTGACGGAACTCTTTATATGTCTCCCGGAACTTTATATAAGATACCAAAAGGTAACAGCACATTTGTTACTAACGATGACATTCCGCGTATGTGTGGTTGTGGCACCGGTTCATTTCCGTATGTTTTAACAGGAGGAACTATTGAATTAGCAGGCACAGGTAGCAATCATGCTTTCCAACGGTTACGATCCGACGGTGCTTCATTTAATTATTTTAACATAAAATACAGTGGCAGCAATACATTAGGTAGCAACTATAAAAATTTAAATGATCAAACGACTATTGACTCTCTGTTAATTATTACCGAAAATGCAATTGTTGATTGTATTTCAGACAATGGTGGAATTGCTACTTCTTTTGTAGGCAGAGGCGGTCTAAAAATGGATGGAGGCCGTCTGAGAATTAAAAAATTCAATGAGGCCAATCCTATGTTAAGTGGCTTCAACAATCCGTACACCTTAACTGGTGGAGTGGTGGAATTTTATGGAACAGGCGCAGTCAACCAACAACAAATCAGAGGAAAAGATACATTGGACAGAATAATTTCATATTACAACATGGAAATTAATGCAGATGCAGCTAATTACTCCACTGCTTCCGGTTTGGGTAAAGCGGGTAATGTTGACCTTACTTCCAGTTTTTATCTTAAAAATATTATGAATGTGAATGCACCTGCCGTATTACGCATGGATGAGAGTGATTTTATTTACGCACCGTTATCCGGCGCGGGAAGCGAGATTGTAAAAATTAATAACAGAGCAGGTTTATTATATGGCAATAGCAACGGTATTAAGACTTCAGGTACCGGCGTCAACGACGGAAATATCAGAACAACCAACCGTACTTTTTCTACTTCAGCCAGTTATGGATTTATTGGCAATGGTAATATGGTCAGTGGTAATGGCTTACCGGATACCTGCAAAAGTCTGTACGTTTACAAGTCAAATCCGGCGGACAGGGTTACACTCACTAAATCCGTACAGGCCGACAGCTCTTTAAAAATGTATCAGGGTCATATTGTCACAGGTACCGCACGCATAGAATTAGGCAGCGATACAACGCTCAGCAATAGAGGTTATCTGGATTATACAACCGGTTATATAGTGGGTAATATGCGTCGTTGGTTTTACGGCACCAATACCGATACCGCCACAGGATTATTCCCGTTAGGCTATGAGGTGTCAGGCAATTTAAGAAACCGTCTGTACTATTTGCGCTATACAAACAAACCAGACATCGGCGGTTACCTGGATGTCAACTTTACTCCCACCGCAATGGGGTTAGCCGGCATCCCTATTAACGGTATTCCAGCAGCAGGTACTTGTACAAATCCTTTTGATGTTACTTCAACAGAAGATGAAGGCTACTGGATAGCCACTCCGAAAACCTCCTCCCTGTCTGACGGGAATTACACGCTCTCATTAACAGGTGAAGGATTCAGTACAGTCAACGATATGTGCCAGTTAACCCTGCTGAAACGCGTCGGAGGAGGCAACTGGACGGCGCCTGCTACGCACTTACAGCCAACAGGTACCATATCAAAACCAACTGTTTCAAGAAGTGGCGTCAGCGGCTTCTCCAACTTCGGATTTGGCGGCGGCCCACCAAATCCATTACCGATTGAACTAACCAGTTTCACAGGCACCTGCCTGGAAGATGGAACGGCACAATTGCAATGGACGACAGCAAGCGAAAACAACAGTAAAGAATTTATCATACAGCGTTCTGCCGACGGAGTTCATTTTGAAAATATCGCGGTTAGAGCTGCAGCTGGATTATCGAATCAGCCGAGAAGTTATTCCCTGACAGATTCCAACGTGGTAGCTGCAACTAATTACTACCGGTTATTGGAACTGGACAATGAAGGTAAAACCACTATCTATTCCATTATCCTTGTAAAATGCCGGGAAGTGAATGGTGTGCATGTGTTCTATGTTGACCCGAAAATTATGTTGGAAGTCAACTCCGATAAAGATAAATCCGTTGCCGTTCATGTGTTTGAAATTTCAGGTAAATTATTGCATCAGGAATCTAAATCTGTTACAAGAGGCTATAACCGTTTCAATTTAGATATGCAGCACAGACTGTCGGATGGCATCTATATCATCCAGCTGACAGACGGAATCAATGTCTTTTCCGACAAAATTATTGTACATTAAGAACGTGCAGATTATTTTTGGTATCAGTCTAACAGCGCATCGAGCGGACTGCTCGCCTGAGCGCTGGAAGAAACGGATGCCAGTTTTGCTTCATACGCCATACGCCCTGCTATCACGGCCAGCTTAAAGGCTTCCGCCATCTGCACCGGATGGCTGGCGACTGCAATAGCTGTATTCACCAGAACAGCATCAGCTCCCAATTCCATGGCTTGTGCGGCTTGCGAAGGTGCGCCAATGCCCGCATCTACTATTACGGGAACATTACTTTGTTCCAGGATGATTTTTAAAAACTCCAAAGATGCCAATCCTTTGTTGCTGCCAATAGGTGCACCCAGCGGCATCACCGCATGCGTACCGACTTCTTCCAGTCGCTTACACAAAACAGGATCTGCGTGGATATAAGGCAAGACGATAAAACCCAGCTTCACCAGTTCTTCGGTGGCTTTGAGCGTTTCTACCGGATCGGGCATCAGATATCTGGGATCCGGGTGAATTTCCAGTTTTATCCAGTTGGTTTCCAAAGCTTCCCGCGCAGCCTGTGCCGCAAAAACCGCCTCCTTTGCCGTTCGGACGCCACTGGTATTCGGCAATAAATTTACCGGTGTTTTGTTCAAATAGGTAAGAATAGTATCCGATTGATTTTTCAGGTCTATGCGTTTTAACGCCATGGTCACCAACTCCGTACCGGAAGCTATAACGGCCTCCTGCATGATATCCGGTGAACCAAATTTACCGGTACCCAAAAACAGTCGGGATGAAAATTCTTTTGCTGCTATTTGTAAATTCTTTTGCACGGTGTAAAAGTAAACGGTAGAAGCGAGATTTTAAAATGTAGTTGCTTATTCTTTCGTATTTTTTCAAATCAAAAATTATCCGTACTTTTAATCTGCTGAAAATGGCTTTATGAAAAAACAATTATTTTCCTTCTTATTATGCCTGTTGGCGGTATCCGGTTTTTCGAAATCATCCGTAGATAATTTATCGGAACAACAAATCAAAACATTATTGTGCCATAAATGGAAACTGACCACATTGGAAGGAAAAGGCAAAAAAATGGATGTGCCATCATCTTCCCCTGAAATCATTCTACACTTTTTATCGAATGGCACACTTCAGGAAAAGGCAGGCGACAAAGCATACAAAGGCACATGGACTTATGACCACTCCAAACTAACGGTAACCACAGTAGATAAAGACGGCACGGAAAAACACACTATCGTGGATATTTCGGATGAGAAGCTGCGCATGAAAACTAAATTCATGGGGGTCCCTGTCATTTACGGAATGCAACGTATGGATTAAAAACTATTTTACGATTCCCTTCAGTTTTGCGGCGAAGAGCGGCGTGAACAACATGCACAACAGGCCTAACGGCATCAGTCCGCCCTGCAATAAATTATAATCGGAAAAGATACGTTCCCAGCTCGCCTGAAAGACAAGTCTTCCCAGTCCGATTTCAAATAAAAGGGTAAGCAGCACCCAACCGCTTCCGACAAAAATGCACTGTCGCGTTGTTTGGACACGTATGCTCGGGATAAGCAGATAAGTAATCATAAAAATGAGTAAGGAGCCGTTGAATACCGAAATCTGACGGGCAGTAAAATCCCCGACTGCCGGGGCCAGCCAGATGATTCTCAGAAAGCCATGTATGGATTCGGCGAACATCAAAACTATCCAAACAAAAAAACTCCTGCGAAACATACTCTGTATTTAAAAATCAAGCAGACATTTCTTTCAATTCTTTTGCCGCATCTTCTAACGAAACTTTTGGATGATAACCAAAATCCCGTTTTGCCTTATCAATATCTCCGGCAATATCATAATCGAATTTGCCGGCAGCCTGTATGGTAGGATGTATGTAATTGAATTTACCTAAAACAGTATCCAGTAATTCAAAACAACGGCAGACTAACACCGGAATATACAATGGTTTGTACGGAACATGCAATGCATTGGCAATCGCGCCATAAATGGCATCCACAGTCGGATGCGGCGAATCATTGCCTATCCAGTACCACTGGCCAAATGTTGCCGGATTATGTTCCGCCTGAAAAAAGGCTTCGATAATATTATCCGTATGCGAAATGCTGCGCAGATTTTTTCCATTACCAAAAACAATTTGTCTTGGCCAGTAAAACATTTGCACGAAGTTCAATTGCCTTTCGGGAGCAAACGGCCCAAAAAACCAAAAACCGCGTAAAGACGTACCATCTATCTTTCCTTCTCTGGTTTTTTGCAACAAATATTCTTCCGCCAGCCATTTACTTCTGCCGTAGTTTTTATAAGGTGTGGGCATTGTGTGCTCATCAAATACACGCTTTTGTCTGGTACCATGCCCGCACGTGGAATCGGTGGACATGAAGATAAAACGACGGATATTATTTTCTATACAGGCATCTACCAGATTTTTGGTTCCCAATTCGTTGACTTTGTACAACACATCCACTTGTTTAGGATAAATGGCGCCGGCCAAATGAAACACGGCACTCACTCCTTTTACGACTTCAGCCACCTGTTGTCTGTTCGTAATATCTGCATACAAGATTTCATAATTAGCCGGAAGTGTCAACATGCCTTTAAATCTGGGCTCCAGCATGACACGCACCTTTCGGTTGCTTTGCCAGTTGCCATGCCTGTCACCGTTAATCATGATGTCTATCATTCGATTGCCAAGCCAGCCGGGAACACCGGTGATAAGTAGTATTCCACTCTCTTCTGTATGCTGCTCTCGTTTCGGATGTAAAGATGTTGCATCAGGTTCAGTAGGCCTGTGCAATTCGGAATGACGTGTTTTTTTGCCTAATAAAAGCGTACCCGCCATTCTTCTGTTTGCATCCTGAACGGCATTTTTCAATATTTCGGAAACCGGCTTTATCTGATAGCCAAGTTCCTGTCGCGCCTTACTGCAATCATACCAGGAAAATGAACCGACAACGGCTTTAGCATATTCCGGGCTGATGGGAAATTCCTTTCCAATCAGACGCAAGAGTTTTGTAAATATCCAGGCTGCCGCTACGATAATAAATTTCGGCATCTTCAGTACCGGCATTTTTTGCCGGCTATTGGCGCTTAAGATGGAATAGAATTCATGGAAAGTGATATTCTCTCCTGAAAGGATATACTTTTCTTTAGGTTTACCTTTTTCATAGGCAGCAATATGTCCATTTGCCACTTCTACCACATCCGCAATAGAGATACCACCATCAAAATAAACGGGTGTTCCTTTTAGTAAAAAATCTTTGATGACCTTATGTGGCGGAGTCAGTCGTGCATCTCCGTCGCCTACCACCCACGAAGGATATACCCGGCGAATATCGGCATTCTTATCCTGTATAAACTGCTCCACAAAATGTTCTGCCTGCAATTTACCTGACACATAGGGACTTTCCGCAAATGCACTGACATCCTGCTCTTTCAATAATTTCTTGGAATCCGGACTTCTGCCAATCACCACTACCGAACTGGTGTAGATAACGGTTTTCACCTGATACTCATGGCAGGCATTTAATACTACCTGTGTCAGCTTATCCGTATTTTCCAAAATACGAGAGGCATTGCCCATAGAGGTGGTGTTCTCCGCTGCAAGGTGAAAGCACACGTCCGCATCCTGAATAACCGGACCATAGGACTCCATCTCAAAAAGATTACAGGGATATACTTTTGCACCCAGTTCCTCCAGTTCTACAATATTTACATTACTGCTCCGGATGAGGAGGTGAACATCATAGTTCTTGGACAACAGAAGTTTCGCCACATTATATCCAATGTGTCCTGCGGCTCCGGTAACAATCGCTTTTTGCATAAGCAGGTGCAAAGATAGAAGTAATTTTTAAGTGGAGTGGAAAGAAGCTGTTATTTTAGCACTAAAATTTAGCTATATTCGTAACCATAGCAATTCTGTTATATAATGGCCAACAACGACTACCGTTTAAAGAATATCTATCTGCCGCAATTTGACGGATTCAGGGGATTTTTCTGTTTTACCATCCTGATCATTCACCATCATTTCTATTATGTAAATATCCCGTCTAATATCGGTTACTTTACGATGCACAGTTTCTTTATCATGTCCTCCTTTCTGATTACCCGGACACTGATGATAGATAAAAAAAAGTCGGACAGCTTTAAGACCTTCTTTGTGAAATTTTACATCAAACGGACACTTCGGATTTTTCCGGTCTATTTCGCCTACCTGGCATTTACGGTCTTTATTGCCTTGCTTACGGCAAGAACGCTATATAAACCAATTTTAGGGATTTTTTATGAGCTGAAATATTTCGGATGGATGCTATTGTCATTTACTTACAATTTCAAGGATTTGTATTGCCTTTTTACAGGACATATCTATAATAAATCCCTGGTCTTTCCGCATTTATGGTCGTTGTCGCTGGAGGAGCAATTTTACATTATCGTTCCCTTTATGATTTACTTCATGAGCGAGAAAGCGATAAAACGATTGTGTATCGCCATGATTATCCTGTTTCCGGTGATACGCATCATCGGATTTAACTGGCTGGGTACACTGACAGATGACAACATGCATCGTTCTTTCATTTTGTACCGATGTACCATCTTTCAGTATGATGCCTTCTTTTACGGCACCGCACTCGCCTTGTTTGATGTCAAATGGAGTGATATAACCATGAACCGGATTTTCTACTTCTTACTGTTCATCTTCATACTGACTGTTCCTGTGAATGGGTGGGTGTTGCATCAACGCACAGGAGAAAACTTCATTCATATCATCACGAGCTATGAATTTATGACAAGAAACGGTCAGTATATTTACATAGACACCTTGGTCAATCTGCTTTGTGTGAGCTTCTTTTATATCTGTTTCAAAGATGAAACGCGTTTTAATTTCTTCAAGAATAAATTTATCGTAGATGTGGGCGCAAGGATTACTTACAGTTCGTACGTTTATCAATACATTTTTATTATTCCGGTACTGATTTTTCTGAAACCATATATCGATAATACCCACGGCATGCTGCAGCTTATCTATGAACTACTGTCCATTCTCTTATCCATATCCTGTCTGCTTTTACTATCTCATTTCAGTTACAACAGTCTGGAAAGTTATTTCCTGAAAAAGAAAGATAAATACCTGGCTAAGTATAAAAAATAAATATGTCGCAGAAAGCACCCAATACGGAAAAGAAAGTATCTAATTATGTTACCTCCTTCGATGGTATCAGAGGTACCTGCTGTTTGATGGTATTGCTCGTTCATTATAAATTCTCCGGATTCAACCTACCCAGTTCCATCGTGTATATCGGATTGCATTGTTTCTTTATCATGTCGGCCTTCCTGATTACCAAAAATCTGTTGCGGGACAAGGAACGCTCTGTTAATTTCTGGCATTGCTTCCGGATATTTTACATCAAGAGAACGGCGCGTATCATGCCGGTGTATTTTTTCTACATGGCGCTCACACTGGTCTTATTTATATTTTATAAAAAGGTATTGCATAATACTTTTTACATGGATGTGGAATTAAAGAATTTCTGGGCCATGCTACTCACATTCACCTACAACTTCAAGGCGTGGTGGGTATTGAACAACGGGATGGAAAACTATATTTCCTGTTTGTATTACCCTCACCTTTGGTCATTATCGCTGGAAGAACAATTCTACATCGTCATCATTTTTTTAGCCTGGCTTGCCAATAGAAAAGTTTTACAGATACTTACCATCGTATTCATCATCCTGATTCCGATTTTCAGGATAATCGGCTACTTATGGTTAGGAACTAAAACCAATGATGAGCACCTGAAAACATTATTGCTCTGGCACCTGCCGGTATTCCAGTTCGATGCCTTTTTTTACGGAATTGCCTTAACCGTTTTTGACTTTAAAAAATCAAAAGTATATCTGTATCTGTTTGCTGTTTCATTTGTACTGATCGCAGGCTTCGGGCTGGTCAATGCATACCTCAGCGCAAAAACGGACGGAATCAGCCTGTTTGTTTCCCTTCGTGATGACAAATATTTTTACAGGAATTACGGCTATCTGTTTATGGATAGTTTGGTAAATTTCTTCTGTGTGCTCTGGTTTCTATGTGTTCTGTATTTTCCTGAAAAATTCAAACTGCTCACCAACCGCATCATCGTCCGGGTGGGTGAATTAACGTATGGCCTTTATATCTTCCAATTCCTGTTTCTTCCCATCGGACTGATTTTAGCGGCATTCCTTCATTCCAGATTTCATATTCCCATGCTTATCTGTGATCTGATTGGCGTGAGTATTTATATCCTGATGAACTATTACTTTTCTTCCTTTATCTATGAGAGACTGGAAATGCCAATAGTAAGATGGAAGGACAATTACCTGAAAAAAGTATATGCGGAGAAAAAATGAAAATGCCAGATACATCCAAAAGAGCATTCATCACTCCATCCTATGCATTAGGTATCCTGATTCTATTCATAGCGGGCATTAAGTGGGCGTGGCATTTGCCCTCTGTAATGGACATCACGTTCGGCGATGAAGCCCAATACCTGCGCTACGGAACCGATTTGTTTCATACGGTAAAAAAAGACTGGGGACCCAGCTACAATATCTGGTATAAATGCCTGTCGCTCTTTCAATCCAATCCTGTAAAATTATTCTATCTCAATTACCAGGTTACCGGCATCCTGATTGCCTTAACCTTATATGTTTTTCTGATACGTTATTCCGTACCCTCTGTCATCAGCCTGTGGCTATCCTTTTGTTTTTTATTGTCTACCACGGTAATCGATACCTGGCCACGCGTTTCACATTTTGCTGTTATCGTATTGCTGCTGTTTCTGATTGCCGTCAGAGATATCCATTCCAATGCAAAAAAACTATTGCTGATTTCTTTAGCCTTTTACATTGCTGCATATGCGCGGCCTGAATTATTTTCTTCTTTTCTTTTTATCAGCGTGGCAACCATTTATGCGCTCTTTAAAGAACGGAAAGATTTTAAAAACTGGCTACCCGTATTCATAGTAGTAGCCGTTATCCTCCTCCTCAATTTCCTGATTTATCAGCTGCCCGCCAATTTCTACAAGGGTATTGACAGAACCTATATCGCGTTTTCACAGCATTACGCCATCAATTATGTGATAGAACACAAGGCCTCCTTCAATCCGATTTCGGAGTGGATTGATTTCGCATATAACACCTTTGGCGCGTGCACGAACTTTGGATGCATCCTGAAAACACATCCTGAATTAGTGCTGCATAATTCATTACTTAATTTACAAAAATACCTGCTGACACTGCTGCAATTCGTTGTGCATATTTTATTTCCTGCTGTTATCATCGGCAAAAAAATAATCCAGTTAGGCGTACTGCTGTTTTTGTTGGCCATCGTATCAATTGTTTTATTTCACAAAGCATCACGCCTGCGTTTCCTGGAACAAGTCCGTGCACATATACTTTTGCTGTTTGTCTTATTCCTGTTCGGATTACCAAGTATGGGTGCGTCCATTTTGATTTTTCCAAGACAGCATTACCTTCTGATGCACAGCATTCTGATCATCTTTATCTTCGCGCTGCTGCTGAATTCCATTTCTCTGATCAGGCGAATACATCCACTCACCACTATCCTGCTTTGTTCACTTTTACTGATGAAATCGCCGACCGCCGCCAACTACTCCTATTATCAACTTGATCGTGACAGCAAGAATCAGTGTAACAGAAAGTTGGTAGAATATATTTCCGCTCAGAACGACCGGAAGCCGCACACCGTATTTTCCAACCATTTAAGCCTGAGTATGCTGCTGCCCGTAAATTTCAGCGATTTCAACACGGAGTATGAATACAAACCGGGTATGCGATTCAACGAAATCGTAAAAGAAAAAAAGATAGATTATATTGTGGTCAGAGATATTCTGTTGCAGGAAAAGCTACTCAGCAGCGACAGCACCTGGACAAATTTTATCCGGCACCCGGAAGCAAGCGGATTTGTGAAAACCAGCTACTGCGATTCCTGTGAAAGCTATCTCCTTGTTAAAAAAGAAGAGTGAAAGAAACTGTCGCACATACCACATTTTACAGAAAACTGCCCCAGGTGCTTGGAGCCCTGCTGCTTCTTGTTATCGGAATCAAATGGAGCATCGGACTATCCCGGCACATGGATATCCTTTTTGGTGACGAAGCCGAATATATGCGAAACGGGCTGGATTTGTTTCATGTCATCCGCAACGACTGGGGGCCGGCATATAATATCTGGTACAAGTTTTTATCGTTCTTTTTTTCAGATACTATTCAGTTGTATTATGCCAACTATATTATCGGAGGTATCGCTGTGGCAGTGCTGCTTTTCATCGCACTGTCGTCATTGCGCATCCACTATCTGACAGCGCTCTATATCAGCTTTTGTTTTTTTGTGTCATCGGTGAATATCAACACATGGCCGCGTGTCTCACATTTTGTGCTGCTGATGGTACTCGGTTCCATTATTTTCATATCTAAGCTGAACTCCGCCGCGAAGAAATGCCTGACTTTTTCCATACTCCTCTATATCTGCTCGTATGCCAGACCGGATTTGTTTATTGCCTTTCTGGTTGTATTATCACTAAGCGTTTTCTTTATGTATCGGGAAAAAGAAAACCTGAAATCATTTTTACCATATCTGCTGGTATTACTTCTCGCAGTATTATTTTTTCAGCTTATTTTCGGCTTTCCATCCCCGACCTATAAAGGCGGACTGAACAGGTTGTACAGCGCTTTTTGTCAGCATTACACCATGAATTACAAGTACAGGACAGGCGCACACTTTGACGCGGTGACGGAATGGATAGAATTTTGCAAGTCTAAATTTCCGGATTGTCTGTCCATCACGGATGTGATAAAAAAACATCCGGGTGAATTTGCTGCCAATCTTTTTTTTAACATCCGGCATTATCTTCTGCTGCTCTTTACCACCTCCCTGTCATTTATCTTTCCAACGGGTATTTTCACCGGTAAAAAAGCAATGCTGGTGGCGATTATTCTATTTTTATCTGCTTTTGGAGTCATTTCATTCCATAAGGAAAAACGCAGTCATTTTATCCATTTGCTGAATCAGCACAAGCTGCTTCTTTTCTTTTTATTTGTATTCGGGTTACCGAGCATTGGAATGAGCATCATCATATTTCCGCGTCCTCATTACATTTTGTTGCATAGTCTGCTGCTGGTGTTCATCCTGGCACTCGTGCTTCAAAGTATTTTCCATACTGTCAGGTTTAACTACCGGCTGTCCGTCGGCATAGGATTATTGCTGCTGCTGATAGCGCCCGACTCTTCCGCTTATCGCTATATGCAATTCGGAAAAGACATGGATAATCTTTGTGAGCAGAAACTCATCCGTTATCTGGAATCTAAAAAAGACAAACCTTATATGGTATTCACCAATTACCTAAATATTACTTACATCCTTCCCAAAAACTATACTGAGTTCAGTACGGAATTTGAATTAAAAAGAGGCATGACATTTTCGTCAGTACTGAATAACAAGCATGTTAACGTTATCCTGGTCAGCAGTAATATCCTCGAGAATCCTATCCTGAAAGAAGATACGACGTGGAATGACTTAATGATGCATCCGGAAAAATATAATTTTAAAACGGTAAAGTATAGCGATATTTGCGAAAGCTATTTATTGATAAAAGAGTAATCGTATGCTGAAAAATATACTTTCATTTTTTGCCGAATTCTTTCACCCGGAAGACAAGATTCCTTCCAACAAAAACATACGGACGTACATCTTTGGCGTTGTATTACTGTTTTTATGCGGATGGAAAGTGTATAACGGACTGCAAAGCGTGATGGACATCCAGTTTGCCGATGAAAGTGCCTATATGCGATTCGGCCTAGATTTATTCGGCAAATTCAACAAAGACTGGGGACCGATGTATTGTATCTGGTACAAGTGTCTATCATGGATAACCGACGATACTATTCAGCTATATTACCTGAATTATGCGCTGACCTCTGTATTGATTGGTGCCTTATTGTACGTTTTTCTTTTACGCATATCCATATCGCCTGTTCTTGCATTACTGGTTGCATTCAGCATTCTGGTAAGTGATTTAAATATAGCGGTATGGCCCCGGATTTCGCATTTCTGTATTGCGCTGTTGTTGTTTTCACTGATTATCATTACGTATATTAAACAGACCACCTATAAATTTCTGGCATTCGCCATCTTTTGTCTGATCGCCTCCTATGCCCGACCGGAGTTTTACATTTCGTTTCTGCTGACTATAGCGGCTACAGTAATTTCAGTTGTTTACCAAAAAAAGAAGTTAAGCCGTAATGACTACCTCCGCATGGCTGCATTTGCCCTCTTAATCATGGTTCTCCATTTTATCTTTCGTTTTCCATCGAATGATTTTTTCGGATACAACAGAGGAGTAGCAGCATTTTATCAGCATTATGCCTTCAACTATAAGGTCCGGACACATGCCAATATTGACTCCTGGCTGTATTGGGAAGAAATCTGCAAGCAACAGTTCGGCGATTGCAATTCCATATGGTGTGTTATCAAGACACAACCTATGATTGTACTCAGCAATACGCTCTTCAATATTAAAAACTATATAATCAGTACCGTATTGAACGGATATACTTACATCTTTCCGCTGCATCTTTTTCATGGGAAGAAGCTGCAATTCGGAATCATCTTATTACTCACGCTATTCCTTCTTTATCTGATTATCCGAAAAGAAAATCGTTCTAAATTTATAGAACAGGTAAACAAACTGAAATTTTATGTTCTCCTCCTGTTGGTATTTATCATTCCGACTATACTCTCCTGTGTGGTGGTATTTCCCAGAGAACATTATGTTTATCTGCAAATGCCCTTTTTCTTACTCTTATTAATCTGTCTCCTGCAACCAGTCTTCGAACAACGTTCGTTCCATCCATTCCTGGTTGCATTATTCGGCATCCTGTTATTCCTTTCCACACCCAATATCAAAAACTATTCTTTCCTGAAAGTAAACAACGACACTCCATTGCTGTGCAACAAAGAATTAGTCAAACATCTTCAAAAAAAATATTCCGATAAGCCACACACGCTATTTACCAACATGCCGTTTGTCAGAGGTATGCTGCCCTTAAATTTCCATGAAGTAAACACCATTTTTGACAAGAAAAAACAAATTCCATTCCGTCATTATCTGGATTCTGCAAAGATTGATATCGTCATTCTTACGCCATCCACCTTCAGAGATCCGCATATCTTGTCAGATTCCACCTGGATAAACTTCATGAAAAATCACGAATACTATCATTTCCGCAAGGAACAGTTTAATGATTGCGAGACCTATCTGCTGGTTAAAGAAGATGGAGAAAAGAAGTAATTGTTTTCTCCTTATCATTTGACAAATTGATAGCGGAAGAAACGGCAACACCATATACTCCTGTTTGGAGCAAGGGCGACACATCTTCTGATTGAATGCCGCCAATCGCAATAACAGGTATAGTAACACCGACAGGCATTAACTCCAGGATTTCGGCATAGCCTTTCAAACCCAAAACAGGCGCCAGATTTTTCTTTGTATCTGTAACCTTATAAGGACCTAAGCCGATATAGTCTGCACCCTGCTCCAGCAACCGCAGCACATCTTCCGATGTATTGGCTGTTCCTCCGATAATTTTAGTAGCTCCAAGCATCGCTCTGGCTTCCCAAATAGACATATCCTGTTTCCCTAAATGCACCCCATGTACATCGATGGTTTTCGCAATCTCGACGTTATCATTAATGATTAACGTTGCCTCATAACAATCACAAACCTGCTTTACCTCACGGGCAATCCGCAACCATTCGTCAAATGGTTTATTTTTCACACGGAGCTGCACCCAACGGATACCATTCTTACAGGCAACTTCCGTTAATTCCTTGTGAGAGACATCCGGTAAGTCCTGTGTGAGGTATTGAAATTTTGAAATCAGCATTTTAATTTTTTACGCCATTACAAACATAGTAGAACTTTCTATTCCAATAGCCTAATTGCTTTCTCTTTCCCACAATGTCATTTATGATGAATGATAACCTAAATTTGTAGGATTGCTCATAATAAACTGATACGTATAGTCTTTTGCCATTTTACAGGCATTGTGCATGGAATTTCCCAATGCCAGATAAGCAATAATTGCAGCAGACAACACACAGCCGGTTCCGTGTTTTTCCAGCTCTGAAATTTCAGAAGGATGCAGGATATCCAGGCGTTTTCCTATCCACAGCATATCGGTAGCAGGCGTTTCAATATTATGTCCGCCTTTGAGGTACACATCACAATACGCGGCAATTTTTTCCGCTCCCTTCACTTCATCTTTTTCTCCGGACAACGCCTGTATCTCTTTCCAGTTGGGAGTCACCAGCGTTACCTTCTCAAAAATGTATTGCAAGCGCTTTTTGGATAATTTTTTATGAAAATCAAATCCCGCACTGGCACGCAAAATCGGATCCCAGACAATCACAATACCCGGATTGTATGCCACAAGCAGTTCAATGATTTCATTTAAGACGATAAGGTTTTCAATCAATCCAATCTTGACGTATTTGATCTTATAACTTTCCAGAATCGGATATAATTGTTTTTTGATTTTTTTTACGGACAACCAGTGAACCCCCTGAAATATATGATCGTTCTGGTAAGTGATGCACGTTGTGACGGCAAAGCCATACACACCGATCTGTTCACTTGTTTTTACATCTGCCAATACACCGGCTCCGCCACTCGGGTCGTAACCGGCTATACTTAGTACGTATGGTCGTTGTTTGTTCATTGTTCAATCGTTATGAAATTGCGGGAAGGTACATCATGCCATCTGTACATCAGACAGATGACATTGTGCCTCATTCTGACATTATTTGATTAAATGTTTGCACAGCAAACTGAGGCTCTTTCCATATAGCACCTAATAATCCGACACCATCAAAGTTAAGCTTTTTTACCATTTCCATCTTAGATAAATCAATGCCGCCTACTGCAAAAATTTCAGACTTATGATTTATGATTTCAGATTTAAGTCTGAATTCTAAATTCTGAACTCTTAAATCTTCATAGTTCCAATCATAACTATGGTTTTCCTTGGAAATGCTTTTGAATATTGGTGAAACAATAACGTGTTTAAATTTTACGGCATACTGTTTCAACTCTTCTAAGGAATGTGCTGAAACAGAACTTATTTTATCATTTTCATGCAGCCAGTCCAGTACTTTATCGTTATACTTTTCATTTTTCTGCATGATATCCCGGGTAAAATGATACCCGCCGAGGTCAAATTCTTTGGTAATAATCAAAGACGTGGAGACACATTGTTTCCAGAATTTTTCAGGAATTTTTTCGACATAATCCACCAGAGAAAAATCGTCTAAATCCGGTTTTCTGATATATAAATAATCCAAGCCCAGACTAAAAATTTCAGAAATATTTTCTATCTCGTTTTCTATTTCTGTTGGTGATGTGTAGAGAATGGTTTGCATGGTTATTACAGAAAAAAGAATAAATTAAGATTTTCTACTCTTTTTTTAATTGTTGAGAAACTATTGAATTTTCTTTCAGCCATTTTACTTGTGCTTTTGCTTGTTCAAAAGTAATTGGTGGCTGTTTTTCCAATATTATTTTGCATTTCAATTGCATTTCATTGAATGATATTATATAAGTAGTTGATTTCATACTATTACAATTCATATGGAATTAAAAATTGGTCAACTTCTGGATATGTCTCAGAAATACCATACAAATTATCCCCAATTGCTCTTAAACGTTCTATAATTTTTGGTGCATTCTCTATTTTATCTTGAATATAAATCTTTCTTTGCTTTCTTGAAGTAATTGCAGAATTATAATTTATATTAAAATCATAAAAGATATATCTATCAACATCTCTGTTAAATGTTGGAAATGAATAACCAATTATTACAATAACATCAGAATTTGAGATAATCTCTCTTGCATACTCTCTTGCCTTAGTTACTTGTTCTTCATTTTCCCAAGCAAAATTTAGATTTGTTATATTTTCATCTCTTATGTTATTTATTTTCTTTAATTCTGTGATTATTTTAGTGAAATTACCTTTAACCAAATCTACTTCAGACTCAATTTTATCATTAATAAATGTTGCACTACCATTTAGTTTTATTATAGAAGATAAATTTTTATCAATCTCTGTATTTTTTTGATTTGGGTAAACCTGTAATAACTCCTGAACGGATGAAAATTTATATTCATGTTTGTTTAAATAATTTGAGTATGCCAATTCAAATTGAGAATCATAATTCCATGAAATTATATTTACATTTGGTGGTACTACTAGTTTATTATTCTCTTTTTCAAGATAGTTTGCAAAAAAAGAATCATATCTATAATCAAAATCATCAAAAATATGTTTATATATTTTTTTGTACTCTTCTGATTTCTGATATCCTTTACGATCTTCTATATTATACTTGTGGCTAATACCTTTTGAATTTCCCCAATTTTCAATTATATAACTTAATTGTTCTCTACTTTTTTGTGCTAGTTGTTCAAAATAAAAATATGCTGTTAAAAAGTTTTTTAAAGAATTTAACTTTGAAAAATTCTCAGTTAAAGAATACTTTTTTGCCAATGTATCAATTGTATAATGACCTTTTATATCAATAAGTATTTCTTTTAAATGAGTAATTGAATTCAAATCAAATCGATACAATTTGTTATTAGAATACTTTGTCAGACTTAATTGATTTATAAATATCTCCATCCTATCATTCATACTATTAACAACAGGCAATGCATTTGCACTTGCACCAGCTCCAATTAAATAAGTTACTCTTGTTTCAGCCATACATTGTTACATTACTGTATTATTTCATTATTTCATTATTTCATTATTTCATTACAAATACACCTCACTGCCTTTCTCCACAAACTCCTGTGATTTTTCCTGCATACCTTTTTCGGCATATTCGCGCACTTCCTGCGTAATTTTCATACTGCAGAAATGCGGTCCGCACATAGAACAGAAGTGTGCAATCTTCGCTCCATCCGCCGGTAAGGTTTCATCGTGGAATTCCAGCGCTTTCTCAGGGTCCAGACTCAGGTTAAACTGATCCTGCCAGCGGAATTCAAAACGGGCTTTGCTCAGCGCGTTGTCCCTGTACTGCGCACCCGGATGACCTTTCGCCAAATCGGCGGCATGCGCGGCTAATTTATACGTAATCACGCCCACGCGCACGTCTTCTTTATTCGGCAACCCTAAATGTTCTTTCGGTGTCACATAACATAACATCGCGCAGCCATACCAGCCTATCATAGCCGCGCCGATCGCTGAAGTGATATGGTCATAACCCGGAGCAATGTCGGTCGTCAATGGCCCCAAGGTATAGAACGGCGCCTCATGGCATTCCTTCAACTGCTTATCCATGTTTTCTTTAATCAGGTGCATCGGCACATGTCCCGGTCCTTCTATCATCACCTGCACCTCATGCTTCCATGCTATTTTTGTCAACTCGCCCAATGTCTCTAATTCCGCAAACTGAGCTGCATCGTTTGCATCGGCAATACTTCCGGGGCGCAGTCCGTCACCCAAAGAAAATGCCACATCATAGCGTTTCATAATTTCGCAAATCTCTTCAAAGTGTGTATACAGAAAACTTTCTTTGTGATGCGCCAGACACCATTTCGCCATGATACTGCCACCACGCGATACGATGCCCGTCACACGTTTTGCCGTCAGCGGAATATAGCGCAACAACACGCCCGCATGGATTGTGAAATAATCCACGCCCTGCTCTGCCTGTTCAATTAGGGTATCCCTGAAAATTTCCCACGTCAGGTCTTCTGCTTTTCCATTCACTTTTTCCAGTGCCTGATAAATAGGTACTGTTCCAATCGGCACCGGTGAGTTGCGAATAATCCACTCACGGGTTTCATGAATATTTTTACCGGTGGACAAATCCATAATCGTATCGGCACCCCAGCGGCAAGCCCATACGGCTTTTTCCACTTCCTCTTCTATGGATGAAGTAACTGCACTGTTTCCGATATTGGCATTTATTTTCACCAGAAAATTCCTGCCGATAATCATCGGCTCGGTTTCAGGATGGTTGATATTGCACGGAATAATAGCACGGCCTTCCGCCACTTCTTTGCGCACAAACTCAGGGGTGATATATGATTTGGGTGTGTTAGCACCAAAACTTTCCCCTTTATGTTGCTGGCAAAGTACTTCGGCCTGTCCGTTTAGAGAGGCGTTATATTCTTCGATGCGTTGGTTTTCGCGGATGGCGATATATTCCATTTCCGGTGTAATAATACCCATTTTTGCATAGTGCAACTGGGTGACGTTTCTGCCCTCTTTGGCGCGCAGCGGCATTTTGATATGTTCAAATCGCAGGCCATCCAGGCTTTCATCCGCCATTCGCTGTGTGCCATATTCAGAAGAAAATTCAAACAGGCGTTCGATATCACCGCGCTCCATAATCCATTTTTCCCGCAGGCGAGGAATGCCTTTTTTTACATCAATCTCAATAGCGGCATCCGTGTAAGGCCCTGAAGTATCGTAAACGGTAACGGGTGGATTTTTATGGAGCGTTTTACCATTCAGTTTGGTATCAGAAAGGCTGATTTCACGCATTGCGACCTGTATGTCGTTCAACTTCCCTTTCACATATACTTTTTTTGAATTGGGAAATGGAGTCGTGGAAATGACTTGTTGGGTTGGTATCTTATCTGCTTTCATATTTGAGTATTAAGTAGTGAGTAATGAGTAGTAAGATGTCAGGGATTTATTATAAATTGAACTGCTACGCCGTTATGATCAGACATATAACGCCCATCTTCTGTGAAATGGTTCCATGCGGATACACTTATATCCGTACATATATTAATCAATTTTTCAGAGGCACATATATGGTCGATATTATTTCTTTTATTCCCTTTTTTAGAATCAATGGATAAGAATTTTTCGATTTGGTTTTGTTCAGTCAAGCATTTTAATCTTGATTTAGCAAGTTTCTCCGTAAGAATATTCCTTGCCTCTGTAGTACCGTATCCATAATTAACTCCTCTTGTCTGATTAAAGTCTCCCGCTAATATAAAATATGCATCCTCATTTGAAGCTATTATTTCATCCCAATTAAAACTTTGATTTGAGATATCTTCCAGGTGAAATTGCCACGGTTTGTAATTTAGATTCCCATATCTGATTCCTTTTACGCCTGCCATGTGATATGGTATAATTGTTCCATAAACAACAATATTACCAATAGAAGTTGTAATTCCAACAGAAACAGTTCTATTGCTATCAATAGTTTTATATTGTTGAATAATTGGATATTTAGACCAGACACTTACCCATTGTTCTTTGGGAGTTCTTTGGTAAGAAGTTGTCGTAGCCTGATATGGAAATATATCAGACAAATCAATCGCACTGGATGTTTCTGTTAAAATAAAAATATCTGCATCTACATCTACAATCTTCTTCAACACTAAATTTGTTTTAGAGGTAATCGGCTTTGGCCTTTCAACATTCCAATTTGCAATCTTCAGTTTCATTTTTATTTATTTGTATCACAGAATTCCCGGTGATTTTATGTGATATTTAACCGCCGGCGACAGCTCCGATGATGATGATTTTATCTTCATTCGTTAAAACTGTTTCG
This sequence comes from Chitinophagales bacterium, assembly GCA_046329865.1. GTDB lineage: Bacteria > Bacteroidota > Bacteroidia > Chitinophagales > JADIYW01 > JADJSS01. The sequence goes on along the minus strand of JAXLTW010000005.1, from coordinate 90,382 downwards.
TTCCATTTGCTGCGTGGAATGATGGCTTCATTTAACGCCAGCGCAATGCCTTTTGTTTCCTCCAGTTGCAAGGTTTCAATAGCTTGCGCTAACGAGGTATTTTCGTCGAACGTGTATTGGTTATTGTTTATTGTTATAGTCATTATATCAGAAGATTTTTAGCTGCACTCCGAAATGACAAACAAGGTGAGACTCGTTCCCTACGTTGGTGCTAACCAAATCAGGTTCAAAGGATATTTCTCAGTCAACCGAATGACACTCCCAGAGTACTTCAAAATTACTAAATAAAAACGAGAATAGAATGTATTTTTGCTGCATGAAGACCAGGATTGCCTTTATTACGGATATTCCCAAAATCATCGAAGTGGCGGAGACGACGTGGAAACAAACGTATGCACCCATCATCTCGCAGGAGCAAATCGAATTCATGTATGAGCGCATGTACACGCCGGAAGCTATCTTACAGCAGATGCAGGATGGGCATACGTTCCTGATGTGTCTGGAAGAAAATACGATACTGGGTTTTATCAGTTATGTGATCCGGGAAGATCATATTTTGTATATCTCCAAGTTATATGTAAAGCCCGACAACCAGGGCAAAAGCATCGGCAGGTTGTTGCTGAAAGAAACGGAAAAGATTGCCCGCAAGAATCATTTGCCTTTCATAGAATTGAATGTCAACCGCAAGAATCCGGCAATGTATTTCTACAAAAAAATGGGTTTTGAACTATTTGAAAAAACGGATATCGCTTACGGTCCGTTCTGGCTGAATGATTATATATTAAGGAAGCCATTATCATAATCGTCATTACTTACAAAGCGCGGCAGTATTATTAAATTATTCGCAATGACGGTATAATCAATACTTGCTTACACACCATGCCCAGTAAATCAACGCAAACTGCAATACCAACCGCACGTATAAAAACCACTCTTTGCCTTGTGCCATTTTAGGTGGCTGGAATAAATGGGTAATATGTACTGCAAAAAAGGAAATCAACATCGCGATAATAAGATACGCAGAGATTTGCCGGGTAGAAGCAAATAATAAACCTAAAGCCAGCACCATCTCTGCTATGCCACTGAGCTGATTTAATAAATTGGGCATCGGAAAAAACTTAGGCATAATGCCTAAATAAAACCTAGGATTAATGAAATGATTTATGCCTGCACCGGCATACAAAAATGCCATTAAGTAGAGTGCTATTTGCTGGATGGTGGTCATAGTTAATTACAGAGCTGAAGGATGATAAGATGATAGAGTATAATTTCTAAAAAAGAAAAAGTTCGAATTTACACAAAACAATCATTTATAGTTCCAACAATCATGGCACAGTAAACCATTACATCCTTGCACGATGCCATGAAAATTAATCAATCAGCTTACTATCCACACCTACCGTAACCCTGTTTGTACTTTTTAACCTGGTAAATAATGCTTCCGTTTTCGGAAGTTCGTATTCAAAGAAATAATTACAGCACAAAAATTTGCTTGCCTTAAAATCAGCATCTATTGTAGTACTTTCATTACAGGTATTCGCCATCTTAATCCACTGCCAGCCCAGCACCAGTGTGCCGAATAATTCGAGGTACAGGGTGGCATCACTCAAATAGGCCTCTACACCTTCTTTTTGTGCCACACCCATCAGGTGCATGCTTAATTCCTGCAACTGTCCTAATTTTTTTTCCAGGGTCTGTGCGTGCGCTTTCGTATTATCCTGCTGTTTGGCCTTCGTGATGTCGCCCATCACTTCCTGCATCAGGTACATCACCGCTTTACCGTTCTTCATCATCACTTTTCTGCCTAATAAATCCAACCCGTGAATCGCGGTCGTACCCTCGTGAATGGTATGGATACGGGTTTCCCGATAATATTGCTCAGCGATAAAATCTTTAGTAAACCCATAACCACCAAAAATCTGTATCGCGGTAGATGTCGAAAAATTACTCATCTCCGCCGGATAGGATTTTGCTACCGGTGTCAACAGTTCCAGTAACAGATGGTATTTTTCCTGTTCCTCTCCTTCCGTTACGCGTGCCAGATCAGAGAAATAACTGCACTGCAATTCCAGACATAAAGCGCCATCAATAAACGTTTTTTGAAACAACAGCATACGCTTCACATCGGCGTGATTGATAATCGGTGTTTGCGGCAAGTCCGGATTCTTCTCCGCGATATTTCTGCCCTGCAAACGTTCGTTTGCATATTTCAAACTTGCATAGTATGCCGCACTGGAAATGGACGTTGCATGCAAGCCTACAGAAATCCTCGCTTCATTCATCATCTGAAACATATACGACAGTCCTTTATTTTCCTCACCCACGAGCCAGCCTCTGCAATCATTATTCTCTCCAAAACTCAAATGTGCAATCGGCGCACCTTTATAACCCATTTTATGATATACCCCAATACTGGTGACATCATTCCACTCCAAACTGCCGTCTGCTTTTATTCGTTCACGGGGTACGATAAACATTGAAATTCCTTTCGTGCCCGCCGGTGCACCTTTTACCCGCGCCAGCAACAGATGTACCACATTATCTACAGCATCGCTGTCGCCGCAGGAAATAAATATCTTTTGTCCGACAATCTTATACGTGCCATCTTCCTGTTTTTCTGCCGTGGTCACCACATCACTCAATGAACTGCCCGCACCGGGTTCGGTCAGTGCCATTGTGCCCTGCCATTCGCCGGCAAACATTTTCGGCAGATAAACATCGTGGTATTTTTTATCTGCAAAAGTTTCGATAAGATGCGCAGCACCCATCGTCAGTCCTACAAAAACACAGCCTGAATAATTGGCGGCACCAAGTATAAAACTGGTGGCGGTGGAAAACACGGCAGGCATCTGCAAACCGCCCACCTCTTTGGATGCAAGGATACTGATCCAGCCATTTTCACCACTCTTCAACATTATTGTTTTATGAACCGGATGAACACGGATTCTGCCGTCAACCAGCTCCGGTTGTTTTCTGTCCATCTCTACCAGATGTGGATACAGGTATTCTTTGGCGAATTGATCCGTAGCGTCAATATACATCTGCAACGCATCTTTATCATGGTCGGAAAAATAATCGTATTGAGTAATGCTATCCGCTTTCAATACATCAAATAAAATAAAATTCAAATGTTCACGATTGTAAAATTTATCGCCGAGAAAAACACTGCTGTTGGTCATTAGAAAAAGTTTTTTCTAAGATAAGGAATTTATTTTGATTCAGGAATCAGGAAGTAAGTGGAGACCTTAATGAACAATCCTGCGCACTACCAGGGAAAACTCTTCATAAAATCGTCCGCATCGGCTTTTACTTTTGTCCGGATGCTGAAGTAATACAGGTTCCTCGTCCATGCGTAATAATATCCCGACTTACCTTCCATCAGGAGGAATTTTGTGTTCACATTGGTATTGTTCTGTTGCAATACTTTATACTGTTTGCCGTCCATCGCGTCTTCACAAAGTTTTGACCATTCGATGGCCATATTCGCCTGATTGAGCGCCTTGCCGAACTGAACAAATATTTCTTTTTTTTCCAGTTGGTAATAAACACTGCCACGTTCCTGTCCCGGTAAAAAATCGTGGAACGAAAAGCGCTTCCAGGCGCCGATTTTCAGGGGTAGCAATTTCTGGTAATCCTCTCCTAACGGGAATTTTTTCTTGTTTACATTGTAAGGAACAGGCTGCGCAAAGGTCATTACAGCGAAAGCTGTCAGGAAAGCAACTAAATAAAAATTTCTCATTATTCTACTGTTACGGATTTAGCTAAGTTACGCGGTTGGTCCACATCACAACCTCTGAGCACCGCGATGTGGTAGGCTAATAATTGCAGGGGTATGACAGATAAGATTGGCGTGAAAGGCTCTACGGTGTCCGGAATTTGTATCACATATTCCGCCAGTTTACTAATTTCCGAATCTCCTTCCGTAACGATAGCAATCAACTGTCCTTTTCGGGTTTTTACCTCTTCAATATTGGACAATACTTTTTCATAATGCTGGGTATAGGGTGCCAAAACAACCACCGGCATATTCTCATCAATTAAGGCAATTGGTCCGTGTTTCATCTCAGCGGCAGGATAACCTTCCGCATGTATGTAGGAAATCTCCTTTAACTTCAGAGCTCCTTCCAATGCGACCGGGAAATTATACCCTCTTCCCAGATACAGGAAGTTGGTGGCATCCTGAAATGTTTCCGCGATTTCCTGAATGTATGGGTCTGCTTTTAAGATTTTCTCAATCTTAACAGGCAGCGTTTCCAACTCGGTAATATATTCATTGAACTTGGATTGCGAAAGCGTGCCTTTGATTTCTGCAAGCTGCAATGCCATTAACACCAGAATGCTCACCTGTGTGGTGAATGCCTTTGTAGAAGCCACGCCAATTTCTGGGCCGGCATGTGTGTACGAGCCAGCATCGGTCATTCTGGAAATATTGGAACCTACCACATTGCAAATACCGTAAGTTAATGCACCTTTTGATTTCGCCAGTTCCAGCGCCGCTTTTGTATCGGCCGTTTCACCAGACTGTGAGATGGCAATCACCACATCGTTTTCCGTGATGATAGGATTTCTGTATCTAAACTCCGATGCGTATTCCACTTCCACATTGATGCGGGCCAAATCTTCAATCAGGTACTCGCCGATGAGTGCGGAATGCCAGGAAGTGCCGCAGGCTACTATCGTAATCTTTTGCGCATTCTTGAACCGTAACTCGTGTTCCCGCACACCTCCGAGGTTGACCCAGAACTGCTGACTGTCGATACGGCCACGTATACTGTTTTTTATGGCAATAGGCTGTTCATGGATTTCTTTCATCATGAAATGATCAAAGCCACTCTTCTCAATCTGCTCCAGTTTCAACTGCAGTTCATCGATATATGGAACATGCGTTGTATTGTCTTTGATGGACTTGACATCAATGACTCCGTTGTTATATAATACCGCCATCTGTCCGTCTTCCAGATACGAGACTTTTTTGGTGTGTTCAATGAGTGGCGAACCATCCGAAGCAACAAACAATTCATTCTCTCCAAAGCCGACGACTAAAGGACTGCTCAACTTTGCCGCAATCAATTTATCCGGATTTTTTTTTGATATCACTACTATGGCGTATGCGCCAATTACTTCATTGAGTGCCAGCCGGACGGCTTCTACCAAATTGACATCCGCATTCTTTTGAATGTCATCAATCAAATGCACCAGCACTTCCGTATCCGTTTCCGAGCGAAAGGTGTAACCGCGTGATTGTAATTCTGTTTTCAGGGAATAATAATTCTCAATGATGCCATTGTGTATGACTGCCAGGTCTTCATTGGAATTGAAATGCGGGTGCGCATTTGTATCGTTCGCTTCGCCATGCGTTGCCCATCGGGTATGTCCGATTCCAACGGTACCGGAAATATCGTTGCCATCGGCAACATCCTCGAGCGCTTTTACTTTTCCTTTCTTTTTATAGATATTCAATTGGTTACTGCTGCTGAGCAAGGCAATACCGGCACTGTCATACCCTCTGTATTCCAGTCGTTTCAGTCCGTTAATAATGATGGGAAAGGCTTGTTTTTTGCCTATATATCCTACAATACCGCACATATTAGTTTAATTAGTGTAAAATCATGCAAATGACGTACCAATTTAGAATGAAAAAGTAAGAAAATTAATTTATTTTATCAAGGTATAAATCAGATTTAATTTCATCTTATACCTTATATCTGAATAGTTAGGACCTGCAAAAATGATTCTGGATGGTGAAAAACCGAAATTCACAACGGTTCCATTGGTAATCGTATTCAGGGCATTGACGGTACCATCCGTCCCTGCAGTACGATAGGAGCCAACATATAAATCAGTGTTAGGCTCTTCCCCTTTTGATATCTTCTGAACATACTTTGTGACGTCAAATGAATACCTGGAAATTTTATTGCCAAAATCATCCACGCCGGTTGAATCAATTAATCCGACTCCGTCACCCGTAGGCAGTACATCCAGCAACCCGCTGGAGTTTCTTTTTAGCAAAAACATAAAAGATGGCGGTTGGAATTCAATTTGTGCATTTTGTTCGACCTGCGTAACCAATATCCTTGCCCTGTTAACGGCCACTTTTCCTAAATTTCCGATAGTCGGCAATGATATTTTCAGCGTAGTGCCCGACTGCGACAACAAATAGTTGATGGAATCAGAAGGCAATCCGGAGTTGATGACATTCTGCACAGTGGACGAAAGCGCATTGGAAAAGAGATTCACGCCGTTCTGCCTGCTGGATAAGGAACCGCTGGAAATCTTTATCAGGTTGGTCAGCAGTCTCATCTCTTTAGCGACATTGTATTTATTCTTGTAGTAAATTACAATTCCGGAGTAAATACTGCCGCAATCGATTTCAATCATGGCTTTACCAGAGTTTGTAGCATTCTCTATGACAATACCCGGGAAAGAATTTTTAAATAACGCAGAATCCCTCAACGTCTTCTGCCCCAGGTTCAGAATGGAATAACCGACATATGAATTCAATTTCACCCGCAGGATACCATTCACCCCTATAGTGTCAGCCGCAGATGTCACCACCTTATTGGTGGGCTTGATGTAATAATTGCTGACAGAGCCTATCAGACTGGCTGCGGGAAACGCAGCCGTGTTGGAATGATAGATCTGTGATTCATTAATCTTATTGGATATCGTGCTGACATTAAAACTTTGAGGAACGGTGGTATCACCATAGACAGCGGTATATCTCAACAATAATACCACAGAGTCCAGTGTGAAAGGGCCGAGCGTATCATCAAATACGGTACCGGGTTTATCCAGTTCCATAGCAATGCTGGCGCGTTGAAATCCAAACTTAGGGTCATTGATGACCCCTAAATAATTTTTTGCCAGCTTATCCGTTCTCATAAACGTATCCGCCAATGTTTTTGCATATACGGCAAATGTATCTGTAAACCGTACGTTCAACAAATCTTCAGGAGGCAACAAATCGGCACCAATGGTGGAATCTTTTTTACAGGCGGAAATGAAACTTAGCAGAGCAACTAAAAAAAGTAAATGGATTTTCCTCATTATTTGTACTGTATGATTATTGAAACGGAATGATTATAATAATATTTGATAAAACTCTGCATACTTCTGTAACAGATTATCCTGATCCTGATAGTCTAAGAACGGTTTCTTACCCGCAGCCTTTTTGTAAACTGCCAAATCTTTTATTTTTTCGGAACCCTGCACCACGGCATCTGCATACTGAACGCCTCCCAATGTCAATGCCTCAGACGTCAGATCTTTGAATATAGCCAAATCCTTTTCCTTGATGTCATCACCGATTAAGGCAGTTTTCAGGAAATTTTTATTCAGTTTTCCGGTAAAGGATTTCTCATAGACACTGTACACCATTTTCGTGTTGGAGAATACCGGATCCTTTGCAAACTGTGTTCTCATATACAGCGGAATGAGGCTGGTCATCCATCCATGACAGTGTATGATATGCGGATGCCATCCAAACTTTTTAACAGTTTCTAACGTGGCTTTACAGAAAAACACCATTCTCTCCGCATTGTCCTCGTAGAATTTTTCGTTCTCGTCATTGAAAACGTTTTTTCTTTTGAAAAATTCCTCATTGTCTAAAAAGTATACCTGAATTCTGGCCCCCGGCAAGGAAGCGACCTTAATAATCAGCGGATAATCATCATTATTGATGATAATGTTAATCCCGGACAAACGCACTACTTCGTGCAGACGGTTTCTCCGCTCGTTGATAACACCAAATCTCGGCATCAATACTCTTACTTCTAATCCGTTATCGTTTATATAGGGAGCTAATCGTTTAACAATATTACCAGCCTCGGAAAGTACCAGATATGGGTCCATTTCCTGGGTTACGTACAACAATTTTTTCTTTTCCATGCGCCGCTTCTTCGTTAATTTTAAATTATTATGGTCAATTAGTGTGCAAAGGTACGCATTTAAAGTGGTATAATTGTTTAAGGAACCGACATAAAATCTGATTTTAAGTATTCTTTACAGTTGAGATTACACCATTTTACGTCAGTGCTTCCTCTTTTTGAAACAAAATAAAAATATTATAAAAAATATAAAGTAATTAACGGTGCGGGTTTTTCATACAGCTCATGATATTCAAAATTATCTATTGGAAACCAATGGATTAGATAAAAATCTGGTTGGATTCGTACCCACTATGGGGGCACTACACGAAGGGCATATTTCACTGATAAAAGCATCCAGGTCTAAAACGAACGTTACGGTATGCAGCATTTTTGTGAACCCAACTCAGTTCAATGACAAGGCTGACTTTGAAAAATACCCGGTCCAAATTGACCACGACCTCGAAATGCTGCTGGCAGCCGGCTGTGATGCCGTTTTTGTGCCATCCCTGGAGGAAATCTACCCACAGGGTACCGCCCAAAAAACGGAGGTGGATTTAGGCTTCATCGGCACCACCCTGGAGGCCGAACACCGGCCCGGACATTTTCAGGGAGTCTTACAGGTGGTGAAACGCCTGCTGGATATTGTTCAGCCGGACGTATTGTTTATGGGGCAAAAAGACTATCAGCAATGTATGGTCATTGCCCGGCTTATCGAGCATTATCAGCTTCCCGTCCTGCTTAAAATCATCGAGACGATGCGCGAACAGGACGGATTGGCTATGAGCAGCCGTAACATGCGCCTGTCTCCGGAGGCTCGTATCGCGGCAAAAAAGTTATCCTCCGCTTTATTTGCCATAAAAAAGAACATTAAAACAACGGACATATCCCAACTGCTCCTGCAACAACAGGAATGGTTGTCTCAGGACGCATTAATCCGGGTGGAATATTTGGTGGCGGTCAAAGGAAAAACATTGGAACCGATTACAACATTCAGCGAAGATACACCCACCACCTTATTAATAGCAGCCTATGTTGGGAACATACGGATGATTGATAATCTGATAGTTAACTAATTACTTTACATTGCCGTAACTCCGCGTCCGGCTTATTCTTAATCCTTCCGTAATTTATATATGGACAAATATCCATAAATTTGCAGCCAACTATTCAATATGTTCGTACACGTTTTCAGAGCCAAGCTACATCGGGTAGTCGTCACAGAAGCCAACCTTAATTATATGGGCAGTATCACCGTAGATGAAAATTTACTGGATGCTTCCGGAATTTTACCAAACGAAAAAGTTCAGGTGGTCAATATCAACAACGGTGAACGGTTTGAAACCTATGTCATCAGAGGTGAACGCGGCTCCGGACAAATCTGCCTGAATGGCCCCGCTGCCCGTAAGGTTCAGCTAGGAGATAAACTCATCGTCATCGCCTACGGTATGATGACGCTGGAAGAAGCCAAAAACTTCACGCCTACTGCCGTTTATGTGGATGAAAACAACATGCAAGGAAAAAATTAATCCTATTTTCGTCCGTCGTATTTTATAGATTGAACGTCCGAAGATTTCATCTTTGATTTTTAATATTTGCAAAAGAGGGAAACACCCATGAAGAAACATATTGGCAACATCATTAAATTTTTATTTTCCTTAGCCCTTGGAGTCGGATTGGTATATTGGTCTCTTCGCGGAGTCACTCCGGAACAAAGAGGGATGATCGCCGAAGCCTTCAACAAGGCAAATTACTGGTGGTTGTTATTATTGATTTTTTTCGGATTGTCCAGCAATTTCTTCCGCGCACAACGCTGGAGATTATTGCTCAAACCTCTCGGCTACGAACCCAGCTACTGGAATACCTTTTCCGCTGTCATGATTATGTTTTTTGCCAACCTGGCATTTCCGAGATTAGGAGAAATCCTCCGTTGCAGTATACTTGCCAAATATGAAAAGGTACCTGTGGAAAAATCCATCGGGACAATGGTGCTCGAAAGGGTGGTGGATTTGGTATGCATTTTAAGCATCGGCGGCTTACTGCTATTGCTGGAATATCAGCGCTTCTATGATTTTTTCAAAGAATTATTTGGCGGAAACAAAACCGCTGCCACTGAAGCGTCCAGCCCAACTAAATACATCATCTTAGCTATTATTGCCGTAATCGCCGCAGTTGGATTAATCATCCTGAATAAAAAACACGGTTTTGAGAAAATCCTCTCTGTGGTGAAAGAAAAAATGATGGGACTGTGGCAGGGACTTGTTTCCATTAAGGACTTAGACAGAAAATGGGAGTTCCTCTTCCATACTTTCGGTATCTTTTTATGCTATATCCTCATGCCTTACTTCGGGTTCAAATGCTTAGAGGAGACCGCCCATCTCGGCTTTGTACCTTCCATGGCAGCCGTATTTTTTGGGGGTTTCGCAATGGTGGCTACGCAAGGCGGAATCGGTGCGTTTCAGATTGCCATGCAAAAACTGCTGGCCACTTACGGCATATCGTCTATTATTGGCCTATCTTATGGCTGGATATCCTGGAGTGTGCAGACTTTCTTCGTCATCATCGCCGGAATCCTGAGTTTAATATTCCTGGCAGTTTATAATAAAGACAGCGAACCTGTGTAATCCTTTCATTTCAATAGGCCACACACATAAAACAGTATGCCTGAAAAGATATCATAGCCGCCGCAGGATGGTTACCCGCGACTAAAATTATTGAATCAAATAAAAATTAAAATGCATACTTTTGCATACTCAAAATAAACCTACTGATATGGATTTCCTACTGACCGAAGAACATCTGCAAGTGCGTGAAATGGCACGCAACTTCACCCAAAAAGTGCTGAAACCGGGCGTCATCGAACGCGACCGCGACATGATACATCCGACTGAGTTTCTGAAACAAATGAGTGAACTGGGATTTATGGGTATGATGGTGGATCCGAAATACGGTGGCGGCGGCATGGATGCCCTGTCCTACTGCATAGCGATGGAAGAAATTTCTAAAATTGACGCTTCCTGCTCCGTAGCGATGTCCGTTAATAATTCATTAGTTTGCTGGGGTCTGGAAGAATATGGCTCAGAAGAACAAAAACAAAAATACCTCGTGCCCTTAGCCAAAGGTGAAAAACTGGGTGCTTTTGCACTGAGTGAACCGGAAGCCGGCAGTGATGCCACTTCGCAAAAAACAACAGCTGAGGACAAAGGCGATTATTATCTGTTAAACGGTACCAAAAACTGGATTACCAATGGCGGCAAAGCGGATACCTATCTGGTGATAGCACAGACACATCCTGAAAAAGGACACAGAGGAATCAATGTATTAATAGTGGAGAAAGGCATGCCGGGTTTTGAAATCGGCGCAAAGGAAGATAAACTGGGCATCCGCGCCTCTGATACTCATTCGTTGTTGTTCAATGATGTGAAAGTGCCGAAAGAGAACCGGATTGGTGAAGACGGATTCGGATTCAAATTCGCGATGAAAACGCTGGAAGGCGGACGAATTGGAATCGCGGCACAAGCCCTGGGCATTGCCGCCGGTGCTTATGAGCTAGCCGTTGAATATGCTAAAACACGCAAGGCATTCGGTACCGAAATCGCCAACCACCAGGCCATCCAGTTCAAACTGGCGGATATGGCTACAGAAATAGAAGCGGCCCGCCTTTTAGTCTATAAAGCGGCCTGGCTGAAAGACCAGCATCAGGATTATGCCATAGCCTCTGCCACGGCAAAATTATTTGCCTCCGAAGTGGCCATGAAGGTTACTACAGAGGCGGTTCAGGTACATGGCGGTTATGGCTATGTGAAAGAATACCATGTAGAACGGCTGATGCGCGATGCCAAAATCACGCAGATATATGAAGGTACTTCCGAGGTACAACGCATTGTAATTTCGAGAGGCGTGCTGACCGGAAAAACATAACACAACATTCACTTTAAAATCAATATTCCTCATACATCAATAATATTGAATTTCTGCTGTTATATTTATTATGGTACTACCTCTCATAACATTTGCAATAATCTTATTCACCTGATTCTTGTCGTTTATTTCATAAAAATACGAATTTGATGCTGTTTCAAAAAAATTAAACTTTATTGATTTTAAAAGTTTTTTACTTGGTTTTCCAAAGCTATACCCCATTATATAAAGAAAATAATTATCGAACAACAAATGTGAATCACCATAACCTAAGAACATGAATTGCTGCGGAAGCTGATTATTAATATTATCGATGTTGGTATACGTTAATTCAATTTTGCCGGAATCTTTAGATGGGTTACAAGGGTCTATAAGTTTGTTTAAATAAGAAAATTTTATGGACATACAATTATTATTTTCATATACAAAATCATGGCATTTTACATCGGTATATAAATGATAGAACATAGGTGTACATGGATTAATTGATGGCCATAATAGTACATTTTCCTGTAGCAAAGTATCTAATCTCAAACCACTATAATATGCCCTGTATGGATGCAGTAATGACTCGCTCTCCTCTTCAAAATTGTTATATGATACGATGTACTTATCCGAATTAACGTGTGCAAAATAATACGTGGTATCTACTCCTGTTATGTATTTTACAACAATTAGATTCTCATTCTTTTTAGAGAACACATATTGTAAGGTGTCATTCTTGTACACCTTACACAATTGCAAGGCTGTCGAATCATAATAAAAATTATAACGCACCATTCCATTCGGGTTATCGGTAGTATATACAATTTGCTTAATCTTACCATCAAAAATACTTTTTACAATGTTATCAGTTTTCTGACAACCATAAATTAGTAATATTACAGCAAAAAGGGCGGAGATTAAAGTTTGAATTTTCATGTTGTATTATTTATGCCCGTAAAACCATCTAACAATATCTTTCCGTACTTGAATTAAATCTGCCCCTTCCATACCATGATTAGCATTATCATACATTTTCATATAATGTTTAAAAGAGGTTGGATAAGTTACTGGTAATTGATTTGTAGTATTTGGAAGACTATCAATGCCCCCTAAAGAATTTAGCTTAATCTTCATACTATCAGTACTTTGATTGTATGGAACTAATAAATCTACCTTTCCGTGCATTAAGAAAGTAGGTATATTTCTTGTACTATTAGCTACGTCCTTAGGACTAATTGATGACAAAACAGAACTGGTATAAGGTACTGGGATGAATTGCTGAACGGTGCTTTGTAATAATATGTATAAATCTATAAATTTCATATTATTATTTTGGTATGGGTAGGTTGTTGCTGAATAATATGGTGCATTGGGGATTTGATTATATGTCGTTAAACTGTCTATAGTACATGAAAATGGCCAAACAGATGCAGAGACTTTTGTATTATTTGCGACATCAAAGAAAAAATGAAATGGAAAATCAGACGGTGGTGGTGGAGTCCAGTATAAGTTTCCAAGTCTATATGTTTCGCCGCATGTAAATGGTGGCGCCATAGGTCTGATATCTTTTAAAAATCTACCATATTGCTTTAAGTTAGTAGGAGCATACATTGAGATTACTGATTTAATATACGTTGTAGAGGAGTGAATTCCTGAATAAGACCATATAAGTGCTAGATGTCCTCCCGCACTCTCACCAAGAACTTGTATGCTATTTGCCCTTAGTGCAAGGCAAATGGGAAAATTAGACCGAATATGCCATATTGCTGCATCAATATCATTAATCTGATCTTGTATTGACACGCTACTTCCTGTTACTAATGTATCGTACTCTACTAGCTTGTATAATAACGAAACTACTACAAATCCACTGTCAATCAAATTTTTTACAAGATTTTGGGTATCAGAAGGTGAGGCAAATTTTGTCGGCCATCCATTTATAACACCTGGGTCTGGGCCCTGAAACCATGCCCCCCCGTGAATAAGAATTACTATTGGTGAGTTAAGATTCTTATTTTTAGGGTAGTATACATAGTATATATTTCGTTCATCTGTTCCGTACTGACCCACTGCATTTATCTTATTTCCAAATGGATCTAGGATGTATGGAATTGGTGTGCAGGAAGGACCACAGGGTACACCAAATATTGAGATTCCATTACAATATCCACTCCCACCACCAGTAAAATACATCGCTTGTGTTGCCTTTGGAGTATTTGGCAACTCTACTCCTGCATTTATTAAATTATTTACATCTTTAGTAGGGGAAAATAAATTCGCATAATAATTTATCAGATCAATTTCACTCCCTCCACTACCTTTTCTTGCACTTATCGTTTTACTACCGGATGATTCTGACAGCATCTTGTCCTCCAACTTACTACATGAAAGAAGATCTGTCAGTACTATTAAAATACCAATAAATAAAAATTTTTGGTTTTTGGTTTTTAATTTTTTCATACAAAGAATATTAATTAATAGTAAATATACTATCAATTATTATATTCATCAATACTAAATTTTAGGTAATGTCGTCAAATTTCCTAATCGAGGCAGCTACTTCAGCCTCTGACAAAGAACCTTAATAAGAATACCTATTTTAAAAAAGTGCCTAATTCCTATCAGGTTTACTCCTGCAAAAAATAAAAAAAGCGCTGACAGATTCAGCGCTTTTCACGGCGGAGACGGTGAGATTCGAACTCACGATACCCTTTTGGAGTATACACACTTTCCAGGCGTGCTCCTTCGACCACTCGGACACGTCTCCAAATTGAGTCGCAAAAGTAACAATAAAATTTGTTTTAAAAAACTAATTGAACGCGTTGTGCGATTTACTATCAGAGAAATACAAAAAAGGAAATTGTAGAAGGTAAAAAGCTGAAGAAAGTAGTATGTAAAGAAGCGTGGGTTGGCAAAACCAGCAGAGTCCCGATAGCTATCGGGAGTTGCCTTGTCTTTCCTGCCTGACGGCAGGCAGGTTTGGTTACTTTTTCCTGTCTGCGACAGGCTGATTGACTAAGAGAAAAAGTAACAAAGCTTATTATTGAAAATCAGGTAGATAATTACAGTCAAAATAAATTCAAACCGAACAACAGGTTAATTGATTTTATGACAATATTTCATGTATCCGCATCCCGGAAAATTGCGGCATACATCTTGTCTATCTTAAAAAACCTTATCCGAAATAAGGTTTTATGTCAATTTGTCGAATTTCAACTATATTTAAATATGTTCCAGAAAATTGAATTGTCCAATATTATCGAAGAAGATGTAGAAATGGTACCCTTATTGTCCATTGAGGAGGACGATAACACCAACAGCGACCATCTGCCTAAAAAACTACCCATACTGCCTTTGCGCAACAATGTACTGTTTCCGGGTGTCGTCATTCCCATTTCCGTAGGCAGGGAAAAATCCATAAAAGCAGTCAAAAAAGCATACAAAGACAATAAATATATTGGTGTCATCGCGCAACGGGATGTAAAGATTGAGGAACCGGAGCCGGGTGATTTATACACGATCGGATGTACGGCGAAAATCATCAAAATGTTGTCCATGCCCGACGGCGGCAATACGGTCATCCTGCAAGGAGTAAAACGCTTTGTCATCAAACAGCATATAGCTTCCGAGCCCGTCATTGAAGCGGAAGTGGAATACCTGACAGATGTGCCGATGAAAGACCAGCAACAGGAGAAAGCCATGATGGACAACATGAAAGATATGGCTCACCGTATCATCGAGCTGTCCCCTAATATTCCCAACGAGGCAAAGATTGTCCTGAACAATATCAACAACATCAAATTTCTCGCGAATTTCATCACCTCTAACCTCAATATTGAACTAGAGCAAAAGCAACAGATTCTTGAAACAAGTGATGCGAACGAACGCATACAGCAGGTTTTGAAGTTTTTGTCGCAGGAACTTCAATTACAGGAATTAAAAGCCAATATCCATAATAAAACACGGACAGATATAGACAAACAGCAACGCGACTATTTTCTGAACCAGCAATTGCGTGCCATTCAGGAAGAACTGGGCGGCGACATGTATCAGGAGGAAGTGAACAGGCTGAAAGAAAAAGCCAAAGAAAAAAAATGGAGTGCGACAGTCGCCAAATCTTTTGACAAGGAAATCGGGAAACTGCAGCGCATCAATCCGGCAGCGGCGGAATATTCCGTATTGCTAAACTACCTGGATTTGATGGTGGAACTGCCGTGGAATGATATCACCAACGATAATTTTGACCTGAAACGCGCTAAGAAAATCCTGGATGAAGATCACTATGGCCTGGATAAAATCAAAGACCGTATTATGGAATACCTGGCGGTGCTGAAACTTAAAGGCGATATGAAATCGCCGATTCTGTGTTTCATCGGCCCTCCGGGAGTCGGAAAAACTTCCCTTGGAAAAAGTATCGCGCGGGCACTCGACCGAAAATATGTACGCATGTCGCTGGGCGGCCTCCACGACGAAAGTGAGATTCGCGGACACCGCAAAACCTATATCGGCGCCATGCCCGGGCGCATCATTCAGTCGCTGAAAAAAGTACAATCGTCCAATCCCGTTTTTATCCTCGATGAAATCGACAAAGTGGGCAAAGACCACCGAGGCGACCCCTCTTCCGCATTGCTGGAAGTACTCGACCCGGAACAGAACACCACTTTTTACGACAACTACCTGGAACTGGAATACGATCTGTCCAAGGTATTGTTTATCGCCACGGCCAACAACCTGGGCGAAATACAGCCTGCCCTGCGCGACCGTATGGAAATCATCCACCTGAGTGGTTATTCGCTGGAAGAAAAAACGGAAATCGCCAAAAAGCACCTGGTCAGCAAACAGCGGGAAGCGCACGGACTGAAAGCATCGCAGGTGAAACTGAGTGACAAATCCATCCAGCACCTGATTCATTTCTACACGTATGAAAGCGGGGTACGTGAACTCGACAGAGTCATCGCCTCCATCATGCGCAATGTGGCTAAGAGCGTAGCAATAGAAGAAGACTACCATCCGGCAATTTCGGTGGATGACATCACCCGCATCCTCGGGAAGCCGAAATACAACCACGACAAATATTCGGAAAACAATCCATGCGGCGTGGCTATCGGGCTGGCATGGACACCGATGGGCGGTGATATCCTCTTTATCGAATCGACGGTGAGCAAAGGAAAAGGCAACCTGACCATTACCGGCAACCTCGGCAATGTGATGAAAGAATCATTCAACACAGCGTTCACCTATCTTCAATCCAAAGCCGATGAAATGGAGATTCCGAAAGAAGCGTTTACCAACTGGAACCTGCACATCCACGTTCCGGAAGGAGCGATACCGAAAGACGGACCGAGCGCGGGCATCGCGATATTGACGGCACTAACTTCACTCTATACTCAACGTAAGGTCAAGGCATTTACCGCATTGAGCGGTGAGATCACGCTGCGCGGCAAGGTATTGCCGGTAGGCGGCATCAAGGAAAAAATTCTGGCTGCCAAACGCGCCGGCATCAAGGAAATCATCCTCTGCCACGAAAACGAAAAAGATGTGGAAGAAGTACCCGCTGATTTTATCAAAGGGCTAAAATTCCATTATGTAGACACCATGGATGAAGTGCTGGATCTGGCGCTGGAAAAAAAGAAGGTGAAAGACGCGCTGAAGTTTGTGGAGTAAGGGATTTAACAGTATTCCTATTATTAATCAGTATGAATCGTACGGATGTTTTCATTAATCTTCGCCATTGTTGTTTATAGCCAATAAATTGCCTCTGAAATATTTTCCAAGTTACGCAAGATCCACTTTCTAATTCTGGTATGAATAAAACCACATCCTGCCGGCCTACTGATGGCAATCTTTGAATTATAGCACGCTTGTTCTTACAACACTTATCATTGACAGATTACACATCCAAAGCTATCAATATATTTTATGTCACACCTATTGACATTAATTAATTTAATGTCTACATTTGTGACATGAATTCTACATTACACAAGAGAACCTATTCCCTGACGAACCGCGCCAGGCTTGCGGCGGAAACCGAACAGAATATACTCAAAGCTACTGCAAGCTTATGGAAAGAGCTACCCATCAACGACATCTCACTGGAAAAAATTGCCGAGCGTTCCGGCATTACCGTCCGCACCATACTCCGCAAATTCGGCAATAAAGAAGACCTGTTCAAAGCCTGTATCCAAAATGACGCAACCAGTATTATGCAAACACGTGACCAGACTCCCGCGGGAGATATTCCTAAGATACTCGATGACCTGCTGAAAGAATACGAAACGATGGGTGATGCGGTCATCCGTACACTTGCCTCCGAGCAGGAAATTGCCATCGCCCGGGATATACTGACGACCGGACGTGCGTACCATCAGGCATGGTGTGCGCGGGTATTTAAAAGATACCTGCCCGGTGTACAAACAAAAAATTATTCCGTGCGCCTGCTGGCTTTTGTTGCCGCAACAGACGTCTATCTATGGAAACTGCTCAGAAGGGATTTGCTGCTGAGCGAAAAACAGACACGTGCTGTCCTGAAGGAACTACTTGAAAGGTTAATAACAAAAAATAAACCCATAAAATAACAAAGCTATGAAAAGATCCATGACAATACTGTTTGTCACCATAGATGGCGGCGGCAACATACCGGCTGTTCTGGGACTGGCTCGTCGCCTTGCAAAAGAGGGGCATAGTATACACGTACTCTCCGAGCCCTGTATGGAAGAAGCCGTGAAGTCCTTTGGATTTGGGTTCACTGCCTTTAACAGATACTTCACCCGAACAGACCGAAAGGAAGACCTGATAAACGACTGGAATGCATCTGTATTGAACAATCCCACGTTGGACAAAATTGTATTTGGTCCTGCCGATACAGTGGTGAAAGAAACACATGATGCATTAATATCGACCCGGGCAGAAATGCTGATAGCGGATTGTCTGTTACTGCCCGCGTTGATTGCAGCAGAAGCGCTGCACATTCCACGCATCATAGCATTCCATTTTCCGGAATACCTGCCGGGAGCAAACCGACCTCCCGGTGTTATGGGTTTGCTGCCAGGAAAAGGTCCGTTGGGAAAATTCAGGGACAGAATCGTATCATTCATTTTTAGCGGAGTGTTTAATAAACACCTCTCCTCCATCAATTCTATCAGAGCAAAATATACGTTGCCCAAATTAAACGACATGACAGAATTGATACACCAGGCAGATCTGAGGTTGATTCAGACGTTATCCATATTTGACTTTCCGCTAGAGCCGGCACCGGCCAATGTGCGGTATACTGGCCCGGTACTGGATGATCCTGACTGGACGGAAATATGGACCAATCCATGGACGGAAGATGACCTGCGGCCATTGGTCGTTATCTCACTTTCCTCCACTTTTCAGAATCAGGCACAAAGTATTCAGAATGCGATTAATGCACTGAGAGGACTGGAGGTCAGAGGACTGGTCACATTGGGCCTGGCTATGAAAGATATCCAATTGGATGTCCCGGAAAACGTTGTAGTGGTCAGTTCTGCCCCACATTCACAGGTCTTTCCATTAGCCGACCTAGTGATTACACACGCAGGACATGGAACCATCATGCGGGCGCTCGCCAATGGGCTGCCGTTGATTTGCCTTCCTATGGGACGCGACCAGAATGACAATGCCTTAAAAGTTGGATTTCATAAATTGGGAATACACTTAAGCCCAAAATCAGGTGCTGAGAAGATTCAAAAAGCGGTTAGAAAAGTATTAGATGATCCTTCTTTTAAACAAAACGCGCGCAACTTCCAGAAATATATTTTGGAGGAGGACAAGTTAAACAGCGCGGTATCTCTCATTCATGATTTGTCGATGCAGCCGGTGATGAAATAGCCAAATCAGGCAATCTGATATTGCGCTTTAATACCAAAACCTCTTTCCATTTCCGAATCGGATTTATTATTCATCTGGGGTAATATAATCATGGAACGGCTGCGCCACACACATTCTACGTCATAAGTGCTATATTGCATTGGGTATTTTTTAGTGACGCAACAGAAAGCATGAGCAGAAAAGACCATATACAAGCAGATTCAATCGGTGACTTCTGGCAATTTGATTGCAACTACTGGTTTCAGAAATTAAACAGTTCTGAAAACGGATTATCTCAGACTGCTGCCGAAAAAATTCAGCTTGACAAAGGCCTTCATCCCAAAAGCACATCTGGTTTCAAAAAGGATGTGCTGCTTTTCGCCGGACAATTCAAAAGCCCGTTGATGCTATTACTAATTGGTGCGGTCATCATTTCCGCATTCCTTGGAGATACCTCGGATGTATTCATCATCCTCTTCATCGTATTATCTACCGGGCTATTGAGTTTTTTCCAGGAAAGAAACGCCGGAAAAGTGGTGGAGAAACTGCAGTCGATGATTTCCATCAAATCAACCGTGGTGCGAGATGGAGCAGCGCAGGAAATAAAGGCTGAGCAGATTGTTCCGGGGGATGTACTGCTTTTGAATGCAGGTGATATGCTGCCTGCCGATTGCCTGCTGATAGATGCCAATGAACTGCATGCCAATGAGGCCAGTCTGACAGGAGAATCTTATCCGGTGCGAAAAGCTACGGGCGTATTAACGGCAGATACCGAGTTATCCAAACGTACTAATTGCCTCTGGGAAGGAACTAATATCGTAAGTGGTGATGGAAAGGCATTGGTGATACAAACAGGTGAAGATACCATCTTCGGAAACATCAGCAGGAGTGCCGCCAGTACCATTGAAACTACCTTCGAAAGAGGAATCAGGGATTTTGGTTTTTTCCTGATGAAGATAACACTGGTACTGGCGGTGTTTATCCTTGTTGTGAACCTGCTCAACCACAAAGGTGTCATAGAGTCAGCGCTCTTTGCGCTGGCACTGGCAGTAGGCATGGCGCCGGAACTGTTACCTGCCATCACTACTATTGCTATGAGCGCGGGAGCCAAGCGATTGCTGGAAAAAAAGGTGATTGTTAAAAAGCTGAATTCCATTCAGAATCTGGGCGAAGTAAACCTGTTCTGTACTGATAAAACCGGCACCATAACGGAAGGGAGCATCCGCATAGCAGGACTGACAGATGGTTTCGGAAAGGAAAGCGAATGGATAAAACAACTGGCCTTTTGGAATGCCTTCTTTGAGTCAGGATATACCAATCCCATTGATGAAGCCTTAAAGCAATTGAAACCTACAGGTGAAACACCGGCAGAAAAGGCGGGTGAGATCCCCTACGACTTTATCCGAAAAAGACTGAGTATAGCTGTGAGAACAAACAAGGAAACATTACTTATCAGCAAAGGTTCGTTTTCCCAGATAATGGATATCTGCACAAAAATCAAACTGGAGAACGGCGATGTTGAAGCGATTGAAACATACATGCCAGAACTGGAGAAACGATATGAACAAATGGGCAGTGAGGGATTGCGCGCCATTGCCATCTGCTTCAAATCACTGGATAGCGACGTCATTACAAAAGACAAGGAAACCGATATGATTTTTGCAGGTTTTATCCTGATTAATGATCCTGTAAAAACTGGCATTATCGAAACAATCAATGAACTGCAACTCCTGAAGGTGGGATTGAAAATCATCACCGGTGACAATAAAAATGTAGCATTGTGCATAGCTCAACAGATAGGCATCAGAAAACCAGTCATCATGACCGGCAAGGAACTTATCCATACCAGTCCGGAAGCGTTGAAACAACTGGTTAAGAAAACGCATATTTTCGCCGAAGTGGAACCGCAACAGAAGGAACGTCTCATCCTTGCACTTAAGCAATCCTATACGGTTGCCTACATGGGAGATGGTATCAATGATGTTTCGGCCATCAAAGCTGCCGATGTAGGCATATCCGTTGAAAATGCGGTGGATGTTACCAGAGAAGCTGCCGACTTCGTTTTGATAGAAAAAGATCTGTCCGTCATTGTTGACGGTATCCGGGAAGGCAGAAAAACATTTGCCAACACCCTGAAGTATTTGTATATCAGTACGGGTTGCACTTTTGGAAATATGTGCAGCGTTGCCTTTGCCTCGCTTGTACTTCCCTTTTTACCTATGCTGCCAAAACAGATTTTACTGACCAATTTTCTGACGGACTTCCCTTTTCTGACCGTCACAACAGACAATATAGATAAAGAACAATTAGAAAAACCAGGCAAGTGGAATTTAAAATTGATTCGCAATTACATGGTCGTCTTTGGCATACACAGCTCCCTGTTTGATCTTATCACTTTCCTTACCTTGTACTATTTGCTAAAGGTCAAAGAATCCGGATTTCAGACCAGTTGGTTTATCGAGTCTGTACTGTCGGAACTTTTCATTGTCATCATCATACGGACACACAAAAATTTCTTCAAAAGCAGACCCGGAAAATACCTGACTATATTCAGCATACTGTCTTTCATATTAACCCTCACTCTTCCCTACCTGCCTTTTGCACAGCAAATAGGCCTGACCCCATTGCCACTTCTGAACCTCGGTGTAATGCTAATGATTGTTGCACTTTACATCATCACCGCAGACATCCTGAAAGTCTGGTTTTTCAGGAAGTATCAGAAGGTAGCCTGAATTTTTCACTGAAAAACAATATCCTGTAAAAAGTCATCCCCCTGCTTCCTGAAAAAACAGTAACTTTAATCAAACTATTAGGATATGAGCTACTACTTTAACAAGACACTGCATGGCAAAAGCTTCGAAGAAGTAATCGAACAGGTAAAAGTTGACTTAAAAGCAGAAGGTTTTGGTATCATCACTGAAATCGATATGAAAGACACCCTGAAAAAAAAGATTGACGTCGATTATAAAAAATACACCATTCTTGGAGCCTGCAATCCAGGCTTTGCCTACAGGGCCCTGCAATGTGAGGATAAGATTGGCGTATTGCTTCCGTGTAATGTAGTGGTACAGGAGCAGGAAAACGGAGGTGTGGAAGTAGCGGCCATCAATCCCAATGAAACGATGAGTGCCGTGCATAATGAAGCATTAAGCAGTATCGCAGGGGAAGTGACTGAAAAACTATGGAGGGTGATTGATAACCTGCGATAATAACTTTGGAAAAATAACGAGGTACTTTAACTGAAAATACCCTTGCGCTGACGCAAACCAAGTTCCATCAGATGATTGATTTCCCTTTTAACTTCTTCCACCATTTCTTTTACCAAATACTCACGACTACCGTCTCCTTCAAACAACATTGGTTTGCCGATATTCATGATGATTTTAGTCGGAAATACGAATGGAATCAGCGCCGGCGCAGCTGGGAATTTTATCAGTTTTTGCAGAAAATCTATATTGCCGAAATTGATGATGGATTCCTCGCAACCTACAATACCCACGGGGATAATCGGGGATTTTGTCTGTAGCGCCATGTACATGAACCCCAAACCAAACTGCTGCAACTGATAACGTTTTTTAAAAGGTTTTGAAATACCCCTTGCCCCTTCCGGAAACACCATTACCGCCTCTTCGTTCTCCAGCATTTTGATACAGTTTTCCGGATCGCCCACCGTTCCACCCCATTGGGAAAAAATGGAACTGATGAACGGCACCTGCGGCACAAACCGTTCGTACATGCCTTTCGGCGCGCGCGGGGCATACTCATTGGTGACCATAGTATAGCCAAGCATCATGGCATCCAGCGGGAGCTGTCCGCTATGGTTGGCAATAATCAGACACCGGCCCTGCTTCGGAATATTTTCCAGGCCATGTGCCTCCACACGGAAATATTTCTCATAGAAAAATTTACCTGCACCCACAAATGGCTTGATGCCGTTGATATTGAATCCCCATGGATCGTAACCATACGAACCAACCTTATTGGGGAAACGGTTCAGGAAAATGTCCACATCCTTTGGATTAGTAATATTTTGTATGATGTCTTTTAATCCCATTTCACCCAAACTTAATCATTCCTTTTTTAAACTATTGCTATCTTATGATAAATATTAACGCTATTTAAACAATTTTATCTCTCAAAACAAGGGATTACGTGCTAACTTTGGAGTTGATAACAGCATGAAGTATAAAACCAATATACCGGCTTTAATTGTAGCGTTTGTGGTTCTATTCACCACAAGCGGGGTTTTTGTATTTGAGCATATCTGCAACACCTCCAAAACACGGAGTTTTTCCATGGTTACCAAACCTGCCTGTGATATGGAAAAAACGGCGGCATCCTGTTGTAACAAGAAACCTGCGCCAAAGAAAAAAGACTGCTGTGAACACAAAGAATTTTTCAGCAAGCTGAATGCCGAAGGATTTCTGTCCAAATTGATGGTGATAAAACCCGTCGAAAAAATTCAGGATAATTTCTTCTGTTATACACACAGCGCATTTACCCCCAATGCTTACAACTTCTATTACTCCTCCGGCTTATCTCCGCCCGAATATTATCTTCAAATAAAATCCCTTCTTTTACCTGAACGTTCCGAGTTGCAGGTTTTCCGATGTTAGCAGATGTAGTATTGTTCAGCCAGTGACGATATTATTTCATCTCTAATAAAAACACATGAAGCATTTATTATTGGTGTTGCTGTTGTTGAGTGTGTGGTTTTTTCAACCTGCCTTCAGTCAGAATACCAAAAGCATACAATTAAAAATTACAGATAAAAAGACGAATGAGCTTTTGATGGGCGCTAATGCGCAATGGCTCAATACCAACATCGGCGCAACCACCAACGAATATGGCATCGCCCTGCTGGAACAACCTGACAGCCTGCCTCATTTACTGTTAATCAGCTATGTTGGCTATGTCAGCGATACGCTCATCATCTCCGTCTGGAAAGATATAGCTGTAAAACTGGAGCCAGAAATCCAGTTGAAAGAGGTAAGCATAAAAGCAAAAAGACATACCAGTTTTATCTCTACCATCAATCCTATGAAAACGGAAAAGATAGAAAGCGGAGAACTTAAAAAGGCGGCTTGCTGCAACCTCTCTGAAAGCTTCCAAACGAATGCTTCTGTGGATGTAAATTATTCAGATGCAGTGACCGGTGCCAAAGAAATCAAGCTACTGGGCTTGAGCGGGCTGTATGTTCAGAACCTCCTGGAAGGTATTCCATTTATGCGTGGCCTGACATCTACCTTCGGGCTGGACCATATTCCCGCCCCCTGGATGAAATCCATTTCGGTATCCAAAGGAATACCATCCGTCAAAAGCAGTTATGAAGGTGTCACCGGATCCATGAATGTGGAATTTAAAAGCAGTTTCAATGACTCTACAAGATTGTTTTTTGATATGTTCGGCAACCAGAATGCACGCATTGAAACCAATTTGTTACTCAATCACAAAATCAATCCGAGACTTGGGACAGTACTGATGGCGAACGGTGCTTTCACCCCTGTAAAACAAGACATGAACCACGATGGCTTTTTGGATCAACCGGTGATGAAACAATATAACCTGCTAAACCGCTGGAACTATCACAGCGAGAAGGTGGAAGGACAATACATGATAAAAGTATTGAGTGAAAACCGGGAAGCGGGTCAAATCAGTCCTATCCATCACCATGATTCAGATTCGATGCCATTGTTTGGCATCAACATTAATACCAAACGCGTGGAAGGCTTCGCAAAAACCGGATACATTTTCGATGAGGAAAGCAGTATGGGCAGCCAGTTTTCAGGTGTTTACCATCAGCAGAAATCTGTCTATGGAACCAGGCAATTTGACACACGACAGGCTTCGTTTACCGGAACCATCCTGTATCAGACAACCATAAAGAATGATGCTCACAGTATGGTAAGCGGATTCAACTTTGTGTATGACAACATCAAAGAGCAGCTCGACACCCTGACGTTTATCAGAAGGGATATCGTACCTGGATTCTTTACAGAATACACATATAAATATGGTACTAAAATCACCTTGGTGGCCGGCTTTCGCGGAGATTACCATACACGCGCTGGCTTTCAGTTTCATCCAAGGATACATGCCCGGTTTGTACTGGACAGGCACGAAAAAACCATCCTGCGGATTGCGGCCGGAAGCGGATTCCGCGTACCCAATATCCTGACGGAGAATCAATCTTTGTTAGCCAGTTCCCGAACCATTGTTTTTCAGGAACCTGCATCTAAAGAAATACTCTGGAACTATGGGTTAAGTTTGACACAGAAGTTCAATCTGTGGAACAGGGAAGGCAGCCTATCCATTGATTTTTTCCGGACTGACTTCATCCGCCAAACGGTGATAGACATTGACCATTCAGACGGGAATGCCACAATCTCCAGCCTGAAAGGCAAGTCATTTTCCAACAGTTTACTGGTTGAATTTGGCTTTGAAGTACTGAAAGGGCTGGACATCAAGGCTGCCTACAGGTTGGAAGATGTACGGATGACCTATCACAATGTACTGCTGCAAAAACCACTGCAAGCGATGCACAAAGGATTGGTAGCGCTCAGTTATAAAACACCTAACCAGCAATGGCAGTTTGACGTAAATATGAGTATAAACGGAAGAAGAAGGCTGCCGAACAGTTTTGCAGGTGATACCGGAAAGAGGTTTTCACCCCGCTATGTACTACTCAATGTTCAGGTGATGAAATATTTCAAACATGCCGAACTGTTTGTCGGAGCCGAAAACATTACGAATTATCGTCAGAAAACCGTTATCTTAGGAATGCCATACACCGCCGTATTTGACACCTATCAGGTATATGCACCAGTTATGGGTGTCACCGCTTACGGTGGTTTCAGGATTTTTATCAATTAAACACATTATACAACTAAACAAACACAACATGAAAAAATTCAAATCAATCGTAGTCATTATGATGGTCATGGTGGCTACCGTATTAGGAGCAACAGCCTGTAAACACTGTTGTAAAAAAGAAGCACATTGTGAAAAAGCAAGTTGCTGTAAAAATGAAAAATGTTGCAACAAATGTTCTGACAAATGCACCAAGGAAGACAAGTGCTGTGACAAATGTACGGTAGGTGAAGAAAAATCCTGCTGCAAAAAACCAAGCTGTTGCAAAGAGGAGAAATGCTGTGACAAAT
Organism: Chitinophagales bacterium; assembly: GCA_046329865.1. Classification (GTDB taxonomy): domain Bacteria; phylum Bacteroidota; class Bacteroidia; order Chitinophagales; family JADIYW01; genus JADJSS01. The sequence goes on along the minus strand of JAXLTW010000005.1, from coordinate 63,618 downwards.
GTTCCGGCAGCTGCACCAAGGAAGAAAAATGCTGCGATAAATGCAAAGCAGGAGAAGAGAAAGCTTGTTGCAAAAAAGATTCCACTGCCTGCGAAAAGAAAGGTGAAGGAAAAGCCTGCTGCAAGAAAGATGGAGATATGAAAGGTATGTCCATGTATGCTTGTCCCATGCACAAAGACATTACTTCCGACAAACCGGGAAAATGCTCCAAGTGTGGAATGGATTTAGAGAAATCGAAATAACAATCCCAAAATACTTCGATGACACATACCTATAAAATCTCGGGAATGTCGTGTTCAGGCTGTGCTTCTAATGTCGAGCGCACCCTGTCCGGTGTTCCCGGGGTTTTAAACGTGGCGGTTAACTTAAACGCAGGCGAAGCAACGCTTGAAATGTCTGCGCCTATCACTACCGAACAATTGCAGGAAGCGCTCTTAAAGGCCGGATTACATTACACCATTGGCACTACCCATGATAAACAGTCTCCTCCGGAAAAAATACTTCGAAAGGCACCCGTCAGCGGTAATGGCATCTTTTATTGCCCGATGCAATGCGAAGGGGATAAGACCTATCCGCAACCAGGAAGTTGTCCGGTATGCGGAATGGATTTAATCGAACAACCCGCTCCTCACCATACGATAGAATACACCTGTCCCATGCATCCGGAAATCATAAAAGATGATCCCGGCTCATGTCCTGTCTGTGGAATGGATTTAGTACCCAAAATCCCAGTAGATACACAAGAAGACAATGCCTATCGGGAGCTAAAGAAAAAGCTGAAAATCGCTGCGCTCTTTACAATCCCTGTTTTTATTCTTTCGATGTCGGAGATGCTGCCCGGCAATCCGTTTATCAAACTGCTTTCGCGGCAAAGCTGGAACTGGATACAATTCACATTATCCATTCCGGTCGTTTTTTATGCGGCCAGTGTATTGTTTGAAAAAGCGCTTGCATCTATTATCAGCAGAAACCTGAATATGTTTACATTGATTGGAATTGGTTCAGGAGCCGCCTATATGTTCAGTGTCATCGCGCTGTTATTCCCTTCGGTTTTTCCGGATCAGTTCCGTACAGAAACCGGAACGGTCTTCGTTTATTTTGAAGCGGTGACGGTCATATTAACGTTGGTACTGCTGGGGCAACTACTGGAAGCAAGAGCACACAGCCAAACCAGCGGCGCGATTAAAGAATTATTGAAACTGGCACCCCTGGAAGCTACTTTAGTACAAGAGAGCGGAGATACCGTCATTTCCATTTACAAAATCAAAAAGGGTGACTTGCTGCGCGTGAAACCGGGCGAGAAAATCCCGGTGGACGGTGTGATTACAGAGGGGCACAGCAGCATCGATGAGTCGATGCTGACCGGCGAGCCTATTCCTGTACTCAAACAGACGGGGGATAAAGTCATTGCAGGCACTATCAATAAAACAGGCTCGTTTGTCATTCGTGCAGAAAAAGTAGGCGCCGATACCTTGCTTTCGCAAATTATTGAGATGGTAAAGAGCGCAAGTCGTTCCAGAGCGCCCATTCAAAAGACGGCGGATATCATTGCAAAATATTTTGTACCGATTGTTCTGTTTATTTCCTGTATTACCGGGATAGTCTGGCAGTTGCAGGGCCTCATCTATCCTATGTTTTTGCATTTGTCAATGCGCTGGTTGTATCATCATTGCATGTCTCAGTGCCAGGACTGGCTACCCCTATGTCCGTGATTGCAGGAATCGGAAAAGGTGCACAATCGGGCATCCTGATTAAAAATGCAGAAGCTTTGGAAAATGAACAAAGCCAATGTGCTCGTCATTGACAAAACAGGAACCATTACGCAGAAGGTAAACCTCTGTAGAAGCAGTCGTTTCTCTGGAACCCGGTGGCGCTGCTGAATTGCTGGAACAGATCGGTTCACTCAACCGGCACAGCGAACATCCATTAGCCGAAGCGGTTCTGGAATTATCTGCAACAGGAGAAAGTTATCCTGTCAGACGTTACCGATTTTGAAACCATAGCAGGAAAAGGCGTAACAGGAACCGTAAATGGAAAAAAAATTGTATTTGGTAACCGCAAACTGATGGAAGCATTCAACGTCGATATTTCAGAACAAGTGAGCGAAAGTGTGGCCGCCGCGCAGAAAAAAGGAAAGACCGTTTCTTATGTTGCCGTAAACACTACAAATACAGGTTATGTCATTATTTCAGATGCCATTAAACCCAGCAGCAAGGCAGCCATACGATCTCTGATGGAATCCGGCATGGAGGTCATTATGCTGACAGGTGACAATGAACTTGCCGCTAAAGCGGTGGCAGGAGAATTGTCCTTATCGGGGTATAAGGCTGAATGCTTGCCGGAAGACAAATTAAAGGAAATAAAACGGCTACAATCAGCGGGTAAGGTTGTGACGATGGCAGGTGATGGTATCAATGACGCTCCGGCGCTGGCGCAGGCGGACATCGGAATTGCGATGGGCACAGGCACGGATGTTGCAATAGAGAGCGCGGGAATAACTTTACTGAAAGGTGACCTGGAAGGTATTGTGAAAGCAAAAAAACTCAGTCATGCCGTGATAAAAAATATCCGGCAGAATTTATTCTTCGCATTTATTTATAACACCATAGGAATTCCGGTAGCGGCAGGGGTTTTATATCCTCTATTCGGGATCTTGCTTTCGCCGATGCTGGCCGCTGTAGCCATGAGTTTCAGTTCGGTGTCCGTCATTGTAAATTCTCTGAGGCTGCGAAACACCCAATTATAAACTATGCTATTTTTGCACAAAGAAAAAAAATTAACAAATCAGCGGGATATCGGCATGAAATATGTATGAATATCTCTACAAAATGAACTAAAATGAAAAATACAATTTTAATCGCCCTGACTATTTTATGGACTTTTACATCCTTAACTACCTTTGCCAAAGACGATTTTACAAAAACCTCGTTCAAGGTTTGGGGTAATTGTGATATGTGTAAAAAACGGATAGAAAAAGCGGCCAAAACCGATGGGGTAAAATCCGCGGTCTGGAATGAAGAAAGCAAACTAATCACCATTAGCTTTGCTCCTGCAAAAATTTCCGTTGACCAGATACAACAAAATATAGCCAATAGCGGTTATGATACGGAAAAGTATAAAGCCAATGATTCTGCTTATCATCAATTGCCTCAGTGTTGCCAATATGAAAGATAATTCAGCCGGACTGTAATAATTAGGTAAACCATCCTACTCATATAGGATGGTTTATTGTTTTAGAAAATCCTTAAAAATTGGTATTTTTGTTCACACTAACTAATTCGATATGAAGTCATTTATTTCCAGCTTATTAATCGTTACACTCGCAGTCCTCACCTTACCGAACCTGTACGCCAAAAAAGACAAGAAAAAAGCGGCAGCGGTAACAACGGCTGGTGCAGATACCACCAAAACGACAGCGAAAGACACCACCGCCAAAAAAGAGACCAAAAAAGAGCCGTTCAAATCCATTAAGGAAGTGACTGAAAAATGCAAAAAATCAAGTGGGTTATTCAATTTGTATCAGGATACCATCACCGGAAAAACGTATCTGGAAATCACAGAAGACAAAATCGGTAAAGAGTATATTTATTTCGCGTATGTGCTGGATGGAATTTTAGATGCCGGTTGTGCGCGTGGCGGCTACAAGGATAATTCCATCTTTAAAATTGTGAAATACTTCTTGACCGTATAGATTTCGTTTTACAAAATACCAACTTCTACTTTGACAAGAACAGTGCTTTAAGTAAAGCGGAGGATGCCAATATCAACCAGCCGTTATTCTTGTCTGAAAAAATTGCCGCAGCCACCGGCAAAACCTACCTGATAGAAGCGGACAATCTTTTTTTGGGTGAGAGTATTACTCCAAATCAAGCCGACAAGAATGCCAACCGATAAACCGGATGTCTTTTCACTCGGCTCGCTGAGCAGTAAGAAATCCAAATACCTGGGCATCAAAAACTTTCCAAATAATACGGATGTTTCGGTTGAATATATTTATGAAAATCCTTCTCCGGTAAATTATGGCTCGGAAGAGGTAACGGATGCCCGTTTTGTTTCTGTCAAGCTACAACACAGTATCATAGAAGTTCCTACTGACAGTTTTATCCCAAGGGCAGATGACCCGCGCGTGGGCTATTTCATAGAAAAAATCACCGACCAGACCTCCGCGAGCGCAACGCCCTGGAAAGATTTGATACACCGTTGGAATCTTCAGAAAAAGAATCCGGAGGCTAAACTATCGGAACCGGTTAAACCAATCGTATGGTGGGTAGAAAAAACCACCCCGGTAGAATACCGGACTACCATTAAAGAAGCGGTGCTCGCCTGGAATGAAGCCTTTGAAGCAGCCGGTTTTAAAAATGCAGTGCAGTGTTATATTCAACCGGATACCGCCGACTGGGAAGCGGAAGACATCCGATACAACGTTATACGCTTTACGTCTTCTCCGCGCCCTCCATACGGTGGCTATGGTCCGAGTTTTGTCAACCCCAGAACAGGAGAAATCATTGGTGCGGATATCATGCTGGAACTGGTGTTTTTAACCAACCGGCTGAAACTGGAAAAATTGTATGATATTGCCGCACTGGACAACATGGATGCCCCTGTTCCAATGAACTATGACGGCTGTATGTACGGCGAAGCGATGCATCAAAATATTTTATACGGCAACCAACTCTTAGCTGCCAATGATTTTACCGACCTGGAGAAAGATAAATTTATCAAACAGGCATTGTATGATTTAGTGTTGCACGAAGTGGGACATACCTTTGGGTTGAACCACAACTTTATCGGATCACAACTGCATACCTTTGACCAGATGCAGGACACCAAACTGGGTTCTACCGTTGGTTTGACAGCCTCTGTAATGGATTATACCATTCCGAACATCTCACCGGACAAAAACAAACAAGGTGTCTATTTCGATATCAAACCAGGTCCTTACGATATCTGGGCGATACGATACGGATATACACCGGCAATGACAGAAAAAGCGGAAAAAGAAACACTGCAAAAAATCTTATCCGAGTCCGTTAAAAAAGAGAACCGCTTTTTCAATGACGCGGATGACATGCGCTCTCCGGGCAGAGGAATTGACCCGCGTGCCAATCTGTTTGACATGTCGGATGATGCCATCGCTTATGCCATCACCAATATCGAGATGGTTAATGACGCATTACCGAAAATCCTTCAAAAATACAGCACCCCCAATCAGTCTTATCATGAACTGAGAAATGCCTACCTGATCCTGTCCGGACATTATTCCAGAAGTTTGAATACCATCACCCGCTTTGTAGGAGGCGTATATGTCAACAGAAACTTTGCCGGTGCGGATACTGCTCAAAAACCGCTCACCCCTGTTCCTCTTGCAGAACAAAAGCGTGCAATGAATGCATTATCCAAATACGCCTTTTCTAAAAATGCCTTTAAAACACCTTCAGATATCTATGCGTATCTCCAGATGCAGCGACGGGGATATGATTTCAGAAAAGAAAATGAAGATCCGAAAATACATGAGCGAATCATCAATATGCAGCGCGGCGTACTGGACCACCTGATGAATGCAACCGTCATGCAGAGGCTGACAGACACGAAACTGTACGGTAATAAATATGAACTGACGGATATGCTGTCAGACCTGACCAGCAGCATCTTCACGGAAGACCTGACCGGTTCTACCATCCGTCAGAATATCCAACGAGAATATGTCCTGCGCCTACTGAACATCATCGATTTGAAAAACAACCTTATTCTTACACCTCCAACTATGGCTTTGGTGAAGTAAACGCATCTTAGCTGGATGAAAGCCAATGCTGTTGGCGATACGGCTACCAAATCACACAGAGCTTATATGGCTTTTATGATTAACAAAGCACTGGAAGACAACAACAAATTTTTCTGATAATAAAAAAGAAAGAGAGCGCCGCTTACCTCTTTCTTTTTTATGTGTAAGCTGCATGTTCCATTTGCAATAAAACGGGATTTTACCATCATCATTGTCTGCTACCAACATACATCTATGTTTATCCTTACAAAGGTGATAAGCAAACTGATTCACCGTTTTGAAAAACGGGATCTACTTTATCCATTTCATGGAGATGCTCACATAAAAGACCGGAATTATCCAGTGCCGCAGAAGCATTATCCACTACCGCCGCTAAAATATACCTTCGATAATGTCGCCGTCATCATAGGTATTGTTGGTGTTTTCAGCTGAAGCAGTAATGAATAAATAATCATTCACCATAAGAAGTGGCTCCGGAAATTCCAAGAGGAATAGTATTCAGGCTGCTCATTTCCAAATTTGGCATTACTTCAAATTCATCCGGAAACTGGTTTTTTCAATATTTTCCCGTCTGTAATAATCAGGCTATTGGGCTGGTTTGTATTGGCTCCCGTTGAACAGGAGCACTTATTGCGGCAGCCTGTAAACCCTTCAATGTTCATCTCCCCTACGAGATCGGCCCTGAAGATGCCATAAAATGCAGCCGTATCATTGATTCTCTTTACGGAGTAATCCGAGAGCCGCACTATGAACGCCACATCCTGCTGCGGTGATTTGAAACCCGAACTCAGCAGATACAGGACATCGCCAATCACAGCCGCACATTCTATATCGGGTTTATCCGGTTTGGGAATGCGGTCCAGGGGCGACTCAAACAACTGTATATGCCGGATGATATTCCACTGATCATCCAAACATAAGATATAATGCACATCGTCACCAATGACGAACAAACTGCCGTCATGGTATTCTAATGCCGAACCGGAGGGATAATCCAGGACGGTTTTGCGCAACAGTTTTAATTTCATAATTTCGCTCTTATTACACTATGTCGTTTCTACAAAAGATATTCAACGAAGACAGCCTCACACCGCCTAAAATAAATGTACAAACTTTATTTTATTTATTCGTGATTATGCTGTCGCCTTTCACAGCTTCATGGGTAATAACATCTGACTCTCCTGCTTTTTTGATGAAACGGAATACCTGCAAAAAGGTAACGGGATTCCGCAGCATATCTACAACGATCAGTCCTTCCTATAACTTATGGTATTTCCGTGTTTCAAAATTTTCGTATGGATGCCGTACAAACCTTTTTTCTGAATTACAGCATTCTGATGGTGCTGACTTCGTCCTCTTGTTTTTATTCCTTAATCCACTATCAGACTGAAAAAATCTGGGCGTTATTTGCAACCTCTCTTCATGCAGCCGCTGCCGATATCTAACTTCATTTATGTCAGTCATTTATGGTTTTGTGTATCATTTTATTGGCCTTTATCATCAGCGCACGAGTGCAGCGCATTTGACACTGTAAAAATTATTACGGCATTTACTGCTTCCTATATCTGCATGTATGCATGATAGAGTTCCTGAAGGGTAAATGGTGTATCGCTGCTGTTCTTAAGTGGATGGGATATATCATCCAACAAAGGAAAATCAGATTAAATGCCGGCTATGTGGTGCTGCTGGATTCACTATCGCCTTACTGTGTTTCATTTTTGGATCGGCTTTTTCAAGGCACAGGGAATCGACAGGAAGCCCTTTTGCTTTCAAAACAGCACTTTTATACCAACTATGTATTCTGGATAAAGGAAGTGCTGATGCAGATGAATTCGACCGCCTGGATATCTTCAAAGGCAGCACTACTATGTTACAGTGTTTGCTGGCAAATCCGCTGATGTTCGCCAAACATGTAGGAACGAATATACTGAACTATGGATTAGGCATGTTTGGCATACGGAAGACTTTTTACTACCGGCTCTATTTCATTATCTTGGCAAAGGAAAAACATATACTGCATCTGCTGTTGAACGGGCATATCCTTTATCTTATTTTTCGGAAGAAAACATACAGAAATGTACTCCCGTTTATACAGCAACATACCACCATCTCTATTATTATAGGCGACGGGGGCTGGAGTTATTTCGCCATTTTCTTTGTCTTCCCTGAACGGCACTACATTATTCTTCATTTTTTCTGGTGGACAGGATTGCTGACATTTATTTTAAAAGAACAGACATTATGGCTGAACAACAAATTTGTATTTTACTCCGGTGCTGTTATTGGTCGTACTTTTAACCCTGACTGCCAAATCCATCCGTTATTATCACAATATGCTGACTGACCGGGAGCTACAGCCCAATCTGAAAACTGTGAACTACCTAAAAGCACACAAATTCAGGAAAACCGGTTATATTATTCACTACCGAGCGGGTTTCAACGCCTATCTGCCAGGAAATTACTGGAACTGTTTTTAGTAGGAATAGACGATGTGCGACTACATATCAAAATGGTGATATAGACATACAACAATTTTTTTACGGATAAGCAGGTAGATATTATCTTTATGAACGAAAAATTACAAGGATTGGTACAGCAGACATTGCAGGAGAAAGGCAAAACATTGCTGTATGAACCGGAAAAATGGATTCAGAAAATCATTATTGACAAAGATTTAAAAGCCTATTTACTGACAAAATCTATTTATGCGCAATGACAAGGCTTTACAGAAGATATTTTTTCCTGAATCTGCTCGGTTTCGATTTTGGATGGCAAATACCATCATATTCGGGATACCTCGAAGAGATAAAGCAAATCTGAATATAATGCCGCCATCTTCGCCAATGAACACTGCACACATTCGATAGGCTTTTATCCGGTAATTGATGTTTTTCACGATGAGCGGATTTTTAATTACCTATCAGTTGAGGTGGAGAAATTCTAAACCCAAACGGTATTCAAAGTATCAAAAAAATTCCTACAGAAACAGGATATTCCGGATCTGGCCTGTTTTTTATCTTTCCATGTTTGTTTATTGGATAGTGATGCCTTATTCATTTCTGGGACATGCCAATACGATTTTTTTAAAGCATTACCGTGGGCCTAATCATGCTAATTATTCCGATTTGTCGAGATTCCAAAATGCTTTTGTTTACACTCTTCGTGTATTGGATTAATGCCGGATATTGCTATGCTGTTGTCATATGTAAACAGCGGTGTATGGATTTATGCGGTATTCATCACTGGACGATTAAACGGAAGAAATCTTTCTTTACCTTTTTCTGGGCTGCTTATGGAGAAAAATCTTGCAATTTCAACGGTTCATGGTGAAATGTTTTGCTGCATACTACGGTATTGGTCGCGCCTCTTATCAGACTCTGTTCTGCAGAAAGTTTTTCCATACCGGATACTTCCAGATACATCCTACGCATTATCCCGTTCAGCGTTTTATTTTCGTATGCATACGCTTTTTTATCGGAGGAATCGCCATATACTCATGTTTCTGTACTGTCTGGATCTGATACAAAAGCACATTACAAAAACTTTACCATCGTTTGCATGGTCGTCATGTTTGGTCTGATGTTCAGCGGATTTGAATTCCTTCTTTCAGCGGAAATATTCTGCACTCGTTTTGCCGTTTTCATGCTCTATCTGATAAAAGACGGCAAAAATACAAAATACTGAACACCTTTTTATCGTGTATCTCGGAAAGATAAATCTAAGGCGTTCTCATTTTCCATTTACTCATTTCATCATACTGGTGATGTATATATTGAACATTTACACATTCACGGAAAAGAGCCTGCTGGCGTTCAACATCCTTCAGCATATCTTTACTGGCTGGTGAGCTTCGGATTTGCGGCACTGGATTGATGAAAAATTTGAGAAGAAAAATCACCGAAGAAAGCACGGGCTATTCGAGATATTTCCCAACAATCGGCAGCCTTCTTCCTGAGCCAAATGCTTTTGGAGAAACCCTCAGAATCGGAGGTGTCTGATGACGTTTGAATTCGTTACGATTTACCATGCGCAGGATACGCGTTACAAGCGCATCGTCGAAACCTAATGCCTGTGTTTCATCAGGTCCCTGACGGTGTTCGATGCATTCGAGGAGTACCCTATCCAACACGTCATAATCCGGCAATGACTGTCTTTCTGCCCCGGCCTCAGTTCTGCGCTCGGTGCTTTCGTCAGAATAGTATCGGGTATGATTTCCCGTTCCTGATTGATATACCGGCATATCTTATAAATTTGTGTCTTATATACATCCGCCAGCACCGCCAGCCCGCCGCACATATCGCCATGTGCTGTTCCATACCCCACTGCCGCCTTCACTTTTATTGGTGGTATTTAATATAGATATAAATCGAATTTGTTATCAATGCCATCAGATAATTTACGAATGCGCGCCTGCAGATTTTCTTCGGTATAACATCACGAAATGGTTTATTTTCAAAATGCGCTGTACATCTTATCATACACATCAAACACTTTGATAGGAATAATTTTATACGGAGAGTCTAAATTTTCAACCAGTTTCAATGAATCCTCCACCGAATGGGATGTCGAAAATTGAGATGGCATCAGCACACTCAGTACATTTTCTCTTCCGAGTGCCCGCACAGCTAAGACCAATGTCAGTGCTGAGTCGATACCGCCTGACAAACTCCAAATCGCTTTTTTGAATCCCAGCTTTTGAAAATAATTCTGAATTCCGCAGACCAAAGCATCGTGAATGAGTTTGGTTGAATTTTTGTCTTGCACATGGTCGATGGTCGATGGTCGATGGTCAATAGCATCAGAGGAAACAACTATCGACTGCGGACTATGGTCTATGGAGTTTGTCTCATAAAACCGCACGCATTCTTCAAAATAAGCGCATTTCATCTATCACTACACCATTTGCGTCCATCACTACAGAACCACCATCAAATATCAACTCAGTTTGTGCGCCCACACAATTACAGTAAAAAACCGGCAACTTAAATTGCACAGCATTGTTGCGAACCACCTCTATTCTTTTCTTTGCCTGATTATAGTTAAACGGCGCGATGCGGATATATTAATTAATATATCCGGTTGAAATTTTGCCAGCTCCTCCACCGGATTTACCTGCGCACGGATTCTCAGCCCCGTATCCTGTAGATATATCCTCGCAAATGGCCAGCAATCTTTTTGCCTTTTGAATCTTACCACATTAAACTCATGACAAGGTTCAAAATAACGGTATTCATCAAACACATCATACGTTGGCAATAATGTCTTATGGGCAATATATCTTATCGCACTGTTTTCTGGAGAAAATAAGCGGAATTGTATAAATCCTTGCCATCCTTTTTAGGTTTCTGGAAGGAGTACCCACGACGACGGCAATCTTATTGCCTGCTATCGAAGCAAGCCGCTGTACTACATTTCATACTCCTGAATAAAAAATGTTTAAACTCCAGAAAATCACGGGGCGGATAAATCGCAGACGGCTAATTCACTGAAGACGATTAAATCTGCTTTTGCCTGAATACTTTCAACAGCGGATTTCATTTTCTCAAAGTTTCCTTGAAATCACCGATCAGTATAGTTTTGTTGCGCCAGTCCTATTTTCATACTTGCAAGTATAAGTTAAACTCTAAAAGAGAAAGGCAAGACATAAATTAAACCTTCTTAAAATCATAATTTAGCTTAACAAACTCTACTATCTGTATTCAAAATCTTATTTTGGGCAATAACTCGGAAAGAATGAAAAAATATGCCATCTCATCGCCATTACCATCGTTTGCTTTATTTCTTCCTGTACTACAGCATCAGAAGCCACAACTCAAAAAAGAAAAAGAAGTAAAAAAATCTGACATCAATGTCAATATCATCCGGTTTGAGAAGGAATTATTTGCCTGCAATCCCACCAACTGGATAATGAACTTGATAGGCTGGATGCGAAATACCATTAGTTCTTCAAGATATTTTATAATCAGGTATTGGCCATTCCACAGGCGGGCAGCAAAGAAATGCAACAACAGGTAATGCGTGATTTTCACCAAAAAAGCGATGCGTGGATTGTACGACACGGTTCAACAGCATTTTCCTGACTTAGATTTCCTGCAATCGGATTTACAAACGGCTTTTGCCAATTATAAGAGCTTTTTTCCTGAAAAGCCTGTTCCGACAGTGCTCACCTGTATTTCCGAGTTTTCTTATTCCGTATTTACCGCCACAGATTCCATACTGGGAATCTCGCTGGATAAGTATTTGGGACCTGGCTACATTTATTACCCTGCCGTTTTTCAGGAATACACGTTTATGATTCCAACCTTTGACCAGAAATATATGGCTATCGATTGTGCCAATGTATTAGGCGCCAATATTGTACCGGTGCCGGACGACAAATCGACCCTTTTGGACAAGATGGTGGCGGAAGGTAAAATCCTGTACTTTATACAAAGTTTATTGCCGCAAAAAAAAGAAAACGATATCATCAAATACACGGCTAAACAATGGAAATGGTGTAAGGAAAATGAACAGCAGATCTGGTCTTATTTTTTAGATAAGAATTTATTATACGATACCCAGTTTGAACAATTCAAATATGTGAAAGAAGGCCCGACCACCTACGGCATGCCGAAAGAAAGCCCCGGAAAAGTGGGGGCTTGGCTGGGCTGGCAGATTGTACAAAAGTTTATGGAAGAAAAACCCAATACTACACTGAAGGAACTGATTGCTATCACGGACGGGCAAAAAATACTGACAGGTTCAAAATATAAACCAAAAACAGAGTAGATGACAACCAATACGTCGTCCCTCCTTGTTTTAATATTTTTGTTTTAACCCAGCGAAACTTTACCAATCATATATTTTTAATTATTATCCATCACTCACTTTTGCTGGATGAAATCTTGTTCAATACAGATTTAAAAAAAACCTACACGGATTCTTTTTTATTTGTTACCTTGCATATATATTAATATGTATAGACTTTACTATTTAGGATTTATATTGTGTGTATTTTTCGGAGGTGTCACAAGAGCTGCTAACGAACTCTACATCAATGGACAGGCAGGCGCTATTGCTTCGTCAAGTCCTACGCTTTTTGACAGCACTTGTCAGATTTTTGTAAATGGTGAAATCATCAACAACCAGGGATTGTTTGTCAATAGCGGTGGCACTATCGAACTTACAGGCAATTGGACCAACACCCCAACAGCTGCTAATGTCTATCAAAGCACCGGTACTGAAAAATTCTATGGAACCGGTCAGCAAACGATTTCGGGGACTATGAATGGCACCACCAAGAGTGCCGCAGGCTTTGACAATCAGTTTTACAATTTAAAAGTGTACCGCAATTCAACACTGACAACAACTCCAGCCAAATACATCACCTTATTTAATACAAATGTGAATGTGGCAAATACGGTTGATTTTGAATCTGCCACGCCAAACACCACCTGGGCAGGAAGCGGTGCCAACCAAGCGGTTATACGTACAGACCCGAGCAGCCCGTCTAATGTAGGTAACTATGCTTATGAATTATACCTCAGGAACCCCTCTGCTTCAGCATTAACCAACTATGCAGCTATTTCCGGTAATGGCACGGTCAAATATATTGAAGGCAAGTTGCGCCGGCAAGTCAATGCGGCAGCCACCTACGATTTTCCAGTGGGATTTACACCCGGCTATAAAGATGGTATGGAAGGATTTAGTATTAAATTCAATTCAGCTCCAACCAGTAAATCAATTTTGGGTCACATAGAAGACCAGTCTCAAGCTGTTTTATACAGGAATATATTATGTGATGTTGGTAAAGATCCAGGTCCGGGCGACGATCCGTTTCCAAACTGTACAACAGGTGGACCAGATGGAATATTTGATTTATATTATCTGGATGCCACTAACGATTTGTCGCATGATTGGAAGGCAACAGCCAGTGATGCATTAGGCACTATCGACTATGACATTACTTTGTACCCCGGCACCCAATTAGATGACCTTTCTAAATATAAAGCTATCCCTGCTGCCTGCGGCTCCCCTTATCAGTCCAAACTTCTGCGTGTCATAGCAAAAGACGGAATTGTGGGAGGAACGACCCAGCCAGGTCCAGGTAATTGGTTCCCATTTATTCATCTTACTACATTCGTATGGTGTCAGTTTCCTGCAGCCTCCTCACAGGCAATAACATTAGGCAACCAGACCAGCTTTTCAACATTCCGCCTACACGGAACCAATCTATATTCCGGAACAGGGCTTCCTGTCCAGTTGACCTCTTTTACAATAGTTCCGGTTAATAATTCCTATTTCCGTTTAGACTGGACTACCGCCTCAGAGTTAAATTGTTATGGATTTGAAGTACAACGAAGCATAGACGGAAGTGATTTCAACAGTATTGGTTTTGTGAGAGGGAATGGCACAACCAATATAGTACACAACTACAGCTTAGAGGACAACAATGTAATACCTGAATTAGTGTATTATTACCGTTTAAAACAGGTAGACACAGACGGCAAGCTGCACTATTCCAATATCATAAAAAGTAAGTTACAGGGAGCTAATGACTTATTTATTTCGGGATTCTACCCGAACCCTACTACTACATCCAGCACACTGGACATATTTACCCCTGAAGCTACGTCGGTAAACATGGACGTTTATGATATTTTAGGGCAAATTGTGTCCCGATACGAAAAAAACTTAACCCAAGGATTTAACAAGATATCTTTTGATTTCTCTTCGCTGTCTAAGTCCACCTATATAGTTGAGTTCAAAGCAAACAATAAGACTATCACCAAGAAATTAGTAAAACAATAAACATACACCAATATGAAAAACTTATACCTCTTAGTTAGTATGTTCTTCCTTACCAACTTCGTTAGCGCCCAAAACAATATTGGTATCGGTACCAATACACCAAATGCCTCTGCAAAATTAGATATTACTTCTACGACAAGCGGGTTATTAACTCCCCGTATGACACAGGCACAAAGGACTGGCATTGCGACACCTGCCACAGGCTTGCTGGTTTATCAAACAGACGGTACTACAGGATTTTATTATTATGACGGTACAGCCTGGACAAGGGTTGTGGCAGGAACTACCGGAACTCTTTCTAATGGTAAGATATGGATAGGCAATATATCCAATCTACCTGCAGAACAAACATTAAGCGGCGACGTGGCCATTACGAATGCCGGTGTAGCTACCGTTCAGGATAATTCCGTTGACGGAACAGATATAGCGTTAGGTTCTGATGCTACTGGGGATATTATGTATTATAATGGTACTGACTGGGTTCGTTTAGGGTCTGGTACTACAGGATACGTACTTCAAACAACCAGCGGTGGGGCACCTGCCTGGGTTAGTTCTACAAAAAACGACAAAGCGCAAAATGGGTTAAATATCCAAACGGCTGCTCCTAATGCTACAGCTTCAGATCCTTATGTGGAGTTGGGTGGCACTTTAGTCAGGAATACGACAATAACACAGGGAACAAATTCCCTTGCATTCACTTCCAGTATTGTAAATGCATTCAGCGTGGATGGAACAACCTTTTCTGTCGATGCAGCCAACCATAGAATAGGCATCGGAAATGCTGCACCAACTGAAACATTACAAGTAGATGGAAATGCTCAAATAAATGGTAAAATATTTGCAAATAATTCTGTTGACGGCGGTGGAACACGTGGTATTTATATGTGGAATAAAGCTGATCCCAATTGGGGAATCTATATGGGACAATCCGGAGCAGGTAAATCATTTGCCGCAGGAACAGCGGTTGCCGGTGCAGGATTTACTCAACATGCTATCCGGTTTAGAGTTGCGAATAGTGCAACCCAAGGATTTATCTTTGAAAATGCATCTGAGGGATTACTGCATAGTATACGAGGTAGTGACGGAATGGCTTACTTTAGCGGAAATGTAGGTATAGGCACCCAAAGTCCGGGTTATCAATTAACATTAGGAGGAACAAGTAATGTTTTTGCTGTAGAAAACACTGCTACTTTTGTTGCAAAAAATTCTAGCGCAACTTACGAACCATATTTATGGCCCAGATGGAGTGATAATGTTATGTACATGAATTTTGGTTCTGCAGGTTTAAACTTAAGAAATAACGGCAGTGTCACCGCTATATTTATTGACCCGGACCTTTCAGTAGATATAAGACGAGGTGTTCTATTTAATTGTAATGATTGCGGCTCTACCACTACTATTGATGGTACATCTGACTGGGGAGATCTGACTATACAGGGCCGGGTAATATCAACCAATAATAATTTACATCTTTCACCTCCAAACGGGAGTAAAGTTATTATAAATACAGCATACAGAGCAGCAGGAGGTGTTGCAGGCACAAGCGGATTAGAAATACAAGACGGGGGTATCAGAATGAATAAATCCTATTACTATTTTCAAAGATACGGATATACTTCTAGCTCAAGTGGTTGGGACAATTCCTCCAATCCATCTTTAGGCGCCTGGGATTTCTGTGCATTGGCACAGGTAGGATTTAAAAATGACGCTAGTGATGTCGATGAAGATGACGATGTACAATGTGCTGTTTATCCTACATACTCTGGTTTTTCAAGCGGTGCAGCTGAACAAACAAATTATAATTCTTCAATGACTAGAGCATATAATGAAAGACCAACCTGGTATATGTATTTTGAGGCATATTCAGATACAAACGGTATTACCTGCGCCGCTAACTGTATTAATTTTGAATAGAACATTGTATTCATAACATGAAAAAAACAATTGCTTTTACGGTCTTTCTTCTTATGTCCGTACTTTTTGCAGAAGCTGAGGCTTTAAGAATTCAGATAAAAGACAGTACCCTGAGTAAGCCTGTATATTTATGGATAAAGTATTATGAGAACGGGGTTCTAACTACAAGGGATTCTGTATTAATTAACAAAGATAATCAGAACGATATCAGCTTTAATTTGGGTAATTACAAAGGCTACTGTGAAATCTATTATAAAAAGAATAACAAGGGCGGACTCGGTTTTTTATACAATCCTCTTGAAAAGAATATTCAGATAGAATTAAATGACAACAATAAGGAAAGAGAAATTATTGTTTCAAATTCAATAGAAAACATAATAGGTAATCAGTTGATAAAAGCCTCCAACAAAATCTATGAGGCTATTAACAAAATACAATTTAAAACTGCAACCCAAAGCAGATTTGATTCACTATACTTTAATAAATTATTAGGTTACGAAAGGCAGCGGGAAAAACTGTATGATGCAATAAATCTGATATGTGACTCTGCCTCAAAAGATAATTCAATGTTGTATGCTTCTGTATTTGCTTCTTTTTTAAAAATCCCGTCAGCTACTGCTTTTCCTGATCTAAAGAAAGATTTTGACAATTACGATGCCATGCTGCACTGGCATTATTTTGATTTTATCGATTTCAGCAATCCACTCATCTTAAATCATCCTGCGTTTAATGCCAAAATAATTAATTATTTTTCTACTTACTGTGAAAACTCCAACATCTCTCTAAATGAAGGAATTGATGTATTAATGAACAAAAGTAAGGCAAACGAAACGGTCAGAAACTACGTTTTTAATTTTTTAATTGATTATTTTTTAAAGAGAAATAATGACCCTGAAATTAGCTACTTGAATGAAAAATATCTTGATGGCTGCGGCATACAGCTTTCTTCTGAAAAGCTAAAAGAGTTTTCGGGAATAGTACAAACACAAACAGGTTCTAAAATACCTGATGTAATCTCTTATGACGCTAAAAATGGAATTCGTTCTTTATATAATGAATCTGAAAAGAACAAATATACTGTTGTGTATGTCTGGATGTCCTCTTGTCATGCCTGTCAGACAAAAACGCCTAAACTCATGGAGCAACTGATAGCTTATCAAAAAAAAGGATTGGGTGTTTTTTCCATATCACTGGATGAAAACAAGGAAACCTGGTTATTGGCTATCCAGAAATACAAACTTGACAAATGGATAAATGTGGCTGAGTTAAAACCTCTACCTAAATCAGATATTTTACCAAAATTAAATATCCGGACTACCCCAAAATTATTCATCATAGATAAAAATGGGCTTATTGTTTCAAAAGATATTTTTGGGGACGAATTAAAAGTAAAACTTGATGAACTTTTTAAATAATCAAAAATGAGATATCCATTAACCGTAATTTTTATACTCTTTTGGTTAGTTACCCCTGCACAGGAAAACATATCCTCACTTTCAAAAATTAAAACAATAACCAGAGAAGAATTTAAGAACCTGAAACAAACAGAAGAAGGAACTATCGTTATGATAAAAGACGAAGGGCAATTATTGTACTTTTCCAATAACAGATGGTATGCTATGAAAGGTGAGTGTTACCCAAAACCAAGAACTCCAAATATAGATTCAGTTAAAATCATTAATAAAAACATTTATGTTTACTTTGCTTCAGCGCAAGGTATGAACTATAATGTCTCTATCATGCAATCGGATATTTCTGTAGAGGCAACTGCATCTCCGGTACTATTGCCTATTCCTTCCGAAAAGAAACAATACACGATTCAGCTTAGGGCTTTTAGTGATTGTGAAGGTGGTTCTCCAATGATGTTGCAATGGGAATACAAATAATCTCTTCGCTTACATAAGACAGCAGGTTAGCAAAAATCTTCCGTAATCTGATTTTTATCATTGAAAGGCTGTAGTTTCTTATTTATCTTTAAATAAAAAAACATGACTATTCACATCTTACCCGAAAGTAAATTAAAAAACATCCACTCTGTTTTTCAGGACAGTTTTCCGTTTCTTAAGTTGGAATTTTACGGAACAGCTCATATTAGCGGAGAAGGCAACTCCAATACCTCCCTGATTAATTTAAATTATTCACTGAAAGAATTGAATGAAAATGCGCAGGCATTTGATTGGGAGATCAATGAATCAATGACGGTAACAGAACTGGAAAAAGGTTTCTTTGAAAAAACAGGCATCAGTGCGCAAGTCTTCCGCAAATCCGGACGGAGTTGGCTGCAAACCATCTCGACCGATAACTGGACATTAGCTGAACAGAATGAGAGAGGAAGAGAGATGTCGGAAGAATTGCCGGAGGAAGAACCGGAAGATTACCACGAGCAGGAATAATTACACCTCAACACGAAGGCCATCATAAGCCAGAGAAACGTATTCGGGCAATTCGCATTCCACCGCTGTGTGTGTACCCAAATGATGGGATAAATGTGTGAAATAAGCCTGTTGCGGATTTATCAACTCCACAATATCCAGTGCTTCCTGCAAATTGAAGTGTGAAAAATGTTTTTCTTTTCTCAATGCATTCAACACCAGTATCTTTGTTCCTTTTATTTTCTCCAATTCACACTCTGCAATATAATTGGCATCGGTGATATACGTAAAATCATTTATCCTGAATCCTAAAACAGGAAGCTGTTTGTGCATCACACGAATTGGAATAAAGTGGATATCTCCGATATCAAACGGCTGTTCATCCATTGACTTTAATGAAATTTGCGGAACACCGGGATAGTCCTGCGGTTTAAAGGCATACGAGAATTCGTTTCTCAGTATTTCCTGCACAGCCATCTCAGCATATACATCAATCGTTTTATTCAATAAATAATTAAACGGACGGATATCATCAAGACCTGCGACATGATCTTTGTGGCCGTGTGTAAATACTACCGCATCCAGGTTCTGCACATTTTCCCGCAGCATCTGCTGTCGAAAATCGGGGCCGGTATCGATTACCACCGAAGTGGTGGCGGATTGTATCAACAAAGACGTACGGGTACGTTTATCTCTGTTATCCGAAGAAGCACACACTTCGCAATGACAGGTAATGACAGGAACACCCTGTGAAGTGCCGGTACCTAAAAATGTAAAACGAATCGGGTGCAAGGTTAATGTATATTATAAAATCCTGAAAATATCCGTTTGACAAGATGCCAATATAAACGAAGCCTATAACTCCATTTTTTGTTGTGCCAGCTGGTCATAAAGTTTTAGTTGCTTTTCATCCAGCAAACTGACATCCACCTCAATTTGCTGTAAAATATCAATCAGGGCATTGATGCGCGCCTCTGTTTCAAAAAACTTGTTGACTACCACTACCCTTTTATCCTGCAGGATGCAGTAACCGGATTGGAATCTTCCTTTTTCATATCGGATCACATAGTGATTCTCCTTAAAGATAGATTCCAGGTTCGTCAGTGTAGTTTGGTTGTACTTAAAACTCATGGGTCAAAAGTAGTAAGTAAGCAGGGATAATCGCTATTATTTTTTACACATTCTCCGATATATCAACAATAAAAGAATACTCATCATATAGACTAAAAGAAGTATATTTTTTGTAAATTGCATATTGAAATAGATTCACTCTCAAACATTTACTGCCGTGCTCTCTAAAAAAACCAAATACGCCATCAACGCTCTTGTATATTTAGCAAAGAAGCCCGCACGGGAGCCTGTTTTGATCAGCGAGATAGCCGAACAGGAACATATTCCGAAAAAATTCCTGGAGACCATTCTGCTTGATTTGCGCAATGCCGGAATTTTAAATTCAAAGAAAGGAAAAGGCGGCGGCTATTACCTGATAAAACACCCGTCCGAAGTTAATCTCGCGGAAATCATCCGCTATTTCGATGGAGCCATAGGCCTGTTGCCCTGTGTCACCCATAAATACTATGAGAAATGCGATGAGTGCAAAGATGAAATCACCTGCGGTATCCGTCATGCTTTTCTGGCTATACGGAATGAAACGGTGGAAATGCTGAAAAAAGACACCCTAGAGGTGCTGATTAAAAATGAACAAAAACTGAAGAAACATGCTGTCAAATGATACGCTGAAATTTTTAAAAGACTTAAAAAAGAACAACAACAAGCCTTGGTTCGAAGCAAACAGAAAGCGTTATGAACACGCACAGAGCGAAATAAAAGATTTTATTACCGGATGGATAAACACTTTTGGCAAGAAGGACCCGTCCATTGCACAACTCGACCCGAAAAAATGCCTTTTCCGCATTCACCGCGATGTGCGGTTTTCTACCGATAAAAGCCCCTATAAAAATAATCTGGGAGCCTATATCAGCAAGGGTGGCAAGAGCGGAAGCCATGCCGGATATTACCTCCATATCGAACCCGGCAATTGTTTTTTCGGAGCGGGATATTATATGCCCATGCCGGATGATTTGCAAAAAATCCGACAGGAAATTGATTATAATTTTGGCGATTTTAAGAAAATCATCCATTCCAAAAGATTCAAAGAGACATTTGGTGACCTGAGTACAGAAAGCAAACTGAAAAGAGCGCCCAAAGGATATGACGAACAGAACGAAGCAATAGAATACATCAAACTGAAAGGCTTCACCGTCTTTAAAAAACTGGATGACGATTTCTTTCTGTCTAAGGACCTCGTTAAGACGAGCACAGAACTCTGCCTGTTATCCAAACCTTTTGTAGATTTTCTGAACGCTGCTATTGACTAACTTTTAATAAATTCTTAAATAAGCAACTCCTGCTGATGTTCAGCATTTAAAGTCCTAAAACTTCCCTACTTTTGATTATGGCAAAAGAAGTTTCATTTCCTAAAGACAAAATAAAAATCCTGTTGCTCGAAGGTTTGCACCAAAGCGCCTTCAATGAGTTTCATAAGAAAGGATATACCTCTATCGACAGCTCCAAAGACGCCATGACGGAAGAAGAGCTGCTGAGCTGCATCGAACAGTATCACATCATCGGTATCCGTTCCAAAACCAACCTGACAGCACCGGTGCTCGAAAAGGCTAAAAAGCTGATGACTATCGGTTGCTTCTGCATAGGCACCAATCAGGTGGACTTGAACAAAGCCACTGCCCTCGGGATTCCGGTGTTCAATTCACCGTATTCCAATACACGCTCCGTTGCCGAACTAATCATCGGAAATTCCATCATGCTGTTGCGACGCATTCCGGAGAAGAACAAATACATGCATGAAAACAACTGGCAAAAGACCGCCAAAGGCAGCTTCGAATTGCGTGGAAAAACAATCGGAATCGTCGGTTACGGACATATCGGCACACAGGTTTCTGTGATGGCCGAGAGCATGGGACTGAAAGTACTGTATTACGATATCGAACCTAAAATGCCGCTGGGAAATGCGACTGCTGTGGAAACGCTGGAAGAACTGTTTCAAAAGTCCGATATCGTGACCCTGCATGTACCTGCCACTCCTCAAACAAAAAACATGATTGGCGAGAAAGAATTTGGTGCAGATGAAAGACGGCGTCAAGGCCTTCAAAAACCTTGCAGTGCCGTCGTCGACATCGATGCGTTAAAAAATGCAGTGCTCAGCGGAAAAGTAAGCGGCGCGGCTATCGACGTCTTCCCATCAGAACCGAAACAAAATGGAAAAGGATTTGAGTCTCCGTTAGTGGGTTTGGATAATGTGATACTAACGCCGCATGTAGGCGGAAGCACACAGGAAGCGCAGGAAAACATAGGCACGGAAGTAGCAGTAAAACTGACCGGATTCCTGGACAACGGCAGCACCCTGGGTTCTAAAACCGTCCCTGAAATCAGTCTGTCAGTACAGCACAATACAAGACGAGTCTTACATATTCACGATAATGTTCCCGGCGTACTGAGTGAGATGAACTCCATCTTATCCAAACACAATGTCAATATTTTAGGGCAATACCTGAAAACCAACGAAACAATAGGGTATGTCGTATTAGACGTGGATGCCAATGCCGACCTGGAAATGATGGAAGACCTTAAAAAGGTAAAGAATACCATTAAGACGAGAATCCTATATTAATCTCTCTTCTTATTTATGGAATACCAAGACAGGCACTTTGGAATATAGTGCCATCATTCGGGTATTGCTTTTACTGAAAATACGCTCCATTAATGTCTTCTTATGAGTTGACATAGCGACCAGATTTATCTGATGGTTGTCAATATAACTATCCAATCCTTCTTTAATATTATCCGCATCGATGAAATCCCATTTAATCTTTTCTGCACCGAATGTAGTATTGATGGACTCATACAATGTGGCATCTACCGGTTCGTAATGTCCGGAGGTGTTGATATTGACGATACATACCTGCCCGGCGCCAATAATAGCTGCAAACTCAAATAACTGCTTCAATACCGGTGTATCATCTTCATGTAAACTATCTGTATAGGCGATATGAGCAATTCCGTTAAAGGTATAGTCTTTCGGAACAAGGATAATCGGTTTTTCCGTGCGCTGCATCACGCTGGAAGCATTGCTGCCAATCAATTTATTCAGTATTCCGCTGGCGCCGGTAGTACCCATAACAATCAAATCTACATTCAGCTCATCCGCTGTATCTATGATTCCGTCTGTCGCCAGTCCCATTTTCACCGTTGATTCAGCCTGAATGCCCTCTTCCTTTAGACCGTTTGTGAGCAGTTCCATGCCTTTCAGCGCGGCAACCCGTATCTGTTCCATAATTTCTCCGGGCATGCTGATATCCGGATAGGAATAATCCGCCACCGGAATAGAGTAGAAATTCGCCAGATGCAGGGTCGCATTACTCTTCTTTGCTATATCCTTTGCTACCTCCAGCGCTTTATTGGCTGTTTCAGAAAAATCAACAGGTACTAAAATCGTCTTCATGGTGCTTGTTTTAATTGCAAGTAAAGTTATATCATTTTTTATCCTTTTCAAATGATTATTATCATCCGCCATCCTCTTTAGTAAAAATTCAGGCTTATTTCATAAAACAATTCCTTAATCTTCTCGAAATAACAGAGCGTTTGCTTTTAGTTATCTTTGAGCATCGAATTTTACCAATAATGATCAATCTAATTTTGTTTGGTCCTCCGGGAAGCGGCAAGGGCACACAGGCTGTAAAAATTGCAGAAGCATTTAATTTACTGCACATCTCCACCGGCGACTTATTCCGTTCTGAACTGAAGAATGAGACGCCACTGGGCATGGAAGCCAAGAAATATATGGATAAAGGCGAACTGGTTCCGGATGAAGTCACCATCGGTATGCTGTCCAATAAGCTGGACGAATACGCCGGCAAAGTGGATGGTTTCATCTTTGACGGATTCCCGCGCACCCAGCCGCAGGCGGAAGCACTGGATAAATTGCTGGATTTGAAAGATACCGCCATCTCTCTGGTGCTGGCCTTAGATGTTCCCGAAGATGAGATTGTAGAACGTATCAAAGAACGCGGAAAGACATCCGGAAGGGCAGACGACCTGAATGATGAGATTATCCGTAACCGATTTAAGGTATATTTGAAAGAAACGGCACAGGTGGCAGACCACTACAAAAAAGCCGATAAATTTGTAGCGTTGAATGGCATCGGCACCATCGATGAAATATTTGCCTCCTTAAAAGCGGAAATCAGTAAACTTTAATATTACTGCATATAAATCTAAAAGACCTTGAAGGTTAACCTTCAAGGTCTTTTTTATTCGTTATCTTTGTCCCTTTAAATTGATTACCCGTATGGATTCCAATTTTATCGATTACGTAAAACTTTTTGTCCGTTCCGGCAACGGCGGTGCAGGTTCCGTACATTTCCGAAGGGAAAAGTATGTACCGAAAGGCGGACCGGACGGCGGTGATGGCGGTCGCGGAGGACATATTATTTTGCGTGGAAACAAACAGCTTTGGACACTCTTACACTTAAAATACCGGAAACATATCCATGCCGACAACGGCAATGGCGGCGAAGGTGGCCTGCGCTCCGGCAAACAGGGCGATGATATCATCCTCGAAGTACCTTTAGGCACCATAGCCAAAGATGCGGAAACCGGAGAGAAGGAATTTGAAATACTCGAAGACGGCCAGGAAGTCATCTGGCTGCCGGGTGGCAGAGGCGGACAGGGCAACAACCACTATAAGACGGCCGTCAATCAGACACCGCGCTACGCACAACCTGGTGAAACAGGCAGTGAGGGGTGGAAAATTCTGGAGCTGAAAGTGCTGGCGGATGTTGGACTGGTGGGATTCCCGAATGCCGGAAAATCAACACTCCTATCCGTAGTGAGTGCCGCCAAACCGGAAATCGCCAATTATCCGTTTACGACTTTAGTACCGAATTTAGGTGTGGTTGCCTATCGTGATAACCGCTCCTTCATCATGGCGGATATTCCCGGAATTATCGAAGGCGCACATGCCGGCAAAGGTCTGGGAGTTCGTTTTTTAAGACATATAGAACGCAATGCCTGTTTATTATTCGTGATTCCTGCAGACAGCAATGACATCAGGAAAGAATACAAAATTCTGGAAAAAGAGCTGAAACTCTACAATAAGGAATTGGTCAATAAGCCAAGAGTCATTGGCATCTCCAAATCTGATTTGCTGGACGATGAATTAAAGAAGTTACTGGCAAAAGAACTTCCGAAAAAAATCCCGCACATTTTTTTCTCCTCGATGACTCAGGAAAACATACTGCCATTAAAAGATATGCTTTGGAAGATGATGAATGCTTAAACGGCATCCTGCCCGTCTTTTTTTTCTTCCGTGTCTGAAACGATATCCGCTGCCTGATTGGAAATCACCGCTTGTTCATTTTCTGTTTTGGACTCATCTATTTCCGTTATGACATTTTCATCCAGTTTTACTTCAATATGATCGGGTGAAGCTGAAACAGATGCTTCTTCCGTGTTTCTGCTTTTTGCCTTTTCCCGTTCTTCTTTGGGAATATAATCCGCGCCGTAGCGTCGTTTCAGGATGCGCTCTTTTCTTTCCGCGCTGCGTTCGCTCACCGTTTCCTTCATTTCCTGGTATTTTTCTTTCCATTTCGCTTCCCGCTTTTTACGTACAGCCTTCTCTTCTTCCGTTTCCTCTCGCAGGATTTTTAATTTTTCGGGATGAATTTCAAAGGAATCGTTGACAGGTATCTCAACCGTCCACCACAAAACCCTGACTTGTGCCTTACCGACACTCTGCATCAGGATATTCTGCGACAGCAGGCGCGATATGGCCTGAAAGATGGACGTGATAATGCTGATTTCCGATGTCGTCGTCAGTAATTCATCACTATTGCCTTTTATTTTTTGGGGACGGGTATAGCTCATTTTTCCTACTTTCAGTCCGTCCCTGTTCAGTAAATCCGTCTGTATGGAAATAATCGTAATGGGAAGAAAAAAAGTGTTCCGAATCCGGATATCCGTTTCAGTAACCACCTTGGTCAGTCCGATTTCCCGAGTCCTCACTTCCACCACATCAATCATTTTACCCCGTGATGCTTTCGCTACGATGTACGCTTTTATTCGGTCTGTTATTTTCTGCAGTATGCCCATATAAGTTGTATAAACTATTGTTAAAATAGAGTATCTACGTTGTTTAGCAACCAAACTTAAGTTAAATTTAAGTCAAATAAGCAATTAAATATGGAACATCTGAGCACGGTAATGGCCATTCCTATTTTCTTAGTCCTGATTTTGGTGGAATATTTTTCGACCCGGAAAGCACATCCCGAATACTACCGACTCAATGATGCATTGACCAATCTGAATGTGGGCATCAGCCATTTACTCTTCAAATTATTGACAACCGGGCTGATGTTTGGCGCGTATGTATGGGTAAAAGAACATTTTGCCATCATCCACCTCACAGGATTCTGGGCTTATGCGATTGTATTTGTTTTGTTTGATTTTTGTTTTTACTGGGCGCATCGCTTCGGACATGAAGTCAATCTTTTTTGGGGTGCGCACATCGTCCACCACCAAAGTGAAGAATACAATCTGACAGTGGCATTAAGGCAATCGTGGATACACAGCCTGCTGGCATTCATTTTTTTTCTGCCGATTGCGTTTCTGGGAGTGGATATTTTAACACTCGGGATCGTTGCCAGCCTCAATTCCTTTTACCAGTTTTGGATACACACGAAAGCCGTGCAGCGGATGCCGAAATGGTTTGAAGCTATTTTCAATTCTCCCGCCCATCACCGTGTGCACCACGGCATAAATCCAAAATACATCGACAAAAACCATGCGGGCATGTTCATTATTTTTGACAAACTTTTTGGCACGTTCCAGGAGGAAGAAGAAGAACCGGTATATGGCATCACCAAGCCAATGAACAGCTGGAATCCTGCCTGGGCGAATGTCCATTATTACGTCGAGATGTACCGGTCGGGCAAAGAGATGAGAAACATACAGGACAAACTGAAATCTGTTTTTGCGAAGCCGGGCTGGAGACCGGACTACTTGGGCGGGCAAATGGTGGTAGGCGAACCGGACAGCTCCCAACCCAAATACGATGCGCAGGCATCGAGCAGAGGTTTGAATATCTATGTGCTGGTGCAGTTTGCCTTTATCATCATAGGCTTATCCGCTTATTTATACCACTTTGAAAAACTCAGTCTTTTTTATCAAATCCTGGCGTTCTGTGTGCTTATGATTTCCACGGTGATTTGCAGTGCCATACTTGAACAAAAGACCTGGGTAAAATATGCAGAATACTTTCGCCTGCTATTGGCTATTGCAGCGTTAAATTCCCTGTATTACACCAACTATAACAGCTGGTTTTATATCATGCTGATTCCATCTGTTTTAATTACTACCTATTTTATCGCATGGTACACCATGAACATTCACGACAAGCATCTGCTGAAGGTGATGTCGGTAAAGAAATAATGGTTGTAGTACCTAAAACAATCATATCGGATAAAACACAGCGCAATTTATTATTTATTATTTATCCTTTCCTTTAGAAACAGTCCGTCTCTTTGTCAAATTTATATATGGTCTAGTACTTGCCATTAGCCACATTATAGGCTATCTTTAATACATAGATTCTGATTCTTTCTTAGAATTAAAAGATATTTATCACAATCACCATAAAACTAAAAAGTATGAAAAAAACGATCCTTTATATGGGTATTCTGCTGCTGGCAGTTGCCTGTAAAAACAAACAAGCAGCCGAAGTTCCTGCCTCCGAAACAGTCCTCGCCGAAGCGGATTATCCTTATACACTTAAAAAACCTTACAAGAACTGGCAGGCAGGTGACCAGAAAAATGCTCTTGTAGTATTGAAAATGCTTAAAGCCTGGGAAACTAGAAATGTGGCGGAATGTGCATCGTATTTCGCTGATACGACTGAAATGAACTTTGATGGGTATCATTCCATAATGTCGCATGACAGTATTACGCCATTTTTAGAAAGTTCACTGGCTGATTATGCATCTGTGAAAATAGAAATGCAGGACTGGGAATCGGTGGTTTCTGCCGACAAACAGGAAGAATGGGTGACAGTATGGTATAAACAAAGCTGGGTAGATAAGAAAGGCACAGCAGACTCTCTCAATATTATTAACGATGCCAAGATTGACAACGGAAAGATTACCGTTTTTGATGAATACATTCAGCATTTCCCGACCGCAAAGAAATAAATGACCGGCTTTCGAACGAACCTTCTATGAAGGTTCGTTCGAAATTATTTTTGAAAATAAGGTTATATAAACGGCTATGAAAATACATAAATCATTAGCAGGCTAAAGTTTCACAGCAGCCTGAACAATCTTTGAATCAGAATATATAGATTACAGGCAAAACTACTCTTATTCCACCTTCCCGGACAGCTTCAGAAAATCTTTAGTGACCGGGGGGGATATACCAGATATTTCCAAACAATATCTTAAACCGTATTTTCCAGTCTTTGTTGTTCCTCCACTCGTAGAAAAGTTGCTGCCAGCCTGCAAAAAGCAGAGAAAAAGGATTCAATCGAATTGGCGGATTGTTGGTTAACCCTACCGGCGGATGTTCTGCATATGGCCTCCGGAAGGTGCCGAACACAAAATCCCAGAAACAAAATCCGCCGCTGCTTAAGTTCACGGCATCATCGCCTTCTAACGCGCTGTGGTGCACATAATGAATAGTGCCGTTGGAATGCGGCAGAAACAACAACATCGACAACACGGGGCGTTTACTGAAAAAGTTGTAATAATAGGTGGAGTGATTGAAGTACTGCGTAAATATGTATAGGATATTAAAAGCCAGAAAATATTCAAACAGCGCATTGTGGTAAAACAACTTGCTGACACATGCGAGCAGGAGTGTTTTGGGAATTCCCAGAAATAATTTTGGAAAAACATCTACCACGCCCACACCCATCGGATGCATATGTTCGGCGGTATGGTGTATGCGGTGGTTGACCAGCCAAAGAAATCTGGATTTATGGTCGAGCCAGTGCACACCGTATTCAAAGAAACTGCTGACCAGGAGCGTTAATACAAATGCGATAAACGGCGTGGTGTAAAAAAGCGTTGGCACAGTGGTGTTCACCCAATCATTGATTTCAGAAAAAAGGTAATCAATGACATAGGTGTGCTGCGATAATCCCGTATCGATGTGTGTTAATTTTGCCGTCAGTGTATTCCATTTCACACCATATGTACCTAGACCATTCACAATAGAATGGAACACCCCTTTTATCGGGGTTTGAGCCAGCTCAAAGATGAAGTCAATAATAAAAAAAAGGATGATACTGGAACTCAGATGCGCCAGAAAAACCGGAAGGAACTTTTTCATCTGCCCGGCTTTTTTAATCGACCTGAAATCCAACAAACTGATAATGGTTTCATATACCAGAAAAATGACGGCAACCGCTATCACCAAAAGATGCATGTTGTTAGTACGATCAAAAATAAATTCATCCAGCTTCACACC
This sequence comes from Chitinophagales bacterium, assembly GCA_046329865.1. Classification (GTDB taxonomy): domain Bacteria; phylum Bacteroidota; class Bacteroidia; order Chitinophagales; family JADIYW01; genus JADJSS01. Next base: position 34,224 of record JAXLTW010000005.1, on the reverse strand, counting down.
TTTCTCTTTGACCAGATTGGTATAGGAGGATGCATTATCCGCGAACAAATCAAAAAAAGAAAAGATCACTGAAACCAGGAAAAATACTACCATAAAAGTGGATAGTAAATAGAAAAATCTGGGATGCGTTTCGAAGAACGTTTTAAAATCAAACCGGAACAGTTTACGTATCATTGTATGAAACAGGTTAGATATTTAGGCAACTAAATGATTCATTTTGGATTTATCTCCACCAGATTGAATGGCTCACACCAACACGACCACCTTTAACTATACTTCTTTCTGATTTTTTTAATTAGTATTCCCAATTAACACTATCCTATACCCTGTCTTAATCACTTTTGTTTCTGGCATAATTCTACCAATACACCGTTGGTTGTCTTGGGATGAAAGAAACATACCAGCTTGTTCAGTGCACCTATATACGGCTGTTCAGACAACGGCTGAAATCCTTCTCCTTTTAATCGTTCCATTTCCGCATAGATATCCTCCACCTCAAACGCCACATGATGTATCCCCTCTCCTTTTGTCTGCAGAAATTTATGTACCGTACTCTTTTCTGATATCGGCTCCAGCAATTCCACTTTTGTGTCTCCCAGTGCAAAAAAGGAAACATTCAACTGCTGTGTTTCCAAAAACTCATGGTGAAACGGTTCTTTGTTGAATAGTTTGGAAAATAAAACATTAGACTGTTCTACATTCCTGACGGCAATACCGACGTGGTCTATTTTTTTCATATCAACCATGAAAATACTAAAATGACGCTTATTGAAGTTTCTTTTTTTTGTTTAATTATTTTTAGTTTTTATTAAACAAAATAAATTGAAGGGTGTTTATCTAAAAAAACAAACCAATGAAAAAGAACTTCTCCTTAAAAGCATTATTCTTAGTATTCGCGGCAGTATTCATCAGTGGCTGTCTGCCGACTAACCTAACACCGATTACAACGGCACCCACAACCATTGATTTATCGAGATATACCGGGAAATGGTATGAGATAGCATCGTTGCCACAAGTATTTTCATTAGGCGCAAAATGTATAACAGCGGAATATTCCGCCAACCCGGACGGCTCCATTAAAGTACTGAACAAGCAAATCGGTGCAGATGGACGACCTTCGCAAATAGAAGGTCGTGCCACCGTGGAAGCAAACTCCGGCAACACGAAACTGAAAGTAGCGTTCTTCGGTGTAGAACCAGCTAACTCCAACTACTGGATTGTGGAAATAGCGGACGATTATTCGTATGCTGTGGTTTCTGACCCTACAAAAACAACCTTCTGGATACTCAGCCGTACGCCACAAATGGATGAAACCTTAGTTCAGGACATCATCAACAGATGGGCAGCGTTCGGTATCAATACCGCACTTATCAAAAGAACAGTACAGGACTGCTGGTAAAAAAACTCCAATACCCCTTTTTCAATGCCACGATGACATCGTGGCATTTTTATTTTTCACAAAACACCGGTAATTCCCTATTTTTGAATACGATGAGTTCGACGCTTTCGCCCATGATATACCTTGATTACAACGCCACCACACCCGTAGATGACGAGGTATTACAGTCCATGTTGCCGTATTTTTCACAGAAATTCGGGAATGCGGCAAGCAGCACGCACTTGCCCGGTGCGCAGGCAAAGGACGCGATAGAGCAGGCACGGACACAGGTAGCGGAAACCATCCACTGCGAAGCGCAGGAAATCATCTTTACTTCCGGCTCCACCGAAGCGATTAACCTCGCCATCAAAGGCGTGTACAACATTTACCAAAATAAAGGCAACCACATTGTAACCGTTGCCACCGAACATAAGGCAGTACTCGATACATGTCATTTTCTGGAATCAAAAGGCGCACAAGTTACTTACCTGAATGTGGATAGCAATGGCCGTATAAATTTGCAGGAATTGGACAATGCGATAACGGATAAAACCATTTTAGTAGCGGTAATGTATGCAAACAATGAAACCGGCGTGCTACAGGACATTCGGGAGGTTTCACAAATCGTTCACCGGAAAAATTCCATATTCTTCTGCGATGCCACACAGGCCATTGGAAAAATACCAATTGACGTACAGCAGGACGGCATAGACCTGCTCTGCCTCTCCGCACATAAGCTATACGGTCCTAAAGGGGTCGGGGCATTATATGTACGCAGAAAAAATCCACGGGTAACCCTCGAACCACTGATTCATGGAGGCGGCCATGAACGCGGCTTGCGCAGTGGTACGTTGAATGTACCGGGAATCGTCGGATTGGGGGCAGCCTGCAAGATATCCTGTGTAAATGAAGCTATAGAGCAAATGAGAAATTACTTGGAAAATGAGCTGCTGCAGAAATTCGGGAATAAAATTACCATCAACGGCATTGGAGCACCCCGGCTGCCGAATACTTCCAATATCACCTTTCCCATAAAAGCGGTGGATTTCATCAGGCATACCAAAAGCAGATTAGCCGTTGCCACCGGTTCTGCATGCACCTCTGCAGAAAATCTGCCTTCGCATATCCTTACGGCTATGGGACTATCCAAAGAACAGGCGGAAAGTTCCATCAGATTCAGTCTGGGAAAATACAACACAATTAAAGAAGTGGAAGATGTGCTGAAAATGATAGAAACGGTTATTGCCTGACATTTCTTGAACGCTTAGTCAGAAAATGCGTATTATTTTTTTCGAACATACTTTTCTGTCTGAAGCTCTAAATACTTCCAGCTTAATATTAGTGTATCACCATCTGCAGATAAAAAATACTGAGCCGGACGTTCATCATTGAATTGTACTTTATCTGTTAAATTGTCTTTAAACAAAAAGTATGTACCCGTTCTTGGTAATGTATTCTTCTTAGTATGCGTTTCAAAAAAAGTATTATCCGGTTTAATCTCAAGCTCAATATTGTCGCTTGTACTGGATGGCGTAGATACTCCATGTCGCAATCCGCAGCAATCCGTTTCTATCCAATTCCAGATACCATTGATATTCTTGGGTTTGGGAGGATCAATCCATTCACCCGGTTTTTTGGGTTTTGGCATCTTTGGCGGTTTACCGGAAAATAATTGGAATACGACCGTCAGTAAGATTAAAATAAAAAATAGCTTTTTCATATCTTGTATTCACTGTAAAATTATAAAATTTGTACCATACATTAACCCAATAGCAAATATCTTACCAAAAATGACTGAACCTGAAAAAGTGAGAATCGACAAATGGCTGTGGGCTGTCCGTGTATACAAAACAAGGACACTGGCAACGGATGCCTGTAATGCGGGTAAAATAAAAATCGACGGGGTTGCTGTAAAACCCTCTTATATGCTTAAGTCAGGACAAACTGTACACATGAACAGACAAGGTGAAAAATGGATATATAAGGTATTAAAGCTGATTGAAAAAAGAGTGGGTGCCCCCTTAGCTGTCACTTGTTTTCAAGATCTTACGCCGCCTGAAGAGAAAAACAAACTGCTCTTTCCGTCTGTTTTCTATGAGGTGAGGGACAAAGGTGCCGGAAGACCTACCAAAAAAGACCGTAGAGAAATTGATAAATTCAAGGATATCGATGACTGACGATGTCTAATCTTTAAATATTGATAACACATTATCTGTCATTTAGCAAGCTTTTAACAGTAAAAAGTAGTAATTTTGTTGTAAATAATAGTTTATGTTTGGAATGCACGGACCGGAATTATGGTTCATCTTAGCGATTGTAGTACTACTTTTTGGCGGAAAAAAAATACCGGAACTTATGCGAGGCGTTGGTAAAGGAATTCGTGAATTTAATGCTGCTAAAGCCAACTTACAGGATGAATTTGAAAAAGGGATGAAAGAAGAAGACCCTAAAAAATTACCGGAAAATAAATAATCTTAAATCTGCCAATTGTGGAAGTGTACAGATCTCTGAAGAAGCTGCAAGAAGATTTATATGATAAAAAAATTACCGCCAAGGAACTTACCTCCACCTATATTTCAAGAATCAAAGACCGGAAAGAACTGAATGCTTTCCTGGAAATATTTGAAGAGAGCGCATTGGCAACTGCGCAACATATTGACTCCAAAATAACCCAACAACAGCCTTTAGGAAAATTATTCGGACTCGTCATCTCCTTAAAGGATAATATCGTTTACAAGAATCATCGGTCAACTGCTGCCTCTCATATTTTAGAAGGCTATATCTCTCCGTATTCCGCTACCGTGGTAGAACGATTGCTGGCTGAAGATGCCATTATCATTGGCCGCACCAACTGCGATGAATTTGCCATGGGCGGCAGTAATGAAAATTCCTACTACGGTCCGGTAAAAAATCCTGTTGACTTAACAAGAGTTTCCGGAGGTTCTTCAGGTGGATCAGCAGCAGCCGTTGCAGCGGATTTGTGTATGGCGGCATTAGGCTCCGATACAGGCGGTTCAATCCGGCAACCTGCTGCCTTTTGCGGCATTATTGGCTTAAAGCCTACCTATGGCAGGGTTTCCCGTTACGGATTGATTGCTTATGGCTCCTCATTCGACCAGATTGGCCCTCTGACTCATAATGTGGAAGACGTCGCTTTGATACTGGAAGTAATTGCGGGCGGGGACGAGTATGATGCAACCTGTTCACACCAAAAGGTACCATCCTATTCAACCGCCAATCCTAAAGAGAAAAAATATAAGATAGCCTGTTACCAGAATGCTATCGAACATGCAGGCATAGACACGGAAGTCCGTAAGTCGTGCTTAAACATTATTGATGAATTAAAAAACAAAGGACATCAGGTAGATACCATCCAGTTCAACGAACTGGATTATATCGTTCCGGCTTATTATGTTCTAACAACGGCAGAAGCATCCTCCAACCTCTCCCGTTTTGACGGAGTGAAATACGGCTTCCATGCCAAAGAGGCACAAGACCTGGAACAAACCTACAAACTTACCCGTTCACAGGGATTTGGCAAAGAAGTACAGCGGCGGATTATGAGCGGTGCTTTTGTTTTAAGTGCCGGCTACTACGATGCCTACTATTCCAAAGCGCAGAAAGTACGCCGTATCGTGGCAGAAAAGACGTATCAGACTTTAACAGATTACGATTTTATACTTTGTCCTACTGCACCCACCCCCGCCTACAAAATCGGGGAAGTGTCGGATCCCATTACATCTTTTCTGGGCGATATTTTTACGGTACAGGCAAATATTGCCGGCATACCCGGGATTTCTTTACCAATAGGCAAGACGGCAACCGGCCTTCCCATCGGTATTCAGTTGATGGCAGGAAGATGGCAGGAAGAAAAATTATTGTGTTTTGCCAGCGAGCTAATGGCGGAAAGTTAAATTAATCTACTGATTATCTTTTAATTACAACTGTTTTCTTAAAAAAATCTAAAAAAATGGTATTCGCCGGAAATAAAAAGGCATTTTGCCTATCTTGCGAAAATGTGCGTCAGAAGAATCTTACCCATTTTCCTCTCCTTCGTTTTATGCTTATCCTTTTTGAGTGGAAAGGCGCAAGCTTCTCCGCCATCGCAGTATAAAGATGCTTCCAGCGACTTAGTCATTCCCACAGAAGAGCAATTGCTCAAAGATGACCCCGACCCCATTGTACTCAGTGCTCAGATTGCCGTTCGCCTCAAAAAAATCCAGCATATCATTCCCCTCGATTACAATGAACACGTCCAAACCTATATCTCCTATAATACCAAAAGGAAAACGCATATTTCAAAGATGCTAGGCAGGGCGAAAAAGTTCTTCCCTGTTTTCGAGTCCATATTATCCGAATATGGCGTACCGGATGAGATGAAATATCTTGCCGTGGTGGAGTCCGCATTAAATCCCTTTGCCGTTTCGCCCAAAGGCGCGAGTGGCCCCTGGCAGTTTATGTACAGTACGGCATTGCGCTATAATTTGAATATATCTAAGCGCGTCGACGAACGCCGTGACCCATACAGGGCTTGTGAAGGAGCAGCACGTTATCTGAAAGAGATGTATGACCTCTACGGAAACTGGCACCTCGCCATTGCCTCCTATAATTGCGGTGCCGGAAACGTCAACAGGGCGATACAGAAAGCCGGCGGATCTAAAAATTTCTGGGACATTCGTCCTTTCTTGCCTGCTGAGACACGTGCCTATGTACCCTCTTTCATAGCGACAGTATATGCCATGAAGTATGCACAGCAGTATGGGATAACCCCACTCAGCATTGAGCGAGAACCTACACAGCGCGTTACCGTGAGAGAAAAGATTACCGTGACCGATTTAGAAAACCTGCTGAACATTCCTCGTCAGGTAATCATTGATGAGAACCCGTCACTACTGACTACTTTGATACCCGCAGATTTTACGCTGAATTTACCGGCATCAAAAATCATCAGCTTTAATCAATATCAGGATTCTCTGTATGTGAAAGCAGAAGATGTAACCACCGCTCAGAAGCTGGTGGTACCAAAGGTGGTCAAGCCGGAAAGTTCGCCTAAAGAAATGTCCGCAACCGCATGCATTGATGAACAACAGCCGGCGTCAAAAGAGGACTTCAGCACACAACCTGTCGTGAAAGGGCAAAAACCGACGGCTCAAAAAAATACCGTCGTTGATAAAAAAGAGGAAGAGTCCACTTCACTTTATCAGAAATTAAAATCCAAACTTCTGAAACCAAAAGAAGAAAAAGTAACGGTATCAAACACAGATACAAAAGAACAGAAAAAGAACAAAGAGAATACCAGGGAAAAAACACCAGCCAGTAGCAAGAAACAGGAAACGAAAGGAGAAAAAACAAAAACAGGAGAGAAAGCGGTAAAGTCTGTAAAAATAAGCGTGCCTGAATTTATAAAAGAAGATGATGACAACTACAGAGTGGTGGTGTATACCGTAAAAGACGGAGACAATCTGGGATATATCGCCTCCTGGTTCCATTGCAAGGTGAAAGAAATCCGGAGATGGAATGAACTGAACGGAAATTTTATCGATGTGCATGATGAACTGCTGATTTATGTTCACAGGAATGATTACAATAAGTTCGTTCGGTTTAATTATTTAAGCAACCGCCTGAAAGATTTACTCAGCCAACGGATACAAACCCAGGAAGAAGCGGATGCGATTACCAATAAACAACTCGCCAGTGACAGCACGCCTCTGGTCGACAAAATCAATCCTGTAAAAATCCTCTCGAAACGGAAAGATTGTTTTGAAATGTATACCATCCGGTCCGGAGAAAACCTTTGGACAATCGCACAGAAATATGATGATGTTTCCGTTCAGGATTTGATGCAGTGGAATGGATACAAAAAAACGCCTATCCTCCACAAAGGAGATGAAATAAAAGTCCAAAGAATAGAATGTGAATAATATCGCTACGTCCTCTGGTACATTCATTCCACAACCGCCGTTCAACCTAAGCTGATAAGCATGTCACACATCTGGATAAATCAGCTTTAAAATAGTAACTTTCTATATTATTTTTGATATTTTTGTCGAAATCAAGACGCCCGACAGCACAACCATATTCTATGTACGCTTACCTGACCGGAAAAATAACTTTTAAAACCCCCACACATGTATATCTGGATTGCAATGGTGTAGGTTATTTCATCCATATCTCCCTGTCTACTTTTTCTCAGATAGAACATACGGAAACAATTAAGCTATTTACCCATCTGGTGGTGCGGGAAGATGCCCACCTGCTCTATGGTTTCTATACGGAAGAAGAAAAAAACATGTTCCTCCATCTGATTTCCGTTTCGGGTATCGGCCCGAATACAGCAAGGCTTGTTTTATCTTCTATGTCCACACAGGAATTCCAGAGGGCAATAACACAGGAAAATGTACGTTTAATACAATCAATAAAAGGGATTGGACCTAAGTCCGCCCAACGTTTAATTTTGGAGTTAAAAGATAAGCTGAAGAAAGAACCCCTGGTGGATGGAATGGAAGTGTCGGCATTGCCCGGCAGCCACTCGGTGATGAACGATGAAGCCTTAGCCGCGCTGAATATGCTCGGCTTTCAGAAAATACAGGCGGAGAAAGCCATACAAAAGGCTTTAAAAGAAAGTCATTCGATTCAGTCCGTAGAGGAATTGATAAAATTAAGCTTAAAAAATTTGTAGATTTGTAGCACACACTTATAATTGTTAGTGAGAAAAAGATTTTATAGTACTTATATAAGTAGGATTGTATTTTTTGCTTTAGTGTGTAGCAACCTGAAGGGTTTTACCCAATCGGATACCTCCAAATCCGGCCTGCGCTTTCCCATTCAGGACAGGAATACAGACTTCTTCAGCACAAAACCCTCCACCACCCTCGATTTAAAAGACCCGAAAATCATTACTCAAAAGGTGGAGTATGACCCCAAAACGAATAAATTCATCGTGTATGAAAAGATCGGCGATACCTATTACAAAGCGCCGACCTATATGACCTATGATGAGTACCTGCAATATTCCAGCCAGCAATCGGAGCAAACCTATTTCCAGCAGCGCTCCAGAGCCATTGACCTTGCTGAACGAAAAAGCAAACAGCCTTTTCTGTATCAGGGTCCTGAATTGTTCAACCGTTTTCTTGGCGGTACCAAGATTGAAATCAAGCCGCAGGGTAACGTTGATGTTACGGTGGGTGTTAACTCACAGCGGACAGACAATCCCGTGCTGCTTCAAAACCAGCGCAGAACAGTCAATTTTGATTTTGACATGAATATCCAGCTCGGATTACAGGCTTCTGTTGGTGATAAGATAAAACTTGGCATCAACTACAATACCAAATCCGGATTTTCTTTTGAAAACCAGCTGAAATTAGCCTACAAAGGCAAAGAAGACGATATCATTCAGGCATTGGAATTTGGTAACGTGAGCCTCCCGCTGCGCAGCGCCCTTATCAAAGGCCCTCAGAATCTATTCGGGATGAAATCTCAGTTGAAATTCGGCCGGTTGACCATTACCAACATTTTATCGCAGCAAAAATCAAAAACGGAAAGTGTGCGAATTGAAAACGGGGCGCAAACCAAAAAATTTTCCATCAAAGCGGACGAATACGAAGACAACCGACATTTCTTTATTGCACAATATTTCAGAGACACCTATGAGCAGAGCCTCAGCCGTTTGCCATTTGTAGGAGCTCAGGTCGTTATCAACCGCATTGAAGTATGGGTAACAAACAAGACCCGTCAGACAGAAAATGTCAGAGAAATTGTCGCATTTCAGGATTTGGGTGAAATCAGCAAAGTATATAACCCTTCTCTGTTGAATGGAAATACCAATGCATACCCCGAAAGCAATTCGAATAATTTATACAACATTGTTACGAATGGCGCTAACGCCATTGATTTTCGTGACCCGAGCAGATGTATCAGTTTTCTGGAAAGTAACGGATTGCGCTCTGTAGATGATTTTGAAAAAACAAGTGCCCGAAAATTAGCCACAACGGAATACTATTTCAATCCGCAGCTGGGTTATATCTCCTTAAACCAGCAGCTACGGCCGGATGAAGTTTTAGGGGTAGCAATTCAATATACGGTAAACGGCAAAGTTTATCAGCTGGGTGAATTCGCAACGGATTTACCACCATTGGCAGACACCACCAAAACCAAAGACCAGATTCTGGTATTAAAATTATTAAAGGCTTCTTCTGTCAGAACCACTGAACCCGTCTGGGACCTGATGATGAAGAATGTCTACTCGCTCAATGCATACAACATCAGCGATGAGCAGTTCTTTTTTGATATTTATTATATCGACCCGGGTGGCGGACAAAAACGCTATCTGCCGGATGGCGGAAACATTTCAGGTGTTCAGTTGATCAAAGCGCTGAATCTCGATAATGTCAACAACCAGCTTGACCCGCAGCCGGACGGACGTTTTGACTTTATCCCGAATGTAACCATCAGTCCAAGAAACGGCAAAATCTATTTCCCTGTTCTGGAACCTTTCGGAAGTTCATTAGGAAACGCCATCGGCGATCCGGCTATTGCCTCGAAGTATGTATACAGATATCTTTACGATACGACCAAAACGGCCGCTACACAGTTTCCGGAGTTCAACCGGTTTGTGATGAAAGGTTCTTACCGAGGCACAGACAACAGCACCTTCCGGTTACCCGGAGCATTTAACCTGCCTCAAGGTTCCGTAAGTGTGAGTGCCGGTGGCAACTTGCTGACAGAAAACGTTGACTATACAGTAAACTATGGTATCGGCGAGGTGGTGATCGTGAATCAGGGTGTTCTGAATGCAGGTGTCCCCATAGATATAAAATTTGAAAACAACGTGTTATTTGGTGTGGTCAACAAAACACTGATGGGTACACGATTGGATTATAGTGTAAACAAAAATTTTACGATTGGTTTCACCCATTTGCATTTATCGGAAAGACCATTTACACAGAAAGTAAATTTCAACGACGACCCGATTAAGAACAATGTAATCGGCTTAGATATTAATTACTCCACCGAATCAAAAGGATTATCGCGTGCATTCAACAAGATTACAGCTCAGGACTTAACCGGTGCTTCCAAAATTTCCTTTGCTGCGGAGGCAGCACATTTTATGCCCGGACACTCCAAAGCGATTAACATCGACAATGCAGGTACCGTTTACGTAGATGACTTTGAAGGAGCGAGTACCAATTTCGACCTGAGAGGCAGTTTTCTCACCTGGTCGTTAGCATCCGCACCCAAGGGCATGCCCGACAGATTCGGAGCTGAGAAATTTCCGGAAGCTCGTTTAAGCGATAGTTTGGCTTATGGCTTCAACAGGGCTAAATTATCGTGGTATTCCATCGACCCTGTATTTCAGGGTGCACTGGGCACCAATCCGCTGGACGATGCAACGGCACAGGCTACCAGAGACAATATTTATACCCGTCAATATTTTGAGCGTGACGTATTCCGCAACCGTGAAAATGCCACTATCAACAATCCGCCACTTTTCACATTGGACTTATCTTATTTCCCGGATGAGAGAGGGCCTTATAACTTTGAAACAACCCCCAGTGCATACTCCAGAGGGGTAGCGGCAAATGGAAAACTGAACAATCCGGAAACAAGATGGGGCGGTATCATGCGTACCATCGAAACCACCAGCGACTTTGAAGCCGCCAATATTGAATTCATACAGTTCTGGGTACTGGATCCGTTTAAATTTCCGGGTGGCAACAGAAAAGGAAATCTGTACCTGCAGCTTGGAAATTTATCAGAGGATATTTTAAAAGACTCCAGAAAACAATATGAAAACGGGTTGCCGCGACCAAATGCGGCTACCACGGTGGACACTTCCTCCTGGGGGGTCACACCTACTATACAGAATGCCTTAACCAATCAGTTCGACGCTGACCCGGATGTTATCAGAAAACAAGACGTAGGTCTGGACGGGTTAGATGATGATGCGGAAAAGAATTTTTACGCCGGATACATTTCCAAGCTGGCAACGGTGGTAACGAATCCGGATGTATTGACAAAAGCGAATGACGATCCATCTAATGACGATTATATCTTTCACAGAGACGCCCGGTTCTTGGCAAGTGATATCGTCATCACCCGTTACAAAGATTTTTCTAATACACAGGGCAACTCTTCCAATAACCTGGTGGGTGGAAATGTAAACGGAAACTCAAAAACACAACCGGATAATGAAGACCTGAACAACGACAATACCCTCAATGAAACGGAAGAATATTTCCAGTACCGGGTCGCATTCGATGAATCCAGCCTGGCGAATTCTCCTTTTATTGCGGACAAGGTAGCCGTGCCCTTAAATGGAAATGACTCCGCATACTGGTACCAGGTTAAGATTCCTATTAAAGAATACGAACAAAGAGTCGGCAATATTTCTGACTTCCGGTCCATCCGGTTTGTCCGCCTGTTGCTGGCAGACTTTGACCAGGCGGTTACGTTGCGGTTTGCTCAGTTCTCTCTCGTCAGAAACCAGTGGAGACGTTACGATTTATCACTGGCTAATCCTGGGGAGGAATTACCGGGCGATGACATTTCCAACACCGACTTCAATATTTCCTCCGTAAGCGTGGAAGAAAACTCCAGCAGAAGTCCGATACCGTATGCGATACCACCGGGCATCAACCGCGAGCAGAATATCAGCGGATATAACAATGCCCTACAGAACGAACAGGCTATGAGTTTGCAGGTATGTGAACTGAAAGACGGTGATGCCCGTGCCGTTTACCGCGTGACCAACCTTGATTTACGCAACTACAAAAGAATCAAATTATTTACGCACGCCGAGAATTTTCCCGGTGATAGGGGCAGCTCTTTCCCGATCAAAGACAACGACATCAGCGCTTTCATCCGTATCGGTTCTGACTTCACGGAAAACTATTATGAATACGAACTCCCGCTGAAAGTGACATTGCCGGGTAATTACAATACGGAATCCGATGCGGACAAAAGACTGATTTGGCCGGATTCCAATCAGATGAATATTCTGCTGGATTCTCTCACTAAGGTCAAACAGATTCGCAACCAGAGTAATGCATCGCTCATACTGCCGTTTGATGTTACATTGGGCAACGGATCAAAAATCAGCATTAAAGGTAATCCTGACCTCGGAGTGGCTTCCGTGTTTATGATTGGTATTAAAAACCCGAAGAGAATAATCGGCGAAAACGATGCGACGGATGATGGATTATCCAAATGCGCTGAAATATGGGTCAATGAATTACGCATGTCCGGGTTTGACGAACAGAGCGGGTGGGCCGCGATGGGACGAGTTGATATGCAGCTCGGAAATCTCGGTAATCTGGTATTGGCCGGAAACATGCATACCATCGGCTACGGTGATTTGGAGCAACGGCTGAACCAGCGATACAGGGATAATTATTACCAATACGACATTGCCGCTAACTTGCAGTTAGGTAATTTATTACCGGAAAAAGCAGGATTGAAGATTCCGGTCTATACCCAGTTTTCGCAGACAATCAGCACGCCGCAGTACGACCCATACGAACTGGACGTGAAATTAAAAGACAAATTCAGCACCATTGATGCAGATCCTAATTTATCCAAGGCACGCAAAAAAGAGTTGAAAGACTCTGCAAGATATGTTGCCCAGGATGTAACAACGATTAAAAGTGTCAATGTCACGAACCTGCAGAAAGTACGAACCAATACTGAAAAAACACCAAGGGTATATGACATTGAAAACTTTAATATTTCATACGCCTTTACTCAAACAGACAGACGCAATCCGGTAATTGAGAAAGAGGTTATAAAAGTACACAGAGGCTCCCTCGGATGGAATTTTTCACCAAAACCATTATCATGGCAACCGTTCAAAAAACTGAAAAACAATAACATTCACCTCAGACCGGTCAAAGAATTTAACCTGAGCCTGAAACCTAATAATGTCACTTTCAGAACAGACATCAACAGACAATATGCATATTCAAAAATAAGGGATATCGGAAATGATGGATTGGTCATTCAGCCTACCTTTGACAAATACTTCACATGGGACCGTTTCTGGAGCATAAAGTACAACATCACGAAATCCATCAATCTGGATTTCACGGCTACCAACAAAGCACGTATCGACGAACCTGCCGGTGCTTTGGATACCAAGGCGAAACGCGACTCCGTATGGCGCAATTTCTGGAGATTTGGACGAAACATCAGTTATCAGCATATCTTTAATGCCTCCTATAATTTGCCCCTGCAGCTGTTTCCTTCTCTTGACTGGATGAGTGTCAAGGCACGCTACAGTGCCAATTACTCCTGGCTGGCATCCCCTTTAGCATTAAAGAGCCTGGGCAACACCATTCAAAACGGGCAGGATTATCAGATAACGGCAGACGTGAATTTCAAGAATTTATACCAGAAGGCTAAATTTTTAAAACCTTACACAACACCTGATTTGAGAAAATCGAAGAAGGATTATGCAGACGCCTACTCCAAATATGAAGAGCTGAACAATCAGGCTAAAACAAAGATTATCGAAAAGAAAGAAGAGATAGAAAAGAAAATCCAGGATATAGAAATTGCGCAAAAAGACACTTCCAAAACAAAAGAGGATATTAAAAAACTGATTGAAGACAAGAAACGACTGAAAAATGATTTACGGCAGTTGAAAGTGGATAAACGCAGATTATTGGAACCTGCCAATCCGACCCTGGACCCGATCATACGGCCACTCCTTATGCTGCAACGGGCGTCTTTCAGCTATGACGTGAAGAATACCACCTTATTGCCCGGCTTCATGGCAACGCCGTTGTTATTTGGACAGGATTTTAAAAACAAAGCCCCCGGTGCCGGATTCTTGTTCGGTGCACAACGGGACACCAACTGGCTGAATAATATTGCGGCAAAAGGATTGATATCTTCTGATACAACGATGAATTATCAGTTTATTCAGACCTGTCAACAATCATTCAACTTACGCGCTTGGGTTGAGCCATTCCGCGATTTCCGCAGACATCACCATGCAAAGACGCAGGGTGAAACCTATTCTTGAATTTTCAAGAAAACTTCGGCAAACGGCCCGTTCCAACACCCGGACACCGCAGGTTACGGGAAATATGTCGATGTCATTCCTGATGCTGAATACGATTTTTGGAAAAGTAGATAAAAATAATTTCAGCAACGCATTCTATAAATTCCAGGAGCTGCGGGAAGTTTACTCGCAAAAGTTCGGCGCATTGAACCCCAACTCTACCGGTATCTATATTAATGACAGCATTCAACTGCCTAATTTTAAAGAAGGATATGGCCCATTCTCCCAGGATGTATTGGTGCCGGCATTGATAGCGGCCTATACCGGCAAAGACCCGAACAAGGTTCGACTGAATCCTTTAAAAACCATACCATTGCCAAACTGGCGCATCTCTTACAACGGAATTGCAAAAACCAAATGGGGTAAAAAATTGTTCACCTCGTTTAACATCACACACGGTTACAACTCGACTTTCAGCATAGGTTCTTATATCACCAACTTAAAATACGTCGGCACCCCGGGATATTTCAATGAAGACCTTTACGTGGTACCACAGGAAATCGATTCCCTGTCAGGCAACTACTTTTCTTATTACACCATTCCACAGGTAACCATTACAGAACAGCTCTCCCCGCTTTTGGGTGTTGAAATAGCCTGGAAGAACAGTTTAATTACCAATTTTGAATTTAAAAAATCCCGTACGCTTGGATTAAGTTTACTGGATTATCGCCTGACAGAAACACGCTCCACAGAATACGTGGCTGCGTTAGGCTATAAACTGGCAAAATTCAAACTTCCTTTTAAAATTAAGGGGAAACGGATTACGCTCAACAACGATATCAACCTGAGAGCGGACTTTTCATACAGAGATGACAAAACGGTCAATTACCGTTTAGATCAGAATATCGCCGAGCCTACAAGAGGACAAAAAACCATCTCCTTAGCTGCCACCATCGACTATGTCATCAACAACAAGCTGAACGTTCGTCTGTTCTACGATTTCAGAAAAACAATTCCGGCGACGCTGGCTTCTTATCCTACCCGTTCACACAGAGGCGGTATCACCTTCAGGTTCTCTCTGACTCCATAACGCTTAACTGTTTTTACTTCCCGTTCAGCAGGAACATTCGGATATTTCTGCGGTTTTATACAAGATTTGTAATAAAAATCTTACATTCGTAAAAAATACGTAATAATGAATTTTCCTGCTGAATTAAAGTACTCTAAAGAACACGAATGGCTGCGTGTAGAAGGTGAAACCGCTACCATCGGCATTACAGAGTTTGCTCAGAAAGAACTGGGTGATATCATTTATGTCGATATTGACTCTGTAGGCGATACGGTAGCAAAAGATGCCATTTTCGGCACCGTTGAAGCGGTAAAAACCGTTTCCGATTTATTTATGCCGGTGGGTGGTGAAGTGATAGAATTCAACGAAGCGCTGAAAGACAAACCCGAACTGGTCAACTCCGACCCATACGGCGAAGGCTGGATGATAAAAATAAAAGTGTCTGATCCGGATGAAATCGCCTTATTGTTAGATGCTGCCGCATATCAGGCATTAATTTCATAGGGAAGCAAAACCGGACTACGGAAACTACGAGATTAAAAGCAAAGTAATCTCATGAAGGATACGTCAATAATTAAAAAATATTTGCCGGCTGTTTTATGGTCGGCATTTATTTTTTTTCTGTGCTTCCTGCCGGGCAACAAGTTGCCCGAAGAAGAATGGCTGGACAAAATCCATTTTGATAAAATCGTTCATCTCTTTCTATACCTGATTTTATTTCTGTTAATCATTCATGCACGCAAAAACGGACATACAACCCCATTTTATCGGACAATGGCCGTCTTTATCTGCCTTGCACAAGGTATCTTAATCGAATGTATCCAGGGATCTTCGCTCATTGAAGGGAGAAGTTTTGATGTATGGGATATTGCAGCTAACGCAATCGGTGTATCGGCAGGAATCATTGCATCCAGATTAAAACATAAGACTAATTAACTTTATTTTCTGCACTATTTTTGATATGTTTAATTCGTGAAAAAAATCGCATTTCTGATTACCATTTTTTTATCTGTCAATGGCATTGCCCAGGATGGCGACTATGATGCATTTCTGGCAAGACAGTTTTTACAGAATGGCGAAATTGCGAAGGCGGCTGAATACTATGCCGAGTTGTACAAGGAGCATCCCAACGAATATTATGAGGCTTATATCAGTGTGCTCATACAGCTCAAAGATTTTGAAAAAGCAGAAAAGACCATCAAACAACAATACAAACAATCGGGTAATAATCCGTTGTTTCTGCTGGATTTAGCCGATTTATTCTTGAAGCAGAACAGAGAAGCGGATGCGGAAAAACAATTTTCCAAAACCATCAAGGAGCTGAAACCGGACAGATATACCGTCGGTCAGATAGCCGATAAATTTATACGGCTGAAGCAGTTGGATTACGCCCAAAAAACCTACCTGAAAGCAAAAGAAATATTAAAAGATAAATCCGCGTTCAATTTAGAACTGGCGAATCTGCTGTTCCTGAAAAACGATATCACGGGCATGATAAACGCCTACCTGGATGAAGCGCCGTATCAGGCAAATGATTTGATATCCATTGAAAACGGATTGCAAAAAGCACTGACGGATGAGCAAACAAAAGATGCGCTGGAAAAGGAGCTGCTGCTGCGCATTCAGGCAAGCAAAACACTCTTTGTGTACCAGGATCTGTTGGTTTGGCTATACATGCAGCGCAATGATTTTGACGGCGCCGTCCTGCAGGCGAAGTCGCTGGATTTATTGAGAAATGAAGACGGTGAAAATCTCATGCGGATTTCCAAAACAGCCGCTGAACAGAAAGATTATGACGCAGCCATAAAAGGATATCAATACGTCATTAACAAAGGAGCAAATTATCCGTGGTATGTCAATGCGAATCTGGAACTCATCAACGTGAAACGGGATAAGTTAGTCAACTCTCCCAATTACAACAAAGAACAACTGCTTTCTTTGAAACAAACTTACCAGCATTTCATCAGCACCTTCAAAAACGAATACACGACTACCTATGCCATTTTGGAGCTGGCACAACTGGAAGCCCTCTACATACATGATATAGACTCCGCCATCGCGCACGTAATTCCGGTTTCGGAAAACAACCGCGCCCCCAAGGACTTACTGGCAAAAGCAAAGATGTACCTGGGCGATTACTACCTGATTGATGACCAGCCTTGGGAAAGTTTGTTGCTTTATACACAGGTGGAAAAAGAACAGAAAGGAAATCCGCTGGGCGAAGAGGCTAAATTCAGGAATGCCAAACTTGCCTATTACAAAGGGGATTTCGAATGGGCGCAGACACAATTGAAAATCATTAATGCAAACACCTCCGAGTTCATCTCCAACGATGCCATCGACTTATCCGTGTTTATTTTAGACAACCTGAATACGGACACCATTGACTACGCACTGCTGAAATTCGCCAAGGCTGACTTGCTGCGCTATCAGAACAAACTGGAGGAAGCGGAAGATACGCTGAATGACATCACTAAAAACTACAGCGGCACCGCCCTACAGGATGATATCCTTTATCTGAAATATAAAATAGAAAAAGACCGGCAACATTATGACAAAGCCGCCGAATACCTCGAAAAAATAGTCTCGTTATACGGAGATGATATTTTAGCCGACAACGCCATCTTCTATCTCGGCGAACTGAACCAAAAGTTTTTAAACAATGAAGAGAAGGCAAAACAATACTACGAAAAAATTATTCTGGAATATAAAGACAGCACCTTTGTCATCGAAGCCAGAAAACGCTACCGTAAACTCCGAGGTGACATTTAAACCTGCCTTTTTGACAAATACGCATTCGGAACTATTTTTGCGGTATCTTTGTTAAATCAAAAAATAAAAAATTATACGATGAACGGAGTTTATTTAATATCGATTATTATCATGGGTGTCAGCTGGCTGGTGAGTTTCACCATGCAGCGCCGATTCAAACAATACTCAGAAATGCCGATTCGGCTTACCGGAAAAGAAGTGGCAGAAAAAATGCTGCGCGACAATGGAATCTTCGACGTACAAGTCGTGTCAGTTCCCGGCGCACTGACCGACCACTACAACCCGCTGGATAAAACGGTAAACCTGAGCGACTGGGTGTATGCCCAATCTAATGTGGCGGCGGCTTCGGTGGCTGCACACGAATGCGGACATGCCGTTCAACACGCGACCGCCTACACCTGGCTCACCATGCGTTCCAAATTGGTACCGGTTGTCCAGATTTCTTCCCAGTGGGTGCAATGGGTAATTTTAGGCGGCTTTGCCGTTCTGATGTTCACCAAAGGTGCCGTTCCATGGGTGTTGCTGGCGGGTATTGTATTATTTGCATTGACCACCTTGTTTAGTTTCATTACACTGCCGGTAGAGTTTGACGCATCTGCCCGCGCCCTAAAATGGCTGGACAGCACGCAACTGTTGGTTGACGAGGAATACAACAAAGCGAAAAACGCGCTGGGCTGGGCAGCTTCCACGTATGTGGTGGCAGCACTGGGTTCGCTGGTGACGTTATTATATTACATTTCCATCTTTATGGGGGCACGGCGAAGAGATTAAAGCCGGACAGCAAACATAGATATATAAAAAGCCACCCTTGAGGTGGCTTTTTATATATCTCTCTGCGGTCGAAAGGACAACGGTGTCAGTCAGAAGAACTATTATGCTGTTGCCGGCACACTGTCCTATACTTTGCACGCTGTCCTCTCGAGCGAAGCGAGAGAACTTGCTCAACTAAGAACATGTACCCGATTATAAGAAGATTTCTCCCTGCGGTCGAAATGACGGTAGTGCGAAAAAAACGGCTCGCGCTCCGCAAGGCAGCAGCCTGCAAGGAAATGTACAATGTTGTTTTTTTGCATGCTTACCTCTCCATTGCATCCTGTCTCTACTTTGCACTCAGTCCTCTCGAGCGAAGCGAGAGAACCTGCTCAACTAAGAACATGTACCCGATTATAAGAAGATTTCTCCCTGCGGTCGAAAGGACAGTAGTGCGAAAAAAACGGTTCGCGCTTCGCAAGGCAGCAATAAGGAGAAGTACGGTGCTGTTTTTTGCATGCTGTCCTCTCGAGTGTAGCTAGAGAACTTGCCCGACTATAGAACATGTCCCTATTACAAGTAGGATATCTCCCTCTATAAAAAAACTTTGTCCATCCAAAACCTCATTTTCAATGAGTTGTGTTAAATCAATATAAAATATTCAGGTAAGAACTTGGTAAATCGCTTTTGAAAAAGTATCTTTGCACTCCAATTTTAAAGAAAAACAAGAAAAATTTCAACTAAAGTGAATACATTATCTTACAGAACCAAGACAGCTACGCCCAAAGACATCGTGCGTAAATGGTATATTGTAGATGCTGAAAACCAAACACTTGGACGACTCAGCTCTGAAATAGCCAAAATTTTACAAGGTAAAAACAAACCTTCCTATTCTCCCAACATCGATACCGGTGACCATGTCATCATCATCAATGCAGAGAAAATTCATTTATCCGGCAAGAAATTAACGGACAAAGTGTACATCCGTCACACCGGCTACCCGGGCGGACAACGTTTCATGACACCAAAAGAAGCGCTGGTTAAAAAACCGGAGTTCGTACTGGAAAACGCCATCAGCCACATGCTGCCGCGCACCCGCTTAGGAAGAGCAATGTTCAAAAAATTACACGTGTTTGCCGGAACAGATCATCCGCATGCAGCACAAAAACCGGAAGTTTTAAAATTCAAATAAAATATAAATGGCAAAGGAAACAATCAACGGATTAGGACGTCGTAAAACAGCAGTTGCTCGTGTTTATTTAAAAAGCGTCAAAGGCACCATTATCGTTAATGGCAAAGACATCAAAGAATACATCTCTTTAAAACAACTGGTGGACAGAGCGCTGAAACCACTGAACGTGCTGGATGCTGCTTCCAAATTTGATATTACCGTAAATGTAAAAGGCGGCGGTATCAAAGGTCAGGCAGAAGCCATCTCTCTGGGTATTTCGCGTGCTTTAGTGAAAAACGACGAAACAGTGAAACCTGCCCTGAAAGCAGAGAACCTGATGACACGTGACTCACGTATGGTAGAGCGCAAGAAATTTGGTAAGAAAAAAGCTCGTAAAAGCTTCCAGTTCAGTAAACGTTAATCTTCAAAAATTTATAAGAATTATATGGCAATGTCTAAATTATCTCAGCAAGAAATGTTGGATGCCGGAGTACACTTCGGACATTTAAAGAAAAAATGGAATCCTAAAATGTTACCATACATCTTTATGGAGCGTAAGGGTATCCACATCATCGACTTGAATAAAACGCAGGAAAAACTGGAAGAAGCTGCAGCCGCACTTCGTTCCATAGCCAAATCCGGCAGAAAAATATTGTTTGTCGCTACCAAAAAACAAGCAAAAGAAATCGTACAGGAAGCCGCCAAACAGGTGAACATGCCTTTCGTTACAGAACGCTGGTTGGGTGGTATGCTGACCAACTTTGTGACTATCCGTAAATCCATCAAGAAAAAACAAAACATCGAGAAGATGTTGGGCGATGGTGCATTGAACAACATCACCAAGAAAGAACGACTGATGTTGGGCCGTCAGCAGCAAAAACTGGACAAAGTATTAGGCGGTATCGAAAACCTGCCTCGTATACCGGCTGCGTTGTTTTTAGTAGATATCACGCATGAGCACATCGCGCTCGCAGAAGCTAAAAATTTAGGTATCAAAACCATCGGTGTGGTAGATACCAACAGCGACCCTACGAAAGTGGACTTCGCTATTCCTGCAAACGACGATGCGACCAAATCCATCCAGTTAATCACCAACTACCTGGTAGAAGCGATTAAAGAAGGGCTGGCAGAGCGTAAAAAAGACAAGGAAGAAGCGGAAACGAAAGCGGAAGCAGATGCTAAAGCATCTGTAGAAACGGAAACAGCAGAATAAAAGAGTCGTAAGTGGTAAGTAATAAGTCGTAAGTAATTCGATTTATTCATTAACTCACTAATTTATTAATTCAAAAACTAAATTAAACATGTCAACTGTAACAATAACAGCAGCAGATGTAAATAAATTAAGACAAGAGACCGGTGCCGGTATCATGGATTGCAAAAAGGCATTAACAGAAACCAACGGTGATTTTGAAGCTGCCATCGATTATCTAAGAAAAAAAGGTGCAAAGATAGCTGCGAACCGTGCCGACAGAGAAGCCAACGAAGGTGTCGTTGTAGCTTTAACAAGCGAAGACGGAACATTCGGTTGCGCTGTCAACCTAAGTTCTGAAACGGACTTTGTTGCGAAGAATGAAGATTTCATCAATTTAGCAAAAGCAATTGCGGATGTAGCCTTGACCAACAGAATCAAAACACTGGAGGATTTACAAAACGCACAATTAGACGGCGTTTCTATTAAGGATAAATTGCTGGACACATTGGCGAAAATCGGTGAAAAGATCGAAGTGAAGAAATACGAAGTAGTAGAAGGCGAAGGCGTGGTATCCTACATACACATGGGATACAGAATGGGCGTATTGGTTCAGCTGAACAAAGCGCTGACCGATGCCATCGCTACAGCAGGTAAAGACGTGGCGATGCAAATTGCGGCGATGAACCCGGTAGCAGTAGATGCCAGCGGTGTTTCTGACGAACTGAAAGAAAGAGAAAAAGCGATTGCCCGTGAAAAAGCGATTGCTGCCGGCAAGCCGGAAAATATCCTGGATAAAATTGCGGAAGGCGCGGTAAATACCATGCTGAAAGAAAATACCTTATTGCCGCAAGCCTTTGTAAAAGATGGCAGCAAAACGGTAGAGCAATACCTCAAATCCGTCGATAAAGATTTGACGGTGTTATCCTTCAAGCGAGTAACACTATCGTAATTATAAAAGAGAGAATTTTTATTCTCTCTTTTTTTTTGTCTATTTTTATAAAAAACTTTGTGAAGCAAAAATATATATTCCTGTTTTTCATCGTTGCTTTGCTTTTTGCTTGCAAAAAAAATAACTCTGTAATCAATAATTGCAACCTCACTTCATTTCCTTCAAAAACAGGAAATTCATGGGTATATATGCAAACAACAAACATTGACTACGACAACCTGCGTGATACTGTGTTATATGATACTATTTATCTGAATACCATAAAGGATACTACATTTAATGGTAAAACGATGCAGAAGTTTGAGTGCTACTCAAGCAAAAACCCATACAGATCTTATGCAGTTTGTATAAATGAGGCCTCTTCTTTTACACAATATTTAAGTGAACCCGGTTTTATTTCAGAAGTTTTTAGAACTAAAAATCAATCTCTTAATTATTACCAACCATTTAATGACGGTGCTAAAACCACTACGGTCAGCTATGATACTGTAACTATATTAAATTTTAGTGCAGATACCTGGAAATACGTTGAAAACAGTATGGTGAAGATAGAAAAAGAAAATACAGGCAGCGAAAACATTACGACACCCAAAGGAAATTTTAATTGTTGTAAGTATAAACTAAATTACAGCAGGAAATTTTTTCCGAATGGAATAGAAATTACTGAATATTTCTCCGACAAAGGGTTAATTAAGAAGACCAGAAATATATTAAATGCAGATTTTACTGATGCTGCAGGCAATGTAATTGACTCGGGCAGTAGTTATAATACAATAGAACTGATTGACTATACAATAAACTAAGACCATGAAAAAACCAATCAAACGCGTACTACTCAAACTCAGCGGTGAAGCGCTGATGGGCGACCAGCAATTCGGTATCAAAGCGGATACACTCGGACTATTTGCCGATGAAATTGTGCAAGTCATCAAAGCCGGCTATCAGGTAGGCGTTGTGATTGGCGGCGGAAATATCTTCCGTGGACTGCAAGCCGGCAATATCGGCATAGAACGATCACAAGGCGATTACATGGGCATGCTCGCCACTATCATCAATGGTATGGCACTGCAAGGCGCCGTTGAATCAAGGGGTATTTACACGCGTTTATTATCCGCATTAAATATTTCACAGGTTTGTGAACCCTATATCCGGCGCAGAGCCGTTCGTCACCTCGAAAAAGGACGATGTATCATTATGGCTGCCGGTACCGGTAACCCTTATTTTACGACGGATACAGCGGCGGCACTACGTGCCAACGAAATTGAAGCGGATGTTATTTTAAAAGGAACCAGCGTAGATGGCATATATTCCGCAGACCCGAAGAAAGACCCGAACGCCACTAAATATGAGACCATCTCTTTCGATGATGTGCTGATAAAGAACCTTCGTGTAATGGACCAGACAGCCTTTGCTCTCTGCAAAGAGAACCACATGCCGATTATCGTCTTTAACATCAAAGAAAGAGGCAATATTCTGCGCATCCTGCAAGGCGAGAAAATCGGCACACTGGTGAGCTAATCGGAAAATTTAGGATTTAAGGTTGGTATTTTTCTGCATCATTAACTTCATGTTGCTTATTTAATAATTTGGAACTTTCTTGTTTCAGTTGTCCTGTCGCTCTTTAACTGTATCAAATACATCCCACCAGGTATATTTGCAACATTGACAGTTGATTCTTGCTGGATTAATTTTCCGGATGCTATGTTCTTTCCGGTAAGGTCATAAATTACATAAAACGCATTCTCTCTAGCTTGTTGTCCGTTGAATCGTATCGTAATAACCGAATTTGCAGGATTGGGGTAAATCGTAATATCCTGCGCTGATGACAAGGACTTGTCAGTTGTGTTACTAAGGATATCCCGATACTTGTAAATGACAATATCACCCATGGAGGAATCTGTACATTGATTATTTTGCTCAGTCAGTATAAATAATTCATCGGACGCATTATTAAAAAAGTTGATGTCTTTTAAGTATTGTGCTCCCGGATAAATATCGTTAGATGTGAACCCTAACGGTAATTGTATGCGCTCAAGGTGACCAGTGGAAAATGACAATATAAAATAGAAAGGTGTGTTAAAATACGAATTCCCGTTTGTAGTATCGATGTAATCTGATTTGAACACCATCTTATTTCCGTAATTTAATTTTACATTGGGCATAGCTAGTTCTTTACTGAAATAAACAATGCTATCTATCACGATAGTATCAGGCAATGCGGATGACCAAACAATATTTCCGGATGGATCTATTTTTTTAAATACATTTTTGTAGGCAGGCATCGTAAGTCCGTCGCCATTCTGGCTATATTCCTGCAACAATACCCCGTCTTCCAGTTCAATGGCATAAGCAGCTTCTTTATTTTCAATCGAATGAGACCACTCAATTTCTCCTGTCACGTCATTCATTTTATATAAATATTTCACATTGTAAAATGTATCTATATCTGAGATGTACTCAATCATCAAAAAATAATTTGATTTTTGTTCAGACTGGGGATAATTGCTCAAATTAAAATCCCAAGGATAAAGAATAACCGTATTCATTACCGGACTAATCTGCATGCTGACATACTGGGCATCCGTATGGTTTATAAAAGTTTGTACGGAATAGGTCAGATCATCTTTGTTAATTGTGTACAAAACAATGGCATATAGAAACGTGGTATCGCTTGAATTGATATTAATTACACCTCCTAATACTAAATTCCCATTATCCAATACTGTCAGCAAATCAAGTATATCTGGATTTTGATTCGCCATACTCAAAGAAGTTGTACGCACAATGGCGCCTTCTTCAGACAATAATGAAAGATTAACACCTGTAACGGTTGTTTCTAGCAGGTAGAAGTATTCGTTGGTCTTAAAAACTTTATAGTCATACCCAGAATAACTTTGTTTGCTTACTGATTTCGAATTGATATTAATCCGGTAAAAATTTTTAAAGTCCCATTCCTCATACTCAAAAGCATAGGGGTGTGTTTTAGAATATATTACTGCCATCTGATAAATGCTGTCATTTATTTTGTTTACAAAACAATGTCCAATTTCGACTGATGTATCTTTAGGAATATAAATAAGCGTATCTATCTGGAACGGTTCAACCATTTCTGCTCCGTTATCACTTCTCAATATGCCAAATACCAGAATGTTGTTTCTAAGCGAATCATTAATGACTCCATACGGGGATTCCAACTGTATGGATTCAAAAAAATTATAATGCAGAATAACCTCGTCATCAAGTACGCTGTATAAATTATCGGTAAGTGGGTATCCGAAAGCAGAGAAAGGAATAGAACCAAACCATGATGGAAAATATTCAGTATGTAAAGCTCTTTCTGTATGTGCGAGACGTTTACGCCACAAGGTATCTCCATCGGCAGCCAGTTTTACCAGCCAGTTTGTGCCGAAGTAATAAGATAAAGAATCCATATTATCACTTTCAAAGTAACCTGATTTCGATTGAGAACGGATGTCCAGCAAGTATTCTCTGGTAGGCAAAACATCAAATGAACGCAATATTTCCGACCTGCCGCCATCCATACAATGCACTAATGACAGTTGTTGCGCGTGTATCCTACTTATGTTCGGAAAAATAAGCAACCATAGCGCTACTGCTTTTAAGAACTGATTCATCGTTATCAAATTTATACAATTTCATTGTATGATACAAATGCTAAAGAAATTATAAAATAGCGCTACATATTTTGACAACTGTCATCTGCTAACTGTCCACTATTTATTTTATCTTTGCGTGCATAAATTGCACAACGATGGAAGAAGAAGTACAACTGATTCTCGACGAAACCAAGGACTCGATGCACAAAGGCCTGAAGCATCTTGAAGATGAACTGCGCAAAGTGCGCGCCGGCAAAGCCAGTCCGGACATGCTCCAGGGCATTACGGTTGAGTACTACGGCATGCCCACTCCAATCAACCAGGTGGCCAGTATAAAATTACTGGATGCGAGAACATTGCTGGTGCAACCCTTCGAACGAAAAATTATCGGTGACGTAGAACGCGCCATCTTCCAGAGCAATATTGGCATTACCCCGCAAAACGACGGCGAGAATATCCGGTTGTCCGTACCTCCGATGACGGAAGAGCGCCGCCGCGACTTAGTCAAACAAGCCAAACACCACGGCGAACAAACCAAGATTGTTATCCGTAACGCCCGCAAAGACGGAAATGAAATGGTAAAAGGACTGGTGAAAGATGGATTGAGTGAAGATATAGGCAAAGATGCCGAAGAGACCATTCAGCAGTTGACCAATGAGCACATCACCAAAGTAGACAAGATGCTGCAAATGAAAGAAGAAGAGATTATGACTATCTAAAGAGAAAAGAATAAAGAATCAGGAATAAAGAACCAAGAAAAAATTCTTACTCTTTCATCATTCTTCCATTCTACACCTTATCGCCTTCCTTAGTCACCAGTTTGTATTCCGCCAGGTGTAACGAAGAATCCTGAATTAACCGAACCCATTTCTTGATTTTAGCATACCAGTTCATCCGGAACGAAAAGGTATCTTTTTTCATATAGGCATAGATGAACGGATGCACATACAGCAGAAAATTCTTAGCCTCATGTGTTTTGAGGTGCATCAGTTCCGTCTCAATATTATCGATAATCTGCAAGGGCTGGTCCACCTTATATTTGCTGTTGCCTTGCATAAGCGGCTCACGCGTGTCTATGCTGACCTGCTCTTTCATCCGCTGGCGCGTGATTTCCATCAGACCGAATTTGCTCACCGGCAGTATGACGTGTTTTGCCTTGTCCGGTCGCATCGCTTCTAGCATTGCTTCGTATAATTTATGTTTATACTCAGACGATTTCATATCGATGAAATCTATCACGATGATACCGCCAATATCGCGCAGGCGCAGTTGACGTGCAATTTCCTGTGCCGCCTCCACATTGATATTAAAGGCGTGTGTATCCTGCTCCACATCCCGTTTCACCTTTGGCCCGCTGTTCACATCAATGACATGCAGGGCTTCCGTATGCTCCAAAATGACATAAGCGCCGCTTTTCAGCGTAACAGTTTTGCCAAATGCCGTTTTTATCTGCCGGCTGATATCAAATGTTTCGAACAAAGGTGTTTTGTCGTCGTATCTGTTCAGAATGGGAGATTGTTCGGGAGCGTGCTCCTTGATATAGGCTTTTAAATCGCCGTGCAATGTAGGATTGTCGGTAATGATTTTAGAAAAGCTGTCGTTCATCAGATCGCGGACAATAGAGAACGTCTTATTCATCTCTTTCAGCAACAACTTCGGAGGATTCTGGTAGCGGATATTTTCCGTCATTATCTTCCATTTGTTCATCAGGTTCTGCACGTCGTGTTTCAACTCGTCTTTGCCCACACCTTCCGCGTTTGTGCGTACAACAAAGCCAAAGTTTTTCGGCTTTATCTTATGCATGATATCATGCAGGCGGTCACGTTCTTCCGGCTTATCAATTTTTTTGGAAATGCCGACCGTGTTGGTGAACGGCACTAATACCACGTATCTTCCCGGAATTGATAATTCGCAGGTCAGACGGGGGCCTTTTGTAGAAATGGCTTCTTTGGAAATCTGAAAAATGAGGATATCCCCTTTTTCCAAAGCGTCCACCATCTGCCCGTTCTTTTGAATGGTAATTTGAAACTCAAAGGTATCCAATAAGTGTGATTGCTCGCCCCTGAATGCATCCGAACTGAACTTTCTGACAGAACGGACATAAGGACTTAAATCTGAATAGTGTATGAAAGCATCTTTTTCGTGCCCGATATCTATAAAGGCGGCGTTTAATCCCGGATTTAACTTCTTTACCCTTCCCAGGTAAATATCACCGGCTGAAAAACCTTCCTTATCATAAGCATCAAGATGAAATTCGACTAATTTTTTGTTTTCAAGAAGAGCAATTTCAACACCTTTGGAATTAGCATGTATTACTAATTCTTTTATCATTGATAATGTGTTAAAGGTTATTTGTTAATTGTTATATGTTGTACCTGAAAGTAACCTGATAACGATTAACATGTAACTTAATTACTTCTTCTTGTGACGGTTTTTTCTCAGTCTTTTCTTTCTTTTGTGCGTCGCGATCTTATGACGCTTTCTTTTTTTTCCGCAAGGCATAGTTAAACTTTTTTACTTTTTAAATTTTTGACGATTTCGTCTATTTCTTTATCAAAATCTTTATTTCCTACCAGTTGTTTGCACATTTCAAACATCCGTATGGCTTCATCCGTATGTCCCAACTGCGCTTCGGCGATGGCCAGAAAATACATGGCTTCCGTATTTTGCGGCGCTAATTTCAGCACTTTCTGCAACCGTTCCTTCGCTTTATCAAATTGTCCGGACTGAATGGATAATCTACCCAATGCTAATAAAACCGGAATGTTGTCAGGAAGACTGTCCGAGAGCTGGCGCAATATTCCGATTCCTTTCATCGGTTCCTGCGAACCCTGCACATATACATCCGCCAGTTTTATCTTCAACTCCACATCACTGCCATCTATCCTGACTGCCTCCTCGTAAGAACGGAGCGCAAAGGTAATCAAATTATTTGAAATTACTGAGTCTGAGCCACTTTTATATACACTTAAAAGGGCATCTCCGGCATTTTCAAAGGCCGGTTTTGTGTGGTCTACCTGGGCATACTGATAGACATAATAGGCGGCTAAAGCGGGGTCCTGCTGTTCTTTCCAGAATTCGGACAACTGAACATACCCCTTTTTGCGGGCGGCAGTGTCACTTTCGGGCACTTTCAGCGCAGAAACGAGCATTGCGAGCTTTTCCCTGCTCGCAACATCTAATGCTTCTTTCCTGTTCTTTTCATACGTTTCAAAGGAAAAGGATGACGTATTCACCGATGTGGTAACGTTCTCTTTCTTAGCGGTGGTTTTACCACCGAAATAAAGTGCTGCTGCTAAAATCAGTGCCCCTGCACCTAATGCTATCTGTCCCTTCTGCACTGTCGTAAATTAACTATTCTTTGTCTTTTAGACGTTTAGCGCTGGATTCTTTAATCTGCTCCACAAATACTTTAGATGGTTTGAATGCCGGAATCTGGTGCTCCGGAATCTCAATGGCTATATTTTTCTTGATATTACGTCCGATTTTTGCCTTACGTGTTTTCACGATAAAACTTCCAAATCCGCGCACATACAGATTTTCACCGTCAGCCAGGGTGTCTTTTACTTCCTTAAAGAAGGCTTCCATAGCTACTAGTACGTCTACTTTGGGTACTCCTGTTTTCTCAGAAATGGTGGTGATAATGTCTGCTTTTCTCATGGTTATTGTTTAATTGGACTACAAAAATGCAAAATAATTTCTAACTAACTTACTAATATACACGAAATTAGGGTTTTTTTAATATGGGGAAGTATAAAGAAGTAAGTATTCATTAGAGAAAAAATTATCATTTTCGGGGAAAATGACGGTTTAGCGCTTATTTTCGCCTTTCAATTTATCCTTGTACATGTCCTTTTCTTTCTCCAAAAAACTGCTAGAATGGTATAATCCCAACATCAGGAATCTGCCCTGGAAGAAGACAAAAGATGCTTATAAGATATGGCTCTCTGAAATCATCCTGCAACAGACACGGGTAGAACAGGGAACACCCTACTATCTGGCTTTTGTCAAACAATATCCCACCGTAAAGAAGCTGGCGCAAGCGCCTTTGGATGAAGTCCTGAAGCTATGGGAAGGCCTGGGTTATTACTCCCGGGCACGCAACCTTCACAGTGCGGCCCAGCTGGTGATGAGCCTCCACCATGGCAAATTCCCTGCCTCTCATGCTGAAATTTTAAAACTTAAAGGCATCGGTAACTATACCGCGGCAGCCATCGCTTCCTTTGCCTACGATTTGCCACATGCAGTGGTGGACGGCAATGTATACAGGGTATTGTCCCGGGTGTTTGGAATAGAAACACCCATAGATTCCACTGCCGGAAAACAACAATTTGAGGCATTGGCGGAAAAACTGCTGGACAAGAAAAATCCGGCACTGTACAATCAGGCGGTGATGGATTTCGGAGCGCTGGTATGCAAGCCACAGCAGCCGTTGTGCGGGCAGTGTCCGTTCAGCTCCGAATGCAAGGCTTATGCATCCGATAAAATTAGCCTGTTGCCTGTCAAAGCTAAAAAGCTGCTTAAAAAAGAACGGCATTTCCATTATATTGTCCTGCACGATGCGAACAACCTGTACATCCGGCAAAGAACGGACAGGGACATCTGGAAAGGACTGTTTGAGTTTCCGATGGATGAAGATGTCAGCGGCCAATGGTCCATAGACAATAGTAAGATTTTACAGGGAATTAGCCGTACACCATCAACCTTTGAACATCGGCCGGTTTACAAACAAACCTTGTCTCATCAATATATTAATGGTTATTTCTACGAAATAAGGCTGAAAAAACTGCCCAACCCGGAGCAATCATGGCTAAAAATCCCGAAAACTTCGCTTTTGTCCTATGCATTCCCAAAAATTATCCGTTCTTATTTGGCAGATAGATTAAATTTTTTAACTTAGATAAACGAATATCATTGACCGACATCAAAATACGTATATTTGTAATCTAATTGTAAAACTATGAGTGTTAATAAAGTTATTCTAATTGGTCGCCTGGGCAAAGACCCCGAAGTTAGAAAGATTAATGCGACTACCACGGTTTGTAATTTCCCCTTAGCCACCAATGAATCCTACAAAAACCAGGATGGCACCTACACCGAACAGACGGAATGGCACAATATTGTCATGTGGCGCGGCGTGGCCGAAAGGGCGGAACGTATTCTTAAAAAAGGCTCAAATGTTTTTATAGAAGGTAAATTAAGAACCCGCTCCTGGGAAGACAAGGAAGGCAATAAACGCTATACCACAGAAATTGTCGTAGAGAACTTTCAGTTGCTGGATAAGAAAGATCCGTCTTCGTCTCCGCAGGGCACCTCTGAACATAAATCAGAAACAGATTCATCTACTGCTTCCGGCGCATTGACGGAACCAAGTTTTGATGATGATTTACCATTCTAATGGTTTAAAGAAATTTTACAAAATTGGACGACGACATTCCCATACGCTTCTGCTCTTACTTACTGTTCGTAATTCCCTGGAACGAGGTATTCAACCCGTTTAATATCGCTGTGGTGTACGAAATCATCGGCATTTTTGTTTTATTAATGCTTACCGGTATCATGAGTTCCACCGAAGTGGCGCTGTTTTCTCTGGACAACAGACAGTTGCATATTTTAGAAGGCTCCGGCGACAAAACAGATAAAGCCATCCTCGAATTCATAGAAAAGCCAAGAAGGTTATTAGCCACCATCCTGCTCGCCATCACTTTATTCAGTTTAAGCATCGTGTTGTTGTTCGAGTCCTTAATTGGCGTGCTGATCCGGCAGGAATTTCTGGAGCATCACAAAACGCTGGAATTTATTATTAAGGTTTCCTTCGAGACATTCATCATCGTTCTGTTTGCAGAGGTGATTCCTAAAATATACGCCTCACAAAACAATCTCAAAGTGGCTCGCCTGCTGATACATCCGATACAGTTTTTCAGCACGCTTTTTGCGCCTTTCGTGAGAGGGCTCATCTTCACCTCCAATTTCTTTGAGAAACGGCTCGAAGGTGTCAACAAGAGCGTTACCGCCAAAGATATTGATGAAGCGATAGACATTACGACCTCTCAGGATAAAAATGATACCGAAAAAAACGATACCCGGATTCTGAAAAGTATTGTAAAATTCGGAAATATCGTCGTAACGCAAATCATGCGCTCCCGTATGGATGTGGTGGCGGTGGACAAGGACGCTACATTTGAAGAATTGCTCAACACCGTTCGCGAATCGGGCTACTCCCGCATTCCGGTGGTAGAGGACAACTTCGACAAAGTGGTGGGTATCATTTATGCCAAGGACTTATTGAAATATATTGACGCCGACAAAGATTTCCACTGGCAGCAATTAATCAAACAACCCTTCTTTGTTCCTGAATCCAAAAAGATTGACGACCTGCTCGAAGACTTTCAGTCCAAACGTGTTCACATGGCGATTGTGGTGGACGAATACGGCGGCAGCTCAGGCATCGTGACCCTGGAAGATGTGCTGGAAGAGGTCATCGGTGATATCAAGGACGAATTTGATGATGCCAGCGAAATCGACTATAAGAAAATTGACAATTATAACTTTATCTTTGAAGGCAGAACCGCTTTAAATGATGTCTGTAAGGTACTGGAGATTCCGGGCAACACCTTTGAGGAAGTGAGCGGCGACGCGGATTCCCTGGCAGGACTGATTCTGGAATTAAATGCAGAAATACCGGTAGAAGGAGATGTACTGAAATTCAGAGATTTTACCTTCCTGATTCTGGAAGCAGATAAAACGAGAGTAATCAGGGTTAAATTAACGATTAACAATTAACGATGTACGATTTATGATTTCAGATTCCAGATTTATGATTTCAGTTTTTTTCAAACAAAAAAATCTTATTACTTATTACTTAATTCTTATTACTCTCCTCTACACTTCCTGCAAGGAAAATTACACCCCGAAACGCAACGCCTATTTCCGGATTGAATTTCCAAAGGAACGGGCGTACACGCTATACAGCAATCCGACCTGCCCATTCACTTTTGAATATGCCGACTACGGCCAGATACAGAAAGACTCCTCCAACCCGGTAGAAATCAACACACATCCATGCTGGTTCAATATCATTTATCCTGAATACAAAGGAAAAATCTATTTGAGCTACACCTCCATCGACCAAAACAACACGTTGGACAAACTTATCCGCGACAGTTACAAACTGACTTTCAAACACACGGTGAAAGCAGACTATATCGACGAAACACCTGTTCGCGGTAAAAACAAAAACGTATCCGGTATCCTGTATGATGTAGGTGGCAACGCTGCCAGCGGAGTGCAGTTTTATGTTACGGACAGCGCCCGTCATTTTTTACGTGGCTCCCTGTATTTCTATGCCTCCCCCAATGCGGATTCCATCGCACCATCGATTGCCTATTTCCGAAAAGATGTGGAACATATCATCGAAAGCCTGGCCTGGAAGTAAATCTATTGCGCGTTTTTGAATCGCAAAGAATTATATTTGCTTCATGTCTTCTTTGCAACACAAACCATTCCTCTCCACTCCTATCGAATTCCTCAAAGGTGTGGGGCCGGAACGTGCGGAAATACTGAAAAAAGAAGCACAGATTTTCACCTTCGGCGACCTGCTGAAACTCTATCCATATCGCTATATAGACCGGACGCAGTTTTACTCCACACAGCATATTGACAATACGCAAACCTATATCCAGCTCAAAGGAAAAATCCGCGATATCAGAGAAATCGGCAATGGCAGAGGCAAACGCCTGACCGCTGTCTTTTACGACAACGACGGCAGCATAGAACTGGTCTGGTTTCAGGGCATCAAATGGCTGGTGAACAGCCTGGATACCAAGGAAACCTATGTGCTGTACGGAAAGCCCAACTGGTTCAACGGCAAGCTGAATATCACGCATCCGGAACTGGAAAAATTGTCGGTATTCAATACGGACGAATCCGGTACTTTCCGGGCGATGTACAATACGTCGGAAAAAATGAAAACCAAAGGACTGGACAGCAAAGGCATTTCCAGACTGATGCAGACGCTGTTGCTGCAGTTAAAGCCGGAACATATCATAGAAAATCTGCCTTCGTCCATTCTTTCCAAATATAAATTGCTGTCACGTTTTGACGCCGTAAAAAACATACATCTGCCGGCTACCCTGACATTGCAGCAAGATGCCGTAAAACGCCTGAAGTTTGAAGAGCTGTTCCTCATCCAGCTCAACCTGCTGCAATTAAAAATTCTCAAAAAAAGAGAACCGGGCATCTTCCTCGAAAAGGTGGACAATTACTTTTACCGGTTCTATAATGATGCACTTCCATTCGAACTGACCAACGCACAGAAACGGGTGCT